>NZ_CP154874.1:2405000-3005000 GCF_041729615.1 Pseudomonas alcaligenes | reverse complement strand
TTCGCCGCCGACGCCCCCGGCACGCCCTACATGGCGCCGCAGGTGCTGGTACAGGTCGACCACGAGATGGCAGTGATGCGCGAGGAAAGCTTCGGCCCGGTGGTCGGCATCATGCCGGTGGCCGGCGACGCCGAGGCCATCGCCCTGATGAACGACAGCCCCTATGGTCTCAGCGCGGCCATCTGGAGCAGCGATCTGGACGCCGCCGAGCGCCTCGGCGGCCAACTGGAGACCGGCACCGTGTTCATGAACCGCTGCGACTACCTCGACCCGGCCCTGGCCTGGACCGGGGTCAAGCACACCGGGCGCGGCGCCACCCTGTCGCGCCTGGGCTACGAGCACCTGACCCGGCCCAAGTCGTTCCATCTGCGCCACCAGCTCTGAGGTCATGGCGAGCGCCAGCAGCTGTCTGTAGGAGCGAGCTCCGCGAACAACGCCCCTGTAGCCCGGATGCAATCCGGGATGGCCCAGCCCCGGATTGCATCCGGGCTACCCAAACCCAACAAGGAGTGTGCCATGAGCAAGACCGCCAACTGGAACTACCCCACCTCGGTGCGCTTCGGCGCCGGGCGCATCAAGGAGCTGCCGGCGCTGTGCCAGAGCCTGGGCATGCAGCGCCCGCTGCTGGTCACCGATCGCGGCCTGGCCAGCGCACCGATCACCAGCGCCGCCCTCGACTCGCTCAAGGCCGCCGGCCTCGGCGCAGCGATCTTCAGCGATCTCAAGCCCAATCCGGTGGGCGCCAACCTCGACGCCGGCCTGGCCGCCTACCACGCCGGCAAGCACGACGGCGTGGTCGCCTTCGGCGGCGGCAGCGGCCTGGACATGGGCAAGCTGATCGCCTTCATGAGCGGCCAGGCGCGCCCGGTCTGGGACTATGAGGATGTCGGCGACTGGTGGACCCGCGCCGACCCGAAGGGCATCGCCCCGATCATCGCCGTGCCGACTACCGCCGGCACCGGCTCGGAAGTCGGCCGCGCCGGCATCCTCACCGACGAGCGCACCCACACCAAGCGCATCATCTTCCACCCGCAGATGATGCCGAAGATCGTCATCAGCGATCCCGAGCTGACCGTTGGCATGCCCGCCTGGGTCACCGCCGGCACCGGCATGGACGCCTTCTCGCACTGCCTGGAAGCCTACTGCGCGCCGGGCTTCCACCCGCTGGCCGACGGCATCGCGGTGGAGGGCATGCGCCTGGTGCAGCAATCGCTGATCCGCGCCGTGCGCCAGCCCGACGATCTCGATGCGCGCGCCGACATGCTGGCCGCCGCCGCCATGGGCGCCACCGCCTTCCAGAAGGGCCTGGGCGGCATGCACGCCCTGGCGCACCCGATCGGTGCGCTGTACGACACCCACCACGGCATGACCAACGCGGTGCTGATGCCCTACGTGCTGCAGTTCAACCGCGGCGTGATCGAGGAACGCATCACCCGCCTGGCGGCTTATCTCGGCCTGGCCAATCCCGGCTTCGCCAGCTTCCTCGACCTGGTCATGCGCCTGCGCGAGGACAGCGGCGTGCCGCATACCCTGGCCGGTCTCGGGGTGGATGACCAGCGCAGCGCGCAGATCGCCCAGATGGCCGTGGTCGACCCTTCCGCGGGCGGCAACCCCAGGCCACTGCAGGAAACCGACACCGCCGCGATCTTCAGTGCCGCCCTGCACGGCACCCTGTGACATCGCCAGACCCCGCCGCAGAGCGGCGGGCGCGGTGGACGGCGGGCGCCATGCAAAATCAAACGCTTGCTTGGATTGCGCTTTCCAGCCGGTTTGGGCAGCATCGAACTGACCGCTGGCACAGCATCTGCAGTGCCATCCACATCAGTCCACAGACGCCGAGGCCCGCCATGCGCATTGTCCAAGCCACCCTGGAGCACCTGGACCTGCTGACCCCGCTGTTCATCAAGTACCGCGAATTCTATGGCCAGCTGCCCTTCCCGGACTCGTCGCGCAAGTTCCTCGAGACCCGCATCAAGCGCAAGGAATCGGTGATCTACCTGGCCCTGGCGGACGACGAGGACAAGCTGCTCGGCTACTGCCAGCTGTTCCCCAGCTACTCCTCGCTGTCGCTCAAGCGCGTATGGATTCTCAACGACATCTATGTGGCCGAGGACGCCCGGCGCATGCTGGTCGCCGACCGCCTGCTGCAGACCGCCAAGCAGATGGCCAAGGAAACCAACGCCGTGCGCCTACGCGTGGCTACCAGCGTGGACAACGTGGTGGCGCAGAAGACCTACGAGTCCATCGGCTTCCGCGAAGACGAGAAATTCAAGAACTACACTCTGGAACTGGGCGACTGAGCGCCGTCGGGGCAGCCCCCCTGCCCCGGCCTGCTGCCGAGCATTCCGCATGTGGTCGTTCCGCGCCTGGCGCCGCCGGCGCATCCTCTCCCGTTCGCCCTACACCACCCAGCACTGGCAGGCGGTGCGCGCCCGTCTGCCGATCCTCGACGGCCTCGCCGAGGCCGAGGAGCAGCGCCTGTTCCAGCGCGCCGTGCTGTTCCTGCACTGCAAGCGCCTGACCAGCCTGCCCGGCATCGAGCTGGATGAAATTGATCGCCTGACTCTGGCCGCCCAGGCCGAGCTGCCGCTGCTGCACCTGGCCGATCTGGACTGGTACCAGGGCTTCCACGAGATCGTCCTGTACCCGGACGACTTCGTCAGCCCGCAGCGCCATCGCGATGCCGCCGGCGTCGAGCACGAGTGGGACGACGAGCGCAGCGGCGAGGCCTGGCAGCAGGGCCCGGTGATCCTCGCCTGGCCCGGCGTGCAGAGCAGTGGCGGCTGGGATGCCTACAACCTGGTGATCCACGAGCTGGCGCACAAGCTGGACATGCTCAATGGCGACGCCAACGGCCTGCCGCCGCTGCACCGCGACATGCGCATCCAGGACTGGGCCACCGCCATGCAGGCGGCCTACGATGGCCTCAACGCCATCCTCGACGCCGACCCCGAGGCCGAGACCGCCATCGACCCCTATGCCGCCGAGAACCCGGCGGAATTCTTCGCCGTCACCAGCGAATACTTCTTCACCGCCCCGGACCTGCTGGCCGCAGCCTTCCCGGCCGTCTATCAGCAGCTGCAGGTCTTCTACCGCCAGGACCCGCTGGCACGCCTGCGGGCCCTGCAGCAAAACCACCCTGATTACCGCGACACGACCAACGGATAATCGACCAGGCATAGTAACGCCTGGGGAATGTGCCTATAATCCGCCCACTTTTTTTGGCCCACCCCAGGGGAGTCGCCCATGAGCTACAGCAAAGTTCCGGCCGGCAAAGACGTGCCGAACGACATCTACGTCGCCATCGAGATTCCGGCCAACCACGCGCCGATCAAGTACGAAATCGATCACGACACCGACTGCCTATTCGTCGATCGCTTCATGGCCACCCCGATGTTCTACCCGGCCAACTACGGCTTCATCCCGCACACCCTGGCCGACGACGGCGACCCCCTCGACGTGCTGGTCGTGACCCCCTACCCGGTCGCCCCGGGTTCGGTCATCCGCTGCCGCCCGGTCGGCGTGCTGAACATGAGCGACGAAGCCGGCGGCGACGCCAAGCTGGTCGCCGTGCCGCACGACAAGCTGAGCGTGCTGTACAAGGACGTGCAGGAATACACCGACCTGCCGGCCCTGCTGCTGGAGCAGATCAAGCACTTCTTCGAGAACTACAAGGATCTGGAGAAGGGCAAGTGGGTCAAGGTCGAAGGCTGGGCAGGCGCCGACGCCGCTCGCCAAATGATTCTGAAGGCGGTAGCGGCATACCAGAAGTAAGCCAACACCACCCCCTGAAGGCCGGCCACAAGCCGGCCTTTTTATTGCCTGCGATTTGCCCCGCAGAAATCGTGCCCACAAAAAAGGCCGCTCGAGGCGGCCTTTTCCGTTACGGCAGGATCAGGCGAACGGATGGCGCAGGACGATGGTCTCGTTGCGGTCCGGGCCGGTGGAGATGATGTCGATCGGCGCAGCGACCAGCTCCTCCACGCGCTTGATGTAGGCGCGGGCGTTGGCCGGCAGCTCTTCCAGGGTCTTGGCGCCCAGGGTCGACTCGCTCCAGCCAGGCATTTCCTCGTACACCGGCTGCAGGCCGATGTAGCTGTCGGCGTCGGTCGGCGCGTCGACCAGCAGCTTGCCGGCGGCGTCCTTGTAGCCGGTGCAGATGCGGATGGTATCCAGGCCGTCGAGTACGTCCAGCTTGGTCAGGCACAGGCCGGAGATGCTGTTGATCTCGATGGCGCGGCGCAGGATCACGGCGTCAAACCAGCCGCAGCGACGGGCGCGACCGGTAGTGGAGCCGAACTCGTGGCCGCGCTTGGCCAGGAAGGCGCCGGTCTCGTCGAACAGCTCGGTGGGGAACGGGCCGGAGCCGACGCGGGTGGTGTAGGCCTTGGTGATGCCGAGGATGTAGTCCAGGTACAGCGGGCCGAAACCGGAACCGGTGGCGGTACCGCCGGCGGTGGTGTTGGAGCTGGTGACGTAGGGGTAGGTGCCGTGGTCGATGTCCAGCAGCGAGCCCTGGGCGCCCTCGAACATGATGTCCTTGTCGGCGCGCCGCAGCTCGTGCAGCTCGGCGGTGACGTCGGTCATCATCGGGCGCAGCTGCTCGGCGTAGGCCATGCACTCGTCCAGGGTGGCCTGGAAGTCGATGGCCGGCTCCTTGTAGTAATTGACCAGCACGAAGTTGTGGTAGTCCAGCAGCTCGCCCAGCTTGGAAGCGAAGCGCTCGCGATGGAACAGGTCGCCGATGCGCAGGCCGCGACGGGCCACCTTGTCTTCGTAGGCCGGGCCGATGCCGCGACCGGTGGTGCCGATCTTGGCGTCGCCACGGGCCTTCTCGCGGGCCTGGTCGAGGGCCACGTGGTAGGACAGGATCAGCGGGCAGGACGGGCTGATGCGCAGGCGCTCGCGCACCGGCACGCCCTTCTCTTCCAGCTTGGTGATCTCGCGCATCAGGGCGTCGGGGGCGACCACCACACCGTTGCCGATCAGGCAGCGCACGCCTTCGCGCAGGATGCCGGACGGGATCAGGTGCAGCACGGTCTTCTCGCCGTCGATGACCAGGGTATGGCCGGCGTTGTGGCCGCCCTGATAGCGCACTACCGCGGCGGCCTGCTCGGTCAGCAGGTCGACGATCTTGCCCTTGCCCTCATCACCCCACTGGGTGCCCAGGACCACGACATTCTTACCCATAACACTTGTCCTCTATTCGGAAGCTCGATGCCGGCCGCAGCCGGCGGAAAACTCGTCAGGACGCCAGCGGCGCCACTTGCCAACGTCCGTCGCGCAGCTGCAGCTGGCGGTCGCAGCCCGCCTCGCCCGCCGCGCTCACATCCTGTCCGGGCAGGGCCTGGACTACGCGCACCCCTTCACCACGCAGGCGCTGTACGGCCTGCCACAGGTACAGGTCGTGGTGATCCGGCGCCCACACACCGGCGGCCGGCGCCTCGACCTGCATGTCACCGAGGGTGACCAGGGTCTTCAGGTCGGTGGAAAAACCGGTGGCCGGACGCGCCCGGCCGAAATTGCCGCCGACGTCGTCGTAGCGGCCGCCCTGGGCGATGGACTGGCCGACGCCCGGCACGAAGGCGGCGAACACCACACCGGTGTGATAGTGATAGCCGCGCAGCTCGCCGAGGTCGAAGTACAGCGGCAGCTCGGGATAGCGCAGCTCCAGCTGGTCAGCGATAGCCACCAGCTGATCCAGCGCGGCATGTACTTCGACCGGCGCCTCGACCAGGGCCGCCTGGGCCAGGTCCAGCACCTCGCGGCCGCCGCACAGCTCGACCAGGGCGCGCAGCATGCTGGCTAGGTGCGGTTGCAGGGACTCGGTGAGGGCATCGACCTCATCCACCGCCTTGCGCTGCAGGGCGTCGAACAGCTGCTGCTCGGTCTCCCCGGACAGGCCAGCGGCACGGGCCAGGCCGCGATAGATGCCGACATGGCCGAGGTCCATGTGCACGTCCGGCACGCGGGCCAGGGCCAGGGTATCGAGCATCAGGCTGATGACTTCCACGTCGCTGGCCGGGCTGGCGTCGCCGTACAGCTCGGCGCCCAGCTGGATCGGGCTGCGCGAGGTGGCCAGGGCGCGCGGCTTGGCGTGCAGCACGCTGCCGGCATAGCACAGGCGGCTGGGGCCCTCACGACGCAGGGTGTGGGCATCCATCCGTGCCACCTGCGGGGTGATGTCGGCGCGGAAGCCCATTTGCCGGCCGGACAGCGGGTCGGTCACCTTGAAGGTGCGCAGGTCCAAGTCCTGGCCGGCACCGGTGAGCAGGGACTCGAGATATTCGATGTGCGGGGTGACGACGAACTCGTAGCCCCAACGCTGGAACAGATCCAGCACCTGGCGGCGTGCCGCCTCGATCAGTGCCGCTTCCGGCGGCAGTACTTCTTCGATGCCATCTGGCAGGAGCCAGCGGTCTACCGTTGCCATTTCGCCATTCCCCTCTCGGTACGGGCGGCAGCCTTCAGTGAAGCAGATACAGGAGGGCGGTCCCCAGCAGCATGCTGGCCAGCCCCATGAGGCGCAGCTGACGGTCGGGCAACTGTGCCAGTTGCGCGATCGCGCCGCGCCAACGCCGCGGATAGAGGAAGGGCAGGATGCCTTCCAGCACCAACATCAGACAAAAGGCGATGCCCAGTTCCTGCCACATGATTCCCGCAGACGCAAAAAAGCCGGGCATTTTCCCGGCTGACCCATGATAACACGTTTTCCCCGGAGGTCACCCCGACGCGGCCGAACGGCCGCGCCGGGATGCTGCCATCAGGGCTTGGACTGCTGCAGATAGCGGAAGAATTCGCTCTTCGGATCCAGCACCAGCACGTCGTTCTTGCTCGAGAAGCTGTCGCGGTAGGCGCCCAGGCTACGGTAGAAGGCGTAGAACTCGGCGTCCTGGCCATAGGCGGCCGCGTAGATCGAAGCCGCCTTGGCATCGCCGTCACCGCGAATCTCCTCGGCCTCGCGATAGGCTTCGGCAAGGATCACGCGCTTCTGCCGGTCGGCGTCGGCGCGAATACCCTCAGCCAGCTCGCGCCCCTTGGCACGGTGCTCGCGGGCCTCGCGCTCGCGCTCGGAGCTCATGCGGTCGAACACGCTGCGGTAGACCTCCTTCGGCAGGTCGATGGCCTTGACGCGCACGTCCACCACCTCGATGCCCAGCTCCTTCTGCGCCATGCCGTTGAGCGACTTGGTGATGGCCGCCATCAGCGCATCGCGCTCGCCGGACACCACCTCATGCAGGGTGCGGGTACCGAACTGGTTGGCCAGGGCGGTAATCAGGCGCTGCGACAGGCGGTCGTCGGCGATCTGGCGGATACCGGAAGTGGCGGTGTAATAGCGTTCGGCGTCAGCCACCCGCCACTTGGCGAAGGCATCGACCATCACCGCCTTCTTCTCCAGGGTGAGTACACGCTGGATCGGCGACTCCAGGGTCAGCAGGCGCGCGTCGAACTTGCGCACCTGGTTCATCACCGGCACCTTGAGGTGCAGGCCAGGCTTCACGTCGGCCACCTGGATCTTACCGAACTGCAGCAGTACGGCCTTTTCCGTCTCGTAGACGATGTACAGGCTATTCCACGCCACGATGGCGAAGAGCACGCCCCCGATCAGGGCAAACAGCGACTTGTTGCTCATCAGCGGCTCTCCCTAGAACGCAGATCGCCACGCTCGACAGTGTTGATGATGCGGGTAGCGGTCTCGCCGCTGGCGCTCGGGGCGCCCGACTGATTGCCGCCGGTGGCGCCACGGTTGTCGATCATCTTGTCCAGTGGCAGGTACAACAGGTTGTTCTGCCCTTCCTGGCCGGTCACCAGCACCTTGCTGGTATTGCTGAAGACCTGCTGCATGGTGTCCAGGTACAGGCGTTGGCGGGTGACCTCGGGCGCCTTGCGGTACTCGGTCACCAGCTTGCTGAAGCGATCGGCCTCACCCTGGGCGCGGGCCACCACCTCGTCGCGGTAGCCGTTGGCGTCCTCGATGATGCGCTGGGCCTGGCCGCGGGCCTCGGGCACCACGCCGTTGGCGTAGGTCTCGGCCTGGTTCTTCTCGCGCTGCTCGTCCTCGCGGGCACGAATCACGTCGTCGAAGGCATCCTTGACCTCGGCCGGAGCCGTGGCGCGCTGGATGTTGACCTGGGTGACGGTGATGCCGGTGCCGTAGTCGTCGAGGAAGCCCTGCAGGCGCTTGCTGACTTCCTGGCCCATCTGCTCGCGGCCGAGGGTGATCACCTCGTCCATCGAGGTGGAGCCGGCGACGTGGCGCAGGGCACTCTCGGTGGCATGCTGCAGGCTGACCTCGGGGGCATCGACGTTGAGCACGAAGTCCTTGAGGTTGCTGATCTTGTACTGCACGGTCAGCGGCACCTCGACGATGTTCTCGTCCTCGGTGAGCATCTGCCCTTCCTTGGAGAAGGAGCGCTCGCGGGTCACGTTCTCCTGGAACTTCTTCTCGAAGGGCGGGAAGTAGATGTTCAGACCCTGGCCGACAGTTTCCTGGTACTTGCCGAGGCGCAGGATCACCGCCTGCTCCTGGGCGTCGACGATGTACACCGCGTTCCACAGCCACACGGCCACCAGCAGCGCGGCACCGATGCCGAGCATGCCCCAGCCACCGCCCTGGCCATCACCATCGCGTTTCTTGCCGCCGCCGAAGATGCCGTTGAGGCTCTCCTGCAGTTTGCGGAAGGCTTCGTCGAGGTCCGGCGGGCCCTGGCGTCCACCGCCCTTGCGGCCGCCCCAGGGATCCTGGTTGTTCGAGTTGCCACCCGGCTCATTCCAAGCCATAGCGCTCTCCATCTGATAAAGCGAAGACGCGCCAACGGCGCGCCAGCCCATGCTACCGAAGCACCCGAACCGCCGCAAAAACGGCGGCACGGGCTTTATTGCAAAGTGTGTTGCGCGAGGAAGTCCTGCGGCTTCAGCCCTTCGCGACTGACCAGGCGATTGAGCTCGGCACGCGGCAGACGGATCGCCAGCAGCGTGTCGCCCTTCTCGTCGTGCGCTTCGCTCTGCACCGCATTGAGCTCGAAGAACTGCGCCCGCAGGCGCCCCAGACGCTGCGGCAGACGCAGGGTGCCGACGAACAGGTCCTCGCCGAGCAACTCGGCGACCGCCTGGCGCAGCAACTCCAGGCCCTTGCCATCGCGCGCCGACAGCCATACCCGTTCGGGCTTGCCGTCGCCGTCACGCTGGATCTGCGGCTCGACGCCCTCGACCAGGTCGATCTTGTTGTACACCTCGAGCATCGGCAGCTCGTTGGCGCCGATCTCGCCGAGCACGGCCATGACCTGCTCGATCTGCTGGTCGCGCTCCGGCTCATGGGAGTCGATCACGTGCAACAGCAGGTCGGAGTTGCTCGACTCTTCCAGCGTGGCACGGAAGGCCTCGACCAGCTTGTGCGGCAGGTGACGGATGAAGCCCACGGTATCGGCCAGCACCACCGGCCCCAGGTCGTCCAGCTCGAGACGGCGCAAGGTCGGGTCGAGGGTGGCGAACAGCTGGTCGGCGGCGTAGACCGCGGAAGTGGTCAGCGCATTGAACAGGGTGGATTTGCCGGCGTTGGTGTAGCCGACCAGCGAAACCGAGGGAATATCCGCGCGGCGACGACCACGGCGGGCCTGCTCGCGCTGGCTGCGCACCTTCTCCAGCTTCTGCTTGATCTGGCGAATGCGCACGCGAAGCAGGCGGCGGTCGGTTTCCAGCTGGGTTTCACCCGGGCCGCGCAGGCCGATACCGCCCTTTTGCCGCTCCAGGTGGGTCCAGCCGCGCACCAGGCGGGTGCTCATATGGTCGAGCTGAGCCAGCTCGACCTGCAGCTTACCTTCGTGGGTTCGCGCGCGCTGGGCAAAGATGTCGAGGATCAGGCCGGTGCGGTCGAGCACACGACACTCGAACACCCGCTCCAGGTTGCGTTCCTGGCTGGGCGTGAGGGTGTGGTTGAAGATGACCAGCTCGGCCTCGGACTCCCTGACTAGGTCGCGCAACTCCTCGACCTTGCCGCTGCCGATCAGGAACTTGGCCGTGGGCATGTGGCGCGGCACGGTGACCAGCGCCACCATGTCCGCGCCGGCAGACAGCGCGAGATCCTGGAACTCCTGCGGGTCTTCGGCCGCCTCGGGGTTGCTGCCTTCCAGATGGACAAGGATGGCCCGTTCACCACCGCCGTGACGCTCGAAGAACAAGTCAGGCTCCTATCAGGCGTTGCCCGGCTCGACCTGCTCGCCTTCGGAAGCACTGGGCAGGCGCACCGGACGGCTCGGCACCACGGTGGAAATGGCGTGCTTGTAGACCATCTGGCTGACAGTGTTCTTCAGCAAAATCACGAACTGGTCGAAGGATTCGATCTGGCCCTGCAGCTTGATGCCGTTCACCAGATAGATGGAAACCGGTACGCGTTCCTTACGCAGGGTATTCAGGTAAGGGTCTTGTAGCGAATGCCCTTTTGACATGTGCCGCACTCCTTAAGGTGTCAAATGTAGTAAAGCAAAGATGGCTTATGCCGTATCAGCCCCAAAAGCCAAGGATAGACGGCGAATAGACGGGTCTCATCACAATATGGAGACCGTCTGTAGGTATTTCAAGGCGAGCGCCAGATTGTCATCGGCCTGGCTGTCCAGCCAATGCAGCTTGTCCCAGCCGCGCAGCCAGGTGAACTGGCGCTTGGCCAGCTGGCGCGTGGCGATGATGCCCCGCCCCGCCATGTCCTCGCGGCTCAGGCGCCCGTCCAGGTAATCCCATACCTGGCGATAGCCCACCGCGCGGATCGACGGCAGTCCCGCATGCAGGTCACCCCGCAGGCGCAACGCTTCGACCTCTTCGACGAAGCCCTGTTCCAGCATCAGGCGAAAACGCTGCGCGATGCGCTCATGCAGCACCCTGCGCTCGACCGGAGCTATGGCGAATTGCGCCACAGTATAAGGGAAATGGCCGGCGCCGGGCGCCTCTGGCCCGCTATTTTGCGCCGCCTGGCGCCGACGGTGCTCGCTCATGCTCAGGCCGCTGACCCGTTGTACCTCCAGCGCCCGGGTCAGGCGCTGCGGATCATTGGGATGGATGCGCGCCGCCGACTCCGGGTCGATGCGCGCCAGCTCCCGGTGCAACGCCTCCCAGCCCTCGGCCGCGGCCCAGGCCTCCAGCTCGGCACGTACCGCCGGATCGGCGCTGGGCATGTCCGCCAACCCCTCCAGCAACGCCTTGTAATACAGCATGGTGCCGCCCACCAGCAGCGGGATGCGCCCGCGCGCACTGATCTCGGCCATGGCGGCCAGGGCATCGGCGCGAAACTCCGCCGCCGAGTAGCTCTCGGCCGGATCGCGGATATCGATCAGGCGATGCGGATAACGCGCCAGCGTGGCCTTGTCCGGCTTGGCCGTGCCGATATCCATGCCGCGGTAGATCAACGCCGAATCGACGCTGATCAGCTCGCAGGGCAACGCATCGGCCAGGGCCAGGGCCAGATCGGTCTTGCCGGCGGCGGTCGGGCCCATCAGGAAGATGGCGGGGGGCAGGCGCTCGGTCATAACTCTGAAATCGCTCTCCAAGCGTCGCGAGTGCAGCCCAGGCAAGGCGCTACACAGCAACCGCCTTCGGCTGGTCAAGATCGGTGAGGAAACGCAGTTTACTCGCTGTAAATGAGCATTCCGAACCGATTTTTAACGCAGCGATTGGGGGAGCGACTTCAGCGGCCGCGCAGGAACAGCTTGTCCAGATCGTCCATGCCCAGCTGGGTCCAGGTCGGCCGGCCGTGGTTGCACTGGCCGCTGCGCTCGGTCTGCTCCATGTCGCGCAGCAGGGCGTTCATCTCCGGCAGGGTCAGGCGCCGATTGGCACGCACCGCGCCGTGGCAGGCCATGGTCGCCAGCAGCTCGTTGAGATGGGCCTGGATGCGGTCGCTAGTGCCGTACTCCAGCAGGTCGGCGAGTACGTCGCGCACCAGCTGGGTGGCCTCGGCCTGCTTGAGCAGGGCCGGAATCTGGCGAATCGCCAGGCTCTCCTCGCCCAGGCGCTGCAGCTCGAAACCGAGGCGCTGGAACCACTGCGCATGCTCCTCGGCACAATCGGCCTCGCGCTGGCTCAGGGCGAGGGTCTCGGGCACCAGCAGCGGCTGGCCACGCAGGCCCTCGCAGGCCATGGCACTCTTCAGGCGTTCGTAGGTGATGCGCTCGTGGGCCGCGTGCATGTCCACCAGCACCATGCCCTGGGCATTCTCGGCGAGGATGTATACACCCTTGAGCTGGGCCAGGGCGTAGCCCAGCGGCGGGATGTCGCCCTGGCTCTGCGGCAGCGCGACCGGCTGCTCGGGTAGCGGCGCGAAGTATTCGCGGTAGGCACCCTGGGCCTCGGCCTGGGGGATGGCCGGCTGCGCTCGCGGTGCTTGATAGCCGGCACCCGGCGAACGCCACACGGAGGGCTCGACCGCGGGCCGCTCCAGCACCTGGGCGGCCAGGCCCATCTCGCCCTGGGGACCGAACTCGCCGGCAGCCAGGCCGCTCGGCCGGACGATCTGCTGCACCGCCGCTGGCGCCGCCAGCTGGTCCTCCGGGCGCACCTCGCCGAGCGCCCGGTGCAGGGTGCCATAGAGGAAGTCGTGAACCATGCGGCTGTCGCGGAAGCGCACCTCGTGCTTGGTCGGGTGCACGTTGACGTCGACCACGCCCGGATCGATCTCGAGGAACAGCACGAAGGTCGGGTGGCGACCGTTGAACAGCACGTCACGGTAGGCCTGGCGCACGGCGTGGGCGACCAGCTTGTCGCGCACCATGCGGCCGTTGACGTAGAAGTACTGCAGGTCGGCCTGGCTGCGCGAGAAGGTCGGCAGGCCGACCCAGCCCCACAGGCGCAGGCCACTGCGCTCCACCTCGATCGGCAGGGCCTGTTCGAGGAAGGCCGGGCCGCAGACGCTGGCCACCCGGCGCGCACGGCTGATCTCGTCCGGCGCCTCGTGCAGGGCGAACACCGTCTTGCCGTTGTGGCGTAGGTGAAAAGCCACGTCGAAGCGGGCCAGGGCCAGGCGCTTGATGACTTCCTGCAGGTGATCGAACTCGGTCTTCTCGGCGCGCAGGAACTTGCGCCGCGCCGGGGTGTTGAAGAACAGGTCGCGCACTTCCACCGAGGTACCGACCGGATGCGCCGCGGGCTGCACCCGCGCCTCCATGTCGCGCCCCTCGGTCTCCACCTGCCAGGCCTGCTCGGCATCGGCCGTGCGCGAAGTCATGGTCAGGCGCGCCACCGAGCTGATCGAGGCCAGCGCCTCGCCACGGAAGCCCAGGCTGGCCACCGCCTCCAGGTCCTCCAGCTCGCGGATCTTGCTGGTGGCATGACGGGCCAGGGCCAGCGGCAGGTCATCCGGCGGGATGCCCGAGCCGTCGTCGCGGATGCGCAGCAGCTTGATGCCGCCCTGCTCGACCTCGACGTCGATACGCCGGGCGCCGGCGTCCAGGCTGTTCTCCAGCAGCTCCTTGGCCACCGAGGCCGGCCGCTCGACCACTTCGCCGGCGGCGATCTGGTTGGCCAGCCGCGGACTCAGCAGCTGGATGCGCCGCGGCTCGCTCATGGCTGCGCTGCCAGGGCGGTCGCCGGGATGCTCAGGGTCTGGCCGACCTTGATGGTGTCGCTCTTCAGGGAGTTGGCGCTGCGCAGCGAAGCCAGACTGACCTGGTAGCGCTGGGCGATCAGGGCCAGGCTCTCGCCGGAGCTGACCACGTGCTCGCGCGGGCCGGGGGCGATCTTGCCGGAGTCGCGCAGCCAGGCGATGTAGGTGCCGGGCGGCGGATTCTGCTGGAAGAACTGCCGCACACCGGCGGTGATCGAGCGCGCCAGGGCCTGCTGATGACTGATGGTGGAGAGTTTCTTGGCCTCGTTGGGATTGGAGATGAAGCCGGTTTCCACCAGGATCGACGGGATGTCCGGGGACTTCAGCACCATGAAACCGGCCTGCTCGACGCGGCGCTTGTGCAGCGGGGTGATGTGCCCCATGTTGCTCAGCACTTTCTGCCCGACGTTCAGGCTGGACGACAGCGAGGCGGTCATCGACAGGTCGAGCAGCACGCCGGCGAGCATGCGGTCCTTGTCGTCCAGGCTGACGTTGCCGGCGCCGCCGATCAGGTCGGACTGGTTCTCGGCATCGGCCAGCCAGCGCGCGGTCTCGGAGGTGGCGCCGCGCTCGGACAGGGCATACACCGAGGCGCCGAAGGCGGCGGCGCGCGGCGCGGCGTCGGCATGGATGGAAACGAACAGGTCGGCGCCCTTCTTGCGCGCGATCTCGGTGCGCTTGCGCAGCGGGATGAAGTAGTCGCCGGTACGCACCAGCTCGGCGCGGAAGCCCTTCTCGGCGTTGATCTGCCGCTGCAGCTCCTTGGAAATGGCCAGGGTCACGTTCTTCTCGTAGAGCTTGCGGCCCGGGCCGAGGGCACCGGGGTCCTCGCCGCCGTGCCCGGCGTCGATGGCGATGACGATGTCACGCTTGCCGCCCGGCACCGGTGGCAGCTTGCTCGGCTGTGCGGGAGCGGACGCCACCGGCGGCACGGTGTTGGCGACCGGCGGCTGGCTGGCCTGCGGCGCCTGCGGAGCACCCGGCACGGCGCCGGCTTCCTGGTCGAACAGGTCGACCACCAGGCGATGACCGTACTGCTGGTTGGGAGCCAGGCTGAAGCTCTTCGGCGTGACGCTGGCAGAGAGGTCGAGCACCAGGCGCAGGTCGGTCGGCGAACGCTGCGCCGAGCGCACTCCGGTGATCGGCGTGTTGCTCAGCGACAGCTGGTCCAGGCGGGTGGACAGCTGGGCACCATTGACGTCGATGACGATGCGGTTGGGCGCAGCCAGGGTGAACACGCTGTGCTGCACCGGCCCGGACAGGTCGAAGACCAGGCGGGTGTTGTCGGGTGCGCGCCACAGGCGCACGCTGCGGATTTCCGTGGCGGCCAGCACGTCGGCAGCGAAGGCCGCCAACATCAGCCCCACCCCACTGAACAGCGCCCGCATGCGCATAGCCTTCCCCATTTTTATATACAGACTCTTATAAGGCAGCACACCACGCCTCGGCCCGCGCGCTATGTGGCTGCAACTGCAGCGCACGGCCGACTCCTTGCGGGCTAATGGTAATGTCCAGGTCCGCCTTTGGCAAAACGCCGACGCCGCGCTGCGGCCACTCGATCAGGCACAGGGCGTCGCCCTCGAAATAGTCGCGGATGCCGAGAAACTCCAGCTCCTCGGGGTCGGCCAGGCGGTACAGGTCGAAGTGGTAGACCCGCGCCTCGCCCAGTTCGTAGGGCTCGACCAGGGTGAAGGTCGGGCTCTTCACCGCCCCGCCATGGCCCAGGCCGCGCAGAATGCCGCGCGACAGGGTGGTCTTGCCGGCGCCCAGGTCGCCGTGCAGGTAGATCACCCCACGACCGCCGGTGGCCCGGGCGAGGCGCGCACCCAGCTCGAGCATGGCGTCCTCGCCTTCGGCGTAGCGGGTCAGGGTCACTGCAGACATGGCGCATGCTCCTCCAGCAGCTGACGAATGGTCGGAATCAGGTCGCTGGCCGCCAGGCCGCGGCCCTGTGCACCCAGGCGCTGGCCGGCGCTGGCGTGCAGCCAGACGCCCAGGCAGGCCGCCTCGAACGCCTCAAGCCCCTGCGCGCGCAGCGCGCCAAGCAGGCCGGCCAGCACATCGCCCAGGCCGGCGCCGGCCATGGCCGGATGGCCGTGATCGCACAGGCGCAGGCGGCCATCCGGCGCAGCCACCAGGCTGCCGGCCCCCTTGAGCACCACCACCGCCTGGTACTTCTGCGCCAGGGCCAGGGCCGCCGCCGGGCGATCGGCCTGCACGGCGGCGGTGGTGACGCCGAGCAGGCGCGCCGCCTCGCCGGGATGCGGAGTGATCAGGCTGTCGGCCGGCAGCTCGACGCAGCCCGTCGCCAGCAGGTTGAGGGCGTCGGCATCCCACACCTGCGGCCGCGCGCTGGCCGCCGCCGCGCTGAGCAGGCTGCGGCCCCAGGCCTGCTGGCCGAGGCCGGGGCCGACCACCAGCACGTCGGCGCGCTGGCACAGGCCGGGCAGCTGGTAGGTGGACTCGGTGGGCTGGCACATCACTTCGGGCAGTCGGGCCAGGCTGGCGGCCAGGTGCTCGGGGCGGGTGGCCAGGGATACCAGGCCGGCGCCACCGCGCAGGGCGCTTTCGGCACTGAGCAGGGCGGCACCGCCGAAGCCGCGGTCGCCGCCGATCACCAGCACCTGGCCGAAACTGCCCTTGTGCGCCGTGCGGGCGCGCGGCGCCAGCCGCGGCAGCGCTTCACCGGCCAGGCGCAGGGCGACATGGGGCTGCCGGGCGACCAGCGCCGGGTCGGCCTGCAGGTCGTCGAACAGCAGTTCGCCGACCCAGTCCGGCGCATCGCCGGTGAACAGGCCGAGCTTCAGGCCGATGAAGGTCACGGTCAGGTCGGCGCGCACCGCCCGCTCCGCCACGCAGCCGGTATCGGCATGTAGCCCGGTCGGTATATCCACCGCCAGCACCGGCAGGCCAGCGCCGTTGATCGCCTCGACAGCCTGGGCGTAATGGGGCCGCAGTTCGCCGGCAAAACCAGTGCCCAGCAGGGCATCGACCAGCACCCCGCGCAGCTCGGTGTCTTCGCCCCAGGCCTCGACCACCACGCCGGCGGCCAGCGCCGCGTCGCGGGCCGCGGCGGCATCGCCCTGCAGCTTTTCCGGTGCACCGACGGCCAGCACGCGCACAGCCCAGCCGGCGCGCTGCGCCAGCTCGGCGATCAGGTAGCCGTCGCCGGCGTTATTGCCGGCGCCGGCCAGCACGCTGATTTCGCCGGCCTGCGGCCAGCGCCGGCGCAGGGCACGCCAGGTGGCATGGGCGGCGCGCTGCATCAGCTCGAAGCCGGGCGTACCGGCGGCGATCAGGCGGGCATCCAGGTCGCGCACCTGGGCGGCACTGTAGAGAGGAAGGGGCAAGGGATCGGACATGGTTCGGCGATTCGGGCGAGGTCTGGCAGAATTATACCCATCTCCCCTGCCTCGCCGCCCCGTCATGTCCGACTCCCTCCCCGATCTCGCGCAACTGGCGCAGTCCATCAAGGACTGGGGCCGCGAGCTGGGCTTCCAGCAGGTGGGCATCACCGGGATCGAGCTGGGCGAGCACGGGGCGCACCTGCAGCGCTGGCTGGAGGCCGGCTACCAGGGCGAGATGGACTACATGGCCGCCCATGGCTCGAAACGCTCGCACCCCGATGAACTGGTGCCCGGCACATTGCGGGTGGTGTCGCTGCGCATGGACTACCTGCCCGGCGATACCCGGATGGCCGAGCGCCTGGCCGAACCGGAAAGCGCCTACGTGTCGCGCTACGCCCTGGGCCGCGACTACCACAAGCTGGTGCGCAAGCGCCTGCAGCAGCTGGCCGAACGCATCCAGAGCGCCATAGGCCCGTTCGGCTACCGCGCCTTCGTCGACAGCGCGCCGGTGCTGGAGAAGGCTATCGCCGAGCAAGCCGGCCTCGGCTGGATCGGCAAGAACACCCTGGTCATCAACCGCAAGGCCGGCAGCTGGTTCTTCCTCGGCGAGCTGTTCGTCGATATCCCGCTGCCGCTGGATGCGCCGCACGGCAGCGAGCACTGCGGGCGCTGCTCGGCCTGCCTGGACATCTGCCCGACCCAGGCCTTCGTCGGCCCCTATGTGCTGGACGCGCGGCGCTGCATCTCGTATCTCACCATCGAGCTCAAGGGACCGATCCCCGAGGAGCTGCGCGCGCCGATCGGCAACCGCGTGTTCGGCTGTGACGATTGCCAGATCGTCTGCCCGTGGAACCGCTTCGCCCGCCCCACCGAGCAGTCCGACTTCCGGCCGCGCCACGGCCTGGACAGCGGCGGCCTGGCCGAGCTGTTCCTGTGGAGCGAAGAGGAATTCCTGGCCCGCACCGAAGGCTCGCCGCTACGTCGCGCCGGCTACGAGCGCTGGTTGCGCAACCTGGCCGTGGGCCTGGGCAATGCACCCTCGACCATCCCGGTGCTCGAAGCCCTGCAGGCGAGGCGCGAGCATCCGTCCGCCCTGGTGCGCGAACATGTCGAGTGGGCGCTGGCGCGCCATGAAAAAGGCCCGCGCTAGGCGGGACTTGGGCCATCTCACACTTTCAGGAAGTGCTCGCGGTAGTGCCTGAGCTCGGCGATGGACTCGCGGATGTCGTCCAGCGCCTGGTGGGTGCCCTGCTTCTGGAAGCTGTCCCTGACCTGCGGCGCCCACATGCCGGCGAGGATCTTCAGGGTCGACACATCCAGGTAGCGATAGTGGAAGTAGGCCTCCAGCGCCGGCATGTACTTGTAGAGGAAGCGCCGGTCCTGGCCGATGCTGTTGCCGCAGATCGGCGACTTGCCCTTGGGCACCCACTGCTCGAGGAAGGCGATGGTCTGCGCCTCGGCCGCCGCGGTGTCGATGGTGCTCTCGCGCACCCGCCGGGTCAGCCCGCTCTCGCCATGGGTGCGGGTGTTCCACTCGTCCATCCCGGCCAGCACCGCATCGCTCTGGTGCACGGCGATCACCGGCCCTTCGGCCAGCACATTGAGATCGCTGTCGGTGACTATGGTGGCGATCTCGATGATCACGTCCCGCTCCGGCTCCAGCCCGGTCATTTCCAGGTCGATCCAGATCAGGTTGTTGGGATTCTGCGGCATGCTCTCTGCTCCTCTGCGAATGCCGGCAGTTTAGCCGCTCACAGCCGCCAGAGCAGCAGCCGCGACGCGCGCCAGTCGTGCAGCTCGATCACCTCGTCAGCCGGCACGCCGGGGATGTCGAAGCTGTTGCTGACCAGCAGGCTGCCCGGGCGCATCTCGGCCCTGGCCTTGGTCCAGAGCCTCGCCATGGGCGCCGGGGAGAGGAAGCAGTAGACCGCGTCGTAGCCGCCCAGCGGCTCGAGCCACAGGCTGCGGTAGCGTACCCGGCAGTTGCGGTACGGCAGGCAGCGCAACCAGGCCAGCGCAAACACCAGCGGCGCGGTTTCCACCCCGACCAGGCGCGCCCGCGGGTAGTCGCGCGCCAGCTGCACCAGGGCACCGCCCAGGCCGCAGCCCAGGTCGACGAAGCGGAAATCCGCCGGCAGCCTGGCCAGGCGCTCGCTCAGGCGCTGGCGCGTACGCGCCCCGCTGAGATAGAGCGGCACCCGCTCGCGCCAGCTGTTCCAGTTGACCAGCAGCAGCAGCACGAAGGCGGCGAGGAACCACCAGGCCGGCCACTGCCGGCTGTGCAGCGCCAGCAGGCCGGGGACGAACGCCAGGTTCAGCAGCAACCACCAGCGGCGCAGCCCCAGCCAATGTCCCAGCGCCGCGGCCAGCATGCCCTGGGCCAGGGCCGCCTGGGCG
The DNA here is from genome assembly GCF_041729615.1 of Pseudomonas alcaligenes. Classification (NCBI taxonomy): domain Bacteria; kingdom Pseudomonadati; phylum Pseudomonadota; class Gammaproteobacteria; order Pseudomonadales; family Pseudomonadaceae; genus Aquipseudomonas; species Aquipseudomonas alcaligenes. Next base: position 2,985,668 of record NZ_CP154874.1, on the reverse strand, counting down.
ATCGTCGGGCGCCAGCCGTCGAGGCGCGCCGGGGCCAGCAGCAACGCCGCCACCCCGGCCAGGGCCAGGAGCTGGGCCAGCAGGGCGAGCAGTGCCGGGTAGCGGGAGCGCAGGTGTTCGAGCATGGCGCCTGTTGTACCAGCAGGCCGCCGGCAGAACCAGCCGCCCCCCGTGCTAAACTCGCCGCCGTTTTCTTATCCTTCGGAAAGGCCATGGCCAAACGCCAGTTGACCCGCCGCCAGAGCTGGCGCATCGAGAAAGTACAGGAAGAGCGCGCCGCCCGTGCGGCCAAGCGCGAGTCGCGCCTGCTCGAGGAGCTGGAAGGTGGCGACCTCGGGCCCGAGCAGACCGGCCTGGTGATCGCCCACTTCGGCGTGCAGGTCGAGGTCGAGGCGCTGGAAGGCGAGCTGATCGGGCAGATCCAGCGCTGCCACCTGCGCGCCAACCTGCCGGCGCTGGTCACCGGCGACCGGGTGGTGTGGCGCGCCGGCAACCAGGGCCACGGCGTGATCGTCGCGCAGCTGCCGCGCACCTCGGAGCTGTGCCGCCCGGACATGCGCGGCCAGCTCAAGCCGGTGGCGGCCAACGTCGACCAGATCGTCATCGTCTTCGCCCCGCTGCCGCACCCGCACGCCAACCTGATCGACCGCTACCTGATCGCCGCCGAACACGCCGGCATCAAGCCACTGCTGCTGCTGAACAAGGCCGACCTGATCTACGACGAGAACGCCCCGCACGTGGAGGGACTGATCGCCACCTACCGCCAGCTCGGCTACGAGCTGCTGGAAGTCTCGGCCCGCCAGGGCGGCGGCATGGAGCTGCTGCAGGCACGCCTGGACGGCCATGTCAGCGTGTTCGTCGGCCAGTCCGGGGTGGGCAAGTCGTCGCTGGTCAACAGCCTGCTGCCGGGAGTGGACACCCGCGTCGGCGAGCTGTCGGAGGTCACCGGCAAGGGCACCCATACCACCACCACGGCGCGCCTGTTCCACTTCCCCGGCGGCGGCGAGCTGATCGACTCGCCCGGCATCCGCGAGTTCGGCCTGGGCCATGTCAGCCGGGCCGACGTGGAGGACGGTTTCATCGAGTTCCGCGACCTGCTCGGCACCTGCCGCTTCCGCGACTGCAAGCACGACCGCGAGCCCGGCTGCGCCCTGCTGCAGGCCCTGGAAGACGGGCGCATCCAGCCGCAGCGCATGGCCAGCTACCGGCACATCCTGGCCAGCCTGCCCGAGCCGGAATACTGATACGCAGAGGCCGCGATGATCGCGGCCTCTTGGTTTATTCCTGCGGCTGGTCGAACTGCAGGGCGCCATCCTCGAAGATGTTCAGGCGCTGGCGCAGCTCCTCCGGCTGTGCCGGCTCGTCGGGCGCCGTCGGGACCGAACCCGGCGCCACCACCTCGGTAGGCACACGCGACTCGACGGGGGCCGGCGGCTCTGTGGATTCTCCCTGGCCATCGCCATCCTGCTCGCCCTCGATGGCACGCTGGGCCTTCTTGGTCAGGACGATGATGTCGATGCGCCGGTTCACCGGGTTGAACGGATCGTTGCGATCGAACAGCGCCGAGGAGGCGTAGCCCACCACCCGTGCCACCCGCTCGTCCGGGTAGCCGCCGGCCACCAGGGTGCGCCGCGCGGCGTTGGCGCGGTTGGCCGAGAGCTCCCAGTTGCCGAACTCGCCATCGCCAACGAAGGGCTTGGCATCGGTGTGGCCGCTGACGCTGATCTTGTTCGGCACCGCCTTGATGGTTTCCGCGAGGATCAGCAGGATGTCCTCGAAATAGGGCTGCAGGCGCGCGCTGCCGAGGGCGAACATGGGCCGGTTCTCGGCATCCATGATCTGGATGCGCAGGCCGTCCTGGGTGATCTCGAAGAGAATCTGGTCCTTGAATTTCTGCAGCTCGGGATTTTCCTCGACCTTGGTCTGCAGTTCCTGCAGCAGCAGCTCCAGGCGCTCGCGCTCGATCTGCTCGGCCAGGCTTTCAGCCTGCTGCGCATCGACCTCGACCTTGTCGTCCTGCGAGTCGACTGCCGCTTCCTGGGCATCCGGCGCATCCTTGATTTCCGGATTGAGGGTGCGATCGGGGGCCGGGGTGGGCGTACCGCCCAGGTCGATGACGTAGGGGCTGGCACTCTCGGTAAAGCCGATCGGATCCTGGAAGTAGCCGGAGATGGCCTTCTTCTGTTCGGGCGTGGCCGAGGACATCAGCCACATCACCAGGAAGAACGCCATCATGGCTGTGGCGAAGTCGGCGAAGGCAATCTTCCAGGCGCCGCCATGGTGGCCGCCGGCAACCTTCTTGACCCGCTTGACCAGAATCGGCTGGTTGTTCTCCATGGCTCAGCCTTGATCAGTTGCCACGCATGGCCTGCTCGAGCTCGGTAAAGCTCGGCCGGTGCGCCGGCAGCAGGACCTTGCGACCAAACTCCACGGCCAGGGTCGGCGGCATGCCGGAGGCGGAAGCGACCAGGGTGGCCTTGATCGCCTCGTACAGATTGAGCTCTTCCTTGGCATCGTGCTCCAGGGCTCCCGCCAGCGGCGAGAAGAAGCCGTAGGAGGCGAGAATGCCGAGGAAGGTGCCGACCAGCGCAGTGGCCACCTTCTCGCCGATCTGCGCGTTGTCGGCGGTGGCGAGGATCGACATGGTGATCACGATGCCCAGCACCGCCGCCACGATACCCATGGCCGGCATGCCGTCGGCGACCTTGGCCACCGCGTGGGCCGGGTGCTCCAGCTCTTCCTTGAGGCTGGCCAGCTCCATGTCGAACAGGTTCTCCAGCTCATGGGGCGCCATGTTGCCGCTGGACATGATGCGCAGGTAGTCGCAGATGAAGGCGGTCATCTGCGCATCCTTGAGGATGGCCGGGTACTTGCTGAAGATCGGGCTGGCGTTGGGATCCTCGACATCGGCCTCGATGGCCATCATGCCCTCGCGGCGGCTCTTGTTGAGGATCTCGTAGAGCAGCTTCAGCACTTCCAAGTAGAAGGCATGGGTGAAGCGGCTGCTGAACATCTTCAGCGACTTCTTGAACACCGTCATGAAGGCGCTGCTGGGGTTGGCCTGGAGGAAGGCGCCGAGGGCCGCACCGCCGATGATCATCACCTCGAAGGGATGCACCAGGGCCATGAACTTGCCACCGGACAGAATGAAACCGCCAAGAACGCAGCCGAGGACTACCAGGATGCCGATGATCTTGATCATGGGGAATTGAGCTTGATGAGTCAGTCGAAAGGGTTATTTCAAACAACCCTTCTAATTATCGGAAGTATTGCGCCAGACTATAGGCAGTAAAGGCGAAAAGCCAGTTTGGCTCAACCCGCATGCCCATATCCGCAAGCCGTCCTCGCAGTCTCGACGCCTGGCTCAAGCAGCTGGACGAGGTGCGCCTGCCCGTCGCCCGCCACCACCACGAGACCGTGCGCCGCACCCTGCAGGACGGCCGCAAGTCGCTGCGCGACATCGCCGAGCAGATGCAGCACAGCCCGGCCATCGCCCTGGCCATGCTGCGCGAGGCCAACCGCAGCGCCGGGAGTTTCGGCGAACCGGCGGAAAGCCTGGAGATGGCCCTCAACCGCCTCGGCCTGAAGCGTGCGGAAGCCCTGCTGGAGCAGCTGCCGTTGCTGGACGAGGCGCAGATACCCCTGCCGCTGCGCCAACTGCAACTGATCAGCCTGCATGCTTCGCAGCAGGCCAGCGGCCTGTTCGCCGGGCGCCTGGCGCGCCTGTGGCAGGAAATCCACTGGGGCAGCCTGCTGTTTCTCGCCCCGCTGTGGCCGCTGGTGGCGGCCCATCCCGAGCTGTTCGAGGCCTGGGAACGCCGCGTCCTGGGTTGCGGCGAGCCGGCGCCCAAGGTCGAACGCGAACTGCTCGGCACACCGCTGCTGGCGCTGTGCCTGGCGCTGGCCCGGCAGTGGCGCCTGCCCGACTGGATCATCCGGGGTTATCGCCTGCTGGTCGAGGACCGGCGCCTGCTGGTCAAGGCCTTGCACATCGCCCGCGACAACCAGCACCCGCTGCACCAGCAGCAGATGCTCGACGCCGACCCACCGCTGCGCCGCTGGCTGACCCAGCCGGGCAACAGCATCCTGCTGGCGAACGGCCTGGCCCTGTCCAGCCATCACAACTGGAGCTGCGAGCACCATCTGCGCTGGCAGCGCCTGACCGGACTCTACCTGCAGCTGGCCCTGCCGGAACTGCAGCAACTGGTGCATCAGCAGGCCGCACAGAGCGCGCGCCTGCATGATCGGGGCGAGCTGTGGCACCCGGCCGAAGCGCTGCTGTGGCCCTGGGATGCCTGCCGCCTGAAGCACCTGGCTCCGCCTGCGGCGCCCAAGCCTGCGGCGAATCCACAGCTGGAGCAGTGGAAACAGCATTGCGCACGCCTGCTGGCCCAGCCCTCGTCCTTTGCCAACGTACTGCAGCTGACCGACTGCGCCAGCCAGGCCCTGCAGGCCGGCGGCATGCAGCGCGTGCTGATCCTGCTGGCCGACCGCACGCACAGCCGCCTGCTGGCCCAGCAGGCGGCCGGCCTGCCCGCAGCGGCGGCGCAGCTGCGCCTGGAGCCGGCGCAGAGCCAGGTACTGCGCCGCCTGCTGGCCGAACCCGGACAGCTGCGCCTGAGCCCGGCCAACCTGGCCCAGGTCTCCGCCCTGCTGCCGGGCAGCCTCAAGGCGCTGTTCAGCGGCGAACACCTGATCCTGCGTTCGCTGGCCAGCAACGGCCGGGTGGTGATGCTGCTGGTCGCCGACCAGGGCGGCGGCGACATCGGCGCCGCGGCGGCACAGGTGTTCGGCAAGACCGTGCAATGCATCGAGCGCGCCCTGGCCACCTTCGCCCGCCGCGGCGCCTGACCTTTCCGCTACAATCCGCCTTTCCATTCCACCTCGGAGACTCCGCATGTCCGCCTTCTCCGGCCTGCCGCTGGTGATCGAACCGGCCGAGCTGGCCAGCCGCCTGCAGGCACCCGAGCTGATCCTGGTCGATCTCAGCGCCGCCGCCCGCTACGCCGAGGGGCATATCCCGGGCGCCCGCTGGGTCGACGGCAAGCGCACCCAGCGGGGTCAGCCGCCGGCGCCCGGCTTGCTGCCGGAACAAACCCAGCTGGAGTCGCTGTTCGGCGAACTGGGGCATCGCGCCGAAGCCGTCTACGTGGTCTACGACGACGAGGGCGGTGGCTGGGCCGGGCGCTTCATCTGGCTGCTCGACGTGATCGGCCACGCGCAGTACCACTATCTCAACGGCGGCCTGCAGGCCTGGCTGGGGGAAGGTCGCGAACTGAGCCAGGCGATGCCGGCGACGGTCGCCGCCAGTGTTGCCCTCACCCTGCACGACGAGCCCACCGCCAGCCGCGATTACCTGCAGAGCCGCCTGGGCGCGGCCGACCTGGCGATCTGGGACGCCCGCTCGCCCGCCGAGTTCAGCGGCGAGAAGGTGCTGGCAGCACGCGGCGGCCACATCCCCGGCGCCATCAACTTCGAGTGGACCGCCGGCATGGATGCGCAACGCGGCCTGCGCATCCGTGCCGACATGGCCGAGATTCTGGAGAGCCTCGGCATCAGCAAGGACAAGGAAGTGATCACCCACTGCCAGACCCATCGCCGCTCCGGCTTCACCTACCTGGTGGCCAAGGCGCTGGGCTATCCGCGGATCAAGGCCTATGCCGGCTCCTGGTCCGAATGGGGCAACCTGCCCGACACCCCGATCGAACATTGATGCAAGGAAACCCGATGAAAGAGCGCCTGTTTATCCTCAGCCAGTACCTGCTGCCGCACCACCTGCTGTCGCGCCTGATCGGCTGCGCCGCCGAGTGCCGTGCCGCCTGGTTCAAGGATCGCCTGATCGGCTGGTTCGCCAGGCAGTACCAGGTGAACATGGCCGAGGCCCAGGTCGAGGACCTGACCGCCTACGAGCACTTCAACGCCTTTTTCACCCGTGCCCTGAAGGACGGTGCCCGCCCGCTGGATGAAGCCCCCGGCGCCATCCTCTGCCCGGCCGACGGCGCGGTCAGCCAGCTCGGCCCGATCGAACAAGGCCGCTGCTTCCAGGCCAAGGGCCACAGCTTCAGCGTGCTGGAACTGCTCGGCGGCGATGCCGAGCGCGCGGCGCCCTTCATGGGCGGCGACTTCGCCACCATCTACCTGTCGCCCAAGGACTACCACCGCGTGCACATGCCGCTGGCCGGCACCCTGAGGGAAATGGTCTATGTGCCGGGCCGGCTGTTCTCGGTCAACCAGACCACCGCGGAGAACGTGCCCGAGTTGTTCGCCCGCAACGAGCGAGTGGTCTGCCTGTTCGACACCGAGCGCGGGCCGATGGCCATGGTGCTGGTCGGCGCCATGATAGTGGCCAGCATCGAGACGGTCTGGGCCGGCCTGGTCACGCCGCCCAAGCGCGAACTGAAGACCACCCGCTACGACGAGGCTGCCCGCGCCGCCATCGAGCTGGCCAAGGGTGGCGAGCTGGGCCGCTTCAAGCTGGGCTCCACCGCTATCGTGCTGTTCGGCCCACAGCAGGTGCAATGGGCCGAGGGCCTCGCTGCCGGCAGCCCGGTACGCATGGGCCAGGCCCTGGCACTGCCGCGCAGCGCCTGAGCCCGGTGGCGCAGCCGCCGCAACGGGCGGCTGCGGAACATCCGGCAAACCACTTGGGTCGAATGCTGCGGATTGCCTGACAAAAGCATGGCTGTCAGTGCGATACGATGCTGCTAGAGTCACAGGAAGCCCTTCGTCAGAAAGGGATGGCCCGCCTGCCTGCATAGACGCTGACCCCTGAATGGATAAACAAAGCCCTCACCTGTTCTTGCGCGCCCCCACCCCCGCCAGGCGAGGTCTGTCGTTCTGCGATGCCAGCCCGCGGGAGATGAAGCGCTGGATCGCCGGCCTGCCCAAGGCCAATATCGGTGAAACCGCTCGCCAGCTGTACCAGGGCCTGATCGAGCTGAACCAGCTGATCACCCCGGCGGACAATCGCCTGCAGCTGCTGGAGCTGCTGCGCCCGGAAGTGCACTTCGTCTGCAACCACCTGGAACGCCACTTCCTCAACCAGTCCATCGTGCTCGACGAGCGCCCGCGCAAGGTCGCCAACCTCTGCCAGGCCCTGCAGAGCCACCTGGCCAGCGGCTACAAGCAGATCATCGTCGAAGAACTACCGCGCTTCGCCAAGGAGCGCCCGCAGCTGCTGACCGTCGCCCTGCAGCGCGCCAGCCACAGCCTGTGCGCGCCACTGGTGCGGGCCAGCCAGCTTTACTGCCCGGTTCCCGAAGGCCTCTGGCTGGAACTGCACCAGCTCTATCGCCTGGCCCGCCAGCACGGTCTGCAGCGGGTACAGGTCCGCGACGGCCTGGCCCGCAACGGCCAGAGCCTGAGCCAGGAGCAGGCCTACATCGGCGCCCTGCTGCTCGGCTGCGCGCGCTGCAACCAGCTGCGTCAGAACGGCATCGCCCGCCTGGCCGAGGCACTGGAGCACTGGAGCAGCCTGGCCAGCCTGCAGCCGGCCGACGAGCCGCACAGCCTGTTCGTCATCGCCCCGCAGCTGGATGGTCCGCCGCGCTACAAGTCGCTGTTCGGCGAGGCGGAACTGCACCACCTGCTGGGCCTCGACCCGCATGACCTGGTCGATGCCATCAAGGAATACCTCCTGCTGCCGCCACAGGAACTCGCCACGCATCGCCTGCAAGTGCCCGAGGGCATGTCGCTGGAGCTGCTGCAGCACCTGGCCTCGGCCTGGGGCGACATCGCCGAGCGCACCTTCCAGCGCACCCCGGGGCGCGGCAACCTGACCCTGTGCATTGGCATGTCGGCGCTGCACTTCAACCTGGCCGGTAGACGCAGCTTCAGCGAGCTGCTGCAGCACCCGGAAGCACCGCGCAGCGCTCAGTTCGGCCCTGGCGGAGCCAAGAGCGGGCCGGACATCTGGTCCAGCGCCTTCGACGCACAGCGCGAGAGCCGCTGGGAACCCGGCATGCCGCTGGAGGAGATCCAGTACAAGAGTGCCGCGAAGAATGGCGAGCCGGGCATCGAGGACAAGTCCGAGAGCTACCCGTCCTACGAGCTGTCGATCATCAACCACAGCCCCGGCGGCTATTGCCTGAGCTGGCCGCGGGAAGTCCCCGCGCAGCTGCAGGCCGGCGAACTGCTGGGCATCCAGGACGCCGCCGACCAACCCTGGAGCGTGGCCGTGGTGCGCTGGATTCGCCAGGTGCGCGGCGGCGGCACGCAGATGGGCATCGAGCTGATCGCTCCGCACGCTCAGCCCTGCGGCGTGCAGCTGGTGCGCAAGAGCGAGCAGAACAGCCAGTACCTGCGCGCCCTGCTGCTGCCGGAGATCCGCGTGATTTCGCGCCCGGCCACGCTGATCACTCCGCGCCTGCCGTTCCAGGAGAGCCACAAGGTACAGATCAACCACAACGGCGAGGAAACCCGCGCCATACTCAGCCGCAAACAGGCCGGCAGTGGCAGCTTCAGCCAGTTCGAATACCGCGTGCTAGGCGAAGGCAAACCGCCGAGCGGGACTTCGGTCACAGCAGCGCAGGAGCCCGGCAAAGGCGGCGAGGAAGACTTTGACTCACTCTGGAAGTCGCTGTAGATTGCCGAGACAGACCATCCGTCGCCTTTTTGCGTCCGTTCTTCGGCGCACTCCGAACACACCCCATGGCCATCGAAAAAAAAACCATACGGCTGCTGATTCTTGAAGATTCGCAGAACGAGGCGGAGCGCCTGGTCAGCCTGTTCCGCAATGCCGGGCGCGCGACCCGGGTGCATCGCATCACCTCCAGCGACAACCTGGCCGAAGCCCTGCAGCAAAGCTGGGACCTGCTGATCTGCGCACCTTCCAGCGAACACCTCGAGCCCAGCGAGGCGATCACCGCGATCCGTCGCCAGGCCAAGGACATCCCGGCGATCCAGCTGGTCGCCGACAACGACTCCGAATCCATCACCGAAGCGCTGATGCTGGGCGCCCAGGATGCCCTGCCCCAGGGTGACGACGAGCGCCTGATCCTGGTGGCCAACCGCGAGCTGGCCAACCTCGAGGAGCGCCGCGCCCGCCGCGCCGCCGAAGTCGCCCTGCGCGAGGCGGAGAAACGCTGCCAGCTGCTGCTGGAAAGCTCGGTGGACGCCATCACCTACGTCCACGACGGCATGCACATCTATGCCAACCGTGCCTACCTCAAGCTGTTCGACTACGAAGACGCCGAGGAGCTTGAGGGCATGCCGATGATCGACCTGATCGCCAGCGAGGATCAGGCCGCATTCAAGGACTTCCTGAAGAACTATGCCAGCGGCGAAGGCAATGCCGAGCTCAGCTGCGGTGGGGTCAAGCCCAATGGCCAGCGTTTCCAGGCGCGGATGAACTTCTCGCCGGCGACCTACGATGGCGAGCCCTGTATCCAGGTGGTGATCCGCGCCGAAAGCGACAACGCCGAACTGGAAGAGAAACTGCGCGAGATCAGCAGCCAGGACCTGGTCACCGGCCTGCTCAACCGCGCACGCTTCCTCGAGCTGATGGACGGCGCGGCCCAGCGCGCGGTCAACGACGGACAGATCGCCAGCCTGGCCTACATCCGCCTGGACCGTTACAACGAGAAGGTTGGGGAAGTCGGCCTGGCCGGCATCGACCTTCTGCTCACCGATCTGGCCAACCTGCTGCGCAGCCACTTCGGCGATGACAGCCAGCTGGCCCGCTTCGGTGACGACGTATTTACCGTACTGCTGCCCGGCGTCGCGCCCCAGCAATGCCAGGACTCGCTGAGCAGCCTGCTGAAGAAGGTCGAGGGTCACCTGTTCGACGTCAGCGGCCGCACCGTGCAAGCGACCCTGTCGATCGGCGTGGCCGGTCTCAGCGAGCAGACCAGCAAGGCCCAGGAGGTCGTCGACCGCGCCCACCGCTGCGCCGACGAACTCGAAGGCAATGCGATCAAGATCTACAACCCGGCCGACGAGCTGGCTGCCGCCGCCAACCGCGGCAGCCTGGTGGCCATGGTCCAGCAGGCCCTGGAGAACAACGGCTTCCGCCTGCTGTTCCAGCCGATCATCAGCCTGCGCGGCGACAGCGACGAGCACTACGAAGTGCTGCTGCGCCTGCTCGATCCCAAGGGCCAGGAAGTGCCGGCTGCAGACTTCCTGAGCGCCGCCAAGGGCGCAGGGCTGGCGGAAAAGATCGATCGCTGGGTGATCCTCAACTCGATCAAGCTGCTCGCCGAGCACCGCAGCAAGGGCCACAACACGCGCCTGTTCGTCCACCTGTCGGCCAACAGCCTGCAGGATCAGACCCTGCTGCCCTGGCTCAGTGTCGCGCTCAAGGCGGCGCGCCTGCCCTCCGACTGTCTGGTATTCCAGATTGGTGAGGCAGATGCCGTGGCCTACCTCAAGCAGGTCAAGACGCTCACCCAGGGTCTGGCGGAACTGCACTGCAAGGTCGCCCTCGGCCAGTTCGGCTGCGCACTGAACCCCTTCAACACCCTCAAACACCTGCACGTCGACTTCGTGAAAGTGGACGGTTCCTTCTCCCAGGACCTGTCCAACGCCGACAACCAGGAGGCACTGAAGACCCTGCTGGCCAGCCTGCATGCCCAGGCCAAGCTGACCATAGTGCCCTTCGTCGAGAGCGCCAGCGTGCTGGCCACCCTCTGGCAGGCCGGGGTCAACTATATCCAGGGCCACTACCTGCAGGGCCCCAGCCAGTCGATGGACTACGACTTCTCCGCCGGCGAGGAGTGAGTTGCGACCAGAAAAAAGCCCCGCGGATGCGGGGCTTTTTTCATTGCAGCTGCCGTCACTCCTGGCCGTCGCGGTCGCGGAAGCCGAGCAGGTAGAGAATTCCGTCCAAGCCCAGAGTGGAAATCGCCTGCTTGGCCGACTGCTTGACCAGCGGCTTGGCGCGGAAGGCCACGCCGAGACCGGCCAGGCCGAGCATCGGCAGGTCGTTGGCGCCGTCGCCCACGGCGATGGTCTGCTCCAGGCGCAGGCCTTCCTTATCGGCCAACTCGCGCAGCAGGTCGGCCTTGCGCTGGGCATCGACGATCGGCTCCACAGCCTGGCCGGTGACCTTGCCATCGACGACCTGCAGCTCGTTGGCGAACACGTAGTCGATTCCCAGCTTGGCCTGTAGCTGCCTGGCGAAATAGGTGAAGCCGCCGGAGAGGATGGCGGTTTTATAACCCAGGCGCTTGAGTTCGGCGAACAGCACCTCGGCGCCCTCGGTCAGGCGCAGCGAGGCGCCGATTTCCTCCAGCACATCCTCGGACAGCCCCTGCAGCAGCGCCAGGCGCTCCTTGAAGCTGGCGCGGAAGTCCAGCTCGCCACGCATGGCGCGCTCGGTAATCTCGGACACCTGCTCGCCGACACCGTGAGCCTTGGCCAGCTCGTCGATGACCTCGGCCTCGATCAGCGTGGAGTCCATGTCGAACACTGCCAGGCGACGATTGCGACGGAACACCGAGTCGCGCTGGAAGGCGATGTCGACGTTGAGCTCCTGGGCCACGCTGAGGAACTCGGCACGCAGCGCGGCGGCATCGGCCGGCTCGCCGCGCACGGAGAACTCGATGCAACCCTTGCCCTGATCGGCCGGCATGTCCAGCGGCATGCGTCCGGACAGACGGTCGATATGATCGATATTGAGCCCGTACTTGGCGGTAATCGAGCTGACCCGCTGCAGCTGTTCGGCCGTGACCTTGCGCGTCAGCAGGGTGACGATGTAGCGCGGCTTACCCTGGCCACCGACCCACTGCTGGTAATCATCTTCCGACACGGGGGTGAAACGCACCTGCTGGTCCAGCTTATAGGCGGTGAACAGCACATCCTTGAGCACCGACGAGGCCTGCTCGGTGTCCGGTATCTCGACCAGGATGCCGAACGACAGGGTGTCGTGGATCACCGCCTGGCCGATGTCGAGGATGTTCACCCCGCCCTGCGCCAGCACGCCGGTGATGGCCGCGGTCAGGCCCGGGCGATCTTCCCCGGTGATGTTGATCAGGACGATTTCGCGCAAGGCTTCACTCCAGGCGTACAAAAGGGTCGGCGAAAAGGCGCACATTCTAACCGTTTTCAACCTTGGCAGGGCACGGGCGGCGCTTTGCCCGCCTGGGGGTGCTGGTTATACTGCGCGGCAATTCCATTCGAGAAGAGCCGCGCTCTGTGAACCGGCCCGCCCAGGTCAAGCCCGACAATTTCTTCCTGTTGCTGTTCAATGCCCTGCGCCAGCGCCGCGTGCCGCTCGCCCTGCGCATCGCCAGCCACAGCCTGCTGCTGGTCGCCCTGGCCCTGGTGATCTACGCCTGGGTCATGGGCATGCAGTTCAAGCAGGCCATGCAGCAGCAGGCCGACGCCCTCGGCCAGAGCCTGACCGTGCAGACCGCCGCCTCGGCCACCGAACTGCTGGTGTCCAACGACATCCTCAGCCTCAACGTCCTGCTCAGCAACCTGGCGAAGAACCCCTTGGTGGCCCACGCGGCCATCTACAGCGTGGACAACCGCATCCTCGCCGAAGCCGGCTCGCGCCCGACCCAGAGCATCCTCGGCGAGACCGAGGGCCTCTACTCCACCCCCATCACCTTTCAGGAAGTGATCGCCGGCCAGCTGCGCATCAGCCTGGACATGCAGCAGTTCCAGCAGCCGATGACCATCAGCCTGCAGAGCATGGGCCTGCTCAGCCTGATCCTGCTGGCCCTGGCCCTGTCGCTCAGCCTGCGCCTGGGCCGACACATATCCACCCCGCTGCTGCAGCTGCGTGTCTGGCTGCGCGACCCGGACGACCCCGCCCCCGGCGCCGGTCGCCAGGACGAGATCGGCGATCTGGCGCGCCAGCTGCAGGCGCGCCTGGTGCCGGAAAAGCCGGAGCCCGAGCCGCACCACTACGCCGAACTGGATGACGAAGACCACTTCGTCGACGAGCAGGCTGAGCGCGAACCCGACTTCGACATGCCGGACCTGCGCGCCGACGTCGACTACGCCGAAGAACTCGCCCCGCCTGCATCGCGCCCTGCGACCGTCGCCCAGCATGACGAAGACGATCCCTTCGCCGACCTGCGCGACCTGCAGGCCGAGATGCCGGAACCGGAATTCGCGCCCCCCCCGGCAGCCGCCGCGCCCCATGAGCCGCAACAGTGCATCAGCAGTGCCGTACTGGCCATCCAGCTGGGCGCCCAGGAACAGCTGCGCCATCTACCGCGCGCACGCCTGCTGGAACTGCTGCAAAGCTATCGCGACTGCCTGGAGCAGGCTGCGGCGCTGTACCAGGGCAAGCTGTTCACCCTCAACGACGGCAGCAGCCTGATGCTGTTCAGCAGCGAGCACAGTGGCGAGGACTACCTGACCCACGCCCTGTGCTGTGGCGAGCTGATGCGCGCCCTCGGCCACGCCCTGCAGATCGAGGTGGCCGACAGCGGCATCACCCTGCAGCTGCAGCTGGGCCTGACCCGTAGTGACGAAGAGATCAGCCCGAGCCAGGCCGAGCTGCTGCTCAGCGAGGCAGCCCAGGACGCCCTGGCCCTGGCCCAGCACAGCCGCAACCTGCTGCTGGTGCAGCGCAGCGTTGCCGATGATCCGCTGCTGCGCCAGCGTGCGCGCATTCGCGCCATCGCCAGCCCGGAGGGTGCCAGCTGCGTCGAGCGCCTGCTCGACCCCTACCCCTCCCTGCTGGAGCGCCAGTTGGCGCGCATGCACGAACACTCGTGACCACCCTGATCAGCCACCCGCTGCCGATCCTGGCACTGGGCCTGGCCCTCGGCCCGCGCGTCATCCCCCCACGCCTGCTGCTCGCCGGCCTGCTGTGCAGCCTGCTGCCGGACGCCGACATGCTGGCCTTCAAGTTCGGCATCGCCTACGCCGATGCCTTCGGCCACCGCGGCTTCAGTCATTCGCTGCTGTTTGCCGGCCTCGTCGGGATGCTTGCCGCGCTGAGCTGCCGCCTGCTGGGCTGCGGACCGCTCAGGGCCTTCATCTGGCTGGCCCTGGCCACCGTCTCGCACAGCCTGCTGGATGCCGCCACCGATGGCGGCCTCGGCGTGGCCTGGTTGTGGCCGTGGAGCGAGCAGCGTTTCTTCCTGCCCTGGCGACCGATCGAGGTCTCGCCCTTCATCCAGGGCTTCTTCAGCGCACGCGGCCTGGAGGTGCTGCTCTCCGAGGCACGCTGGGTGTGGCTACCGTGCCTGGCCCTGGGGCTCGGCGGCATCGCCCTGCGCGGCCTCTACACTCGACTCAGCAAGCGCTCCAGCCCGGCCAGCAGGCGCGCCAGCGCGCCCTGATTGGCACGCAGCACGCCCAGCCCGGCCTCCGCCCGCCGCGCCGCCTCGGTCGGGTTGGCGAACAGCTGGCGCAAGGCCGCATGCAACTGCCCGGCATCCGCCACCTCCAGCAGGTCGCCGGCCTCGCGCAGCTGGGCGGCGATCTCCAGGAAGTTGAACAGGTGCGGGCCGGCCAGCAGCGGCTTGCCCAGCGCCGCCGGCTCCAGCAGGTTGTGTCCGCCATTGGCGACCAGGCTGCCGCCGACGAAGGCCAGGTCGGCCAGCGCATAGAGGAACAGCAGCTCGCCCAGGGTATCGCCGACCAGCACCTGCACATCCGCCGCCAGCGCCTCGCCGGTGGAGCGACGCAGCGTGGTGAAGCCCTCGCGCCGACACAGCTCGAACACCTGAGTGAAACGCTCCGGGTGGCGCGGCACCAGAATCAGCAGCGCATCCGGCCGCTCGGCGAGCAGCTGGCGGTGAGCCGCCAGGATCACCTCATCCTCGCCGGCATGGGTGCTGGCGGCGATCCACAGCGGCCGCTGCGCCGCACCCCAGGCCTCACGCAGCTCGGCGGCGCGATGCGGTAGCTCGGGATCGACGCTGAGGTCGAACTTGATCGAACCGGTCACCTCGACCCGCTCGGGTCGCGCGCCCAGCTGGCGGAAGCGTTCGGCCTCGGCGGCGGTCTGCACGGCGATCAGCGACAGCTCGGCGAGCATCGGCGCGGTCAACCGGGAGAAGCGCGCATAGCCACGCGCCGAGCGCTCGGACAGACGCGCATTGGCCAGCGCGACGGGAATACCACGCCGATGACAGGCGTGGATATGGTTGGGCCACAGCTCGGTCTCCATGATCACCGCCAGGCGCGGCTGCAGGCGACCGAGGAAACGCGCGCAGGCCCAGGGCAGATCGTAGGGCAGGTAGCAGTGCTGGATGCGTGAACCGAACAGCGCCTGGATGCGCTCGGAACCGGTCGGCGTCATGCAGGTGACGGTGATCGGTAGCTCGGGATGGCGCGCCAGCAGCTCGCGGATCAGCGGCGCGGCGGCGATGCTCTCGCCCAGGGAGACCGCATGGATCCAGATGCCGCCGGTTCTGAAGGCCGGCAGGCCGATGGCGAAGCGTTCGCCGGTGCGCTTGCCGTAGGCCGGCGCACGCCAGGCCCGCCACATCAGGCGCAGGAAGATGAACGGCAGGGCCAGGTGCAGGATCAGGGTATAGAGGGTTCTGTTCATGGGCGCGCAGCTTAGCAGGCCACCGGCGATCTACCTACGCTGCCACCGCTACGCCTCGCCAGGGCTTGGCAGCGGCCCACGGCCAGGGCGGCATGCCAAAATACGCGCCGAGCCCCCGGAGAATGCCCATGAGCGGATACCTGTACCTGGCCATCGCCATCGTCGCCGAAGTGATCGCCACCACCGCGCTGAAGGCCGCGGAGGGCCTGAGCAAGCCGCTGCCGCTGGCCCTGGTGGTGATCGGCTACGGCATCGCCTTCTGGATGCTCAGCCTGGTGATGAAGAGCATCCCGGTGGGCGTCACCTACGCCATCTGGTCGGGCCTTGGCATCGTGCTGATCAGCATTGCCAGCCTGCTGCTGTACGACCAGAAGCTCGACCTGGCGGCCCTGCTCGGCATCGCCCTGATCATCGCCGGGGTGCTGGTGATCCAGCTGTTCTCCGGCAGCAGCGGCCACTGAGCCGGTATACTGCGCGCCTGATTCATAGCGAGCTCCGGCATGTCCCAGTCTCTCAGCACCGATATCCTGATCGTCGGCGGCGGTGTCGCCGGCCTCTGGCTCAACGCCCGCCTGCGCCGGCTCGGCTATTCCACCCTGCTGGTGGAACGCGCCAGCCTCGGCGGCGGGCAGAGCCTGAAGTCCCAGGGCATCATCCATGGCGGCGCCAAGTACGCCCTGCACGGTGCGCTGACCGGCGCCTCCGAGGCCATCGCCGACATGCCGCGGCGCTGGCGCGAGGCGCTGGCCGGCCAGGGCGAGCTGGATCTGTCCGGCGTACGCCTGCTGTCCGAGGCCCACTACCTGTGGTCGCCGGGCAGCCTGGCCGGCAACCTGACCAGCTTCTTCGCCAGCAAGGCGGTGCGCGGGCGGGTCGACCAGGTCAAGGGCGAGCAGCTGCCCCCGGCCCTGCAGCACCCGAAATTCAAGGGTAAGGTCTATCGCCTGGCCGAACTGGTGCTCGACGTGCCCAGTCTGATCGCGCGCCTGGCCACGCTCGCCGGCGACAGCCTGCTGGCCGGCCGCGAGATCACGCCGCTGCGCGCGGGCGACGAACTGCTCGGCCTGTGCGTCGACGGCCGCGAGATCCGCGCCAGCCGCGTGGTACTGAGTGCCGGCCAGGGCAACGCCGAGCTGCTCGCCAGCCTTGGCCTGGAGCAGCCCCGGCAGCAGCTGCGCCCGCTGCACATGGTGCTGGTCAAGGGCCGCGGCCTGAAGCCGCTGTATGCCCACTGCCTGGGCGGCGGGCCCAAGCCGCGCATCACCGTGACCAGCCACCCGGCCGCCGACGGCCAGTGGGTCTGGTACCTCGGCGGCGACATCGCCGAGGCCGACGGCGTGGCCCGCGACGAAGCGGCACAGATCGCCGCGGCGCAGCAGGAGGTGCGCCAGCTGCTGCCCTGGATCGACCTCGCCGATGCGCGCTGGGCCACCCTGCGCGTGGACCGCGCCGAGCCGGCGCAGTCCGGCCTGGTGCGCCCGGACAACGCCTTCCTGGCCGACCAGGGCCGCCTGCTGGTCGGCTGGCCGACCAAGCTGGCCCTGTCGCCGGACTTCGCCGACCGGGTCATCGCCGCACTTGAGCGCGACGGCATCGTCCCCGGCAGCCACGCAGCGCTGCCCGAACTGCCGCGCCCGCCGCAGGCCCAACCGGTGTGGGAGGAGCTGCTGCCATGAGCCTGCACGACCTGTACCGGCCGCTGGGCGACAGCGGCCTGATCGTCTCGCCGCTGGGCCTGGGCACCGTCAAGCTGGGCCGCGACCAGGGGGTGAAGTACCCCAGCGGCTTCAGCATCCCCGATGACGCCGCCGCCCGCGCCCTGCTCCACCAGGCCCGCGAACTGGGCATCAACCTGATCGACACGGCGCCGGCCTATGGTGTCAGCGAGCAGCGCCTCGGCCCGCTGCTGCGCGGCCAGCGCGAAGACTGGGTGATCGTCAGCAAGGTCGGCGAGGAATTCGAAAACGGCCAGTCGCGCTTCGACTTCTCACCCAAGCACACCCGCCTGTCGGTGGAGCGCAGCCTCCAGCGCCTGGAGACCGACCGCATCGAACTGGTGCTGGTGCACTCGGACGGCAACGACGTCGCCATCCTGCGTGACAGCGGCGTGTACGAGACCCTCGCCGAGCTCAAGCGCGAGGGCAAGATCCGCGCCTTCGGCCTGTCCGGCAAGACCGTCGAGGGCGGCCTGCTGGCCTTGGAGCGCGGCGACTGTGCCATGGTCACCTACAACCTGGCCGAACAGGGCGAAAGGCCGGTGCTCGACCATGCCGCCGCCCATCACAAGGGCATCCTGGTGAAGAAAGCGCTGGCCAGCGGCCATGCGGTGCTGACCGGGCAGGACCCGCTGCGCGCCAGCTTCGAGCTGGTGTTCGGCCATCCCGGCGTGACCGCCGCCATCGTCGGCACCATCAACCCGCAACATCTGGCGGCAAACGCTGCCACCGCCGCCGCGGTGATCCGCGGCTAAACTGCAAGGCTCACGCGGCGCACCGGCGCCGCACCGCCCCCGCGAGGAGCCGAGATGTCGAGACTGCTGGCCCGCAAGGCCCCGGGAACCTTCAAGACCCTGCCGCTGTATGTCGAAGCTACGGCGGAAGGCCTGAACTACCGTGCCCTAGGCCTGCCCCTGAACTTCGCGCAGATGCTGGAACGCCGCCGCCCGGTGCAGGCCGCCGACTGCCAGCGCTTCGCCCTGGAGCTGGCCAACCTCGGTGTCTCGGTGCGCCTGACCCTGGCCTGGCAGGGTCGCGACTACTGGGTGCTGGTACGCCAGCGCCGGCCCGATCGCGGCGATACCGTGCTCAAGCTGATCTCCGGCTATGTGCCGGCCCACGAACTCAATCTGCCGCTGCTCACCGCCATCGCCGAGGTGGCCGAGGAATGCCTGATCGAATGCGCCGGCGGCTGGCTGGGCGGGCGCTACGCCGATACCTGGCTGCCGACGCCCTACCCGCTGCGCTACCGCGAGGACTGTCACTTCCGCCTCGGCCCGCTGTCCGGGGCGGCCCGGCCGGTGCAATGCGGCAATCTGATGCTGATGGAGCGGCCGCGCGCCTATGTGCACCTGCCGACCGCCTCGCTGCAGCTGGTCTATGACCTACGCCTGGAACTGCCCAGGGAATGCCGCGCGCCCAGCCTGTTCCATGTCGACGAGCGCCTGGAAGACGGCGAACTGGTGGCACGCCTGGAGCGCCGTCGTCCGGACCTCTACCTGCTGCCGCTGCATGACGGCCGGCCCGGTAGCGAACTGTTCAGCCTTCGCCGTGGCGAACTCCTTCCCGCCAGCACCCGCGGGCTGTGGCTCTCCGAAGGCTTCGCCGAGCAGGATGGCTGGCTGGTGCGCGACGAGCGCATCCGCTGGAAGGACTGGCAGGCGAACCTGCGCCGCGAGGAACACGCACCGGGTCGCCGCACGGGTTGACCCGGCCGAGCCTCACTTGCTGCGGATCTTCTCGACGATAGCGGTGGTCGAGCTGTTCTCCACCAGGCCCAGCACGCGCACCTCGCCACCGTAGGCGCGGACGATCTCGGCGCCGACCACCTGGTCGATGCCGTAGTCGCCACCCTTGACCAGCACGTCGGGCCTGACCTGGCGCAGCAGGTTCTCCGGGGTGTCCTCGGCGAAGCTCACCACCCAGTCCACCGCACCAAGGCCGGCGAGCACGGCCATGCGCCGGTCCACCGCGTTGATCGGCCGGCCCGGGCCCTTGAGGCGCGCCACCGAGGCGTCGTCGTTGACCGCCAGCACCAGGCGGTCGCCCTGGGCGCGGGCCTGCTCCAGGTAGGTCACGTGGCCGGCATGCAGGATGTCGAAGCAGCCGTTGGTGAAGACGATCTTCTCGCCATGGGCGCGGGCATCCTCCAGCGCCAGCAGCAACTGGTCGACGCTGACCACGCCGCGCTCGGAACCTTCCTCGCGCTGCACCGCGCGGCGCAACTCGGGGGCACTGATGGCGGCGGTGCCCAGCTTGCCGACGACGATGCCGGCGGCCAGGTTGGCCAGGGCCACGGCCTGCGGCAGCTCCTCGCCGGCGGCGATGGAGGCGGCCAGGGTGGAAATCACCGTGTCGCCGGCACCGGTCACGTCGAATACCTCGCGGGCGCGCGCCGGCAGGTGCAACGCAGGCTGCTCGGGGCGCAGCAGGGTCATGCCATGCTCGCCGCGGGTCACCAGCAGGGCGTCCAGCTCCAGCTCGGCCATCAGCGCATTGCCCTTGGCCACCAGCTCGGCCTCGTCCCGGCAGTGTCCGACTATGGCCTCGAACTCGCTGAGATTGGGGGTGATCAGGCTGGCGCCGCGGTAGATGGAGAAGTCCTTGCCCTTGGGGTCGGCCAGCACCGCGATACCGCGGGCGCGGGCCAGCTGGATCAGTGCCTGGTGGTTCTGCAGCGCCCCCTTGCCATAGTCGGACAGCACCAGCACCTTGACCCCGTCCAGCAGGCGCGCGACATCCTCGGCCAGGGCCGCGGCGTCGGTATTGAAGGGCTCCTCGAAGTCCATGCGCAGCAGCTGCTGGTGGCGGCTCATGACGCGCAGCTTGACGATGGTCGGCTGCTCGTCGATGCGCTGGAAGTGCGCCTCGACCCCGGCCGCGTGCAGGCTGTCGGCCAGGCTGTGGGCCGCCTCGTCGCGCCCGGTGACGCCGACCAGCAGGGCCGGCGCGCCGAGGGCGGCGATGTTCAGCGCGACGTTGGCGGCACCGCCCGGGCGATCCTCGATCTGCTCGACCTTGACCACCGGCACCGGTGCCTCGGGGGAGATGCGCGAGGTGCCGCCATGCCAGTAACGGTCGAGCATGACATCGCCCACCACCAGGACGGACGCTTGATCGTAACGGGGCATGGACAGCTTCATGGGGACTCCGGGGCGGAAAAATCGGGGCGGATCATAGCATGGCGAGGCTGCGCGGCTGGGGCTCACTCGCCCAGCGGCCGCACCCAGAACAGCTCGTGGCGGCGCACCGCCTTGCGCATGAACTCGTCCTCGCCGGTGGCCGGCCAGCGGCGACCGGCGAGCAGGCGCTGGATCAGGCGGCGCAGGCGCTTCTTGGTCGGCAGCGGCAGCTGCAGGTCATGCTGCATGGCCAGGGCCATGGCCTTGTCCAGCTGCACCTCGGCCGGCAAGCAGGGACTCCACAGCAGATCGGCCGGCAGCGTGGTGAGCGCTGGCGGCAGGGCGATGCCATGGCCAACCGGGCCCATCGGCCAGCGGTCGTTGTCGTGCAGGTGGTTGGCGTAGAGCAGCAGGGTCTGCGGCTGCCAGGCGCTGAGCTGGATCGCCTCCAGCAGCGCGCGGGTAGCGGCGACATGGTCGCTGTGCGGGTCCAGCTCGGGGTGCGGGGTGACCAGCACCTCGGGACGGAAGTGCTCGAGCAGAGCAGCCAGGTCGGCGACCAGGTTGCTCCAGCTCGGTACGCCGTCGGCATCGCCCGGCAGCGCCAGCGGGTTGTGCCGGCGCACACCGCGCACGTCGCAATCGCCGGATTCGCGCGAGGCGAAGGGCTGCTGCGGCGCCTCGGCCATCGCCGGCAGCTGCAGGCAGTAGTAGCCAAGCTGCACGCAACGGTTCTGCGGCACGCCGCCCCAGAGCGGGATGGCCAGGCTGTCCCAGGCGCGCAGGCGGCCCTTGAGGCGGGCCGCCTCGGCCAGGCTCAGGCCCAGGCGCTGGTAGTGCTCGGCCTCGATCTCGCCCTGGGTCAGGGTGACGATGCTGGCCTCCTGGCAGCGGCTGTAGAGGCCGAAGGCCGCCAGCTCGGCGTCGTCGGCATGCGGCGCCATCACCATCAGGCGGCGCGCGGCGTAGTCCGGATTGCGCATCGCATAGAGGCGCCCCTCCCCGACCAGGCGACAGAAGCGCCCACGCAGCAGCAGTTCGCCACGGCGCAGCGCCTCGCCCTGGCCGGACAGGTTGAGGTAGCGCAGGCCGGCCACGCCACGCTCGAAGTCCTGCCGATCGGCGCCGATCCACAGCTGCGGGTCGAGCAGGCGCCCCAGCCAGCTGGCCTCGATGCGCCAGGCGAGGATCAGGGTGTCGGCCTCGCCGATCTCGCCCTCCACCCGCAGGTGCCCGTCCTGCAGGCGCGCCGGCAGGCAGGGCGTGCCCTCGGGGAAGTCGTAGCGATAGTCGTCGCGCGGCGAGTAGAACAGGTGGTCGGCGAACCAGGCCTCGTGGGCGATCCAGCCCAGCAGCAGGAGCAGCGGCACCCACCACCAGGCGCCGAAGATGCCGAGCAGCGCCAACAGCAGCAGGCCCGCCAGCAGGGCCAGGCGCTTGTGGCGGCGATGACGTTTGAGCAGCTGTTGCTTGCGACCCTGCATCTTCACACCTGGTAGACGGGCACCCGATGGCACCAGCGATCCTTGTACTCGCGATCGGCGCGGCCGAAGGAATAGCGTAGCGGCTTGCCGAGCGCGCGTGCCTCGGCCCAGGCGTTCTGCGTATTGATGAAGCTGAGCACGCTGCCGGGGCTGAACTCGCGCTGCTGCGGGTCGACCCCGCCGTTGATGTACTCCAGGCTGACCCAGCGCGGCGCCTCGACCCGGTACAGCACCTGGATGGCCACCGGCTCGTCGTTCAGGTAGATCAGCGAGCCGGTCATGAACTCGCGCAGACGCTCGAACACCTCGGCCAGGTGGGCGGCGCCGGTGGCCGCGAAGCCCCAGCGGCGCTGGAACAGCTCGGCATAGATACGCGCCTGCTCCTCGGCCGTCAGCTCCAGCATCGGCCGGATCACCCCGCCCGCCTCTTCCAGCAGGCGCTGCTCGCGGCGCTGGTTATAGCGGAACTTCTTGCTGTAGTCCTCGGGCTCGCGGGCCAGGGCCAGGCCTTCCGGCTGCTCGCGCAGGGTGCTGATCTGCTCAGCATTGAGCGCCGAGACGTAGCGCATGCGGTGCTGCACCGGCACGCGCACGCCATGGGCCAGTGGCAGGATGATCTCGGCATTGCCCAGGTCGAACAGGCCGCGCTTGCCCTGCTTCTTCAGCACGTCCTTGGCCAGGGCGATATGCCGGCCCCAGGTGGGCATGGCGCCCTGCAGCTGGCCGTCGGCGATCCAGCCCAGGTAGCGCACCGGGATGCCGGCCAGGTCCGCCAGGCGCGCCACCACCTGCGGGTGGGTGGCGACGCTGCCGCCGAAATTGGCCCAGGCATCGGCGTAGTCGGCCGCCTCGATGGGCGTCCAGCCGCGTTCGCGCCAGAAGCGCAGGTGACTGAGCATCAGGCGTCCTGCTCCAGCGCTTGCGGCAGCTCGTCGCCTTCCTCGAACTGCCTGGCATGCAGGCGGGCGTAGTAGCCGTTCTGCGCCAGCAGCTCGGCGTGGGTGCCGCGCTCGACGATCTCACCCTGGTCCATCACCAGAATCAGGTCGGCCTTCTCGATGGTGCTCAGGCGGTGGGCGATGACCAGGGTGGTACGCCCCTTCATCACCTCGTCCAGGGCCGCCTGGATGTGCCGCTCGGACTCGGTATCCAGCGCCGAGGTGGCCTCGTCGAGGATCAGCAGCGGCGCGTTCTTCAGCAGCGCGCGGGCGATGGCCAGGCGCTGGCGCTGGCCACCGGAGAGCAGCACGCCGTTCTCGCCGACCAGGGTGTCGTAGCCTTGCGCCATCTTCTCGATGAACTCGGCGGCGAAGGCCGCCTCGGCGGCACGCTTGACGTCGTCCAGCGGCGCACCGGCGAGGTCGCCGTAGGCGATGTTGTTGGTCACCGTGTCGTTGAACAGGGTGACGTGCTGGGTGACCAGGGCGATGTGCTGGCGCAGGTTGCGCAGCCGGTAGTCCTCGACGTCCAGACCGTCGAGCAGGATCTGCCCCTGCTCGTGGTGGTAGAAGCGCGGGATCAGGCTGGCCAGGGTCGATTTGCCGCTGCCGGAGCGGCCGACCAGAGCGATCATCTGACCCGGCTCGGCAACGAAGGAAATGTCCCTGAGCACGGCCTTCTCCGCGCCCGGATACTGGAAGCTCAGGTTACGCACTTCCAGGCGCCCGAGGACGCGCTCGCGCTCCTGGGTGCCATGGTCAACCTCGGGGGTTTCGTCGAGCTGCTCGAAGATGCTCTCGGCGCCGGCCACGCCCTTCTGGATGGTGGAACTGACCTCGGACAGCTGGCGAATCGGCTTGGGCAGCAGGCCGGCCAGGGTGATATAGGCCACCAGGTCGCCGGTCGAGGCATCGCCGCGTAGCAGTAGCACCAGGAACATCAGCACGGCCATGGCGCTGAAGATCACCAGCTGCAGGCTGGGGGTGTACACCGCATTGGTCTTGACCATGCGCAGCTGCTTGTTCTTGTTGTCCTCGGCAGCTCTGAAGAAGCGCTCGCGCTCGTAGTCCTCGCCGCCGAAGCTGCGTACCACGCGGTAGCCCTGGATGGTTTCCGAGGCGACATGGGTGACGTCACCCATGGCCACCTGGATCTTCTTGCTCTGCTTGCGGAACTTCTTGCTGGCGCTACTGACCATCAGCCCGATGATCGGCAGGATGGCCAACATCACCAGGGTCAGCTTCCAGTTCATCCACAGCAGGCTGGCGAACAGGAAGACCACCGTCATACCCTCGCGCACCACCACCTTGATCGCATCGGTAGCAGCCCCCGTGACCATGGTCACGTTGTAGGTGATGCGCGAGATCAGGTGCCCGGAGTTGTGGTTGTCGAAGTAGCGATTGGGCAGGGTCAGCAGATTGTTGAACAGCGCGGTACGCAGGTCCTGCACCAGCCCCAGGGAGACCCGCGCCAGGTAGTAGTTGCCCAGAAAGGAGCCAACCCCCTGCCACAGGGCGATCAGCACGATCAGCAGCGGTACGGCCTGCAACAGCGGCAACTGGGCAAGCCAGGGCGCATGCTCGAGCAGCCAGGGCACCTCGGAAAACAGTCCGGCGTTGGGATTGTTCAGACCGTCGACGAAATACTTGAGCATGTAGCCGAGCATCGGCTGGGTCGAGGCGAAGATCAGGAAGCCGAGGATACTGATGGCAAACAGCCCCCAGTACGGCACCACGTATTTCAGCAACCGCAGATAAACCTTCAGGCTGGATTGCTGGGTAGAATTGGCCATTCGGCAAGCCCCGTACGACTGGCTAGAGAGACAAGATGCGGATTGTAACAGCGAACGAATTACAAGACTGGCTGCGCCAGGGCGATGTGCTGGAAAAAGACAGCCATGGCCCCAAGGTGATTCGCCTGCCGAACGGCGAGCTGTTGAAGATCTTCCGCAGCCGGCGCAACCCGCTGCTAGCCCGCCTGCGCCCCGATGCCCGCCGCTTCGCCGAACGCGCCGAACGCCTGCAGAGGCTGGGCATCGCAACGCCGAGCATCCGCGAGTGCGCCTGGATCGACCGGGACAAGGCGGTCAGCGCCTGCCTGTACGAGCCACTGGCCGGCCTACCACTGGACAAGCTGTTCCGCGACGCGCGCAGCGAGTTCGACGGCCTGCTGCCGGCACTGGCCGCCTATATCCTCAAGCTGCATCGCCTGGGTATCTACTTCCGCTCGCTGCACCTGGGCAACATCCTGCGCACCCCGGACGGCGACTTCGGCCTGATCGACTTCCTCGACCTGCGCTTCAAGCGCCGTCCACTGGGGCGCATGCTGGTACGACGCAACTTCGCCCATCTGCAGGGCTACCTGCAGCGGCGCAAGATCGAAGGCTTCCCCTGGGCAGAGCTGATGCGCTGCTACGACGAGGCGAGCAGCTCGTCCAGCTGATCCAGGCTCAGGCGCGGCACCAGGCTGGCCGGCAGGCGACTGGTCTGCGACAGACCGAATACGCGGAAGTGCGGACCGACTACGCGCTGCGCCACCAGCTCGAAACTGGGCAGGATGTAGTCGTCGTAGTCCTCGTCGAGCCGGCTGGGCAGCGCCGCATCGCCCTGTTCGTAGAAGCGGCCAGGCTGGGTACCTGTCCCCATGTCCACGCCGACCAGCACTACGTTGCGAAAGCCCAGGTGATAACCGAGCTGCAGGGCCGCATAGGGAATGGTGCGCCCACCGAAGTACCCCTTGGCCAGGTTGCGACTGAAACCGATGCGGTTGGGCTTCTGCCGCCACAGGGAGAAACGGCACTCCTGGTCGGGATCCTTGCGCACGCTCCAGGCATAACCGCGATCCGACAGCTCCTCGCCGTCCAGCGGGCGGTTGCTGCGCTGCATCAGGTACACCGAGCGCCCCTCGATGGTCTCGGGCGCCGCCTCCAGCAGTACCTCCAACGCCCCCGCCCCCAGCGCCGCATACTGCGCCAGCTCGATGCCCTGCCGCACCAGCGGCAGACGCAGGCGCACGAAACCACGGTCGTCACAGAGGTAGAACAGCGGCCGGATGCCCGCCTCGGCGAAACGCACGATGGAGCCGTTCATCGCCATCATCGGTACATGCCGGTAGCGCTCGATGGGAAAGTCCGCCGCCGAGGGCCCCGAGGCCAACGCGATCAGGGTGCCCGAGTAGCGCCCACGGCAGGCCTCGAAGGGGCGCCCGGAATCCCAGAGTTCGCGCAGACGACGCTCGATCGACATGCTTGCCACCATGCCTAGCCCTCCTGCCGGCCTGTGTCTTGCCGCTGCTGGGCTATCCAGGCCATACACAGGAACAGTGGCAGCCACAGACAGAACCACTCCTCCCGGGGTTTGACCCAGGGACCAACACCATCGGTGAACAGGGCCAGCATGGCAAAGCACAGCAAGGCGCAGAGCATGCGCCCCTGCGCCGAATCGCGCGCCTGCCAGGCCGTCACCAGGGCCAGCGCCAGCAGGGCCAACCAACCCGCCAGCCCCACCAGGCCCAGTGTTACCGCGATATGCAGATAGAGATTGTGCGCATGCTCATAGGACTGCTGGAGCGCTTCGACCGGCAGACTGTAGGGTGTACCGAAGCCCAGCCCCAGCCAGGGACTGGCCTCGATCTTGAGCAACGCCTGCGCCATCAGCTCAGGCCGGTAGGAGAAGCCTCGCTGCAGCACCAGCTCGGGAAAGCTCCAGAGCAGCAGCGCGACAACCACGACGCAGGCCAGGCTCAACAGCCATTGCCAACGCTGGCCAGACCAGAGTGGCGACACCAGCAGTACCAGCAGTGCGGCGAGCCAGGGCCCTTTCGACTGACTCAGGAGCAGGAAGGCGACATACCCTAGCACCCCGCCCCACCAGAGCCCCCCCTGCAGCATCTGCGGCAGATGGCGCCGCAGGTACAGCAGCAGAATGCCCATGGCACAGAACAGCTGGGCACCGAGAATAGGGTGGTTGACCAGGGCAGTACCGACAGCACGCTCGGAAAAGTGACGCCCCTGCACCCCATAGAACATCAGCAGGCTAACCCAGGCCAGAAGCCCCACCAACAGCGCGGCATAGGCCAGAGTACGCCAGAACAGCCCAGGAGCGAGGCATGCCAGAGCCATCAGCGCATTGGCGGCCAGCAACACATAGAGGAATATTTTCAGTTCCTTGGGCGCCACGGGCACGCCCGCCCAGGTCACGGAAAGCGCCGACCAGGATGCGAGCAGCAGCAATACGGCGCTCATCGGCTGCCACCAGGCACGCGCGACCCGCGGGGTGACTAACAGGGCCAACAGACCCGGCAGCCACAGCAGCAGGATCACGCCCTGCTGGTACAGCTTGCTGGTCGGCAGTAGCAACATGCCGGCCAACCACCATAGCAGGCCGAGTGCCAGCCACCTGTCCAGCCCCCAGTTCTTGCGCACGCCTGACTGCATCACTCCATACGCCCTTCAGAATGCCGCGTAGCGGATACGATTCCACAGGCGCCGCAGCGCCTTGCGGGTCTTGAACTCGGGCTTGCGCACTACCGCCTCGATATCGCTCATGTCCAGCAGGCGCTGGTACGCCAGGACAGGATCGAGCAGGAAGCTGCGCACTTGCGGATGCAAACGCTCGGAGTAGTACCAGTCGATCGGCAGGCCGGACTCCTCGGCCTCGTCGAGGATGCGCTGGTACAACCGCTCATGCACCAGATAGGCATGACCGAGACGGATACGCCCGGCATCCTTGAGATTCGCCGAGAAGCGCTGCAGGCGCCCGCCCTTCTTGTAGGTGCCGCCCAGGTAGAGCATGTCCCAGTCCTGCCCCTGCAGTTGCCGGGCCACGCGCCGCAGCACCGGCAAGGTGTAGGGCTCGAACTCGCAGTCATCCTCGAGGATCAGCACATGCGGCCAGCCACTGGCCTGCGCCAGGCGGATGATGCCCAGGTGGCTCTGGGTGCAACCCCAGGTCGAACGCAGCTTGGCCGCCAGGCGTTCGCTGTCGCCGTCGACCCGCAGCAGGAACTCGCGCAACCCGGCCAGCTGCGGCTGCTCGACTATGTCCGCCGGCGGCCGCACGGCGGCGAAACGCTGGATATCGCCAGTAACGCCGAGACGCTCGAACTGCGCCTGCATGGCGGCCCAACGGTCGGCACGCGAATCCAGGTTGATGACCCGCACATGCTCGAAGAAAGGCCAGGTCACTGCTGCTCGGGCCAAGGTCCACTCCTAAGATCCGCTGGGTGGGCATCAAGGGTGCATTGCCGGATGCTGCCCGGCAATGGCTGTTGGTGACGCAGCGCCTGCAGCGCCTCCAGGGTGCTGGCCAGCCCGGCCGCCCCCTGCGCCAGATGGAACTCGGCGAAGGCCCGTGACTGCCCGAGCGCCTGCGCGAAATCGGCCTCGACGTCCTGCAGGCGTCGCTCGAGCTCGTCCTCGCTACGGATGACCGCGCCGAAGAAACGCTGCTGCTGGAAGATGTCCGGCTGCCCGCCGAGGTCGACGCAGAGCACCGGCCGCCCGGCCAGGGCCGCCTCGATCACCGCGTTGGACAGGATGTTCACCACCACCGAGGCACGCGCCAACGCCGCCGCCAGGCTGCAATCGGCGGCCAGCAGCTCGATATTGCCGGCACGGCTCGCGGCTTCCTGCCAGAACGGGGCCTGGCTGCGCGGATGACGCTTGACCAGAACCCGGTACTCGGGATGCCGGCACGCCCAGTCGGCCAGCAGGCGGTAGGTCTGCTGATAGGCAGGCTCTTTCTCCTTGTCCGGCCCGACCCCGAGGATCAGCAAGGTGCGCGTTGCCAGGTCCGGCGCCGGCATCAGGTAGCTGTCGTCGATCATGTGCGAGCCGACCAGCACCGCGGTCGAACAGCCGAAGCGCAGCTCACGCGCCTGCAGGGCTTCCAGCGAGCTCTGGCCGAACAGGAAGTAGTAGTCGTAGTCGTTCATGCCCAGGCGGCGCGAGCCTTCCACCGTGGTGGCGTGGGCCAGGTGCACCAGCCGGCTGCCGCGGGCATTAAGCGCCAGGCGCAGGAACGGCGCATACAGGCTGCCATTGCGGTCGTTGAGCAGGACCCGTGGCTGATGGTGCTCGACCAGCCACTCGGCGTAGGCGGCAATGCCGAAGTAGCGGGTCGGTACTGAATGGGGCGGACGCTGGAGCAGGCGCTCACGCAGGATGGCCTTGGGCGCCTGCAGCGCGGTCTCCACCAGGTTGTCGCCGCAGTCGCGCAGGCCCTCGATCAGCAGTTTCTTGCGCTGGAAGGCGATGACTTTCGGCGCCGACTGCAGCAGCAGGAAATCGCAGGGCTCGGCAGTGACCGACTCGGCCAGGCGGGACTTGGCGCGCACGCCGAACCACCAGTCGCCCAGCGCCTCGCGGGCAAAGCGCAGGGCGCTGCCGAGCAGGCCGTGGCGCTCGCGCAGCAGCAGCCAGCGGTAGCGGTCCAGGGCGCGGGCCTTGGCGGCCCAGGGGTTGGCGACGGCATCCTGCATCGAGTCGACCTCAGCTCAGCATCGCGCGCAGTGGCAGCGACCAGAAACGCTCGCGCACCACCGCGTCGGAGAAACGCTGCTGCAGGTGCGCCTGCAGGCGTTCGCGCAGCGCCGGCAGATCGCGGTTCTGTGCCTGGCGGTGCAGCGCGCCGGCCAGGGCGGCGGCATCGCCGAGCGGAAACAGCTCGCCGGCGCCCTGCACCACCTCGCGACCACCGCCGCAGTCGGTGCCGATCACCGGCACGCCGGCGGCCATGGCCTCCAGCAACACCATGCCGAAAGGCTCGTGGTCGGAGCTCAGGGCGAACAGGTCGAAGGCCTTGAAGTAGCGTCGACCGCCGGCCACCTGGCCGAGAAAACGCACGCTTTCAGTCACGCCCAGCTCGGCGGCGAGGTGCTTGAGCGAAGCCTCCAGCTTGCCGCTGCCCATGATCGCCAGCAGGCTGCCGGCGGGCAGCTGCGGTAGGGCCTGGGCGAAGCCGCGGATCAGGGTGGCCTGGTCCTTGTCCGGGTGCAGGCGACCGACATTGCCCACCACCCAGGCGCCCTGCGGCAGGCCCAGATGCGCGCGGGCCGCCTCGCGGGAGACCTGCTCGGCCTGCACGGCAGCGATGTCGATACGGTTGTACAGCGTCTCGATGCGCTCGCCCGGCCAGCCCGGCAGGCAGCCGCGCATATCGTCGCGCACCGCGTCGGATACCCCGAGCAGCGCCAGGCGCTTGCGGAAAAGATTGGCGAACAGCTGGCGGGTACGGCGCTTGTAGTCACCAAAGGCATGGTGCACGCCGATCACCGGCAGCTGGCTGCCGAGCAAAGCGACGTAGATAGGCTTGAAGCGGTGGGCGATGCAGACGGCGAAGTCGCGCGACGCGGCGATGCGCCGAAAGTCGGCGATGGCCTTGAGCTTCAGGCCCCGCACCTGGCGACTGGAATAGTCGAGGAAGATCACCTCGTCGGAGGCCGAACCGGCCTCGACCTCGGCGCTCGGCGCACCGGTCAGGTAGACGGTGCAGACCTTGTAACGCGTACCGGCAAACAGCGCGGCGTACTGCCGCGCGCAATCGAGGAAGGGGCCGTCATAGCCATGGCAGAACTGCAGTATCCACTGCTGCCCGGCCCCCATGACCTCAGATGTTGTCATACCAGTCCTTGCCGTCCTTGACCACGAGGATGTCTTCCATGATCAGGTACTGCAGGTCGGAGCCGTAGAACATATTCAGCGCGTCGGTCGGCGAGCAGATCATCGGCTCGCCGCGGCGGTTGAGCGAGGTGTTCAGCGAGACGCCGTTGCCGGTGAGTTTCTCCAGCTCCAGCATCAGGTCATACCAGCGCGGATTGAAGCGGCGCTCCAGCACCTGGGCGCGCGAGGTGCCGTCCTCGTGCACCACTTCGCCGACGCGCTCCTTCCACTCCTCGTTGACCTCGAAGGTGAAGGTCATGAACGGGCTCGGGTGGTCGACCTTGAGCATCTTCGGTGCCACGGTGTCGAGCATCGACGGGCAGAAGGGTCTCCAGCGCTCGCGGAACTTGATCTGCTCGTTGATGCGGTCGGCCACGCCCGGTACGCTCGGGCAGCCGATGATCGAACGGCCGCCGAGGGCGCGCGGACCGAACTCCATGCGGCCCTGGAACCAGGCCACCGGGTTGCCGTCGACCATGATCCTGGCGATGCGCTCGGGGGTATTGTCGATGCGCTTGAACACCGGCTTGCTCGGGTGGCGGGCACAGGCGGCGATCACGTCTTCGTTGGAGTAGGACGGGCCGAGGTAGACGTGCTCCATCTTCTCCACCGGCACGCCGCGCTGGTGCGAGACGTAAGCCGCAGCGCCGACCGAGGTACCGGCATCGCCGGAAGCGGGCTGCACAAACAGCTCCTTCACGTCGTCGCGGGCGATGATCTTCTGGTTCAGCTTGACGTTCAGCGCGCAGCCGCCGGCGAAGGCGATCTTGCCGGTTTCCTTGAGGATGTCGCCGAGGTAGTACTCCATCATCTCCAGCGCCAGCTTCTCGAACAGCGCCTGCATGCTGGCGGCGTAGTGGATGTAGGGGTCGTCGGCGATGTCGCCCTGGCGCTTGGGCCCCAGCCACTCGATCAGCTTGGGCGAGAAGTAGTAGCCCTTGCCGTTTTCCTTGTAGCGACGGAAACCGATGACGTTGGCGTAGTCGGTGTTGATGATCAGCTCGCCGTTCTCGAACTTGGCCAGGCGCGAGAAATCGTACTTGGCCGCATCACCGTAGGGCGCCATGCCCATGACCTTGAACTCGCCGTCGAGCATCTCGAAGCCGAGGAACTCGGTGATCGCGCCGTACAGGCCGCCGAGCGAATCCGGATCGTAGAACTCCTTGATCTTGTGGATCTTGCCGTTCTCGCCCCAACCGAAGAAGGTGGTGGCGTACTCGCCCTTGCCGTCGATGCCGAGGATCGCGGTCTTTTCCTTGAAGCCCGAGCAGTGGTAGGCGCTGGCGGCGTGGGCCAGGTGGTGCTCGACCGGCTCGATCTTGACCTTCTTCAGGTCGAAGCCGAGCTGCTCCAGGCACCACTGGATCTTCTTGTGGTAGCGCTTGTAGCGGCGGTTGCCCATCAGGATCGCGTCGAGCGAGCGGTCCGGTGCGTACCAGTAACGCTTGGCGTAGTGCCAGCGGGCCTTGCCGAACAGGCTGATGGGGGCGAAGGGAATGGCCACCACATCGACGTCGGAGGGCTTGATCCCGGCCTGTTCCAGGCAGAACTTGGCGGACTCGTAGGGCATGCGGTTCTTCGCATGCTTGTCGCGCACGAAGCGCTCTTCCTCGACCGCCGCGATCAGCTTGCCGTCGATGTACAGGGCGGCGGACGGGTCATGGCTGAGCGCGCCGGACAGGCCGAGAATGGTCAATGCCACGGGAAAGCCTCTTTGCAGCTACGGGCGGACGATGCCGCCGGGACAGGTGGATGGGCGAAACTGTCGTTCACCCGAACAAAGCCGGGGATTATAGCGACAGACACCCGCCACGGGTATCGCCGGGTGCCGACCGCGCGGTCGCGTCAAAGACGCGGCAGGCGCGCGTCCAGCAGGCGGTGCAGGGCGGAGTCCGCCGGCCAGTTGCGCAGGAAGCGCGCGCGGTCGCGGGCGTAGGCACGGGCGAAGCCGCTCGGCCCGGCGTGCTGGTGCATGGCGTCGAGGTCGATCAGGCTCCAGCGGCCCTGGTCCCAGAACAGGTTGTGCCCCTTGAAGTCACCGTGGCTGATGCGCTCGCGGATCAGCGCGGCGAACAGCCGGTCCAGCGCCACCAGCTCGGCTTCCGGCGGGCAGCCATCGACATGCGGCGTGAAGCGTGCGATCAGGTCCTCGCCACCACAGTAGTCGGTCACCAGGTAGGCACGGCCGCGCAGCCAGCACCAGCGCCGCTCGAGCACCGCTAGCGGGCGGGGCGTGGCGATACCCAGCAGCTCCAGGCGATTACCCTCGACCCAGCTGTGCCAGGCCCGGCTGGGGCGCCAGAAACGCTTGAGCCAGTGCAGCCAGCTTTTGATGTTGTAGCGCTTGACCACCAGCGGCCGGCCATTCAGCTCGACACGGGCAACGGTGGCCGCGCCGCCGGTCTTGTAGATATGCCCGGCCTCGATGCGCGCGTCGATCTGGCCTAGCAGCGGCGCCAACTCGGCGTCCTGCTCGCGACGCACCACGCGCAGGCCAAAGGCACCGATGCTGGCCGCGAACAGGCTGCAATCCCGGCCGACCTTCTTCAGGTAGTCGCGCAGGCGCCAGCGCCGCACCTTCGCCACTTCCTTGAGCAGCGCCTCCAGCGGCAGGGCATGTTCGCCATTGGCCAGCAGGTAGTGCACCAGCAGTTCCTCGGTGAACGGCTCGAGTTCGGCCGGCAACTGGGCGAAGAACACCCCGAGGTTCTCCAGCACGCGCTGGCGCGACAGCGGCTGGCCGGCCGTCTCGACCTGCACACCGCCGCCATCGATCAGGAACAGGCGGCCGGCATGCCGCAGCAGGTTGTCCAGGTGCAGGTCGGCCTGCCACAGCCCCCTGGCATGCAGCTGGCCGATGGCATTCAGCGCCTCGCCCAGCACCGCCTGCTGCGCGTCGGACAGCAGCACCTCGCGCTCGACCGCACGCCAGGCATCCCACAGGCTCTCGGCGCCATCCAGATAGTCGAACAGCAGCCAGCCGCCCTGCCCGACCACGAAGCCCTCGGCCAGCAGCTCGGGCGTGCACAGCCCCTGCTCGGCCAGCAGGCGCGCACCGCTCAGCTCGCGCTGGAAATGCCGCTCGGCCTTGCCGCCAACCAGCAGCTTGGCCAGCACCGCGCGGCCGCGCCAGCGGGCCAGGCCAACATAGCGCTGCCCCGGCAGCACCCGCAGCAGGCGCTCCAGCACCAGCGGCTCGCCGTTCAGTGCCAGCTGCAGAGGTAGTTCCGGCGCGCGCCCGGCAAGCTGCAGATCAGCCAGCAGCATCAGCGCGACTCCTTGTGCCGGCGGCGCGCGCCCAGGCGCTGGCTCCAGCGCTCGATATCGCCCGCCTCGCCCAGGTAGGCGGCCAGCAACTGGCGCACCTCGGCCTCGCTCCAGACGCTGGCGCGGCGCAGCAGCGGCTCCAGGTCCCTGATCCGGTCGCGCTCGCCGAGCAGCAGCGGACGGGTCTTCTCCAGGTCGATCAGCTGCGCCGCGAAGCCCTCGCCCTGCTCTTTCAGGAAGATGTGCTTGGGGTAGAAGCAGCCGTGCACTTGGCCCGCCGCATGCAGCCGCCGCGCCAGCGTGCCACAGGCGTGCGGGATGGCCGCGCGGCGGGCGCCGTCCAGCTGCGCCCAGCCCTGCAGCCAGTGATCCAGGTCCTGCCAGCCGTCCAGCGCGCGGGTCAGCAGGATGGCGCGGCGCTCACCGGGCAGTCGCCGCTCGGCGAAGAAGGCCGCCTGCAGCGCCGGAATGCCCAGCGCGACATAGCGGCGAATATTGCGGAATTCGCGGGCGAAAGTCGGCTCGCCCAGCGGGCGCAGCAGACTGTGGGTCAGGTGGTTGCTCTGGCGCTTGAGGTAATAGGCCGCCTCGCCCAGGTCGAGGCGATAGACGCTGCTCCAGCCACCGCGCTCGGTGTTGGGTTCGTCCACCGCTTCCAGTTGCAGCGCCCACAGCGCGTCGTAATCGGCCAGTCCGTGGCGTTCGAGGATGGCGCGATCCTCGGCGGCGATGAAATCGCTCATTCCCTGCCCTCGAAGAATTTCACTATCTGCCGCACGCGGCGCTTGTCGCCGCTGGAGAGGCGCTCGCGCCCACGGTACTGCAGGAAGAAGCGCAGACGCTGGCTGCGCGTCAGCACCTTGCTGGCGACCTTGTCCAGGCAGGCGAGGTCCTTGATCACCCGGTAGCGCAGGAACGGCCCCCACCAGAAGCTGCCGGTCGGGCAGTCGATGAGGAACAGCTGGGCCTGCTCATTGACCAGCAGGTTGCGCCACTTCAGGTCGTTGTGGGCGAAATGATGGTCGTGCAGGGCGCGGGTCGCCCGAGCCAGCTGGCGGCTGATGCCATCCACCCAGCCGGCGTCGCGCAGGCGCTCGTCACCTTGCTTGGCCATCAGCGCCAGGTCGCGGGTGTGCTCCAGCTCGCGGGTGATCAGGGCGCCACGCACGAAGGCGCCGCCCTTGCGCTCCAGGCCGTAGCCGACGATGGGCGCAGTGGGAATGCCCCACTTGGCGAAATTCTTCAGGTTCTGCCACTCGGCCTTGACCCGTGGCCGGCCGATGTAGCGGCGCAGGCCCTTGCCGGCGCCCCAGTAGCGCTTGACGTAGTAGCGCACGCCGTCGCGCTCGATGAGGATCACTTCGGACAGCGGGTCGCGGGTCAGGCGTTTGCCTTCCAGGGCGAACACGCTGCCCAGGTCACCAAACTCCGCACGCAACCCGGCGTAGGCCGGGTCCAGGTACCAGCCGGCCATCAGAGCGCATCCCCGTAGCGCTGCTTGCGCGCGTACAGCTTGTCCGCCTTGCGTTCCAGCCAGGCCAGCAGCCGCGCCTCGTCGCGCAGGATGTCGCGCAGCGGGCGTTGGAAGTAGGTGCGCAGGAAGCGCAGCTTGTCGCGGCGCGTCAGGCCGATGTCCAGGGCGGAGAAATACAGCGCGGCCAGGTCCTTGTTGCGCCAGCGCAGGGGGACGGCGCTGCGTACCTGGGCGCGGTGTAGGTCGATCACCGAGAGGCGGAAATCGTCCGCCGTTACCGGTTTGTCGGTGTGCAGCAGGAAGTGGCAGATATAGCAGTCGCGGTGATTGACCCCGGCCCGGTGCATGGCGCCGACCATCGTCGCCACTTCGGCGATCAGCGCGCGCTTGAGGCGCGGCTCAGGCGGCTGCTGGGCCCAGTTCAGGGTCAGCTGCTCCAGGTCGGTGGTCGGCGCCAGTTCCTCGGTGACGATAAAGGAGTGCTGCGCCGCCGGATTGCTGCCGCGCTCGCCATAGGCCACGGCGGTCATGGTCGGCACGCCGGCCTCGGTCAGGCGCTGGATCGCCCGCCATTCCTGGCCGGCACCGAGCACCGGCAGCTTGGCACTGAGCAGGTTCTTGACGATCTCGCCCCAGCCGATGCCGCGGTGGATCTTGACGAAGTAGCCACGCCCGTCGACCTCGGTGCGCAGCGTGCGGCGCCCCTCCAGCTCGCGGTAGACCTGGCCCTGCAGGGCCTCCACGGCGACGAAGGCATCCTGTCCGGCCCACAGGCCCTTGAACGGCTCGGCAAGCATCAGTTTCATGCGCGCTCCGCCAGGATCACGTCAGCCGCGCGCTGCGGCATGGAATAGAGGTCGGCCGAGTCGGCGAAGGCCAGACCATTGGCGCCCCACTTGGCGCGCGCCGCGTCGTCGCCAAGCATCTCGGCGAGCATGCGGTTGAACACCTCCTGCTCGAACGGCGTCGGCACCACGCGCCCGGCCTCGGCTTCGGCGATGTAGTGGGCATAGCCGCAGACTGCGCTGACCAGCACCGGCAAGCCGGAGACCAGCGCCTCCAGCAGCACGGTACCGGTGTTCTCGTTGTAGGCCGGATGAACCAGCAGATCGGCGCCAAGCAGGAAGCGCGGAATATCGCTGCGCCCCTTGAGAATCTGCACCTGATCGGACAGCCCCAGCGCCTTGACCTGCACCAGGAAGGGCTTGGGGTCGTCCTGGCCGATGGCGATCAGGCGGGTGCGTTTCTTCAGCTCGCGCGGCAGCGCGGCCAGGGCCTTGAGGCTGCGGTCCAGGCCCTTGGTCTTGAAGCCGGAGCCGATCTGCACCAGCAGCAGGTCGTCGTCGGTCAGCTGGAACTCGCGGCGGAACTCGGCGCGGATCTCGCCGGCATTGGCCGGCGCGCGGCGATCGGCGGCGATGCCCGGCGGCAGCAGGTGGAAGCGCGCCTCAGGCGTGGCGTAATGCTTGATGAACAGCGGCTGCTGTACTTCGGAAATCATCAGGATTTCGGTCTTCGACTCGGGGGCGAACACCGCCCGCTCGTAGTCGGCGAAATGCTTGTAGCGGCCCCAGCGCTTGTAGATCGGCGCGCGCAGGGTCTGCGCCTTGTCCTCGTAGCAGCCGTCGGCGGCGTAGTAGACGTCGAGGCCCGGCATCTTGTTGAAGCCCACCACCCGATCCACCGGGTCGCGCGCCAGGTCGGCGGCCAGCCAGGCGCTGAACTTCTCGTTGCGATGATGGTTGAAGAACGCCTTGATCGGCGCCACCCGCACATCGAAACCGGCGGGCACTTCGCCCTCCCAGATCGGCGTGTAGACGCGGATGGCATGACCGCGCGCCTGGCACTCCAGGGCGATGCGCATGAAATCGCGCTGCAGGCCGCCGAACGGGAAGTATTTGTAGAGCACGAAGGCCAGCTGCATCACACCGCCTCCTGCTGCGCCAGCAGCATGGCGTTCAGCGCATCGCCGACGCGCTGGGCATCTAGGCCGTCGAAGCAGGGCTTGTGGCGGTCACCCTGGCCGGCACCCGGCCCGGTCGCGCACAGGTGCACCTGGCCGCGCCCATAGGCACCGACCTTGCCCGGCAGGGTCGGGCCGTAGAGGGAGATGGTCGGCACGTCGAGCGCCGCCGCCATGTGGCCGAGGCCGGTGTCCACGGCGACGCAAGCGGTGGCGCCGGCGATCACCTTGGCCACGCCAGCCAGATTCAGCTTGGGCAGCACGGCAGCGTTGTCGATGCCGGCGACGATGCGCTGGGCGCGCTCACGCTCGCTCTCGTTGCCCCAGGGCAGGCGGATGGCCCAGCCCTGCGCCGCCATGCGTTCGGCCAGGGCGCGCCAGTCGGCCTCCGGCCAGTGCTTGCTGGCCCAGGTGGTGCCATGCAGGAACAGCAGGTAGGGCTGGGCGGACGCATCGGCCATGGCCGCGCGATCCAGACCGTAGTCGCCGATCTGCTGCGGCAGCTCGTAGCCCAGGGCCTGGGCGAACAACTGGCGGGTGCGCTCCAGGGCGTGCTGCTCCTTGGGCACTGCATAGAGGCGATCATAGAAGCGGCAGGCCAGCGGCTCGCGCGCCGAGTCGCGGTCCAGGCCGGCCACCGGCGCCTTGCTGTAACGGGTCAGCACGGCACTCTTGAACAGGCCCTGGGCATCGATCACCAGGTCGTAGTCGACCTCGCCCAGGCGCTGCTTGAAGCGTTTCCACTCGCCGCTTTTCCAGGTCTGCAGCAGGTGTTTGCGCCAGCGGCGGATGGCCACCGGGATCACCTGGGCCACGGCCGGGTGCCAGGCGGGAATCTCGGCGAAGCCCTCCTCCACCACCCAGTCGAACTGGATGCCGGGGATGGCTCGCGCCGCGTCGGTGAGCGCCGGCAGGGTGTGGATCACGTCGCCCAGCGAAGAAGTCTTGATCAGCAGAACCCGCAAGCTATTGCACCTCGACCGGGTCGGCGACCAGGCGCTGCAGCGCCTCGATCACCGGGCGCGGCTTGAGCTCGCGCAGGCAGTTGTAGTGGCCGAAGCGGCAGGTACGCTCGAAGCAGGGGCTGCAGTCCAGGCCCAGGCGCACGATCTCCACCCGGTCCGCCAGCGGCGGGGTGAACTGCGGCGAAGTGGAGCCGTAGACCGCCACCAGCGGACGATTCAGCGCGGCGGCCACATGCATCAGGCCGGAGTCGTTGGACACCACGGCGCCGGCGGCGGAGAGCAGGTCAATGGCCTCGGCCAGGCTGGTCTCGCCGGCCAGGTTGACGCTTTCCTCACGCAGCCCCGGAATCAGGCGCTCGCGGATCGCCTCGCAGCCGGGGTGGTCGTTCTTCGAGCCGAACATCCATACCTGCCAGCCGGCGCGGATCTTGATTTCGGCGACCTTGGCGTAGTGCTCCGCCGGCCAGCGCTTGGCCTCGCCGAACTCGGCACCGGGGCACAGGGCCAGCACCGGGCGGTCCAGGCTCAGGCCGAACTTGGCCAGGGCGGCGGCGCGGCTGGCCTCGTCGATCTGCAAGCGCGGCTGCGGGTAGGGCTTGGGAATCTCGGCATTCGGCCCATAGGCCAGCGCCATAAAGCGCTCGATCATCAGCGGCAGGCGCTCCTTGTCGAGCTTGCGGATGTCGTTGAGCAGGCCATAGCGCATCTCGCCCTTCCAGCCGGTGCGCTTGGGCACCTTGGCAAAGAACGGCACCAGCGCGGATTTCAGCGAGTTGGGCAGCAGGATAGCCTGATCGTACTGGCCGGCCAGCGACTGGCCGATGCGCCGGCGGGTGGCGAGGTCGAGCACGCCATGGCCGAGCGGGAAGCTCAGCGCCGCGCGCACTTCGGGCATGCGTTCGAGGATCGGCCGGCTCCATTCGGGCGCCAGCACGTCGATCTCGCAGCCGGGGTGGCGCTGCTTGAGGCAGACGAACAGGGTCTGCGCCATCACCATGTCACCGACCCAACTGGGCCCCACGATCAGAATCTTCATGCTCGTTCCAGAAATGCGCGGGGAGGCACGTGGCCTCCCCTATCAGGCTTCAGCGTCCGCTCACTTGACCAGCGTGCGCCACTCGGCGTGGGCGCTGGTCTTGCCGGTGACCAGGTCGAAGTAGGCCTTCTGCAGCTTCTCGGTGACCGGGCCGCGGCGGCCGGCGCCGATCTGGCGGCCATCCACTTCGCGGATCGGCGTGACTTCGGCGGCGGTGCCGGTGAAGAAGGCCTCGTCGGCGATGTACACCTCGTCGCGGGTGATGCGCTTCTCCACCACCTTGATGCCGTGCTCGGCAGCCAGGGTGAGGATGGTGCTGCGCGTGATGCCGTTCAGGCAGGAGGTCACTTCCGGGGTGTACACCACGCCGTCCTTGACCAGGAAGATGTTCTCGCCGGAGCCCTCGGCCACGTAGCCTTCCGGGTCCAGCAGCATGGCCTCGTCGGCGCCGCCGGAAATGGCTTCCTGCAGGGCCAGCATCGAGTTGATGTAGTTGCCGTTGGCCTTGGCGCGGGTCATGGAGATGTTGACGTGGTGGCGGGTGTAGGAGCTGGTGCGCACCTTGATGCCGGTCTGCAGCGCTTCCTCGCCCATGTAGGCGCCCCAGTTCCAGGCCGCGACTATCACATGCACCTTCAGGCCCGAGGCACGCAGTCCCATGCCTTCGCTGCCGAAGAACACCATCGGACGCAGGTAGGCGCTTTCCAGGCCGTTCTCGCGCACCGCGGCGCGCTGCGCCTCGTTAATCTCTTCCTTGGAGAAGGGGATCTGCATGTTGAAGATGTGCGCCGAATCGAACAGGCGGTCGGTGTGCGCCTGCAGGCGGAAGATGGCGGTGCCGTCCGGGGTGTTGTAGGCGCGCACGCCCTCGAACACGCCCATGCCGTAGTGCAGGGTGTGGGTCAGTACGTGGGTAGTGGCGTCGCGCCACGGCACCAGCTCGCCGTCGTACCAGATCACGCCATCACGGTCGGACATCGACATCGTTGCCACTCCTCAGTGTTCGTTTCGTTCAAATCCGGGGTTCAGCTCAGGCCCAGCGCGCGCCACAGGCGCATGACGCTGCGGCGTTCGGCGGCGAACTGGTCGCCGCCGACCTTGCCCGGCTGCTTCTGCAACGCCTGCCGGTGGGCGGCGGAGCGATAGGCCTTGTAGGCCTCCTGCAGCAGCTCGACGTCCGCGGCGGGCAGCAGCCCGGCATCGCGCAGGCCGTCGAGAATGCGGATGTTGTCGGTGTAGCGATGCAGCTCGGGATGCCGCCCTGACCACGCCAGGGCCGCGTATTGCACCATAAATTCGATATCGACGATACCACCGGCGTCCTGCTTCAGATCGAAGGAGGCCGCGGCGTCGAAGGCGTTTTCCGCGGTGCCGGCGGCGGTCGCCGGGGTGCCCAGGTTGTCGCGCATCTTGGCGCGCATCTCGCTGACTTCCGCCTGCAGCTTGGCCAGGTCGCGCTCGCGTTCGAGGATCAATCCACGCACCCGCTCGAAGCCTGCGGCCACCCGGCCGCAGCCAGCCAGCACACGGGCGCGCACCAGGGCCTGGTGCTCCCAGGTCCAGGCCTCGCTCTCCTGGTAGCGCTGGAAGGCGCCGAGCGAGCTGACCAACAGGCCCGCCGCCCCCGAGGGCCGCAGGCGCATATCCACCTCGTAGAGCTGGCCGGAGGTGGTCTGGGTGGTCAGCAGGTGGATGATGCGCTGGCCCAGGCGGGCGAAGAACTGCGCGCCGTCGATCGGTTTGGCGCCGTCGGTCTCGGCCTGCGAGTCGCCGTCGTGGATAAACACCAGATCGAGATCGGAACCGTGGCCCAGCTCCAGGCCACCAACCTTACCGTAGCCGACGATAATGAAGTCCGGGTCGCACAGGCTGCCGTCGGCGCGGCGCGGGTTGCCGTACTTGGCCACGGTCTGGCGCCAGGCCAGGGCCAGCACCTGGTCGAGTATGGCCTCGGCCAGCCAGGTCAGATAGTCCGAGACCTTCATCAGCGGCAATGTGCCGGCGATCTCCGAGGCGGCCACGCGCAGGCCGTGGGCCAGCTTGAAGTGGCGCAGGGCCTCCATCTGCTGCTCCAGATCGTCCTCGGGAATGCGCGTCAGGCGTTCGCGCAGCTCGGCCGCCAGCTCCGGCGCCAGCGGCGGCTTGAACAGGCGGCCCTCGTTGAGCAGCTCGTCGAGCAGCAGCGGGAAGCGGGTGATCTGCTCGGCGATCCACGGGCTGGCCGCGCACAGCGTCATCAGCCGCTGCAGGGCGCCGGGATTCTCGGTGAGCAGCACCAGGTAGGCCGAGCGCCGCGCCACCGCCTCCACCAGCGGCAGCACGCGTTCGAGCACCAGGTCCGGATCGGCGTGCTCCACCGCCTGCGCCAGCAGGCGCGGGACGAAGGCGTCCAGGCGCTCGCGCCCGAGGCGCTGCATGGTGCGCACCTGGCTGCCGCCACGCAGGTCGATCAGCCGTTTGAGGGCGGCCGCCGGCTCGGCAAAACCGGCCTCGGCCAGCTGGCGCTCGGCCATCTCCGGCTCCAGCGCCTCCTCCCACAGCGGCAGCCACTCGCCGCCGATGCAACTCTCGGCCTCACTACCTTCCTCCTCGTCCGGGTCGGCAATGACCTGGCGGAAGTGCCACTCGATGCGTCCGCGCCAGTGCATCAGGCGCTCGTGGAAGCTCGCCCAGTCGGCGAAGCCCATGATGCAGGCCACCCGGGCGCGGTCGGTGTCGCTGTCCGGCAGCATCTGCGTCTGGCGGTCGGCGATGGCCTGCAGGGCATGCTCGGTGTAGCGCAGGAAGCGATAGCCCTGCTGCATCTCGGCGACCACCGCCGGCGGCAGGTAACCCTGGCCCTCCAGGGTTTCCAGCACCTTGAGCAGCGGCCGCTGCTGCAGGCTGAGATCGCGCCCGCCATGGATCAGCTGGAAGGCCTGGGCGATGAACTCCACCTCGCGGATGCCGCCGGAGCCGAGCTTGACGTTGTCGCTCATGCCCTTGCGCCGCACTTCCTGCTGGATCAGCTGCTTCATGGCGCGCAGCGCCTCGATGGCGGAGAAGTCCAGGTAGCGCCGGTAGACGAAGGGCCGCAGCATCTCCAGCAGCTGCCGGCCGGCGGCCTGGTCGCCACCGACCACGCGCGCCTTGATCATGGCGTAGCGCTCCCAGTCGCGGCCCTGGTCCTGGTAGTACTGCTCCAGGGCGTTGAAGCTGAGCACCAGGGCGCCGGCCGAGCCATAGGGGCGCAGGCGCATGTCGACGCGGAACACGAAGCCGTCGACGGTGATGGCGTCCAGCGCCTTGATCAGCCGCTGTCCCAGGCGGGTGAAGAACTCCTGGTTATCCAGCGCGCGCTTGACCCCCTCGGTCTCGCCACCCTCGGGGTAACCGAAGATCAGGTCGATGTCCGACGACAGGTTCAGCTCATGGGCGCCGAGCTTGCCCATGCCGAGGATCACCAGGTGCTGCGGCTGGCCGCTGCGGCGGCCGATCGGCGTGCCGAACTGTTCGCAGTGGCGCGGGTAGAGCCACTGGTAGGCGCCGTCGATGCAGGCATCGGCCAGGTCGGAAAGGTCGCCACAGGTCTCGCCCAGGTCGGCCAGGCGGGTCAGGTCGCGCCAGATGATGCGCAGCTGCTGGCGGTTGCGGAAGCGACGCAGGCGCCGGCCCAGCTCGTCCTCGTCGGCGCAGTCCTGCAGCAGGTCCTGCAACTGCGCGCGCAGCTCGCCGGCGGCGAAGCGTCGCTCCAGCTCGCCACTCGCCCCCAGCGCCGGCAGCAACCCGGGATCACGCACGGCCTGCTCGAAGACGAAGTCGCTGAGCGCGCAGAGCCGCCGCAACGCCTCCGCGCGCGGCGCCGGCCAGTCGGCGGGCAGCAGCGTGGCGGCGCGCTCGGCGAGGGCTTGCAGGGGGGCCGGCAGGGCGGCCAGTGGCGGCAGGCTCATGGTCTATCCTTGGGGACGGGTAGCCCGCCCCGAATCCACCCAGGCGCCACTGCCCTTCCAGAGAAAACTGTAGTTTTACTACTAAAGAATGTGTCCCGGACTCTACAGGCGCCATCGAAATGTAGTAAAACTACAAAAGCGACCATGAGCACCCTGGTCGACCACGACTTCACGTAGCCCGCCCAAAAAGCGTGCACGAGCCCAGGCCTCCGATTCTGGAAGCCTTTCCGCCCTGGAGCAAGCCATGCAAGACCTCGATCCCGTCGAAACCCAGGAATGGCTGGACGCCCTCGAGTCCGTCCTCGACAAGGAGGGCGAGAAACGCGCCCACTACCTGCTGACCCGCATGGGTGAACTGGCCACCCGCAGTGGCACCCAGCTGCCCTATGCGATCACCACGCCCTACCGCAACACCATCCCGGTCGGCCATGAGGCACGCATGCCCGGCGACCTGTTCATGGAGCGGCGGATCCGCTCGCTGGTGCGCTGGAACGCGCTGGCCATGGTGATGCGCACCAACCTGCAGGACCCCGACCTGGGCGGTCACATCTCCAGCTTCGCCTCCAGCGCGACGCTCTACGACATCGGCTTCAACTACTTCTTCCAGGCCCCGACCGAAGAACACGGCGGCGACCTGATCTTCTTCCAGGGCCACGCCAGCCCCGGCATCTACGCCCGCGCCTTCCTCGAAGGGCGCATCAGCGAAGAGCAGATGAACAACTTCCGTCGCGAAGTCGACGGCAAGGGCCTGTCCTCCTACCCGCACCCCTGGCTGATGCCGGACTTCTGGCAGTTCCCCACCGTGTCCATGGGCCTCGGCCCGATCCAGGCGATCTACCAGGCGCGCTTCATGAAGTACCTGGAAAGCCGCGGCTTCATCCCCGCCGGCAAGCAGAAGGTCTGGTGCTTCATGGGCGACGGCGAGTGCGACGAGCCGGAATCCCTCGGCGCCATCTCCCTGGCCGGCCGCGAGAAGCTGGACAACCTGATCTTCGTCATCAACTGCAACCTGCAACGCCTGGACGGCCCGGTGCGCGGCAACGGCAAGATCATCCAGGAACTGGAAGGCGTGTTCCGCGGCGCCGAATGGAACGTCAACAAGGTGGTCTGGGGCCGCTTCTGGGACCCGCTGCTGGCCAAGGACAAGGACGGCATCCTGCAACGCCGTATGGACGAGGTGATCGACGGCGAGTACCAGAACTACAAGGCCAAGGACGGGGCCTACGTGCGCGAGCACTTCTTCAACAGCCCCGAGCTGAAGGAGATGGTCAAGGACCTCTCCGACCAGGAAATCTGGAACCTCAACCGCGGCGGCCACGACCCGTACAAGATGTACGCGGCCTACCACCAGGCGGTGAACCACAAGGGCCAGCCGACCGTGGTCCTGGCCAAGACCATCAAGGGCTACGGTACCGGTGCCGGCGAGGCGAAGAACACCGCGCACAACACCAAGAAAGTCGATATCGACAGCCTGAAGAAATTCCGCGACCGCTTCGACATCCCGGTCAAGGACGACGAGCTGGAGAGCCTGCCCTTCGTCAAGGCCGAGCCGGGCAGCCCGGAATACAAGTACCTGCACGAGCGCCGCGCGGCCCTCGGCGGCTTCGTGCCGCAGCGCCGCACGCAGAGCTTCAGCATCCCGACCCCGCCGCTGGACACCCTCAAGGCCATCCTCGACGGCACCGGCGACCGCGACATCTCCACCACCATGGCCTTCGTGCGCATCCTCTCGCAGCTGGTCAAGGACAAGGACCTGGGCGCGCGCATCGTGCCCATCGTGCCGGACGAAGCGCGTACCTTCGGTATGGAAGGCATGTTCCGCCAGCTCGGCATCTACTCCTCGGTCGGCCAGCTGTACGAGCCGGTCGACAAGGATCAGGTGATGTTCTACCGCGAG
The DNA here is from genome assembly GCF_041729615.1 of Pseudomonas alcaligenes. Taxonomy (NCBI): domain Bacteria; kingdom Pseudomonadati; phylum Pseudomonadota; class Gammaproteobacteria; order Pseudomonadales; family Pseudomonadaceae; genus Aquipseudomonas; species Aquipseudomonas alcaligenes. The sequence continues at coordinate 2,940,760 of NZ_CP154874.1, read as the reverse complement.
GACAAGAAGGGCCAGATCCTCGAGGAAGGCATCAACGAGGCCGGCGCCATGTCCAGCTGGATCGCCGCCGGTACTTCCTACTCCACGCACAACCAGCCGATGCTGCCGTTCTACATCTTCTACTCGATGTTCGGCTTCCAGCGTATCGGCGACCTGGCCTGGGCCGCCGGCGACAGCCGCGCCCGTGGCTTCCTGATCGGTGGTACCGCCGGCCGCACCACGCTGAACGGCGAAGGCCTGCAGCACGAGGACGGCCACAGCCACATCATGGCCGCGACCATCCCCAACTGCCGCACCTACGACCCGACCTACGGCTACGAGCTGGCGGTGATCATCCGCCACGGCATCAAGGAGATGATCGAGCAGCAGCAGAACGTCTTCTACTACATCACAGTGATGAACGAGTCCTACCAGCAGCCGGCCCTGCCGGCCGGTACCGAGGAAGGCATCATCAAGGGCATGTACCTGCTCGAAGAGGACAAGAAGGAGGCCGCCCACCACGTGCAGCTGCTGGGCTCCGGCACCATCCTGCGCGAAGTGCGCGAGGCGGCGAAGATCCTGCGCGACGAGTTCAACATCGGCTCGGACGTGTGGAGCGTCACCAGCTTCAACGAACTGCGCCGCGACGGCCTGGCCGTGGAGCGCTGGAACCGCCTGCACCCGGGGCAGAAGCCCAAGCAGGCGTTCATCCAGGAATGCCTCACCGGGCGCAAGGGCCCGGTGGTCGCCTCGACCGACTACATGAAGCTGTTCGCCGAGCAGGTGCGCCAGTGGGTGCCCAGCAAGGAGTACAAGGTGCTCGGCACCGACGGCTTCGGCCGCAGCGACAGCCGCAAGAAGCTGCGTCACTTCTTCGAGGTGGACCGTTACTGGGTGGTCCTGGCCGCGCTGGAAGCGCTGGTCGACCGTGGCGAGATCGAAGCCAAGGTGCTGGCCGATGCCATCGCCAAGTTCGGCATCGACCCTGAAAAAGCCAATCCCCTGGACTGCTAAGGAGCGTAGCGATGAGTGAGTTGATTCGCGTACCCGACCTCGGCGGTGAAGGCGAGGTCATTGAACTGCTGGTCAAGGTCGGCGACCGCGTCGAGGCCGAGCAGAGCATCCTGACCCTGGAGTCCGACAAGGCCTCCATGGAAGTCCCTGTGCCCAAGGCCGGGGTGATCAAGGAACTGAAGGTCAAGCTGGGCGACCGCCTCAAGGAAGGCGACGAGCTGCTGGTGCTGGAAGTCGAGGGCGCTACCCCGGCCGCCGAGCCCGCCGCGGCTGCCGTCGCGGCCGAGGCGCCCAAGGCCGCGGAAGCGGCGCCCGCTGCAGCGCCGGCAGCGGCCCCTGCCGCCGCCAGCGTGCAGGACGTGCACGTGCCGGACATCGGCACCAGTGGCAAGGTCAAGGTCATCGAGGTGCTGGTCAAAGCTGGCGATACCATCGAGGCCGACCAGTCGCTGATCACCCTGGAGTCGGACAAGGCCAGCATGGAAATCCCCGCGCCGGCCGCCGGCGTGGTGGAGGAAGTCGTGGTCAAGCTGGACGCCGAAGTCGGCACCGGCGACCTGATCCTCAAGCTGCGCGTGGCAGGCGGCGCCAATGAGGCTGCTGCAGCCCCCGCGGCCGCCCCGGCACCGGCAAGCGAGCCGGTGCATCGCACGCCGCCGGGCGCCAAGCCCGAGGTGGCCGCCGAGGTTGGCGCCATCGCCGCCCTGGCCGCCGCCGCTGCCGCCGTGACGCCGCCTGTGCGTGACGGCAGCAAGGTGCACGCCGGCCCGGCGGTACGCATGACCGCCCGCGAGTTCGGTGTCGACCTGGCCGCCGTGCCGGGCACCGGCCCGAAAGGCCGCATCCTCAAGGAAGACGTGCAGAACTACGTCAAGGCCATGCTGCAGAAGGCCAAGGACGCCCCGGCCGCCGGTGCCACCGGCGGTGCCGGCATCCCGCCGATCCCGGAAGTGGACTTCAGCAAGTTCGGCCCGGTGGAAGAAGTGCCGATGACCCGCCTGATGCAGGTCGGCGCCGCCAACCTGCACCGCAGCTGGCTCAACGTGCCGCACGTGACCCAGTTCGACAGCGCCGACATCACCGAGCTGGAAGCCTTCCGCGTGGCGCAGAAGGCGGTGGCGGAGAAGGCCGGGGTCAAGCTGACCGTGCTGCCGCTGCTGCTCAAGGCCTGCGCCCACCTGCTCAAGGAGCTGCCGGACTTCAACAGCTCGCTGGCCCCGTCCGGCAAGGCACTCATTCGCAAGGGCTATGTGCATATCGGCTTCGCCGTGGACACCCCGGATGGCCTGCTGGTCCCGGTGATCCGCGACGTCGACCAGAAGAGCCTGCTGCAGCTGGCCGCCGAGGCCGCCGAACTGGCGGAGAAGGCGCGCAGCAAGAAGCTGTCGGCGGACGCCATGCAGGGCGCCTGCTTCACCATCTCCAGCCTCGGCCATATCGGCGGCACCGGCTTCACGCCGATCGTCAACGCGCCGGAAGTGGCGATCCTCGGGGTGAGCAAGGCGACCATGCAGCCGGTGTGGGACGGCAAGGCCTTCCAGCCGCGCCTGATGCTGCCGCTGTCGCTGTCCTATGACCACCGGGTGATCAACGGCGCCGCCGCCGCGCGCTTCACCAAGCGTCTGGGCGACGTGCTGGGCGATATCCGCACCCTGCTGCTGTAACGAACCAAGCTGTGCTTTGGAGGCATCGACGCCTCTCCCCTTCGGCCCCGCCACCTGGCGGGGCTTTTTTATGCGGGCAGTGACACGCGACGATAATGGCCAAGTGCTAGCCTGTGCAGGTTACCGGAGGCCAGGTCATGCAGATCCGCGTCGTCGCACCGACAGCCGAGCAGCCGCAGTGGCGGCTCTACCTCAACCAGTACTTCATCGCCTGCAGCAGCGAGGAAGAGGCGCTGCGCCTGGCTCAGGAGGCCGCCCTGAACGACCACCGCCGCGGCCTGTTGCCGCTGCGCTGCGGCAGGCCGCTCAGTTCTTCTGCAGATTGCGAATCAGGAAGCTGATCGCCTTGGCCAGGTCCTCGGCGCCCTGGTGGTCGCGCAGCACGGTGATCCACGGGCTGCCGTCGGCCGGGCTGCTCAGCACGCAGGTGATGCCGCCGACCGGGCAGTCGTAGTGGATGTACGGATCGAGGCCGAACACCGACAGGCGCCGATTGCTCACCGCCAGGCTGTTGGCGTGCTCCGCGCGGGTTTCCTGGCGCACCAGCAGCTCGCCAGGGCCGGCGATGCTCAGCTGGTAGCGCAGGTCGCTGCGCTGCGCCGGGGCCTTGCCCAGCTGGTAGCCGGCACGCAGGGCGTAGGTGTCGAGCAGCGCGTTGCTGTGCGCCAGCAGCGCCTTGCGCTCGTCCTTGGTCAGATACAGCCGCTTGAGGTCGGCCAGGTAGCGTGCCTGCTCCTCTCCGCTCAGCTGGGCTTCGCTGGCCTGCGCCGGGGCGGCGCTGCCCAGGCTCAGCAACAACAGCAACCCGCTCAGTCTTCTTGTCAGTCCCAGCCGCATGATGCACCCTTGCTCGACGTTGGTAGATGTGACAGACCCTAGCCTGCCCCAGGCAGCATACTGGAAGCCAGTCGTTCGATGAAAAGCCATCCCGATGCCGCCAGCCGTTCGGCGGCCGAGGTTGTGACGCAGTTGCCGGTGCCGTCACGCCTGGGCATGTTGCGCTTCGAACGCATCAACGAACCCAGCTGGACCCTGCTGTTCCTCGACCCGGCCTGCGAGCGCCAGCTCGGCGTCAGCGCCGGCGAGCTCTGCGCCCTGCTCGACTCGCCCTACGCCAGCCTGATGGAACCCGAGGCGCGCTACCGCCTGCACGACGAGATCCAGCTGCAGCTGCTGAGCGCGGCGCACTACTCGGTGCGCTACCGCCTGCACACGCCCAATGGCGCCCTGCACCTGCTGGAGATCGGCGAACCCTTCCAGCAGCGCGGCCGCCAGCTGCTGCGCGGCTACCTGCTGGTCTGCACCGAGTCCGAGCAGGCCCTGGCCGAGGAGCGCCTGCAGGCGCTGGAGGAGCAGAACCACAAGCTCAAGACCTCCCTGGAGCTGTACCAGCACGCCCAGGAAGAGCACCTGCAGCACCTGATCCGCTCGCGCGCCCAGCAGAGCCTGATCGTGCGCCTGGCCCGGCATCGCTACAACGCCCTCGACCCGCTGCGCGAGGCCGCCGAGCTGATCACCCAGGCCGCCTGCGAAACCTACGGGGTCGCCCGTGCCAGCATCTGGCACCTGCGCGACGAGCGCCTGGAGCCGGTGGCCCTGTACCGCCGCGACATCGAGCGCCACGAGCTGCCGGCGCCCATCGATGCGCGCCAGTTCCCGCGCTACCTCGATGCCCTGCACAGCGGCCGCGCCATCGATGCGCACAACGCCCAGCGCGACTCGCGCACCAGCGAGCTGGCGCGCAGCTACCTCAAGCCACTGGGCATCGGTGCCATACTCGACGCCAGCATCCGCCTCGGCGGCGAGGTGGTCGGCGTGCTGTGCCTGGAGCACATCGGCCCGCCGCGCACCTGGCAGGCCGACGAGATCGCCTTCGCCGGTGAACTGGCCGACCAGTTCGCCCAGGTCATGAGCAACCAGCAGCGGCGCGACGCCACCAGCGCTCTGTTCCTGTTCCAGCGCGCCGTCGAGCAGAGCGCCAGCGCCTTCCTGCTGTTCGACCGCGACGGCCTGGTGCAGTACGTCAACCCCAGCTTCACCGCCATCACCCAGTACGGCGCCGAGGAAGTGCAGGGCCGGCGCATCTCCCAGCTGCCGGCGCTGGAGAACCTCGGCGACCTGCTGTTCGACGCCCAGGCCGGGCTGGCCGAGCGCAGCAGCTGGCAGGGCGAGCTGCGCAGCCGGCGCAAGAACCTGGAGCCCTACTGGGGCCAGCTGTCGATCTCCAAGGTGTACAACGACGACGGCGAGCTGACCCACTACATCGGCATCTACGAAGACATCACCCAGAGCAAGCTGGCCCAGCAGCGCATCGAGCGCCTGGCCTACAGTGACAACCTCACCGGCCTGGGCAACCGCCCCTACTTCATCCGCTGCCTGGAGGAGCGCTTCGCCCGCCGCGACGGCCAGGCCTTCAGCCTGCTGCTGGTGGACATCGACAACTTCAAGCGGATCAACGACAGCCTCGGCCACCAGACCGGCGACAAGCTGCTGGCCAACCTGGCCCGGCGCCTGCGCAACAGCCTCGGGCAGAACACCAGCCTGGCGCGCTTCGCCGGCAACGAGTTCGCCGTGCTGCTCGATGGCGCCGAGCCGGAGAGCAGCCTGCAACGCGCCCAGGAGCTGCTCGGCACCCTGGACAAGCCGCTGTTCGTCGACAACCAGCTGATTAGTGTCAGCGGCTCGGTCGGCCTGGCCTGCGCGCCGGCCCACGGCGACGATCCGCACCTGCTGATGAAGCACGCCGGCCTGGCCCTGCACAAGGCCAAGGCCAACGGCAAGCACCAGGTGCAGATGTTCACCGAGGCGCTCAACGCCGAGGCCAACTACAAGCTGTTCGTCGAGAACAACCTGCGCCGCGCCCTGACCCAGAACGAGCTGGAGGTCTACTACCAGCCCAAGCTGTGCCTGAAGAGCGGCCAACTGGTCGGCCTGGAGGCCCTGCTGCGCTGGCAGCACCCGGAGAAGGGCATGATCAGCCCGGAGCAGTTCATCAGCGTGGCCGAGGAGACCGGCCTGATCATCCCCATCGGCAAGTGGGTGGTACGCCAGGCCTGCCGCGCCAGCCTGGAACTGGCCGCGCTGGGCATGGGCCAGGTGCAGGTGGCGATCAACCTGTCGGCCAAGCAGTTCACCGACCCCGACCTGGTCGGCTCGATCGCCACCATCCTCGCCGAGGAGCAGCTGCCGGCCCACCTGCTGGAAGTGGAGCTGACCGAGAGCCTGCTGCTGGAAGGCAACGACGACACCCGCCAGCAGGTGGCACGCCTCAAGGCCCTGGGCCTGACCCTGGCGATGGACGACTTCGGCACCGGCTACTCCTCGCTGAGCTACCTGAAGAAGTTCCCCATCGACGTGATCAAGATCGACCGCAGCTTCATCAAGGACATCCCGGAGAATCAGGACGACATGGAGATCACCTCGGCGGTGATCGCCATGGCCCACAACCTCAAGCTCAAGGTGGTCGCCGAGGGCATCGAGACCGCCGCCCAGCTCGGTTTCCTCCGTCGCCAGCAGTGCGACGTCGGCCAGGGTTACCTGTTCGACCGGCCGATCCCTGGCCGCGAGCTGGTGCACAGCCTGCGCCGCTACCCCTGCCGCGGCGCCTGAGTTCTCCCCTCGCCCGTTCACCCGAGCGGGTGCTGTAATTTTTCTCCGCCCCCGCCGTCTACCCCCCATGTCGGGGTAAGCTATCCCCCGCCCTCACCGCCATCACGGGGAACAGATCATGGTCCTGCGTTCGCAAATCCTCGCCCACAAGCTCGAACTGCCCAGCGCCGAGCAGGCCCTGCCGGGCCGGGCCGAACCCCTGGCAGTCCCGGCCGCCCACTACGTCAACGGCAACCCGCTGCAGGGCCCCTTCCCCGCCGGCCTGCAACAGGCAGTGTTCGGCCTCGGTTGCTTCTGGGGCGCCGAGCGGCGTTTCTGGCAACAGCCGGGCGTGTGGAGCACCGCCGTCGGCTACGCCGGCGGCCATACGCCGAACCCGACCTACGAGGAAGTCTGCTCCGGCCTGACCGGGCATACCGAGGTGGTGCTGGTGGTGTTCGACCCGCAGCTGACCTCCTACGAGCAGCTGCTGAAGGTCTTCTGGGAAGCGCACAACCCGACCCAGGGCATGCGCCAGGGCAACGACATCGGCACCCAGTACCGCTCGGCCATCTACTGCTTCGACGCTGCCCAGCGCGCTGCTGCCGAAGCCAGCCTGGCGCAGTTCCAGGCCGAACTGGAGAAGGCCGGCTTCGGCGCCATCACCACCGAGATCGCCGACGCCCCGCCGTTCTACTATGCCGAGGCCTACCACCAGCAATACCTGGCCAAGAACCCCGGCGGCTACTGCGGCCTGGGCGGCACCGGCGTGTGCCTGCCGGGCTGAGTGCCGCCGCGAGACGAACCGGGAGAAGCACCATGGAACTGAACACCAGCCAGATCTCCGCACAGGCGGCGGCCCAGGCTTCCGCCCTCGCCTCGCTGCTGCTCCTGCGCAAGACCCTGGAGCTGCAGGCCGCGAACGCCAGCGGCCTGGTGCAGGCCGCCACGCCGGCCAGCACGCCGAGCAATCCGCCCAACCTGGGCAACAGCATCGATGTGACGGTCTAGCCGTCGCAGCCCCATCAGGTCTGCTGGCTGGCGGCGGCCTGATCTCCAGCCACTATTGCATTGGCCTTCCAGCCCTTCAGCAACCTGGTCACCTTGTATCCGCGCCAGCCCAGCATGCGCGTGGCCGTCAGCACGCCGGCCATCAGTGCGCCGCCGACACCGGCGGTGACGGTATCAGCACCGGTCAGGTAGAGGCCCTTGATCGGCGTCTGGCTGTGGATCCAGTGCTGCTCGAAGCGCTGCACCGTATGGTCGATACCGTAGATCTCGCCCTGCTCGTTCCACTGGAACCACTCGGTGGACAGCGGCGTGGCCAGCTCGCAGAAATCCAGGGCGCCGCGCAGCTGCGGCTGATGCTTGTAGAGGGTCTCCAGCAGCTGCTCGGTGAGCTGCGCCTTGAACGCCTCGTAGTCGGCGCCGCGCTTGCCCCAGGTGCTGCCCTTCCACGGCGCGAACCACTGCGGCAGGGTCGGCGCGACGATCTCCACCGTTGCCTTGTGCGGGTAGTGCGCGTCCCAGCTGGGGTCCTTGGCCGAGGGGAAACTGATGTAGATCAGCGGCATCGCCGGGTTCTGCCCACTCTCGAAGCTGCTGACGTTGTGGTCGTGGTCATGGGTCGGGTAGACCCAGTAGTTGGTCTTCGGCAGGCCCAACTCGGCGGCACTGCCCTTGAAGCCGGCGTACAGGCACAGGGTGGCCGCCGACAGTTTCACCTGCCGCAGCGGCGCCAGCAGGCCGTGCGCCTCGGCCACCTGCGGCTCCAGCAGGCGGGTATAGGTGGGCACCAGGCCGGCGCAGCTGACGACCTGCGGCGCGCGGATCTCGAAACCGTCCTTGTGCAGGCGCACGCCCACGGCGCGCCCGTTCTCCACCAGGATCCTGTCCACGCCGGCATAGGTGAAGACGTTGCCGCCGGCCGCCTCGATCAGCGGGATGATGGTCTCGGAAATCCTGATCGCGCCGCCCACCGGGTAGTTGCCGCCGGTGATGTAGTGCTTGGCCACCATCGCATGCATGACGAAGGCCGCCTGCGCCGGTGGCAGGCCGTAGTCGCCCCACTGGGCGGTGAGCACGCCGATCAGCTCCTGATTGCTGGTCAGGCCTTCCAGCACCTCGCGGGTGCTCTTGAAGAAGTAAGCCGGCAGCCACAGGCGGCGCAGCCTGGCATAGAGCATGCCGAGCGAACGCGGCAGGGCCTGGCCGGCGAAGAAGCGCGGCACCCGCGCGCTGACCTCGCTGAGCAGCTCGACGTAGCGGTCGATGGCCACCGCCTCGGCGGGGAAATGGCGCTTCATCTCGGCCTTGAACTCGTCGCGACCAGCCACGTAGTCGTAGCTCTGCTCGCCAATCACGATGCGGTCGTAGTGCGCATCCATCGGCGCCCACTCCAGCTTGCCGTCGCTGATCACGTCGAACACCCGGCGGATCATCGACCAGGGTTTGTGCACCTCGCCGATGTAATGCACGCCCACATCCCACTCGTAGCCTTCGCGCTCGTAGCTGTGGGTATAGCCGCCGGCCGTGTAGTGCTGTTCCAGCACGCACACGCGCTTGCCCAGCTTGCTCAGCAACGCGGCGGCGGTGAGGCCGCCGATGCCGGAGCCGATGACGATGGCGTCGTAGTGGTTGGCCGCCAGGCGCGGGCGGAAGCGGGTACCGGTGCGTTTCATGGAAGGTTCCTGCGTCATTGTTGTTATGCAAGTTTTTGCATACTAGCAGTAGATCACCACCATGCAACTCTTTGCATAATCCGTATACTGCGGCGCACCGTCCTCGCCGAGTTCGTCCATGTCGCTCAAGCACGCCATCCTCATCCTCCTGGAAAGCGAACCCGGCAGCGGCTACGACCTGCTCAAGCGCTTCAAGGAGGGCCTCGGCTACTTCTGGAACGCCAAGCACCAGCAGGTCTATCAGGAACTCAAGAAACTCAACGAGGCCGGCTGGCTGGACTGCGAGGCGCAGGCCCAGGAGACCCGCCCGGACAAGAAGGTCTACCGCCTCACCGCCGCCGGCCACGCCGAGCTGCTGCGCTGGCTGGGCGAGCCGGTGCAGCCGAACAAGATCAACGACGCGCTGCTGGTGAAGCTGTTCGGCGGCGCGCACACCTCGACCGCCAACCTGCGCGAGGAAATGCAGCGGCACGTGGCCGTGCACCGCAAGACCCTGGACAGCCTGCTGGCCATCGAGCGCGACTACCAGGCCCTGCCCATCGAACAGCGCCAGGCCCTGCGCCTGCCCTACCTGACCCTGCGCCGCGGCATCCTCGGCGAGCAGTCCTGGCTGGCCTGGGCGGCCGAGGTGGAAGCGGAGCTGGGCAGTGCGGCAAGCGCCATCGCCGGCGGGCCGGCGCCACGCTAGACTGCCATCAATAAGCCAGCAGCCCCGAGTCCGGCATGCCCGCAGCCACCCTCTACATCACGCCCGACCAGCTGTGCGTGGGCCTGTATGTCCACCTCGACCTGAGCTGGTGGGAGCACAACTTCGCCTTCAGCAGCTTCAAGATCAAGGACGCCGCGCAACTCCAGGCCCTGCGCGCGCTGGGTCTCAAGCAGCTGCGCTACGAGCCGGCGCGCAGCGACTGCGCGCCGCTGCCCCTGGCACCGCTAGACACGGAGCCCGCCGCCCCCGAGTCGCCGCCGCCCAGCCCCGAGGAGCTGGCGCGCCAGGCCCGCGCCGCCAAGCTCGGCGCCCTGCGCAAGCGCCTGGCCGAGGTCGACCGCACGTTCGTCCAGGCCAGCCAGCGGGTGAAATCGCTCAACCAGGCCCTGCGCAACCAGCCGGAAGACGCCCTCAAGCTGGCCGGCGAGATAGTCCGCGAGCTGGTCGAGGCACTGCTCGGCGAGGACGGCGCGGCGCTGCACAGCATCAACGGCAAGGCCGCCGACGACGCCTATTTCCACCCGCTCAACGTCACCGTGCTGTCGGTGATGCTCGGCCGCCAGCTCGGCTACGACGGCGAGGCCTGCCACAGCCTGGGCCTCGGCGCGCTGCTGCACGACATGGGCAAGCTGGAGGTGCCGAGCAAGGTACTGCTCAAGACCGAGCCGCTGACCCGCCCCGAGCAGCAGCTGCTGCAGCTGCACGTGGACTTCGGCGTGCGCCGCGGCCACGAGCTGATGCTCGACGACGAGGTGCTGCGGATCATCCAGGAGCACCACGAGTACTGCGACGGCAGCGGCTACCCCAAGGGCCTGCGCGAGGCGGCCATCGGCCGCCTGAGCCGGGTGGTGAGTATCGCCAACGCCTTCGACAACCTGTGCAACCCGCCCGACCCGCGCGCGGCCCTGAGCCCGCACGAGGCCCTGGCGCTGCTGTTCAAGCAGCAGCGCGAACGCTTCGACGAGGTGGCGCTGAAAGCCTTCATCCGCGGCATGGGCGTGTACCCGCCGGGCAGCCTGGTGCAACTGGAGGACGAGCGCTACGCCTTGGTGCTGGCCATGCACCCGAGCCTGCCGCTGCGGCCCACGCTGATCCTCTACGAGCCGAGCATCCCCAAGGCCGAGGCGCTGATCGTCAACCTGGAACAGGAACCCGGGCTGGCCATCGCCCGCAGCCTGCGCCCGGCGCAACTGCCGGCGGAGGCCCTGGAATACCTCAATCCGCGCCAGCAACTGACCTATTACGTCGACCCGCGCCAGCGCGGAAAATAATCCGCCTAGACTCTGCGGACGCCCGCCGCCCACCCGAAGTAGAACCGGCCCATGCACAACCCGCGCTTCTCCGACCTCCACGACATACCACCCAGGGCCTTCAGCCCCACCGCCCTGGCGCTGCAGGTGTCGCCCTGGCTGCTGGTCGGCCTCGGCGCTTGGGGCGGCCTGCCGCTGTGGATCTGCCTGTTCTGCGGTGTCTGCCTGAGCCTCGGCCTGCTGCCCGCCCTGGCCACCGCCACCCACTGGCGCGCGCTGATGCAACCGCGCAGCAGCGCCAACCCGCCGGCCGCCTGGATCGCCCCGCTGGCCGCCGACCTCGCCGCCCAGCACGAGCAGCGCCTCGCCCTGCTCGCCCGCCTGCGCCAGCAACTGGCGGTGCAGGCCGACACCCAGCAACAGCAGCGGCAGGCCCTGCGCGAACAGCTCGAACAGCAGGTCCACGGCGCCCAGCAGTATCTGCCGCCAGCCACCGCAGGCAGCAATGACGCAGAGGCAAGCCAGGCCCTTGCCGGCCTGACCGCCGACCTGCGCCAGAGCCGCGAGCAGGCCGGCGCGCTGGCCGAGCGGATGCTCGCCATCACCCAGCAGGGCGAAACCATCCTGCGCGCCACCGACGACATGGACGCCATCGCCAAGCAGACCAACCTGCTGGCCCTGAATGCCGCCATCGAGGCGGCGCGGGCTGGCGACAGCGGGCGCGGATTCGCCGTGGTCGCCGACGAGGTACGCGCCCTTTCCAGCCGCTCCACCGACTTCTCCCAGGCCATCCGCAGCACGCTGGCCGGCATGCTCGAGGCCCTGCAAGACACGGCGACGCAGGCCGGGCAACTGGCCCGGTGTGACCGGCAGGACGAGGAGGAGGCCAGCCGGCAGATCGCCGCCCAGCTGGCGAGCCTCGCCGAGCAACAGGCCGCGGCCCGGGCGGGCGCCGAGCAGCTGTACGGACTGCTGCAGGTACTGGCGCAGCAGGCCACCGCCCTCGCCCCGGCGGCGGACGAGAAGAACGGCGTGCTACAGCAGCTGGACGAACAGGAGCGGCGCCTGGCCGAGCTGGCCGGGCAGCTGCAGCAGCAGGCCGCCGACGCCGTGCAGCCCGAGGGCCGCTAGCACCTCAGAGGCGGACAGGCACCGGTTGCGGCAAGCGGACGCTTACTCGGCGATCAGCCAGTCCAGGCGGAAATCGCCCTGGCTCTGCGCCAGCTTGCCGGCCAGCCAGGGCAACAGCTGCTTGAGTTCGTCTTCCAGGCCCCAGGGCGCGTTGGCGATGGCCAGGCCGGAACCGGCCAGGCGGCTGGCGTCGTCCGCCGGGTGGACGAACAGCTCGGCGCGCAGCAGCTTGGGCGCGCTGGATTTGCCCAACGCCTGGTAGAAACGCCTGAGCTGGCGCTCGTCCTTGATCGGGTACCAGATCGCCACCACCGTCTGGCGCATGCGGCCGATGGCCTCGTCCAGCGCAGTGACGCAACGCTCCAGCTCGTCGGCCTTCTCGAACGGCGGGTCGATCAGCAGCAGTGCGCGCTTCTCCGCCACCGGCAGCAGGGCGCGCGGCACGCGCCAGCCCTCGCCCAGGTGCACGGCCACGCGATGGTCGCCTTTCATGTTGTCCTTGAGCAGCCTGCCGTCTTCCGGGTGCTTCTCGTTGAGCAATACGCGGTCCTGCTCGCGGGTCAGCTGGCGCGCCAGTTCGGGCGAGCCGGGGTAGTAGCGCAGCGCACCGTCCGGGTTGAGGTCGTGCAGCACGCCGAAGTAGTCGGCAGTGGATTCGGGCAGGTCCGGCGCATCCCACAGGCGGCCGATGCCTTCCAGCCACTCGCCGGTACGGGTCGCCTGGTCGCCCTGCAGGTCATACAGGCCGACGCCGGCATGGCTGTCGAGGTAGGCAAGCGGCGCCTCCTTGCGCGACAGCAGGGCGATGATGCGGCTGATGACGAGGTGCTTGAGCACGTCGGCATGGTTGCCGGCATGGAAGGCGTGGCGGTAGTTCATGGGCGCATTACCTGGAGCAGGACCTGGAGCGGGGCGCGAATTGTAGCTCGAAGGGAGGACGCGAGCAGTTTCTAGTCCGGCATCAGGGCGATGAATCTTGCTAGGCGCGCTCTATTCACAACTCTAGACTCCGAAAAGATCCCACCGGAGACGCTCTTCATGTCCGAGTCCCTGCTCAGTTCCCGCAACCTGGCCTTCGAGCTCTACGAAGTGCTCGACGCCGAAGCCCTGACCCAGCGCGAGCGCTTCGCCGAGCACAACCGCGAGACCTTCGACGCGGCCATCGCCACCGCCCGCGGCATCGCCGAGGAGCTGTTCGCCCCGCACAACCGCAAGAACGACGAGCACGAGCCACAGTACGTGGACGGCGCCGCGGTGCTGATCCCGGAAGTCGAGCCGGCCCTGCGCGCCTTCCACGACGCCGGCTTCCTCAACGCCACGCGCGACTTCGAGCACGGCGGCATGCAGCTGCCCAACCTGCTGTCGCAGGCCTGCTTCGCCCACTTCCAGGCGGCCAACATCGCCACCAGCTCCTACTCGATGCTGACCATGGGCGTAGCCAACCTGATCGAAGCCTTCGGCAATGACGAGCAGAAGGCCCGCTACCTGCAGCCGATCATTGACGGCCGCTTCTTCGGCACCATGTGCCTGACCGAGCCGCATGCCGGCTCCTCGCTGTCGGACATCAGAACCCGCGCCGAGCCGCACGCCGACGGCAGCTACCGGATCAAGGGCAACAAGATCTTCATCTCCGGCGGCGACCAGCCGATCTCCGAGAACATCGTGCACATGGTGCTGGCCAAGCTGCCGGACGCCCCGCCCGGGGTGAAGGGCATCAGCCTGTTCCTGGTGCCCAAGTTCCATGTCAAAGACGACGGCAGCCTGGGCGCGCGCAACGACGTGACCCTGGCCGGCCTGTTCCACAAGATGGGCTGGCGCGGCACCACCTCCACCGCGCTCAACTTCGGCGACAACGGCGAGTGCGTCGGCTACCTGGTGGGCAAGCCGCACCACGGCCTGTCCTACATGTTCCAGATGATGAACGAGGCACGCATCGGCGTCGGCATGGGCGCCATCATGCTCGGCTATGCCGGCTACCTGTACTCGCTGGACTACGCGCGCAACCGCCCGCAGGGCCGCCACGCCGACGGCAAGGACCCAACCAGCCCGCAGATTTCCATCGTCGAGCACGCCGACGTGCGCCGCATGCTGCTGACCCAGAAGGCCTACGTCGAGGGCGCCTTCGACCTCGGCCTGTACGCCGCGCGGCTGTTCGACGACACCCAGACCCTGGCCACCGAAGAGGAGCGTAGGAAGGCCCTGGAGCTGCTCGACCTGCTCACCCCGATCGTCAAATCCTGGCCCTCGGAGTTCTGCCTGAAGGCCAACGAGCTGGCGATCCAGATCCTCGGCGGCCACGGCTACACCCGCGAATACCCGGTGGAGCAGTACTACCGCGACAACCGCCTCAACCCCATCCACGAAGGCACCCACGGCATCCAGTCGCTCGACCTGCTCGGGCGCAAGGTGTCGATGAACGGCGGCGCCGCGCTCAAGCAGCTGATGGCGCTGATCCAGGCCACCTGCCAGCGCGCCAGCCAGTTCGATTCGCTGGACTGCCTGCGCCAGCCGCTGGAGCAACTGGTGCAACGCCTCGGCGGCGTGACCCTGGCCCTGCTCGGCGACCTGCTGGCCGGCAAGGTCAACCAGGGCCTAGCCAACTCCGCGCTGTACCTCAAGGCCTTCGGCCACGCGGTGATCGGCTGGCGCTGGCTGGAGCAGGCGATCCGCGCCGAGGAAGGCCTGGCGAACGGCAACCCGGCCGACGCCGACTTCTATAGAGGCAAGCTGCAGGCCGCGCGCTACTTCCTGACCTGGGAAGTGCCGAGCCGCCAGCACGAGCTGAACATCCTCGAGGCGCGCGACGACACCTGCCTGGGCATGCAGGACTCCTGGTTCTGATCCCAGACGCCACAGGGCGGCTGCGCAAACTCTTGCGCAGCCCACTCTCCCGCTACACCTAGAGCCCACGCCAGACGCGCCCCACAGCCTCTGCGCAAGCCCCTGCACAGCCCTGCGCCAATTGTTGCGCACTCTTTCGTGATGCCCCGCACAGGGCAGCCCGCGCCATCCTCGTAAACCCCGCCGTTGCTGGCCCGCACGCCCCTGGCACGCCCCTTGTACTGAGTCTGCCGCCCGGACCAGTCCCGGTCCTCGTCTCAATGCAAAGGAGAGCACCATGCCAACACCCGCGTACCTGTCCCTCGAAGGCACCAAGCAAGGCCTGATCACCGCCGGCACCTTCACCGAGGACTCGGTCGGCAACATCTTCCAGGAAGGCCACGAGGACCAGATCCTGGTGCAGGCTTTCAGCCACCAGGTGATCATCCCGCGCGACCCGCAGTCCGGTCAGCCGACCGGCCAGCGCGTGCACAAGCCGCTGATGATCACCAAGGTGTTCGACAAGGCCTCGCCGCTGATCTTCAACTCGCTGACCTCCGGTGAGCGCCTGTCCAAGTGCCGCCTGGAGTGGTACCGCACCTCCTCCACCGGCACCCAGGAGCACTACTTCACCATCGAACTGGAAGACGCCGTGATCGTCGACGTGCAGTCGCGCATGCCCAACTGCCAGGACCCGAACATGGCCCACTTCACCCACCTGGAAGACGTCTACTTCACCTACCGCAAGATCATCTGGACCCACGAAGTGTCCGGCACTTCCGGCTCCGACGACTGGCGTTCGCCGATCTCCGCCTAAGGTTGAGACTCCCTCGCCCATTTATGGGCGAGGGCTGGGGAGAGGGGCATTTTTGCCCCCCGCGTCACGGCACTGCCGTGGCGCATCCCGGACAATGCCCCGGCTCGCAGGTACGCGAGCCACCCCATCGGCCAGCACTCCTGGCCGATGCCCTTTCGGCAGAAGGAACAACGGATGTTCGCCCCCGCCAACCAGACGCATTTCAGCCTGCACCTGCCCGGCGCCCCACACGACCTGCAGGTGCTCGAATTCACCGGCTTTGAGGCGCTCAGCCAGCCCTTCGTGTTCGAGGTCACCCTGGTCAGCCAGCGCCCGGACCTGGACCTCGAAGCCCTGCTCGGCCAGCCGGCCTTCCTGGCTCTGAATGCCGACGGCAGCGGCATCCACGCCCAGGTGTACGCCTGCGCCCAGGGCGACTCCGGCCAGCGCCTGACCCGCTACCACCTGACCCTGCGTCCGCAGCTGGCCTGGCTCGGTCACCGCATCAACCAGCGCATCTTCCAGCACCTGACGGTGCCGCAGATCGTTGCCCAGGTGCTGAGCGAGCACGGCATCCTCGAAGGCTCCGGCCAGCGTTTCCAGCTAGGCGCCACCTATCCGGCCCGCGACTACTGCGTGCAGTACGACGAGAGTGACCTGCACTTCATCCAGCGCCTGTGCGAGGAAGAAGGCATCCATTACCACTTCCAGCACTCACCCGAAGGCCATGTGCTGGTGTTCGGCGACGACCAGACCGGTTTCGCCAAGCTGCCGACCACCGCCTACCAGCAGGACTCCGGCCTGGTGGCCGACGACCCAGTGATCAAGCGCTTCGCCCTGCGCCTGGCCACCCGCACCAGCCGCGTGACCCGTCGCGACTACGACTTCGAGAAGCCGCGCCTGCAGCTCGAAGCGGCGCACAAGGGCGAGGCCAAGCCGGACCTGGAGGACTACGACTACCCCGGCCGCTTCACCGAGCGCGCCCGCGGCAAGCACCTCTCCCAACGGGCCCTGGAGCGCCACCGCGCCGACCAGCAGCTGGCCGAGGGCGAAAGCGACCAGCCGCTGCTGCGCACCGGCCACTTCCTCGACCTCTCCGCCCACCCACGTGCGGACTGGAACCAGCTGTGGCTACTCAACGAGATCCACCACGAAGGCAAGCAGCCGCAGGTGCTGGAAGAGTCCATCACCAGCTTCGGCGCCGGCCCTCTCCCCTATCCCATTCATGGGAGAGGGACCGGGGGAGAGGGTGCATCCGCCAACTCAGGTGATTTCCATCAGGGCTACCGCAACCGCTTCAGCGCCACCCCCTGGGACCAGCCCTGGCGCCCGCCGCTGGCCCATCCCAAGCCGCGCATCCTCGGCAGCCAGAGCGCCGTGGTCACCGGGCCCAAGGGTGAAGAAATCCACTGCGACTCGTACGGCCGGGTCAAAGTGCAGTTCCACTGGGACCGCGAGGGCCAGGCCGACGACACCACCAGCTGCTGGCTGCGGGTGAGTTCGAGCTGGGCCGGCGACCGCTACGGCGGCATCGCCATTCCGCGCATCGGCATGGAGGTGCTGGTCACCTTCCTCGAAGGCGACCCCGACCAGCCGCTGGTCACCGGCTGCCTTTACCACAAGGAACACGTGGCTCCCTACGACCTGCCGGCGAACAAGACCAGGACCGTGTTCAAGACCCTCAGCTCACCCGGCGGCGGTGGCTACAACGAGCTGCGCATCGAAGACCGCAAGGGCCAGGAGCAGATCTACATCCATGCCCAGAAGGACTGGGACGAGAACGTCGAGCACGACCAGAAGATCCGCATCGGCCACGAGCGCCACGATACGGTGGAGGCCAACAGCTACACCGAGCTGAAAGCCGAGGAGCACCGCACCACCCACAAGGACCGCAAGACCGAGGTCCGTGCCAACGACCACCTGACCGTCGCGACCACTCAGCACGTCAAACTGGGCACGGGACAGTTCGTCGAGGCGGGCAACGAGATCCACCTGTCCAGCGGCCTCAAGGTCGTCCTCGAAGCCGGCAGTGAGCTCACCTTCAAGGCCGCCGGCAGCTTCATCAAGCTCGACGCCAGCGGCGTCACCCTGGTCGGCCCGCAGATCAAGGTCAACTCGGGCGGCGGGCCGGGCAACGGCACCGGAGCAGCGCCCGTACTGCCCCACTTACCCAAACCAGCAGATACCGCGCCAGTTGGTGAGAAAACCGATACCGCCAACCCAAACCTGCCTCTTCCATCAAGGGATGCTGGAGCCAGGGGGCCACAACAATTGATCGTGGATGTGTGGGGCGACCCGGAGCAAGGCGGGCAAGTTGAACTGCTCGAGCCGGAGGATGACGCATGAGCGAGTTGAAGGATCAGCCCATCGACCAGGGCACGCGCAAGCGCACGGACTATGACAACGCCCGCCGTGCGAGGCTTGGGCTGAATATCGAGCGTAGCGATGGTGGAATGCTGCAAATCGTTGTTGAAACAGATATGCGCAGCCACGAAGAAGAAGAGAGCATCCAGCAAAATACCTTTCTTGCTGTGGTGCCCATGGCGCGCCTGCCGGGTTATGAAAAATACGATGAGGCGCCTAAAGGCGGGGTACTTCGCCCTGGTCGTCTTTACGTTTTTCATCAGGGCAAGCTGTGGCGTGAGCTGGAAAGTGACGGGAAAGGTCAGCTCTTCGAGGTAGATGTCGCGCACTGGCGCAAAATTGCAAACAGTGGTGGCAAGGCGGATGAGCGCAAACCTGTGGGGGTCAAGCAACACCTGATTCTTGTCCCAATGTTGTTGCAAGGGCGTTTTGTCGGTGATCAGCTTGCCATGGCCTACAGCGAGCTACCCTGGACCTGGGAGTACATCGAGTGGCTGGAAGCCAGCTCTGCGCGGGTCAAGCAACGTTGCCAGAACATCGCACCGGCCTGGGCAGCCGCCGTGGTAGGCCCGGAGCAATGGAAAGCCACGCAAGCGATGCCGATTATTCAGATCACCCGCATTAGCAAAGGCCTGTGCGCCCGTGAGCTGCACCTTGAAACCCTGCTGGAAGACCCTCTTTTATTCAATGCAGGCCTCACTGAATTACCCGCAACATCGTTGGTCAAGCAGCTGGAGCAACGCCAAAAGGAACTGGCCGGCTTTATCAACGGTACACCGCCCGAGCCACTGCCGGCACTCCCCGCCAACAAAGACTTGCTCTCCGAATACCAGTTGCGCGGCCATCCGCAATTGGTCGGGATAATGCTCGACGACCCCATTTTTGCCCTGCGCCATGCAGTTGCTCAGTCGAGGTTATGTGCTGAGCTGTTGCAAACCCTCAATGCATTGGTTGCGCACCAACCCTTTGGCCGTTATGCCGAGGTGCTTTACCAAGAGGCCATGCCTGCGGGCGGCCCACTGCAGGAATTCAAAAGCCATATCGACACAGCGGCGCTGAAGAAAGCCACCCTGCACAGCGAGCGCGAGCAAGCCCGCGAACAGCTCTATCGCCAACAGGAACGCATGCTCAAGCTGGTCGAACGGTTGCCGGCGGTATGGAACGACTTTCTCCATAGCCGTGATGAACGCCTGCTGGAGCCCTATGCCCAGCTAGCCGAACTGCTGGAAGTGCTTAACCGCTCACCCAAGGGCTGCGACCCGCGCTGCATCGAAGCGCAAGACCTGAAAGTCAGCGCGGCCGTGGACAAACTCAGCCGCCAACTGATCGAGGCCACCCATGCATTGACCAAAGGTTTGCTGGCCGATGCTCAGGGTGAGTTGCCCGAAACCGCCAAGCGCCTGCAGGCACTGGCGGCAGGAGGTCTTGCCGTCAAGCCTGAGCGCTTGGGCCTAAGCGCACTGAGTTTTCTAAACACCGCCTATGTTGGGCAAAACCTGGCTTCAGCTCTGGACGAATTGCTCAACCATGTGGCCACCGCCAGCGCGCTCGCGGTCAAACGTATTAGCGAAAGCGATAGCGTGAAGCAAATCCAACTGCACCGCAGCTTCGCCCCCACTTTCGAGGTGCTGAAAAAACTGCACAGCCAGGCCAAAGGGCTGAAACTCCTGCCGCAAGGCGAAGCCCTTGCCAAGAATATGGTGGTGCTAGGCGTACATGGCGATGGCTTCAGCTTTGGTATCACCGCCGCCGAGCGGGCGACCCTGACCCGTGACAATTACCTCTATGCCAGCTTGGAGAAGAAGAATGGTCAGGTACTCGCCACCAGCAGCGGCAAGCTGGCCGAGCGCCTGAACTTTGCCCGCAAAGACCTGGGCCAAGTGATGGTGGTGGCCGCCGAGGCCAACGACCCCCTGGTGGCCGACTACAAACAATGGCGCACCAGCGCGGCTCACCTGAGCACTGCTAGAACTCTCGCCAATAGCAAGGCGCTGCCTGTGCTGGCGACTATTTGTGCAGGGTATAGCTTATTTTCGAATACGGTTGCGGCTCGGATTTTTTATCAAAACGGAGAACAATGGCGCTCTCTTGCAAATGTAGTTGGCGGTTTAGCTGATCTAGGGGTAGCTGCAAACAACGTCGCCCTTAAGTTGCTCACCGATACCAAGCAGACGGCCAATCCCTGGCACGTGTTCTGGGAACGGGGGCGTTTCCAGACATCCGGCTTCTGGGCAGACAACCTGCTAAAACGTACCGGCAGCACTTGGCTAAATGCCTCGCGCGTCGGCTCGGCTGCGGCCATGGGCATAACCGCAGTGTTATTTGCCTGGGATGGTTACCGTGCGGTGCGCGACGGCGACGACGATGTCGCCATGGCCAATATGATCGCCGCTAGCGGCTCGGGTATCTGGGCGCTTTATACCATTGGCCTGCTGGCCAGTCCCTGGCTGCTCGGCCTGGGCGTCGGCTTGCTGGTGGCCGGGGTTATTGGGACCGTGCTACTGGCCGATGGCGCGGTAGAACAGGCTATCAAGCACGGTCCCTTTGGCACCAAGAAGCGCCTGCCGCAGATGAACGACCCCTTGCAAGCTTACCAGCAACTTCTGGGGGCTTTAGGCGAGCCCCGCGTGCAGATCGAGCGCCTGCAGTTATGGCAGAGCAAGGCCAGCGCGGCGGACAAGGCCCATCTGCTAGCCGCGCAAAACGAAGCGCGCGTTTACCTGGCCCCGCAGGACTGGGTGGTCGAAGTAAGCACCCCGCTACTGGGCCAGTTCCGCAATGGCCTCGACTTTCGCCTGATAGCCAAGGAAGTGCTACGCACTCGCGGTCATACCTCAGGCTGGACCTACCGTTACCAGCCGATCCCCAAGGAAAAGCTCGGCGCCCTGGTACTCACCGGCAACCGCTTGCTCTTTGTGTTGCCCGCGCAGTTTGACGTGCCCACGGCAGGTGACCCGCTGCGCTACCGGCAAGCCATCGAATACAGCCTCAAGATCTACGCGCAGTTCCAACTAGGCGAAACTATTTGCCACGCAGGCGATCCCTTCCCAGGCTATAACCGCATCACGCTCCCCCAGCCGAAGCCGCGTAACTGGCAAGCATTTGCAGCACAGATGCCCACAGACAGCGACAATGCCGATGACGAGGCCTATTGGCTGATCACCCAAAGGGACTTTGCCAAAATATGAATGCCTCCGTTACACCGACAGCGCCTTATGCCGACTCGGCCTATCGCAGCAACGCTATTCCCGCCCAGCCACCGCATAAATGGCCGCAGGATGCCAATCGTACCGGCCCGACCCGAACCCAATTGCACTGGGGACATTACGCCAATCTGGAGCCTTGGCAGGACGTGGATGCACAGCTACAGCCTACAGCGCGCAATAGCCTGGATGGCAAAAAAGAAGACGATTTATATATCAATCAAAAGCGCTGGAATTTTGACAACAGCAGCAAGTGGTTGATTTTAATTTCATACTTTAAATGGTGGTCAATTTTATTTATTCCATGGTTTTGTTGGATTCTTGTACTAGGATCAGCCGGAGACGTCGTTTTGGCTTGGGTTCTTAACGATCATGGATTCAATGAATTCTTAGCCCTTTCAATGGTCGTAATCTTGTTTGCTTTTGTCATGATCGGCTTCAGCATGCGATATATGTGGGCCGACAATCCGCGCTACAAGCAATATTTGATACAAACGGGATCGGGTTTTGCTGTTGCGCTAATTGCTTCTTCATTTACATTTCAAGACGACCTCCATGGCACCGACCTGTTCTGGATGTGCGGCGCCATGGCCTTTAGCGTCTTTATGGGCCTAATCGGCTGGGATTACTTGCAAGACCTCTACCTGCGTGTATTCGCTCACGATGGCAGTGATTTTAACCGCCAGACTGGCATGCTGACCATTGGCAGGCGCTTCCAAAAGCCCTTTAGCGCCCCCTTCTACGAGTTCGACGCCACCCTGGAATTCCGTCCCGGCCCTCATGGCAACAGTGGTTTCGCCATTTGGCTGCATCACCGCTACACCTCGGTCGAGGTGTTTCTTGGCGGCAAAATCCAATCCCTAGGCATGAACCTCGAAGAAGCGCTGGCATTCTGGGATACGTTGCAACGCTATATGGACATAACCCAGCCCTTACCCGAACTGCCGATCCTCGAACAGTTCCGCCACCTCGACCCTACCACTGCCGAGCACGACCGACAGAGCAAACGCGACCCGCGCCGCTGGCGCGATATGCCTTATAGGGTCTGGGAGCGCCGTGGCCGTGCGGAGATGATCAAGCGCAACCGTGAGTACAAGTGGCAAGAGCAACCTTGCATCCTCCAGGCCAAGATCGCCCCCAACCTAAGCATCGAAACCTACTACCGCCAGCAGGAAGCCAAGGGCATCCAGGCCACGCCCAAGGGCGATGATTACGACAATATTCATCGGGGGTGAAGTTACCGGAAAAGCTCGGTGCTCTGGTGCTCACCGCCAACCGCTTGCTCAAGGAGCTTGCAGTGGCTGTATTTCGACGGAATAACCTGAACGAAGCCCCTCTTATTTGAGGGGCTGATCAGTCTGGACCGAACAACGGAAACCGGCTTGCAGCGAGTAGTTCTCCTGCACGGCCGGCTCCGGCCACCGCACAACGGTATTCGCCAGAATCCAGGGATGCTCATCGGTGCCCTTGCCACGCTTGATCCGGTAGGTACCAGTCACATCTCCCCTGGGGTTCTCGCGAACTACTCCATCGTCGTAACCAGGGTCGTAATCGGCAACCCAGTCCGTGGCATTGCCGGCCATGTCATAGAGTCCCAGAGGGTTAGGCGGGAAGCTGCCCACGGGATAGGTGCCGTCCTCCCACTCTTCCTGCCGCGGAGGATAGTTGCGACCAAAGTCCAGGCGCCCATTGTCCGTGGGATAGACCACATGCTGGCCGCGGTTACGCGCCGCGAACTCCCACTGTGCTTCCGTCGGCAGGTCGATTGGCAGGCCGCTGAGATCCCCCAGCCAATTGCAATAGTCTTTGGCCTGTTGCCAGTCCTTGGTCGGCGCGGGTTTGTCCGCCTGGAACCAGTCTTTCAACGCCTCTTCGTCACGATCTTCGGCAAACATGATCGGCCGGCCGTTGAGCTGCTGAAACAGATCGAAATCGCCCAAGCGAGTCTGGTAGCTCGACAGGTAATAGCTGGTGAGGCGCACGAGGTGCAGGCCGTCATCCTCGGCATTCACGGTGATACGGCACAACTGCTCGCGCGGCACACCGCAGGGCCACTCGCAGGCATCGCCCAGGGGCCTGTCGCATGGCCAACCGAAGTCGCCCATCTCGAACTCGCCGCCCTCGACGAAGACCATCTCATCCAACGCGCGCAGGATCGTGCGCAACACAGCCTCACGCTCTGCAGCCGATGACTCGGGGTAGCGTTGTTCGATCTTGGCAGCAACTCCGTGTATCCGTTCCGGGCTCAGATGCTTGCTAGGGGGAAGGTCTTGGGAGTGTGCGTCACAGCCGCTCAGCACGAGCACCAAAAAAGAAAAGCAGGCAGGGCGTAGCATCGGACCATCCTTGTCGTTCGAAGATGGCGAACTTAGCAGTCGAGATGGCAAAACCTAATGCCGGCAAAGCGCCTTCCCGCCGTCTGGCCCATTCCGCGCCAGGGAATGCCGACCCAGTCACAGTCATAGCCTCAAGCCTGAGCTTGCCCCCATCCATGTCGCAGGAAACGCCAAGGCAGCATCAGAATAATGGCTCCCAGTACCCCAGCCAAAGCGAATAGCACCTGGTACCCCACCCATTTGGCCAGTACTCCGCTACACGCCCCGATCACGCCCGCCAAAAGAATCTGCGCACTGGCCTGCAGGGTGAAATCCGCGCCTTCATGCTCCGGGCGACACATGCGCATCATCACCGCGAACAGGGCGACGGTGGACATGCCGTCAGCGGCCTGCTCGAACAGCGACACTGCATAGACCAGCACGGCATCGCCGCCGCGGCCGACCAGCAGGGCCATGCTGGCGATACCCAGCGCCTGCAGGGCACCGAAAGTCAGCAGCGAGCGCAGGGCGCCGATCCTCGCGTAGAGCAGACCACCGAGCAGTGCACCGCCGATACCGGCCAGGCTGCTGATCAGGGTCAGTTGACCGAGGGCGCTGGTGTCCCAGCCCTGGTCCACCAGCATCGGCTTGATCATCGGCGAGCCGAGGGCGTCGCCGAGCTTGAAGGTCAGCACCACCGCCAGCCAGGCGAGCATGCCGGGCTGCGCCAGAAGCCCCCTGTAGTGGCGCCAGAGCAGGCCGGGGCCGGCGGGCTCGGCCTGCTCGACATGCTGCGGCAGCAGGCGCTTTTCCGGAAAAAGCAGAATCGGCAGGGTCAGCACTACCAACGCGAGAGCCAAAAGGCCGATGGACAGGTTCCAGCCCAGCGCGCCAATCACAAGCAGCAGGCCGCTGCCACTGGCCAGCATGCCGACCTTGTAGCCGCCCACCTGCAGGCTGTTGCCCAGGCCGCGCCAGCGCTCCGGCAGCAGGCGCACGGCCAGGCCGTCGGTGGCCACATCCTGGCTGGCGGCGGCCAGGTTGATCAGCAGCAGCGTGCCCAGCAGCAGCCAGAAGGCCGAGCCGAACAGCGCCTGCGGGGCGATCAGGGCCAGGCCGGCCAGGCAGAGGATCACCATGCCCTGCAGCGGCAGTATCCAGCCACGGTGGTGGCCCAGGCGGCGCGAGCCGATGCGGTCGATCCAGGGCGCCCACAGCACCTTGAGCAGCCAGGGCAGCGCCAGCAGCTTGAGCAAGCCGATCAGTGCCAGGTCGACACCGTTCTGCCGCAGCAGCACTGGCAGCGAATGGGCCACCAGGCCGGAAGGCAGGCCCTGGGCGCAATAGAGGGACGCCAGGAGTATCAGGGCAGTGTTGCTGGGACGCGGCTCAGAGGACATGGGGCAGCATTCCGCTAGATTCGGGATGGAGGGACTGGCCGGCTCAGAAGTAGGGAGCGAGCGGCACCAGCCATTCGGGATGGCTGAGCCAAACCCAGCACACCGCCCCCGGCAGAGAAACGAGCAGCAGCGGGATCAGCAGGAGGTAGCCTCGCGCCAGGGGCGGATTGGCTGCGCCGAAACGGTTCGCCCCCCTGCTGCCAGGCATCAGCCCCAGATACAGCCAGAGCAGGTGCCCGAGCAAAGGCACCAGCAGCGCCGCCAGGCCCCACCCCGGGTGCATTCCGACATCACGAGCGCGGCGCATCAACAGGCTGGCCTGGACCAGCGCACTGGGAATCATAACTGCCAGGCCGGCACCCACCAGGGCATAAAGGTTATGCCGCAGCCCCAGGAAGAGCACCAACAGCAGCCCCCAGGAGATGTAGCAACAGAACACCAGATGCAGCAGCCAGTAGCGCGAAAGAGACAGGCGCCCGGAGAAATCGAACAGCCGAGGGGCCCTAGGCGCGCGTGCAGGCTCATCCTGAAGAGAGGCGGCAGGCGGGCTGTAGACATCGATATCGATCATTCCGAGGGTGGGTTCCATCCTGGCCATGCGGGTTCCTTTCCGAGGGGAGGTGAGAGTGAGAGACGACACATTAACTACGGCACTATGGAATATAAACCTCTTAAAACATTCTTAGACTATCTAAGCAGCAGGCCTTATCTTTTCGCCCTTGTGCGGCCGCCCCGAGCGTGCCCGATACCTCACACGAGATTCGCACGCGTTTAAGGATGCCCATGGTCTGGGATTCATTACCCCTCATTTTCGTCGCCGCCCTGCTGGTCTGGCTGCTCGTGTCCTTCGTGCGCGAGAAGTGGAGCCCGGACGTGGTCGCGGCCATCGCCGTGGCCGCCCTGCTGGTGGTACAGATCCTCTCCCCCGGCGATGTCCTGAGCGTGCTGAGCAACTCGGCACCGGCCACCATCGCCTGCATGTTCGTGCTCTCCGCCGCACTGGAGCGCACCGGCTGCATCGACGCCCTCGGCAACTGGCTGGGCGATCTGGTAGGCAACGATCCACTGCGCGTGCTGGCCGGCCTGATGATCACCGCACTGACCATCTCGGCCTTCCTCAACAACACGCCGGTCGTCGCCATCCTCACCCCGGTGGCCATCGCCCTGGCCAAGCGCGCCAACGGCTCGCCGTCCAAGCTGCTGATCCCGCTGTCCTTCGCCACCGTGCTGGGCGGCATGCTGACCATGATCGGCACCTCGACCAACATCCTGGTCGATGGCGTGGCACGCAAGGCCGGCCTCGAACCCTTCGGCATGTTCGAAATCACTCCGGCGGCGCTGGTCTTCTGCGTGGTCGGCTTCGTCTACCTGATGCTGTTCAGCAATCGCCTGCTGCCGGATCGCGACACCCTGTCCAAGCAGCTGCGGCCCAACCTCGACCGTACCTTCATGACCGAGCTGCTGGTGCCGCACGACTCACCGGTGATCGGCAAGAGCCTGTCCGAGGCCCAGCTCAACGGCGGCAGCGGCCTGCAGGTGCTGAAGATCTTCCGCGACCAGCAGGAGCTGACCGAGCCGGCCAGCGACACCCTGCTGCAGGCCGGCGATCTGCTGGTGCTGCACGGTCAGGTCAAGGACATGGTCGACATGCGCGAGAGCAACCGCCTGACCTTCAACCGCGGCGAAGCCTTCGAGACCGTCAGCAGCCACGACGTGATCCTCGCCGAGGCCATAGTCGGGCGCGGCTCGCGCTACAGCCACCGGCCCATGCGCGACCTCGACCTGACCGCGCGCTACGGCATCGCCGTGCTCGCCGTGCACCGGCAGGACGAGAACATCCAGGGCAACCTCGACGAACTGCACCTGCAGTTCGGCGACGTGCTGCTGGTCGAAGGTACCCCGGCGCAGATCAAGCGCTTCGCCGACAACGGCGAGCTGATCAGCCTCAACACCGTGCAGGAACGTGCCTACCGCCGCGACAAGGCGCCCATCGCCATAGTCGCCACCCTGGCCGTGATGCTGCTGGCAGCCTTCGAGCTGATGCCCATCGAGGGCCTGGCGATGATCGCCTGCGCCGTGGTGATCGCCACCCGCTGCCTGGACATCGAAGACGCCTACAAGGCGGTGGACTGGAAGATCCTCAGCCTGATCTTCGGCATGCTGGCGATCAGCATCGCCATGGACAAGGTCGGCCTGATCGACCTGATCGTCAGTCACACCATGGCCATCATCCCTAGCTCGCAGCCGCTGCTGATCCTCGGCTTCGTCTACCTGCTGACCACCATTCTCACCGAGATCCTCTCCAACAACGCGGTGGCCGTGCTGGTCACCCCGGTGGCGATCGGCATCGCCCAGAGCCTGGGGCTGGACCCTCGCCCGTTCGTGGTGGCGGTGATGTTCGCCGCCAGCGTCAGCTTCGCCACGCCCATCGGCTACCAGACCAACACCTTCGTCTACAACGCCGGTGGTTACCGCTTCAGCGACTTCATGCGCATCGGCATCCCACTGAACATCCTCATGGTCGCCGTAGCCATGCTGGTGATCCCGCTGGTCTGGCCGCTCGCCCCGGCCTGACCCGAGCACCCACGGCCCGTTTCATTGCTCCAGCGCATTGACCGGGCCGCGCCTCCTTCTCCATGCTGCGTAGCTTTCCACTGCCCGAAGGAACGCCCGCATGAAACTGGAAACCCTGGCCATCCACGCCGGCTACAGCCCCGACCCGACCACCAAGGCGGTGGCCGTACCGATCTACCAGACCAGCTCCTTCGCCTTCGACGACACCCAGCACGGTGCCGACCTGTTCGACCTGAAGGTCGCCGGCAACATCTACTCGCGCATCATGAACCCGACCAACGCCGTGCTCGAGGAGCGCGTGGCGGCGCTGGAAGGTGGCGTCGGCGCGCTGGCCGTAGCCTCCGGCATGGCGGCCATCACCTATGCCATCCAGACCGTCGCCGAAGCCGGTGACAACATCGTCTCGGTGGCCAAGCTGTATGGCGGCACCTACAACCTGCTGGCCCACACCCTGCCGCGCTTCGGCATCCAGACCCGCTTCGCCGCGCACGACGACATCGCCGCCCTGGAAGCGCTGATCGACGACAAGACCAAGGCCGTGTTCTGCGAATCGATCGGCAACCCGGCCGGCAACATCGTCGATATCCAGGCCCTGGCCGACGCCGCGCATCGCCACGGCGTGCCGCTGATCGTCGACAACACGGTGGCCACGCCGATCCTCTGCCGCCCCTTCGAGCACGGTGCCGACATCGTCGTGCATTCGCTGACCAAGTACATCGGCGGCCACGGCACCAGCATCGGCGGCATCGTCGTCGACTCCGGCAAGTTCCCCTGGGCCGACAACCAGGCGCGCTTCCCGCTGCTCAATACGCCCGATCCGTCCTACCACGGCGTGACCTACACCGAGGCCTTCGGCCCCGCCGCCTTCATCGGCCGCTGCCGCGTGGTGCCGCTGCGCAACACTGGCGCGGCGCTGTCGCCGTTCAACGCCTTCCTCATCTTGCAGGGCCTGGAGACCCTGGCCCTGCGTATGGAGCGGCACTGCGAGAATGCGCTGAAAGTGGCGCAGTACCTGCAGAGTCACCCGCAGGTAGCCTGGGTGAAGTACGCCGGCCTGGCCGATCATCCCGAGCACGCCCTGGCGCAGCGCTACATGGGTGGCAAGCCGGCGGCGATCCTGTCGTTCGGCATCCAGGGCGGCTTTGATGCCGGCGCGCGCTTCATCGACGCGCTGAAGCTGGTGGTGCGCCTGGTCAACATCGGCGATGCCAAGTCACTGGCCTGCCACCCGGCTTCCACCACCCACCGCCAGCTCAACGACGAGGAACTGCAGAAGGCCGGCGTGCCGCGCGACATGGTGCGCCTGTCGATCGGCATCGAGCACTTCGACGACATCCGCGCCGACCTCGAGCAGGCCCTGCGGGCGGCGCAGGGCTGAAGCCCCGTCGGTCAGGCCACCGCGCGTGCCGGCTGCAGGCCGAGCGCGCCCTCCAGCCAGGCCAGCTGCTGGTCCCACAGCTCGGCGGGCGTGTCGCGGCGGAAGAAACCGAAGTGCCCCATGCGCCGCAGGCCCCAGTCGCGCGGCTCGACCACGGCCAACTCGCGCCGGGCCTGGCCATAGAAGCCCATCAGCGCCTCCACCGCGCGCCGCGGGGCGAAGGCCTGGTCGTCGCTGATCGCCAGGAAGCGCGCCGGTGCGCGCAGTTCGGCGAAGTGCGGGCGCCACGGCGCGCCGTCCGGGGTGCTGATGAAGGCGGGCGTGCGACACCAGCGCGCCCATTCCAGGGCAACCTCGCGCGGCAGCGGCTCGCCGCCGATGGCCCAGCCCGGCAGCTGGCCGAACAGGCGTGTCGCCAGCGGAATCACCCCGTACCAGTTGAGCGCCAGGCGCGGCTGCTGGCGCAGCGGCCAGAGACGCCAGTAACCCGATTGCGCGGCCACGCCGAGCAGCGCCTGCACCCGCCCGACGTTGTCGGCCAGGCCCGGCAGCTGGCCGCCCACCGAATGGCCAACCAGGGCCAGCGGCAGGTCGCCGGGCAGGTGGTCGAGCAGGCTGGCCAGGTCGAGCCGGCCCCAGTCGGCCATGC
The DNA here is from genome assembly GCF_041729615.1 of Pseudomonas alcaligenes. Taxonomy (NCBI): domain Bacteria; kingdom Pseudomonadati; phylum Pseudomonadota; class Gammaproteobacteria; order Pseudomonadales; family Pseudomonadaceae; genus Aquipseudomonas; species Aquipseudomonas alcaligenes. The sequence continues at coordinate 2,911,245 of NZ_CP154874.1, read as the reverse complement.
ACGGCGCGGCGCCACGCCAGTCCGGCGCCCGGCTGGCGCCCATGCCCCGGTAGTCGTAGCTGTATACCCAGGCGCCGCGCCCGGCGGCGTGCTCGATGAAGCTGCGGTAGAAGCGCTGCGGCACGCCGGTGGCGGCATTGAGCAGCAGCCTGAAGCGCGGCCGCTCGGGACGCAGGCTGGTGACGGCCAGCGGATAACCGTCGCGGGCGGGCAGTGAGTAGTGATCGATGTGCATGCTGGTTTCCCCTGTGGCTGGCCCCAGTCTCGACGCCGGGGCCGGCGGGGAAAAGCGAGATTTCAGCCCTCCAGGGCTGAGAAAAACTCAGCCGTGCGCCGTTCCATCTGGCCCAGGCGCTGCTCCAGCCAGTCCACCACCCGCAGCAGCGCCGGGCTTTCCGCCTGCGCCGGCCACACCGCCCAGAGCGCGCCGTTGGCGACCCGCCGCTGCGGCCACAGCGGGCGCAGACGCCCCGCCTGCAGGGCGTCGATGCACAGCGGCAGGAAGCCCATGGCCACGCCCAGGCCCTGTTCGGCGGCGCTCAGCACCGCGGCGTAGCTGTCCAGCACCAGCCCTTCGGCGGCCGGCTGCCAGCCGTGCTGCGCGGCCCACTGGCGCCAGCTGTGCTGCTCCTGGCTGAGGCGGATCGGCAACAGCTCGGCCTGCGGCGGCCAGGCCGGCACGGGAAAGCCCGGGGCCGCCAGCGGCGCCAGGCCGAAGCCGCTGAGACGCCGCGCGCGCAGCGCGCCCCAGTCCGTAGGCTCGGCGGCAAAGCGCAGGCCCAGGTCGATGCCGTGGGTGGCCAGGTCGAGGGTCTCGCGGCGGGTGTCCAGGGTCAGCAGGCGCTCGCCAAGCAGCGCCTGCAGCTCGCCCAGGGCGGGCAGCACCACCGCCTGCGCCAGGTAGGGGAAGCTGGAAATGCGCAGCGGCCGCTGCACCTGGCGCGCGCGGGTAGCGCTCTCCAGCTGACGCACCGCCGGGGCGATCTCCGCCCAGAAGCTCTGCCCGGCATCGGTCAGCGCCAGGCCCCGCGGCAGGCGCTGGAACAGCCGGCAGTCGAGCGCCGTCTCCAGCTCGCGCAGCTGGTGGCTCACCGCAGTCGGCGTGACATGCAGGCGCTCGGCCGCGCGCTTGACGCTCAGGGTGTCGCCGAGCACGGCGAAGGTGCGCAGCAGGTTCAGCGATGGCAGCGACATGGTCCCTCCTCGAATGGCGCCACTCTACCCTTGTTTTGGCGGCTGTCAGCCTCCACCTCAAGGGCAACGAGGAGACCGTCATGAGCCAACCCCTGCTGATTCCCTGCCCGCATTGCGGCGGACTCAACCGCATCCCGGCCGAGCGCCTGGGCGATGCGCCGCGCTGCGGGCGCTGCAAGAGCGCCGTGCTGCCCAACGCCCCCTTCGCACTGAGCCAGGCGAGCTTCGCCAGCCAGCTCAAGGGCGACCTGCCGCTGCTGGTCGACGTCTGGGCCGACTGGTGCGGGCCGTGCAAGGCCTTCGCGCCGACCTTCGCCCAGGCCGCCGCCCAGCTGCAAGGGCGCTGCCGCCTGGGCAAGCTGGACAGCGAGGCCAACCCGCAGCTGGCCGCCCAGCTCGGCATCCGCTCGATCCCCAGCCTGATCCTGTTCAGGGGTGGCGTCGAAGTCGCCCGCCAGAGCGGCGCCCTGCCGCTGCCGCAGCTGCTCGCCTGGCTGCGCGGCCAGGGCATCGCCTGAGCGGATCGGTCAGCGGCCACGAGCGCGGCGGTCATTGCCGCAGCCACCACAGCGGCTAGTCTCGGGATTCCAGCCCCAGGAGCCCCGCACATGCCGCTACCCGCCGAGATGGCCCGCGTCTTCACCGAGGAGAAGATCGATTTCGTCAGACGCTGCGGGCTCAAGGCCGAGCGCCTGGAGCCCGGCTTCGTGCGCCTGCGCATGCCGCTGGCCGGCAACCAGAACCATATCGGCACCCTCTATGCCGGCGCCCTGTTCACCCTGGCCGAGATCCCCGGCGGCGCGCTATTCCTCACCAGTTTCGACGTGCAGCGCTTCTACCCGCTGATCAAGGAGATGAACCTGCGCTTCCGCCGCCCGGCGACCAGCGACATCACCGTCGAGGCCAGCCTCAGCGCCGAGGAGATCGCCCGCATCCAGGCCGAAGCCGAGGAGGTCGGCAAGGCCGAGTACCGCCTCGACCTGCAGCTGCGCGACGGCAGTGGCGAAATGGTGGCGGAAACGAGCGCCCTGTACCAATTGCGCAAAGTCTGACGCGCGGGACTTGCCGTGGATCAAAAGCAGGACTATCAAGGGAGACCAGACTAAAAACCCGTCAGAGGTTTCACAGCGTCGCGCCAAGCCCGCGCCGCGGAGGGGATAGAGATGACAGGACACATCCTGATTGCCCACGATTTGCGCAGCACTGCCGACCTCGCCTTGCGGCGCGCCACCCAGTTGGCCCGCCAGCACGACGCCAAGCTGACCCTCCTGCACGTGTTCGATCCCAAGCTGGATCAGGCCGAGCGCGAACGCATCGAACAGCAGCTCGACCGCAGCCTCACCGAATTCGCCCCGCCGGGCAGCCAGCTGCGCCTGTGCCAGGGCAAGCCGGCCGAAGGCGTGCTGGAGCAGGTGCAGCAGAGCGGCGCCGACCTGCTGGTGCTGGGAGCACACCACCAGCGCCACGAGTTCTTTTCCGGCACCACCCTCGACCGCATCGCCCGCCGCTGCCCGGTGCCACTGCTGCTGGTCGCGCGCGACGAAGCCACGCCCTACCACAAGGCGGTGGCCGCCATCGACTTCTCCCTGTGCGCCTGCACCGCGCTGCACGAGGCCTGCCTGCTGTTGCCCGGCGAGGCCAGCATCCATGCCCTGCACGTGTTCGAGCCGCAGAAGAACGCCGCCAGCGCCGAGGCCGAGCTACTCACCCAGCGGGCATTGATCGACCAGCTGATCCACGACGAGGCCCTGCGCCTGCCGCCTGACAGCCCCAGGCTCAGCCACGAGGTCAAGGTCGGCGGCATCCTGCGCACCCTGCAGGAGTACATCGCCAGCCAGCAGCCGCAACTGCTGGTGCTCGGCAGCCATGGCCGCGGGGCATTCTCCCAGGCGCTGCTCGGCAGCCTGGCGCAGCATTACCTGCACAAGGCGCCCTGCGACGTGTTCGTGGTCCGCTAGGGCCGCCCCGCAACAAAAAAGGCGCCTGTGGGCGCCTTTTTTCATGGCTCGCGGCGCGGCTCAGCTTTCCAGCAGGTTGTGCAGCTCGACGAACTGCTGGGTCAGCTTGTGGCTGCGGTCCAGGTGGATCAGCGGGGTGCAGGCCTGGTGCGATTCGCGCATCTTCACCGAACTCATCAGGTTCACCGGCAGCACCGGCAGGCCCTCGGCGATCAACTCGTCGAGCAGCTGTTGCGGCAGGGTGGCGCGCGGCTGGAACTGGTTGACCACGATGCCCTCGACCTCCAGGTCCTCGTTGTGATCCTCCTTGAGCTCCTCGATCTCCTGCAGCAGGCCGTACAGGGCATTGCGCGAGAAACTGTCGCAATCGAAGGGGATCAGCACGCGATCAGCAGCGATCAGCGCGGAAACCGTGTAGAAGTTCAGCGCCGGCGGGGTATCCAGGTAGATCCGGTCGTAGTCCTCGGCCAGGTCTTCCAGCAGTTTGCGCAGCTTGTTGATCTTGTGCTTCTGCTCCAGCTTAGGCTGCAGCTCGGCCAGCTCGGCGGTGGCGGTGACCACATGGAGGTTGTCGAAGGGCGTCTCGTAGATGTCGACCTTGCCCTTCTTGAACGAGGTGGCCGAGAGGGTCTGCTTGAAGAAGTCGGCGATCCCCATGGGGATCTCGTCGCCGGTCAGCCCGGTCAGGTAGTGGGTCGAGTTGGCCTGGGCATCCAGGTCCACCAGCAATGTGCGATAACCCTCCGCCGCACTGACCGCCGCCAGGTTGCAGGCAATGCTCGACTTGCCGACACCGCCCTTCTGATTGAACACCACGCGCCGCATGTGACACCTCCCTGATCGCAGATGGACGGATTCTATGCAAAGCCCGTGACAAGGGCGAGGAATAAGGTGGCGCCTGGCCAGCCTCTCGTCAGGCCGGCCGCGCCAGAATTTGCGCAGGCCGCGCACGGTCTGGATAATGCCAGTACCTCGCCATGTCCCGGCTGCCCCTTCCGCGGCGGGACCGCAGTAGACAAGGACGCCCCTCGGAAGGGCCGAGAAGAGCTCTCAGCGTGACAGACTTCAGGATCGAGCAATGGCGTGCCTGGGCCCCCGGCCTGGACAGCGCATACGACTGGTGCGCCTGGCAACAGGCCGGATTCGCCCCGCAGGACGGCGGCGAACAGCCCGACGTGGGCTTTCTTCCGGCCCTGCAGCGCCGGCGCCTGAGCCGTCTGGCGCGCATGGCCTTCCACGTCGCCTGGCCGCTGGCCGAGGCCGCCGGCCCCATGCCCCTGGTCTTCGCCTCGCGCCATGGCGAAACCCCGCGCACCCTGACCATCCTCAGCGACCTGGCCCACGACGAGCCGCTCTCGCCCACCCAGTTCAGCCTCTCGGTGCACAACGCGATCATCGGCCTGTGGTCGATCCAGCGCGGCGACACCAGCGAGATGACCGCCCTGGCCGCCGAAGGCGACGGCCTCGAGCAGGCCCTGCTGGAGGCCGCCACCCTGCTCGGCGAAGGTGCGCCCGGGGTGCTGCTGATCGTCGCCGAGGAAACCCCGCCCGAGCTGTACCGCGCCTCCATCGACGACGTGCCCTTCCCCTACGCCGTGGCCCTGCTGCTGCGCCCGGGCCACGAATGGCGCCTGGAACTGCGCCAGGGCGAAGGACCGCGGGCACCCTGGCCGCACGCCCTGAACCTGGTCCGCGCCCTGTGTGGCGGCGCGGACTCCCTGCAACATCACTGGAAACGCCGGCAATGGAACTGGTCGCGCATCAAGGCCTGAGTCGCTACAGCGCGCCCTACTGGTGGCGCCTGATCGCCACCGCGCTGAGCTTCTCGCTGTTCGGCATCGGCGGCGTGCTGCTGCGCCTCGTCGTGTTCCCGCTGCTGGCCCTGCTGCCCGGCGACGCCCTGGTGCGTCGCACCCGCGCCCGCGCCGTGGTCAGCCGCACTTTCTACTGGTTCGTCCAGTTCATGTACCGCAGCGGCGTGCTGACCTACGAAGTCGAAGGCGCCGAGCGCCTGGGCCGTCCGGGGCAGATGGTGATCGCCAACCACCCCTCGCTGATCGACGTGGTGGTGCTGATCGCCTTCATCCGCGACGCCAACTGCGTGGTCAAGCAGAGCCTGTGGGACAATCCCAGCATGCGCGGGCCGATCCGCGCCGCCGGCTACATCAGCAACAGCGGCAGCCTGGACATGCTCGACGAGGCCGCCGGCGCCCTGCAGCAGGGCCAGACCCTGATCGTGTTCCCCGAGGGCACGCGCACCACGCCGGGGCGGGCACCCGAGTTCCACCGCGGCGCCGCCGCCATCGCGGTGCGCGGCGCCAGTGTGGTCACCCCGGTGGTGATCAGCGTGACGCCCACCACCCTGACCAAGGCCGAGCCCTGGTACAGCATTCCGTCGCGTCGTTTCCATTTTCGCCTGCGGGTCGGGGAGGATATCGATCCGCGGCAATTCACCGAGCAGGCTCCGCTGCCGATTGCCTCGCGCAAGCTCAATGACCATCTGCATCAACATTTCATGAAGGAGCTCGCAACAGATGAGCGATCTGCAAACTGAGATCAAGCACCTGATCATCGAGGCCCTGGGCCTGGAAGACATGGCCGCCGAGGACATCGCCGCCGACCTCACCCTGTTCGGCGAGGGCCTGGGCCTGGACTCGGTGGACGCCCTGGAGCTCGGCCTGGCCATCCAGAAGCGCTTCGGCATCAAGATCGACGCCGAAGCCAAGGATACCCGCCAGCACTTCGCCAACGTGGCCAGCCTGGCGGCCTTTGTCGCCGCGAAACAGGCCGCCTGAGGAAGTCCGCGATGCAAAGCCGTGAAGAGATTTTCGCCACCCTGCGCGATGCCCTGGTCGAGCTGTTCGAGCTGGACGCCGAGCGCGTCACCCTCGACGCCAACCTGTACCAGGACCTGGAGATCGACAGCATCGACGCCGTCGACCTGATCGACCACATCAAGCGCCAGACCGGCAAGAAGATCGCCGCCGAGGAATTCAAGGCGGTGCGCACCGTCGGCGACGTGGTCGAGGCCGTGTTCCAGGTGGTCAACGCCGCCCCGGCCCAAGACTGAAGCCAATGCGAGCCAGTTTCGGATCTTGCGAGCTAGAGCGAGACAAGGCGAGAGCGGCCGAGGCAGCGGAGTTTACGGGCGGTAAATGAGCATGCCGAGGTCGCTTTCAACGCAGGCTCGCCGACGCGCAGCTGATCCCAAACTGGCTCGCCTGTTCGGCCTGCTGCTGGCGGTGGCGGGCCTGCTCTACCCCTTCGCCGTCTACTACGGCATGGAGCACCTGTCGCCGCGCCTGTTCGCCGCCCTGCTCGGCGGCCTGTGGCTGGCGCGCGCCATCAGCCAGCGCGGCCAGCCCGGCAGTCGCTGGATGACCGGTGCCGCCCTGGCCTTCTGCGCCCTGCTCGGCCTGGCCGGCGAGCCGGCGCTGCTGCGCTGGTATCCGGTGCTGATCAGCGGCCTGCTGCTGGCGCTGTTCGGCCTGTCGCTACGCTTCGGCCCGCCGATGGTCGAGCGCCTGGCGCGCCTGCGCGAGCCGGAGCTGCCGGAGCACGCGGTGCGCTACACGCGCAAGGTCACCCAGGTGTGGGCGCTGTTCTTCCTGCTCAACGGCCTGGTGGTGATCGCCCTCACCCTGTGGGCGCCGCTGGCCTGGTGGACGCTGTATACCGGGCTGATTTCCTACGCCCTGATGGGCCTGTTGTTCGCCGCTGAGTGGTTGATCCGCCAGCAAGTAAGGAGACATGGATGACCTGGCTGCCGCTCGCCGAGCTGCTGCTGCACCCCCTGAGCAACCGCGCCGTGGCGCTGGAGCCGGCGCTCGACCACGCCCAGCTGCAGCAGCGCGCCCTGCGCCTGGCCGGCGCCCTGCAGGCACGCGGCGTGCGCAGCCTGGCGCTGTACCTGGAGGATGCCGGCGAGCTGGCCATCGCCCTGCTCGGCGCCTGGCGCGCCGGTATGCGCGTGCTGCTGCCGGGCGATGCCCAGGCACAGAGCCGCCAGCGCCTGGGCGCGCAGGTCGACCTGTGGCTGGACGAGCTCGATGGCATTGATGGTGAGCCGCTGCCGCCCGCCGCCCTCGACCTCGACGCCTGCCGCCTGGTCCTGTGCACCTCCGGCTCCAGCGGCGAACCCAAGCTGATCGACAAGTCCCTGCGCCAGCTGGCCAACGAAGTGGAGGCCCTGGAACAGCTGTGGGGCCGCGACCTGGCCGGCGCCAGCATCCTCGGCAGCGTCGCCGCCCAGCATATCTACGGCCTGCTGTTCCGCGTGCTCTGGCCGCTGTGCGCCGGCCGCCCGTTCTGCCGCCGCGCCCTGCCCTTCCCCGAGGACCTGCAGCGCGAGAGCCTGGGCCAGCCGGCCTTCGCCTGGGTGGCCAGCCCCGCATTGCTCAAGCGCATGGGCGACAACCTCGACTGGCGAGCCCTGGGCGCCGTGCGCCGGGTGTTCTCCTCCGGCGGCGCGCTGCCGGCGGAAGTCTCCGCCGAGCTAGGCAACCAGCTCGGCCAGCAGCCGACCGAGATCTACGGCAGCTCCGAGACCGGCGGCATCGCCTGGCGCCAGGGCGGCGAGCTGTGGACGCCCTTCGCCGGCGTCGAACTCGCCCTGAACGCCGAGGGCGCCCTGCGCATCGCCTCGCCCTACCTGCCGGCCGGGCATGTCGAGCAGAGCGCGGACGCCGCCGAGCTGCAGGCCGATGGCCGCTTCGCCCTGCGCGGGCGCCTGGACCGCATCGTCAAGCTGGAAGAAAAGCGCATCTCCCTGCCCATGCTGGAGCAGGCGCTGGCAGCCCACGAGTGGGTGGCCGACGCCCGCCTCGGCGTGATCCAGGAAGGCCGCGCCTTCCTCGGCGCCCTGCTGGCGCTGAGCCCGGCCGGCCTGCATGTCCTGCGCAACCAGGGGCGCAAGACCGTTACCGAGGCCCTGCGCCAGCACCTGGCCGGCCACTGCGAGGCCATCGCCTTGCCGCGCCGCTGGCGTCTGCTGCTGGAGCTGCCCTACAGCAGCCAGGGCAAGCTGGCCCAGGCCGAGGTCGAGCGCCTGCTGGCCGCGCCCCGGCCGACCCAGGTCGAGCCGCGCTCGGCCGTCGAGCAGGACGGCGAATGGCAACTGGAACTGGACGTACCGCCGGACCTGGCGCACTTCACCGGGCATTTCCCGCAGACCCCGGTGCTGCCCGGCGTGGTGCAGATCGACTGGGCCCAGCGCCTGGCCCGCCAGCTGATCGCCGGGCTACCCGCGCGCTTCTGCGGCATGGAAGTGCTGAAGTTCCAGCAGCTGGTGCGCCCCGGCGACCGCGTCCAGCTGAGCCTGCGTTTCGATGCCGAGCGCGGCAAGCTGTACTTCGCCTACCGCAACGGCGAGGCGCCCTGCTCCTCCGGGCGCATCCTGCTGGGGGCAGCCAATGCATAAGGAGCCCTTGGAAAGCGTTGGCGAGGCAGCCAGTGCAAGGCAAGAACAGGCGAAGGAGCGCAGTTTACAAGCGGTAAATGAGCATCCTGAGCCTGTTCTTAACGCAGCAATGGCAACGCAGGTAGCTTTCCAAGGGTTCCACAGGCCCTGCGCCGTCATCCCGGTCTACAACCACGAGCACGCCCTGCCCAGGGTGGTGGCGGCGTTGCATGAAGCCGGGCTGCCCTGTGTGCTGGTCGACGACGCCTCCAGCCCGGCCTGCGCGGCGGTGATGGACCAGCTGGCCCAGCAGGACAACACCCATCTGGTGCGCCTGCCCATCAACCAGGGCAAGGGCGGCGCGGTGATGGCCGGCCTGCGCGAGGCCGCGCGCCTGGGCTTCAGCCACGCCCTGCAGGTGGACGCCGACGGCCAGCACGACCTGGGCGACGTGGCGCGCTTCCTCGCCACCTCGCGCGAACACCCGCAGGCGCTGGTCTGCGGCTACCCGCAATACGACGCGAGCGTGCCCAAGGGCCGCCTCTACGCGCGCTACCTGACCCACGTGTGGGCCTGGATCAACAGCCTGTCGCTGTCGATCCGCGATTCCATGTGCGGCTTTCGCGTCTACCCGCTGCCGGCCACCCTGGCGCTGATCGACGCGGTGCGCCTAGGCCGGCGCATGGACTTCGACACCGAGATCCTGGTGCGCCTGTCCTGGCGCAACCAGCCGATGCTGTGGCTGCCGACCCGCGTGCACTACCCGCTGGACGGCCTGTCGCACTTCCGCCTGTGGCTGGACAACGCGCTGATCTCGAAGATGCACGCCAAACTGTTCTTCGGCATGCTGCCGCGCGCGCCGCTGATCCTCTGGCGCAGGTGGCGCGGATGAGCAGCGGGAAGGCCCAGCACTGGGCCGGCCAGCGCGAGCGCGGCAGCTTCCTGCTGATGAAGTTCACCGCCGGCGCCGCGCGCCTGCTCGGGCGGCGCCTGCTGGCGCCGCTGCTGTACGCCATCGTGCTGTATTTCTACCTGTTCGGCCGCCAGGCGCGGTGCAGCATCTGGCAGTACCAGCGCAACCTGGCCGCCTGGAGCGGCCGCACCGAGCTGCGCCCCAGCCACGGCTCGGTGTTCCGCCAGTTCATGGCCTTCGCCGACGCCCTGCTGGACAAGCTCGACGTGTGGAACGGCCGCCTCGGCCTGGAGCAGGTGAGCCTGGTCGACCCCGAAGGCCTGCGCCAGCAGCTGCATGTCGGCGGCCGCGGCCAGCTGCTGGTCACCGCCCACCTGGGCAACCTGGAAGTCTGCCGCGCCCTCGCAGAACTGGGCGAGAAGGTGCAGATGAACGTGCTGGTGCACACCAAGCACGCCGCGCAGTTCAATCGCCTGCTGGGCGAGGCCGGCGCCAGCCACCTGCGCCTGATCCAGGTCAGCGAGCTGGACCCGGCCGTGATGCTGCAGCTGTCCGAGCGCCTGGAGCGCGGCGAGTGGCTGGCGATCGCCGGCGACCGCGTGCCGCTGCACGGCGGGCGCAACGTCACGGTGGACTTCCTCGGCCAGCCGGCCGCCTTCCCCCAGGGCCCCTGGCTGCTGGCCGGGCTGCTGCAATGCCCGGTCAACCTGATGCACTGCCTGAAGATCGACGGCCGCTACCAGGTGATCCTGGAAAGCTTCGCCAACGCCGTGCAGTGGACGCGCCGCGACCGCGACGCGGTAATCCGCGGCTGGGTACAACGCTATGCCGAGCGCCTCGGCGAACGCTGCCTGAACGCTCCGCAGCAATGGTTCAACTTCTACCCGTTCTGGAATGCCCATGACTGACCACGTGACCTTCGGCGAAGCCCAGCTGACCATCGAGCAGGTGGTCGCCCTGTCCCAGCGCAGCGCCCGCGCCCAGCTGCAGGGCGATGCCGCCTACCGCGAGAAGATCGCCAAGGGTGCGCGCTTCCTCGACACCCTGCTGGACAAGGAAGGCGTGATCTACGGCGTCACCACCGGCTATGGCGACTCCTGCGTGGTGGCCGTGCCGCTGCACCAGGTCGAGGCATTGCCCAGGCACCTGTTCACCTTCCACGGCTGCGGCCTGGGCAAGCTGCTCGACGAAGCCAGCACCCGCGCCGTACTGGCCGCGCGCCTGCAGTCGCTGTGCCACGGCGTGTCCGGGGTGCGCGTGGAGCTGCTGGAGCGCCTGCAGGCCTTCCTCGAACACGATGTGCTGCCGCTGATCCCGGAAGAAGGCTCGGTCGGCGCCAGCGGCGACCTGACCCCGTTGTCTTACGTCGCCGCCACCCTCAGCGGTGAGCGCGAGGTGATGTACAAAGGCGAACGCCGCAGTTCGGCGGACGTGCATCAGGAGCTCGGCTGGACGCCGCTGACCCTGCGCCCGAAAGAAGCGCTGGCGCTGATGAACGGCACTGCGGTGATGACCGCCCTGGCCTGCCTGGCCTATTCGCGCGCCGACTACCTGCTGCAGCTGGCCACCCGCATCACCGCGCTCAACGTGGTGGCGCTGGAAGGCAACCCGGAACACTTCGACGAGCGCCTGTTCGCCGCCAAGCCGCACCCGGGGCAGACCCAGGTCGCCGCCTGGCTGCGCCAGGACCTGGCCGTGGCCGAGCCGCTGCCGCCGCTGCACCGCCTGCAGGACCGCTACTCGCTGCGCTGCGCGCCGCACGTACTCGGCGTGCTGGCCGACAGCCTGGGCCTGCTCCGGCAGTTCATCGAGATCGAACTGAACAGCGCCAACGACAACCCGCTGTTCGACGCCGAGACCGAGCGCACCCTGCACGGCGGGCACTTCTACGGCGGGCACATCGCCTTCGCCATGGACAGCCTGAAGAACCTGGTCGGCAACGTCGCCGACCTGCTCGACCGCCAGCTCGCCCTGCTGGTCGACACCCGTTACAACCACGGCCTGCCGAGCAACCTGTCCGGCGCCCCAGCCGAGACCGCGATGATCAACCACGGCTTCAAGGCCGTGCAGATCGGCGCCAGCGCCTGGACCGCCGAGGCGCTGAAGAACACCCTGCCGGCCAGCGTGTTCTCGCGCTCCACCGAATGCCACAACCAGGACAAGGTGAGCATGGGCACCATTGCCGCCCGCGACGCCCTGCGTAGCCTGGAGCTGACCGAACAGGTCGCCGCCGCCACCCTGCTGGCCGCCAACCAGGGCGTGTGGCTGCGCGAGCGCGCCGGCAAGACCGACATCCCCGCGCCGCTGGCCGCCATGCGCGAGCAACTGGCCATCGACTTCCCGCCGGTGATTGAAGACCGCGCCCTGGAAAGCGAGCTGCGCCTGTGCCTGGCGCGCATCCGCAGCCGCCATTGGGGGCTGTATGCGTAAGGAGGGCGTGCTGCAGGCGGAGATCGAGCTGGTCGTGCCGTTCTTCGACGTCGACATGATGGAAGTGGTCTGGCACGGCCACTACGTCAAATACTTCGAGGAGGCGCGCTGCGCGCTGCTCGACAAGCTGGGGCACAACTACCGGCAGATGCGTGATGCGGGCTATGCCTGGCCGATCATTGACCTGCAGGTGCGCTATATCCGTGGCGCGCAATTCGGTCAGCGCATCCGTGTGCGCGCCGATCTGGTGGAGTGGGAGAACCGGCTGAAGATCAATTACCTGATCACCGATGTGGCGACGGGTGAGCGCATGACCCGCGGCAGCAGTGTGCAGGTGGCGGTGGAGATCGCGACTCGCGAGATGCTGTTGGCATCGCCGAAGGTGTTTGTGGAAGCGGTGGAGCGAGTGCTGCCGTGACTGGATTTATGGCCGCTTTCTTACGCCGCCTGGGCGATCTATTTCGCCCCGCCGGGCGAGTTACTTTCTCTTTGCGCGCGCAAAGAGAAAGTAACCAAAGAGAAAGCGCGCCCCACATCCGGCCCTGGCTGCGCCAGGGTTCCCTCGCTCCGTTGCTCCTCCGGGGGCCGGCGTACAAGGGCCATCCATGGCCCTTTACGCCTTTCGCCGCATCCATGCGGCTCATCCCCCTACGGAACAACTCCACTCGGCCTTCTGAGGGGACCCCGTATCCCGGCCCAAACGCCGTTGCAGCCCTACCAGACAACAGCTGGCTTTCTCCTCTCACAGCGGCTGCATGCGCGCCGATTCCCCGTCAGGAGGCCGAGCGTAGGCACTGTGCAGGGGGACGCGAGGCAGGACGCCGAGCGAGGCACGAAGGGACAGGGATGTCCCTTCGTGACGGCCCCCGGAGCAGTGCCGGAGCGAGGGAAGTCGAGCACAGCGAGACCCGCATGCCGGGGGGCCCTTCTTTTTGGTTACTTTTTCTTGGGCAAGCAAGAAAAAGTAACGCGCCCGGGGGGCGCAACCAAAAGCCAAGATCACTTCGGTAATCAGCCAGGCACTCGCAGCTCTGTTTTTGCTAGCAGCCCCAGCAGCCCACGCCTTCGACCTGTCCGACCTCAGCGCCCAGCTGGCCAAACCCACCGTAGTCCGCGGCCCCTTCGTGCAGGAGAAGCACCTGCGCGCCCTTCCCACCCCGCTGACCAGCCAGGGCCAGTTCACCCTGTCCCGCGACCACGGCCTGCTCTGGCTCCTGCAGAAGCCGCTCAAGCAGGACTACCGCATCGCCGACAGCGGCATCGCCCGCCGCACGCCCGAGGGCTGGCAACAGCAGCCGGGCCAGGACGTCGCCGCCCAGCAGAGCCGCCTGTTCCTCGCCGTGCTCAAAGGCGACCGCAGCGGCTTGGAGCGCGACTTCGACCTGCAGCTGACAGGCGAGCAGAACGCCTGGCAGCTCCAGCTCACGCCACACTCAGTGCTGCTCAAGCAGATATTCAGCGCCATCCGCATCGACGGCGGCGCGCTGGTCGAGCGCATCGAACTGATCGAAACCCAGGGCGACCGCACCGTCCTCAAGTTACCGCAGAGCCAGGCCGGCGCTGCCCTGACCGCGCAGGAGCGCGCCGACCTTGCCCCCTAGCCTGCAGAAAACCCTGCCGCGCCTGTTCGGCGCCCTGCTCCTGGCCCTGCTGGCGCTGGCCGCCTGGCAGTGGCGCGACGGCCCGCCGGTGCAGGCCAGCATGCTCGCCCTGCTGCCCAAGGGCGCCGGCGACGCGCTGGTGCAGCAAGCCGAGCAGCGCATGCAGGAGCCGCTGTCGCGCGAACTGCTGATCCTCATCGGTCATCCGCAGCGCGAACGCGCCATCGAGCTGGTGCGCCAGTCTGGCGAGCAGTGGCAGGCCAGCGGCCGCTTCGACAAGGTGCAGTGGAGCCTGCAGGCCGATCTCGCACCGCTGCGCGTGCAGTTACTCAACAGCCGCCTGGCCCTGCTGGCGCCGGCCGACCGCCAGTTGCTGATCGAGCAGCCGGATGCCTTTATCCAGCAGCGCGCCCAGCAGCTGTTCGACACCTTCGCCGGCTTCGGCCTGCTGCCCACCGAGCAGGACTGGCTCGGTCTCGGCCTGCGCGCCCAGCAGACGCTCAACCCCGGCAGCCGCGTCCAGGCCGACCTCGGCAGCGGCGCCCTGCTGCTGCAGGACGGGTCCACCACCTGGGCCCTGCTGCGCCTGCGCACTCGTGGCGATGCCTTCGACATGCAGGCGCCGCCGCAGATCGCCGCCGCTGTGGCCGAACTGCGCCAGCACGTGACTGCCGAAGGCGGCCAACTGCTGGCGGCCGGCGGTGCGCTGCACGCCGCGGCCGGGCAGGCCAAGGCCACCCGCGAGATCGCCCTGATTGGCGGCGGCGCCACCCTCGGCACCCTGCTGCTGTTGCTGCTGGCCTTCCGCCGTCCGCGCATCCTGGTCAGCCTGCTGCCGATGGGTGTGGCGCTGCTGGCCGGCTGCACCGCCTGCGTACTGGTATTCGGCCAGATCAACGCGCTAACCCTGGTGCTCGGTGCCAGCCTGGTCGGCGTTGCCGCCGACTACCCGCAGCACTACCTGAGCAAGAGCTGGGGCGATGGCCAGTGGTCGAGCTGGGCGGCCCTGCGCCAGACCCTGCCGGGCCTGAGCCTGAGCCTGGGCACCAACCTCGCTGGCTATGTGGCGCTGGCTTTCACGCCCTTCCCGGCGCTGACCCAGATCGCCCTGTTCTCCGCCGCCGGGCTGATCGGCGCCTACCTGTGTTCGGTGTGCCTGCTACCGGCCTGGCTGAACAACCTGCGCCTGGCACCACCGGCCAGCCTACGCCATGCCGCCGAAAGCCTGGTCGAGCGACGTGCACGCCTGCTGGCACGCACCGGCAGCTGGCCGTGGCTGCTCGCCCTGCTGGCCTTCTGCGCCGGCGGCCTGTGGCAGCTGACGCCGCAGAACGACCTGCGCCAGTGGCTGGGCCAGGAACCGCAGCTGATGGCCGAGGCCAAACGCATCGCCGAACTCACCGGCCAGCAGCCCACCAGCCAGTTCTTCCTGGTCCGCGGCGCCGACGAACAGCAGCTGCTGCAGCGCCAGGCCGAACTCAGTGAACGCCTGGACGCTGCCATCGCCGCCGGCCAGCTGCGCGGCTATCGCGCCCTCAGCCAGCTGGTAGCGCCGGAGAGCGAACTGGCGCCGCTGCGCGCCGCGCTGGCCAAGCTGCCGCAACACTGGCAACCGCTGCTCGACCTCGGTCTGCCAGAAGCGGCGCTGCGCGCCGAACTGAATGAGTTGCTGCACACGCCGCAACCCAGCCTGGAACAAGCCCTGGCCGACCCGCTGGGCGAGGCTTGGCGTCCGCTGTGGCTGGGCCGCCATGACAACCAAGTCGCCGGCATCGTCAGCCTGCAAGGGCTCAACGACACCGCTCTACTGCAACAGGCCGCCGCCGGACTGGAGGGCGTGCAGCTGGTCGATCGCCTCGGCGAGCTGAACGGTCTGTTCGCCGCCACCCAGCTCAGCGCCGCCGAGCTCAAGCTGATTTCCAGCGCCGCCATCCTGTTGCTGCTGTGCCTGCCCTTCGGCCTCGGCGGCGCGCTGCGGGTGATCTGCCTGCCGCTGCTCTCGGCCCTGGCGGCGCTGGCCTGTCTCGGCTGGCTGGGCCAGCCGCTGACCCTGTTCAGCCTGTTCGGCCTGCTGCTGATCACCGCCATCGGCGTCGACTACGCCATCCTGATGCGCGAGAACATCGGCGGCCCCGCGGTGAGCCTGCTCGGTACCCTGCTCTCGGCGCTCACCGCGTGGCTGTCGTTCGGCCTGCTGCTGCTCAGCCAGACCCCGGCCATCGCCAACTTCGGCCTGGCCATCAGCCTCGGCCTGCTGTTCTGCTTCCTGCTCTCGCCCTGGGCCGCCACGCGGCCGCGCCAGGAGGTGAGCGCATGAACGTGCTCGGCTTCTGGCTGCTGGCCCTGGCCATCTACGCCCTGGTGGCCTGGATCGGCGGGCGCCGGCTGATTCCCATAGTCGGTCAGCTGCTGGTCGCCGCCATCGCCATTCCCGCCCTGCTGCTGGTGTGGGTCGAGCCGCACTGGCAGCTGAGCGCTGCCGACCTGCTGGCACCGACCTGGCTGAACCTGGCCTACGGCCTGTGTTTCGCCCTGCTGCTGGGCTACATCCTCAGCGACGTGATCGATCTCGACCTCAGCCCAGCCTGCGTGAAGATCGCCCTGCCCAGCTTCCTGGTGCCGATGCTGGCCGGCCTGGCCTGCGCGCTCTGGTTGCTGCCCGGCGAACACGGCTGGCTGAGCGCGGTGGGCATCGGCCTGCTGTTCTCGATCACCGCCATCCCGGTGCTCTACCTGTTCCTGCAGAACATCGGCTACCCGCTGGAAGCGACCAAGCGCCTGCTGCACGCGGCGATCCTGATGGACTTCCTGTGCTGGAGCCTGTTCGGCCTGGCCCAGGGCAGCAGCAATCCCGCCGCCCTGCTGTGGCCGCTGCTGGCCGCCGCGCTGCCACTGGCGCTGCGCCTGCTCAAGCTGCGCCAGCCGCTGCTGTACAGCCTGCCGTTTTTTGCCCTGATGCTGCTGTTCCAGCAGCTGGGCCTCAACGCCCTGGTGTTCGGCATCGCCTACATGCTGTGCCTGGCCTGGCTCCGGCAGCCCTTCGTCCTGCCACTGCCGCTGCGCCAGTGGAAGCTGCTGATCAACGGCCTGGCGGTGCCGCTGATCCTGACCTTCGGCGTGCTACGGGTGGATTTCCATGGCATAGGTCAAGACACCTCCTGGACGGTCATCGCTATCCTCCTGGCGCTGCCGGTGCTGAGCAAGGTGCTCGGCAGCTGGCTCGGTCTGCACTGGGCCGCCCCGAGCGCCGCGGCGCGGGTAAAGTGGCGCGAGAGCCTGCTGCTGAACATCCGCGGCCTCACCGAAATCGTCTTCCTCAACCTGCTCCTGCAGCTGCAGCTGATCGACTCGCTGATCTATTTCGGCCTGCTGCTGATGAGCCTGTTTTCCACCCTGCTGCCGGCACTGCTCGGCAGACATGTCCATAACGAGGCACGAAGCCGCTATGAAGTCTCCTGAAGTCGAACAACGTCAGATCGTCGTCATCGGTGCCGGCCCTTCCGGCGCCATCGCCGCCGCCATCCTCAAGCGCCAGGGCCACGATGTGCTGGTGCTGGAGCGCCAGCGCTTCCCGCGCTTCTCCATCGGCGAGAGCCTGCTGTCGCACTGCCTGGACTTCGTCGAGGAGGCCGGCATGCTCGAAGCGGTGCAGGCTGCCGGCTTCCAGACCAAACATGGCGCGGCCTTCGCCTGGGGCGAGCGCTACACCGAGTTCGACTTCCGCGACAAGTTCACCGAGGGCAAGGGCTCGACCTACCAGGTGATCCGCGCCGACTTCGACAAGCTGCTGGCCGACCAGGCCGAGCTGCAGGGCGTGGAGATCCGCTACGAGGAAGAAATCTTTGCCGCCGACTTCGCCGGCGACTGCCCGCGCCTGTCGGTACGCCGCCTGGCCGACGGCCACGAATACAGCGTCGAGTGCGCCTTCGTCCTCGACGGCAGCGGCTACGGCCGCGTGCTGCCGCGCCTGCTCGACCTCGACACGCCGTCGTCCTTCCCCATTCGCCAGGCGGTGTTCACCCATATCGAGGACCGCATCGACCCGGCCAGCGGCTTCGACCGCGAGAAGATCCTCATCACCACCCACCCGAAGCTCAGGGACGTGTGGTTCTGGACCATTCCATTCAGCAACGGCCGCTGTTCGCTGGGCGTGGTGTCTGCCGCCGAGCACTATGAGGGCTACCCGAAGGACCTCGACGCCTGCCTCAAGCAGTTTGTCGCCGAGACGCCGTCGCTGAGCCGGGTGCTGCAGAACGCCGTATGGGACACCCCGGCGCGCGCCATCGGTGGCTACTCGGCCAACGTCAAGAGCCTGCACGGCCCGGGCTTCGCTCTGCTGGGCAACGCCGCCGAGTTCCTCGACCCGGTGTTCAGCTCCGGCGTGACCATCGCCATGCGCTCGGCGAGCATGGCCGCCGCCCTGCTGCATCGCCAGCTCAGCGGCGAGACGGTGGACTGGGAGAGCGAATTCGCCGTCCCGCTCAAGCGCGGCGTGGATACGTTCCGCGTGTATGTGCAGGGTTGGTACGATGGCAGCTTCCAGGACGTGATCTTCTACGAGAAGGCCCAGCCGGAGATCCGCCGCATGATCTGCTCGATCCTCGCCGGCTACGCCTGGGACGAGAAGAATCCCTATGTCGCCGAGCCCAAGCGCCGCCTCGGCGTGCTTGCCGAACTCTGCTCGCCCAACTAAGGACCGCCACCGCAATGGAACGCGCCGCCACCACCTACGTCGAGGAAACCCGCTTCGGCTTCTGGTTCCTGCAGAGCCACGTCTGGCAGCACCATGTGCTGCGCGTGGCGATCAACGACCTCAAGCGCCTGATCGATGCACCGCTGCCGCAGGCGCCGGTGCTGCTCGACGCCGGTTGCGGCCAGGGCCGCTCGTTTCGCCTGTTGCAGGAAGCCTTTGCCCCGGCGCGGCTGATCGGCCTGGATGCCGACCCGCACAGCCTCGACTGCTCACGCGCCGAGGCCGAGCAGTTGGGCCTGGACGTGCAACTGATCGCCAGCGACTGCGCCAGCATCCAGTTGCCGGACACGTCCGTCGACATCCTGTTCTGCCACCAGACCTTCCACCATCTGGTCGAGCAGGAACGCGCCCTGGCCGAGTTCTGGCGCGTACTGAAACCGGGCGGCCTGCTGCTGTTCGCCGAATCGACCAAGTTCTACATCGACACCTGGGTGATCCGCTGGCTGTTCCGCCACCCGATGCAGGTGCAGAAGAGCGCCGAGGAATACCTGGGCATGCTGCGCACGCAGGGCTTCCAGTTCGAGGAGCGCAACGTCTCCTACCCCTACCTGTGGTGGAGCCGCTCCAGAGACTTCGGCCTGCTCGAACGCTGGGGCATCATGAAGGCCAAGCCGTTCGGCCAGCGCGATGAAACCCTGGTCAATGTGGTGGCGCGCAAGCCGTGCTGAGCCGTGTCCTGCTGCTTTCCCTGACCCTGCTGCTCGGCGCCTGCGCCGGGCACACGCCCGTACCGGCGAGCAGCCCTGAATTGACTGCCGGGCTGCCCATCAGCCTGCAGATCGAACGTACGCAGCGTGGTGAGCAGCGCGACTGGCTGCTGGTGATCCAGGCCGAAGGCCAGGCCCTGCGCTGGTCGTTGTTCGATCCGCTCGGTGTGCCGCTGGCGCGCCAGCTGCTGGAGCACGGCGAGTGGCGCAACGACGGCCTGCTGCCACCCAACGCCGAGGCCCGTGAACTGTTCGCCGCCCTGTTGTTCGCCCTGGCCGCCGATGACGCACTGGCGGCCTACCCCGAGGACAGCTGGCAGCGCGACGCCGATGGTCAGCGCCGGCTTAACCCGGACTGGCGAATCCGCTACCGTTCCGCACTGGACTTCACCCTCGCCGCACCGCAGCTCAGCTACCGGGTGCGCGCGCTGAATCAAGAAGAAGGCAACTGATGCCCCGCTCTACACAGCCGAGTTATTTGAATGCCCTCGGCCTGCTGTGCGCCCTGGGCGAAGGCAAGCAGGCAGTGGCCGACGCGCTGCTGGCTGGCGATGCCTCCGGCATGCGCGCCGAGGAAGGTTGGGTCAGCGACCGCCGCCTCACCGTCGGCGCCGTGCACACCACCTTGCCAAGCATGCCGGCCGGTTTCGAAGCCGCCCACAGCCGCAACAACCAGCTGCTGCTGGCCGCCGCCTTGCAGATCGAACCCGAGCTGCGCGCCGCCATCGCCCGCCACGGCGCCACCCGCGTCGGCCTGGTGCTGGGCACCAGCACCTCGGGCATCCGCGAGGCCAGCGACGGCATTGCGCGCTTCCTCAAGGAGGGCGAGCTGCCCGCCGACTACGACTACGCCCAGCAGGAGATGGCCGCGCCGGCCACCTTCCTCGCCGACTGGCTGGGCCTGGCCGGCCCGGTGTACTGCCAGTCCACCGCCTGCACCTCCAGCGCCCGCGCCCTGCTCAGCGCCCATCGCCTGCTGCAACAGGGCCTGTGCGACGCGGTGATCTGCGGCGGCGTGGACAGCCTGTGCCGCCTGACCCTGAACGGCTTCTCGGCCCTCGAAGCGGTGTCCGCCGAGCCGTGCAATCCGTTCTCGGTGAACCGCCACGGCATCAATATCGGCGAAGGTGCGGCGCTGTTCCTGATGACCCGCGAGAGCAGCCCGATCGCCTTCCTCGGCGGCGGCGCCAGTTCCGACGCGCACCACATTTCCGCGCCGCACCCGCAAGGCCTCGGTGCCCGCGCGGCGATGGAGAAGGCCCTGGCCAGCGCCGGCCTGGCGGCCAGCGACATCGACTACCTCAACCTGCACGGCACCGCCACCACGCACAACGACGCCATGGAAAGCCATGCCGTGCACGGGCTGTTCCCGGCCACGCTGCCCTGCTCCTCGACCAAGCCGCTGACCGGCCACACCCTGGGCGCCGCCGGCGCGCTGGAGGCGGCCTTCTGCTGGCTCGCCCTGAGCGAGTACAACCACGATGGCCTGCTGCCGCCGCATCGCTGGGACGGCCAGGCCGACCCGGCCCTGGCGCCGCTGCGCCTGGTCGGCGCCGGTGATCGCCTGCAGAGAACGGCGGGCCGCCGGCTGATGAGCAACTCCTTCGCCTTCGGCGGCAACAACGTCGCGCTGATCTTGGGTGATGCGCCATGAGCCAGTGGCCGATCGCCGAACTGATCCCGCATGCCGCCGATATGATCCTGATCGACGAAGTCGTCAGCTTCGGCGCCGAAGAGATCGAGACGCGCCTGGTGGTACGCCCCGGCGGCCTGTTCAGCCAAGAGGACGGCAGCCTGCCGGCCTGGGTCGGCATCGAGCTGATGGCGCAGAGCGTGGCCGCCTACGCCGGCTGCCAGGCGCGTCAGGCCGGCCTGACGGTGGAGCTGGGCTTCCTCCTCGGCACGCGCAAGTTCGAGTGCAATGTCGAGCGCTTCCCGGCCGGCGCCGAACTGCGCATCAGGGCCCTGCGCTCGCTGCAGGACGACAACGGCATGGGCGTATTCGAGTGCCACCTGGATGGCCCGGACATCCATGCCGAAGCACGCCTCAACGTATTCCGCCCGCCCGAGGTGGCGAGGTATCTACAAGAGCAAACGCAATGACTGAAACCATCCTGGTCACCGGCTCCAGCCGCGGCATCGGCAGGGCCATCGCCCTGCGCCTGGCCCGCTCCGGTTACGACATCGTGCTGCACTGCCGCTCGCGCCGCGACGAGGCCGAGGCCGTGCAGGCACAGATCGCCGAGCTGGGCCGGCAGGCGCGCATCCTGCAGTTCGACGTCTCCGACCGCGCCGCCTGCCGCGCAGCGCTGGAGGCCGATGTCGAGCAGCACGGCGCCTACTATGGCGTGGTGTGCAACGCCGGGCTGACCCGCGACGGCGCCTTCCCGGCGCTGACCGACGACGACTGGGATCAGGTGCTGCGCACCAACCTGGACGGCTTCTACAACGTGCTGCACCCGCTGACCATGCCGATGATCCGCCGCCGCCAGGCCGGGCGCATCGTCTGCATCACCTCGGTGTCCGGGCTGATCGGCAACCGCGGCCAGGTCAACTACAGCGCCTCCAAGGCCGGCGTGATCGGCGCCGCCAAGGCCCTGGCCATCGAGCTGGGCAAGCGCAAGATCACGGTCAACTGCGTGGCACCGGGGCTGATCGACACCGAGATCCTCGACGAGCAGGTACCGGTGGAGGAGATCCTCAAGATGGTGCCGGCCGCGCGCATGGGCACCCCGGAAGAAGTGGCCGGCGCGGTGAATTTCCTGATGTCCGAGGAGGCGGCGTACATTACCCGTCAGGTCCTCGCGGTGAACGGTGGTCTGTGCTGATGAAACGTGTTGTCGTCACCGGCATGGCCGGTATCACCTCGCTGGGCAGCGACTGGCCGACCATCTCGGCCAACTTCAAGGCCGGCAAGAGCGGCATCCGCCGCATGGATGAGTGGGACCGTTTCAGCGAGCTGAACACCCGCCTGGGCGGCCCGGTGGACGACTTCGTTCAGCCCAAGCACTGGACGCGCAAGCAGACCCGCAGCATGGGCCGGGTGTCCAAGCTGGCGGTGTACGCCGCCGAACGCGCCCTGGAACATGCCGGCCTGCTCGGCGACGAGCGCATCCAGGACGGCCGTATGGGCGTGGCCTGCGGCTCGTCCACCGGCAGCACCGACGAGATCAAGGCGTTCGGCAACATGCTGCTCAATTCGGTGGCCGACGGCCTCAACGCCAACTCCTATATCCGCATGATGCCGCACACCACGGCGGCCAATATCAGCATCTTCTTCGGCCTCAAGGGCCGCCTGATCCCCACCTCCAGCGCCTGCACCAGCGGCAGCCAGGGCATCGGCTACGCCTACGAGGCGATCAAGTACGGTCGCCTGAAGATGATGCTGGCCGGCGGCGCCGAGGAGCTGTGCCCGACCGAGGCCATGGTGTTCGACGCGCTCTACGCCACCAGCCTGAAGAACGACACCCCGCACCTGTCGCCGCGCCCCTACGACAGCGGCCGCGACGGCCTGGTGATTGGCGAGGGCGCCGGCATCCTGGTGCTGGAGGAGCTGGAACATGCGCTGGCGCGTGGCGCCACCATCCACGCCGAAATCGTCGGCTTCGGCTGCAATTCCGACGGCATCCACGCCACCAAGCCGGAGCAGGCGACCATGCGCGGCGCCATGGAGCTAGCCCTGGAAGATGCAGGCCTGGAACCCGCGGCCATCGGCTACGTCAACGGCCACGGCACCGCCACCGCCCAGGGCGACGTGGCCGAGAGCCTGGCCACCAGCAGCCTGTTCGGCCCGCGCATGCCAATCAGCTCGCAGAAGAGCTTCCTCGGCCACACCCTAGGGGCCTGCGGTGCGCTGGAGTCCTGGTTCAGCATCGAGATGATGAACGCCGACAGCTACGTCTACACCCTCAACCTGGATAACGTCGATCCGGAGTGCGGCGAGCTGGACTACCTGCGCGGCGAGTTCCGCCAGATGAGCCATCAGTACGTGATGAACAACAATTTCGCCTTCGGCGGGGTGAACACTTCGCTGATCTTCAAGCGCTGGAACGGAAACCGCGCATGACCCGCCTTATCAAGACACTGCTAATCGCCCTGGCCCTGTTCGGCCTGGCGGCCTGTACCTCCAAACCGCTGCTGCAGCCGCAGGTGGCACTGCCGCCAGACCGCGAATTCAGTCAGGTCGAGATGCAACAGGCGATAGTCGCCGCGCTGGAGGCCCGCCACTGGCGGGTCGGCCGCGTCGACACGGGCCGGATTAACGCCGCGATCAGCGTGCGCAAGCGCCATCACGCTGCGATCGTCGTCGAATATACACCGTTCGACTTCGCCATCCGTTATCGCAACAGCCAGGGGCTGGAGTACGAGGACGGCGAGATCCATCGCAACTACAATCGCTGGGTCAACAGCCTGCGCGCCGAGATTCTGCACCAGCTGAAGCTCCCGAAAACCCTGTGAGTCAACCATCGTCAAGGAGACGACCATGCAACTGAAAAACTGGACCCTGGCCGCCCTGCTCTTCGCGCTCATCCCGGGCATCAGCCAGGCACGCGACACCACTCACTTCCTGCCGTTCGAGCAGGCCCTGCAGGAAGCGCTGAACGCCGGCCGCCTGGACGGCAGCGTGAAGTTCTACCTGGCGGGCAACAAGCCGGCCGGCAACGTCAGCGTGGTCAAGTCGGGCGTGACCACCAGCCAGAAGACCAACGCCTTCAACAAGAGCGACGAAGGCGCCTGCTCCTGGGCCCTGCAATCGGCGCTGATCCGCATGCAGAACGCCGCCAAGGCCGCCGGCGCCAATGCCGTGGTCAACATCGTCAGCAACTACAAGAACGTGGTCTATTCCGACGCGCAGAAGTACGAGTGCCACGCCGGCGCCATCATGGCCGGCGTCGCCCTGAAGGCCGACCTGGCCAACGTCAAGTAACAGGCAATCCCCCTGCCGGCCGCGGCAGCGTGGCCGGCTTCTCCCTTCCGGGCGCATCCGCAGTTCTAAAGTGCGGCCCTTGCGAGGATCACCGCATGTTGCTGCGCCTGTGCCTGCTGTTGCCGCTGATCGCGCTGTCCAGCGCCTGCACCACCATCCGCGTCGAGCCGCTGAAGACGCCGCTCGCCTCGCTGTGCATCGAGGAGAACCCCGAGGTACAGGTGGACGACTTCCTCGGCACCCTGCAGCGCGGCTTCGCCCGCCACGGCATCGACACCCGCCTGTACAAGCAGATCCCCGCCCGCGGCTGCCCGCAGGTACTGAGCTACACGGCGCGGCGCTCCTGGTCGGTGGTCACCTACCTGTCCCTGGCCGAACTGCGCATCCGCGATGAGGAAGGGCGCCAGCTGGCCAGCGCCTACTACCGCTTCCGCGGACGAGGCCTGCTGGCGGTGAAGAAGTGGCAGAGCACCGAGACCAAGATGACACCGGTGATCGACCGGTTGCTGGCCGGCAACGCGCCCAGATGAGGCGCGACGCCCCATAGAAAGAATAAGGGCCGCAGCTGCGGCCCTTGTCGTTATTGCTGATGGTATTGTGCAGACAGCTCGTGCACCGCCTCGAAGAAGGCCTTGGCGTGCTCCGGCGGCACCTCCGGGGTGATGCCGTGGCCGAGGTTGAAAACGTGCCCCGAACCCGAGCCATAGGCGGCGAGGATGCGCGCCACCTCGGCGCGGATGGCCGCCGGCTTGGCATGTAGCACGGCCGGATCCATGTTGCCCTGCAGGGCGACTTTATCGCCCACACGCTGGCGCGCACTGCCGATGTCGCAGGTCCAGTCCAGGCCCAGGGCCTCGGCGCCGGTCTCGGCCATGGATTCCAGCCACAGGCCGCCGCCCTTGGTGAACAGGATCACCGGCACGCGGCGACCGTCGTGTTCGCGGATCAGGCCGTCGATGATCTGCTGCATGTAGCGCAGGGAGAACTCCTGGTAGGCCGCCGAGGACAGCGCGCCGCCCCAGGAATCGAAGATCTGCACCGCCTGGGCGCCGGCGCGGATCTGGCCGTTGAGGTAGACGGTGATCGAGCGGGCCAGCTTGTCGAGCAGCGCGTGCATGGCCTGCGGGTTGTCGTAGAGCATCGCCTTGGACTTGCGGAAGTCGCGGCTGGAGCCGCCCTCGACCATGTAGGTGGCCAGGGTCCAGGGGCTGCCGGTGAAGCCGATCAGCGGCACGCGGCCATTCAGCTCGCGGCGGATGGTGCGCACGGCGTCCATCACGTAGCCCAGGTCCTGCTCGGCGTCGGGAATCGGCAGGGCCTCGATATCCGCCATGCTCGACACCACCCTCTTGAAGCGCGGGCCCTCGCCGGTCTCGAAATACAGGCCCTGGCCCATGGCATCGGGGATGGTGAGGATGTCGGAGAAGAGGATCGCGGCGTCGATCTGCGGGTAGCGATCCAGCGGCTGCAGGGTGACCTCGCAGGCCAGCTCCGGGTTCTTCATCAGGCTGACGAAATCACCGGCGCGGGCTCTGGTGGCGCGGTACTCCGGCAGGTAACGACCGGCCTGGCGCATCATCCACACGGGCGTGACGTCGACGGGTTGCTTGAGCAGGGCGCGCAGGAAACGGTCGTTCTTCAGGGCGGACATCGGCAGGGTTCCTGGAAAATCGGCAGGGAGCGTTGCGGCGGGAGTATGCGATGGCCGCTCGGCGGCGGCCCCCTTCCTCCGGGCGGGCTCCCGGATCGCAGGGGCCCGCGCGCCTTGGCGCAGAAAAAGTGCGGGCATTTTCGCAGACCCCAAAACAAAAGGCACGGCGAGGGCCGTGCCTTTTGTCTATCGCGACGATATGCCGCGACGCGGATCGTCAGACCTGCAGGTAGTCCAGGATACCTTCGGCGGCGTTTCTGCCCTCGAAGATCGCCGTCACCACCAGGTCGGAACCGCGGACCATGTCGCCACCGGCGAAGATCTTCGGGTTGCTGGTCTGGTGCTTGAACTGGCCCTTCTCCGGCGCCACCACACGGCCCTGGCTGTCGGTGTCGATCTTGAAGTCGCTGAACCAGGCGGCCGGGCTCGGGCGGAAGCCGAAGGCGATCAGCACGGCCTCGGCCGGGATGATCTCCTCGGAGCCTGGGATCGGCTCGGGGCTGCGACGGCCACGGGCGTCCGGCTCGCCGAGACGGGTCTCGACCACCTTGACGCCTTCCACCCTGTCCTCGCCGACGATGGCGATGGGCTGGCGGTTGAAGAGGAACTTCACGCCCTCTTCCTTGGCGTTCTTCACTTCCTTGCGCGAGCCCGGCATGTTCTCTTCGTCACGGCGGTAGGCGCAGGTCACGGCCTTGGCGCCCTGGCGGATGGAGGTGCGGTTGCAGTCCATCGCGGTGTCGCCGCCGCCGAGCACGACCACGCGCTTGCCCTTCATGTCGATGAAGTCCTCGGGGGACTTCTCGAAGCCGAGGTTGCGGTTGACGTTGGCGATCAGGAAGTCCAGCGCATCGGTCACGCCCGGCAGGTCTTCGCCCGGGAAACCACCCTTCATGTAGGTGTAGGTGCCCATGCCCATGAACACGGCGTCGTACTCATCCAGCAGCTGCTGCATGGTCACGTCCTTGCCGATCTCGGTGTTCAGGCGGAACTCAATGCCCATGCCGGTGAAGACTTCGCGGCGACGGCTCATCACGGTCTTTTCCAGCTTGAACTCGGGGATGCCGAAGGTCAGCAGGCCGCCGATTTCCGGGTTCTTGTCGAACACCACCGGGGTCACGCCGTTGCGCACCAGCACGTCGGCGCAGCCCAGGCCGGCCGGGCCGGCACCGATCACCGCAACGCGCTTGCCGGTCGGCTTGACCTTGGACATGTCCGGGCGCCAGCCCATGGCGAAGGCGGTGTCGGTGATGTACTTCTCCACCGAACCGATGGTCACCGCGCCGAAGCCGTCGTTGAGGGTACAGGCACCCTCGCACAGACGATCCTGCGGGCACACGCGGCCGCAGACTTCCGGCAGGGTGTTGGTCTGGTGGCTCAGTTCGGCGGCGGCCAGGATATTGCCTTCCGAGACCAGCTTGAGCCAGTTCGGAATGAAGTTGTGCACCGGGCACTTCCACTCGCAATAGGGGTTGCCGCAGCCCAGGCAACGGTGTGCCTGGTCGGCGGCCTGGGCCGGTTTGAAGGATTCGTAGATTTCCACGAACTCCTTCTTGCGCTGGCGCAGGAGCTTCTTCTTCGGATCCTTGCGCCCGACCTCGATGAACTGGAAGTCGTTGTTCAGACGTTCAGTCATTTCAAAACCTCATCAAACCACTTCAGGCGCGTTATTGCGGATTGGCACGGGTGCTGGAGAGCAGCGAGCCGAGGCTGGCGGCCTTCGGCTTGACCAGCCAGAACTTGCGCAGGTAATCCTCCAGGTTCTCCAGCAGATGCGTACCCCAGGGGCTGGCAGTCTCGGCCACGTACTCGGCGAGCACGCCGCGCAGATGGCTACGGTAGGCCTCCATGGCCTCGTTGCTGATGCGCTGGATTTCCACCAGTTCATGGTTGACGCGGTCGACGAAGCTGTTATCCAGGTCGAGCACGTAGGCGAAGCCGCCGGTCATGCCCGAGCCGAAGTTCACCCCGGTCTTGCCCAGTACGCAGACGAAGCCGCCGGTCATGTACTCGCAGCAGTGGTCGCCGGTGCCTTCCACCACGGCGTGGGCGCCGGAGTTGCGCACGGCGAAGCGCTCGCCGGCGGTACCGGCGGCGAACAGGCGGCCACCGGTGGCACCGTACAGGCAGGTGTTGCCGATGATGGCCGACTCCTGAGTCTTGAACGGGCTGCCGGCCGGCGGAACTATGACCAGCTTGCCGCCGGTCATGCCCTTGCCGACGTAGTCGTTGGCATCGCCTTCCAGGCGCAGGTGCAGGCCGCCGGCGTTCCACACGCCGAAGCTCTGGCCCGCGGTGCCCTTGAAGCGGAAGGTGATCGGCGCGTCCTTCATGCCCTGGTTGCCGTGCAGCTTGGCGATCTCGCCGGACACCCGCGCACCGATGGAGCGGTCGCAGTTGCAGATGTCCAGGGCGAACTCGCCGCCGGTCTTGCCGGCGATGGCGGCCTGGGCCAGTTCGACCATCTTCTCGGCCAGCAGGCCCTGGTCGAACGGCGGGTTCTTCTCGACTTCGCAGAACTGCGGCTTGTCGGCCGGGATGTGCTCGCTGCCGAGCAGCGGGGTCAGGTCCAGGTTGCCCTGCTTGGCGGTCTCGCCCGGCAGCACCTCGAGCAGGTCGGTACGCCCGATCAGCTCGCCCAGGCTGCGCACGCCCAGCTTGGCCAGCCACTCGCGGGTGTCCTCGGCGACGTAGGTGAAGTAGTTCATCACCATCTCGACGGTGCCGATGAAGTGGTCCTTGCGCAGCTTGTCGTTCTGCGTCGCCACGCCGGTGGCGCAGTTGTTCAGGTGGCAGATGCGCAGGTACTTGCAGCCCAGGGCAACCATCGGACCGGTGCCGAAGCCGAAGCTCTCGGCGCCGAGGATGGCGGCCTTGATCACATCGAGGCCGGTCTTCAGACCGCCGTCGGTCTGCACCCGCACCTTGCCGCGCAGGTCGTTGCCGCGCAGGGTCTGGTGCGCCTCGGCGAGGCCCAGTTCCCAGGGGCTGCCGGCGTACTTGATCGAGGTGATCGGCGAGGCGCCGGTGCCACCGTCGTAGCCGGAGATGGTGATCAGGTCGGCATAGGCCTTGGCCACGCCGGCGGCGATGGTGCCGACGCCGGGCTCGGCCACCAGCTTGACCGACACCAGCGCGGCCGGGTTGACCTGCTTGAGGTCATAGATCAGCTGCGCCAGGTCCTCGATCGAGTAGATGTCGTGGTGCGGCGGCGGCGAGATCAGGGTCACGCCGGGCACGGCATAGCGCAGGCGGGCGATCAGGCCGTTGACCTTGCCGCCCGGCAGCTGGCCGCCCTCGCCGGGCTTGGCGCCCTGGGCCACCTTGATCTGCAGCACTTCGGCGTTGACCAGGTATTCCGGGGTGACGCCGAAGCGACCGGTGGCCACCTGCTTGATCTTCGAGCTGCGCACGGTGCCGTAGCGGGCCGGGTCTTCGCCGCCCTCGCCGGAGTTGGAGCGCGCTCCCAGGCGGTTCATCGCCTCGGCGATGGCCTCGTGGGCTTCCGGCGACAGGGCGCCGAGGGAGATGCCGGCGGAGTCGAAGCGCTTGAGCACCTCGTGCAGCGGCTCCACCTCGTCCAGCGGCAGCGGCTGCTCGGCCAGCTTGAGCTTGAGCAGGTCGCGGATCATCGACACCGGACGGTTGTCCACCAGCGCCGCGTACTCCTGGTACTTCTCGTAGCTGCCCTGCTGCACGGCGGCCTGCAGGGTGTTGACCACGTCCGGGTTGTAGGCGTGGTACTCGCCGCCATAGACGAACTTGAGCAGGCCGCCCTGCTGGATGGCCTTGCGGTTGTTCCACGCCTCATTGGCCAGCAGCTTCTGCTCGGCCTCGATGTCGACGAAGCGCGCGCCCTGGATGCGGCTGGCGACGCCACGGAAGCACAGCTCGGTGACCTCGTCGGACAGGCCGACGGCCTCGAACAGCTGGGCGCCACGGTAGGAGGCGATGGTGGAGATGCCCATCTTCGAGAGGATCTTCAGCAGCCCCTTGGAGATGCCCTTGCGGTAGTACTTGAACACCTCGTAGAGATCGCCCAGCACCTCGCCGGTGCGGATCAGGTCGCCCAGCACCTCGTAGGCCAGGAAGGGGTACACCGCGGAAGCACCGAAGCCCACCAGCACGGCGAAGTGGTGCGGGTCACGGGCGGTGGCGGTCTCGACCAGGATGTTGCAGTCGCAACGCAGGCCCTTCTCGGTCAGGCGGTGGTGCACGGCGCCGGTGGCCAGCGCGGCATGCGCCGGCAGCTTGCCCGGGGCGATGTGGCGGTCGGAGAGGACCAGCAGCACCTTGCCGGCGCGCACCGCTTCCTCGGCCTGGTCGGCGATGTTGCGCACCGCGGTTTCCAGACCGATGGCCGGGTCGTAGTTGAGGTCGATGACCTGGCGCTCGAAGCCCGGGGTGGTCAGGTTCATCAGCGCGCGCCACTTGGCCGGGGAGATCACCGGGCTGCTCAGCATGACGCGGCTGGCGTGGGCCGGGGACTCCTCGAAGATGTTGCGCTCGGCGCCCAGGCAGACTTCCAGGGACATCACGATGGACTCGCGCAGCGGGTCGATCGGCGGGTTGGTGACCTGGGCGAACTGCTGACGGAAGTAGTCGTAGGGCGAACGGATGCGCTGGCTCAGCACCGCCATCGGCGTATCGTCACCCATCGAGCCGACGGCCTCCTGGCCCTGCTCGCCGAGCGGACGCAGCACCTGGTCACGCTCCTCGAAGGTGACCTGGAACATCTTCATGTACTGCTTGAGCTGGTCGCTGTCATAGAACGGCGAGCCATGGTCGCGGTCTTCCAGGCTGGCCTGGATGCGCACGGCCCCCTGGCGCAGCCACTGCTTGTAGGGGTGGCGCGACTTCAGGCGGTTGTCGATGGCATCGGTGTCCAGCACCTGGCCGGTCTCGGTGTCCACCGCGAGGATCTGCCCCGGGCCGACCCGGCCCTTGGCGATCACGTCTTCCGGCT
Source organism: Pseudomonas alcaligenes (assembly GCF_041729615.1). Classification (NCBI taxonomy): domain Bacteria; kingdom Pseudomonadati; phylum Pseudomonadota; class Gammaproteobacteria; order Pseudomonadales; family Pseudomonadaceae; genus Aquipseudomonas; species Aquipseudomonas alcaligenes. The sequence continues at coordinate 2,880,747 of NZ_CP154874.1, read as the reverse complement.
GGTAGTCCCACACGCCGATTTCCGACGCCAGGGTGATGTAGCCGTTCTTGGTGGTGACCCAGCGCGCCGGGCGCAGGCCGTTGCGGTCGAGCAGGCAGACGGCATGGCGGCCGTCGGTCAGCACCACGCCGGCGGGGCCGTCCCACGGCTCCATGTGCATGGAGTTGTACTCGTAGAACGCGCGCAGGTCGGCGTCCATGGTCTCCATGTTCTGCCAGGCCGGCGGGATGATCATGCGCACGCCGCGGAACAGGTCGATGCCACCGGTAACCATCAGTTCCAGCATATTGTCCATGCTCGAGGAGTCGGAGCCGACGCGGTTGACCAGCGGACCGAGCTCTTCCAGGTCCGGGATCAAGTCGTTGGCGAACTTCAGGCGACGAGCTACGGCCCAGTTGCGGTTGCCGGTGATGGTGTTGATCTCGCCGTTATGGGCGAGGAAGCGGAACGGCTGCGCCAGCGGCCATTTCGGCAGGGTGTTGGTGGAGAAGCGCTGGTGGAACACGCAGATGGCGGTCTGCAGGCGCTCGTCGCCGAGGTCCGGATAGAACTGTTGCAGGTCCGCCGGCATCATCAGACCTTTGTAGATGATGGTCTTGTGCGAGAAGCTGCAGATGTAGTGGTCGGTGTCGGCGGCATTGGCCACCGAGGAGCGCCGACGGGCGCTGAACAGCTTGATGGCGAACTGCTGGTCATCCAGGCCTTCGCCGCCGACGAAGACCTGCTCGATGATCGGCAGGCGCTCAAGGGCCAGGCGACCGAGCACGCTGGTGTCGATCGGCACCTTGCGCCAGCCGACCAGTTGCAGGCCGGCGGCCTCGATCTCGCGGTTCATGTTGGCGCGGGCGGCCTCGGCCTTGGCCGGGTCCTGGTTGAAGAACACCATGCCCACGGCGTACTGCTGCGGCAGTTCGCTGCCGAAGGTTTCCCGGGCGATGGCGCGCAGGAACAGATCGGGCTTCTGGATCAGCAGACCACAACCGTCACCGGTCTTGCCGTCGGCGTTGATACCGCCGCGGTGGGTCATGCAGGTCAGGGCTTCAATGGCAGTCTTCAGCAAGTGATGGCTCGCCTCACCCTGCATGTGGGCGATCAAGCCGAAGCCGCAGTTATCCTTGAACTGATCAGGATGGTACAGACCTGCTTTCATAGACACTCTCACCAGGCTGCCTCATGGAGGCAAATTGCTTTCTAATTCATCGACCTAGCTGCCAGCCGCGCAGGGGAACGCCCCAGCTTGGCGCAGGCAAAGGGGGGTCATTTTACATAGCGACCCTGGCCCTCACAAATTTTTGTGACGGCCAAATGAAAACTTCTGTCGCTTGCACGAAAGGCGGCGACCGAAGGCCCGTGCTAGGACCTTACGGTCACCAAATGAAAGACGATTCACAGGCCCTCAGCGAGCCCGCACCGCCTCCTGCTGAATGCTGGCGAAGCTGCGCGGCCAGGGCTTGCCGGCCTGCACGCTGGCCGGCAGCGCCTTGATCGCCGCCTGGGCGGCAGCGCGGCTGGAGAACTGCCCATAGGTCACCACATAGAGCGGCTGCCCCTGGTGCACCTTCTTGAAGTAGCGATACTCGCCGCCATTCTTGCCGACGAAGGCCTTGGCACTGCTCTCGGAGCGAGTACCGAGAATCTGCAGGGCGTAATGGCTGGCCGGCCGGCTAGCGTACCAGTCGGCACCCGGCGCGGGGGCGGCACTGGCCACAGCGGGCGCAGGCTTGGCCACCGGCGCGGGCGTCGGCTTGGACACTGGCAGCGGCTTGACCTCCGGTTTGGGCGGGGCTGCCACCGGGGCAGGCACGGATACCGGTGCAACCGGCGCAGCAACCGGCTGAACCGGGGCCGCCGCCGGAGTACTGGCAATGGTAGGCACCACAGGGGCGGGGTCAGGTACCGCCACCGGCGCCGCCGGTGATACCTCTACCGCAGCCTCCTCACCCTCCTGCATGCCGGAGGCCTGGGCCAACGGCTCGCGGATCACCGGCTGCGCCTCCCCCACCAGCGGCAGCGGAAGCGGCTGGCTGGCGCCACTGAACTCGACCGAGGCTCCCTGCGGCGCAGGCTGGAGAGCCGGTGCTTCCGGGTTAGCGGGAACTGGAGCAGCTCCCTGTGGCACCATGGCGATCGGCGTTTCGCTCACCATGGGCGGAGTGCTCTCCGTACGTCCCTGCATCAGCCAGGCAGCACCGAGCGCCACGGCAACCACGGCGACCGCCAACAGATGCTTCTTCGGCAGGCCACTACCCGAAGCCGCACCGCCGGCGCTACGGCTCGCCAGCATTGCCTCGACCAGCACATCGCGGGCCGCCTGATTGATAGCGCCAGGCCATCCGCCGGAACTCAGATAGATATCAGCAACCTGATCATCGCTCAGCAGATCGATGCCCTGACCGGCACCGTCGAGGCGCTGCGCGAGGTACTCGCGGGTCTCATCCTCGCTGTATGGCAGCAACTCGATGGCATGGAAACGCTCCTCGCCGTCGGCCAGCTGCTCCAGCCGCGACAGGATGTCACTCTCGGCGAACAGGAAGACATGCGGGCGTCCATCGGCATTGCCTGCCGCCAGGCTGAACAGCGCCTCCAGCGCGGCATCGGCGAGCTGCTCGGCATCGTCGACCAGCAGATAGACCTCCTGACCGGTCAGCGCCAACTGGGTGACCTGGGCCAGGATGCTGCGCACATCCGTCTGCTGCATCCCGAGCCCCTGGGCCACCTGACGCAGCACGCCGGCGACATCGCCGGCTCCGCGCGCGGAAACCACCACGGAATGCACGGCCTGCTTGTTGGTACTGGCCACCAGCGCCTGGCGCAGCAGCGTCTTGCCGGCACCATGCGGCCCGGTCACTACCAGCAGCAACTGGCTGTAGCGCGCCAGGTGATGGAGCTGACCGAGCACCGGCTTGCGCTGGGCCGGGAAGAAGCGAAAACCCGGAACCCGCGCGGCAAAGGGATCGTGGCTGAACTGGTAGTGCGCGAGGAAGGCCTCGTCGGCGTGCAAACTGGTCATGTAGCTCTCTTATTGTCCAAGCTGGGCCACCAGCGCGCGATAATCGGCACGCAGGGTGGAATCCAGAACTTCCCGCGGGAAGTCATCGGTGATCACGGCCTCGCCGAGTCGGCGCAGCAGCACCAGGCGCAAGCGTCCGGCGAGGACCTTCTTGTCGACCGCCATGTGCTCGAGGAAATCCTGCGGGGTCATCTCGGCCGGGGGCACGACTGGCAGGCCGGCCCGCTGCAACAGACGGATGCCGCGATCACGCTCGGCTGCCGATATCCAGCCCAGGCGGGTCGACATTTCCAGGGCCATGACAGTGCCAGCGGCCACCGCCTCACCGTGCAGCCATACGCCGTACCCCATGTGGGTTTCGATGGCATGACCGAAGGTATGGCCGAGATTGAGGATGGCGCGCAGCCCCGACTCGCGCTCATCGGCCCCGACCACGCGCGCCTTGGCGGCACAGGATCGCTCGATCGCCTCGATCACCACGGCGGAGCGCAGGGCGCGCAACTCTTCGATGTGCTCTTCCAGCCAGGCGAGGAAGTCCGGATCACAGATCAGACCATACTTGATCACCTCCGCCAGCCCGGCCGACAACTCGCGCGACGGCAGACTGGCGAGCACGGAAGTGTCGATGACTACGGCGTTGGGCTGGTAGAACGCCCCCACCATGTTCTTGCCAAGCGGGTGATTGATACCGGTCTTGCCCCCTACGGAGGAATCGACCTGCGACAGCAGGGTGGTGGGTACCTGAATGAAGTCCACACCACGCTGGTAGCAGGCTGCTGCGAAGCCGGCCATATCGCCGACCACGCCGCCACCCAGCGCGATGATGGTGGTCTTGCGGTCATGACGGGCCTGCAACAATCCATCGAAAATCAGCTGCAGCGTTTCCCAGGTCTTGAAGCTCTCGCCATCCGGCAAGATGACAGTGGCCACCTGAAGCCCGTCCAGCGCCTGCTGTAACGAACCCAGGTACAGCGGGGCAACGGTTTCATTGGTAACAATGGCGACCTGCTGCCCCGCCAGATGCCGCCGGAACAGCTCGGCTTGGGTCAGCAGACCCAGGCCGATATAGATGGGATAGCTGCGCTCGCCGAGATCGACAGTGAGAGTCTGCATGAAGCCCCCGAATAGAAAGGGCATAGGATAGCGCAGTTGGGTGCCGTCTTTAACGGGGAGGTAGCGCGCTCAAACGCTCGACGATCTCCTGCACGACCAAGCGCGGCGGCCGCTCATCGGTCTCGATGATCACGTCGGCGATCTCACGATAGAGCGGATCGCGGATCTCCATCAGGTTGCGCAAGACTTTTCCCGGCTCGGCATTGCGCAGCAGCGGTCGGTTACGGTCACGCGAGGTGCGCTCAAGCTGCTGCTCGACAGAGGCATGCAAGTAGACCACCCGCCCCCCTGAGCGCAATGCCTGGCGGTTCTCTGCCCGCAACACCACGCCACCTCCGGTGGCGATCACCACGCCGCCGAGCTCGCAAAGCTCGGCGACCATGGCCTGTTCACGCTCACGAAAGCCTTGCTCACCTTCTACATCGAAGATCCAGGGAATATCGGCACCGGTACGCTGCTCGATCTCCTTGTCCGAATCCTTGAACTGCAGCCGCAATTCCTTCGCCAACAGCCGCCCGATGGTGCTCTTACCGGCCCCCATCGGGCCAACCAGGATAACGTTCTGCACGGTTTCAGTTGCTTACCGCGATGGCCTGATTGTTCATGATCCGCGGTGTCAGGAAGACCAGCAGCTCCGCTTTCGAGTCCTGTACCACGTCACGACGGAACAGACGCCCGATGTAGGGGATGTCACCCAGGAGCGGAACCTTGTCCACAGCCTTCGACTGGGTGTTGCTGAAGATGCCGCCAATCACGATGGTTTCGCCATCGCTGACCAGAACCTTGGCATTGACCTCGTTGGTCTGGATGGACGGTGTGCCATCTACCTGGTTAGCAAAGTCAGCAGCATCCTTATTAACTTTAACTTCCATAATCACTCGATTATCCGGCGTAATTTGCGGAGTAACCTCAAGGGAAAGATTTGCCTCGGCAAATACAATAGAAGTTGCACCGCTGGAGGATGCTTCCTGATAAGGAATCTTGGTGCCCTTCAGGATCTTTGCAGTTTCCTTATCGGAAGTGACAACCTTAGGCTGAGAGATGATCTCGCCATTACCGGTCTTTTCCATGGCCGACAATTCGAGGTCCAGCAGCGTATTGTCAGTGATGAAGCCCAGGTTCAAACCTGAGGTACGACCGGCAGCCGCCATGTCCACGAAGGTCCCACCCTGGAACTCCAGAGGATCGGTGTCCTTCTCGACACTGTTGGTACCGCCAACGACCCAGTTGTTATCACCCAGACCGACGCCGCGCCACTCGACACCCAGCTCCTTGTCGAAGTCGACATTCGCCTCGACTATCCGTGCCTCGACCATCACTTGACGAACCGGAATATCGAGCTGGGTCACGATGCGGCGTAGCTCGTCCAGTCGATCCTGGGTCAGATAGGCGATCAGGCTATTGGTACGATCGTCGTAAATGATCTTGCCGCGCATGTCCTTGTCCATGCTGCCTTCTTCCGAGGCATCCTCGAACAGTTTGGCAATATCGGATGCCTTGGCATAGTTGAGCTGCACCACCTCGCGACGCAGGGGCGCCAACTCCGCCAGCTGTTGGCGAGCCTCGAGCTCCTGCCGTTCACGCGCAGCGATCTCGTCCGCCGGGGCGATCAACAGCACATTACCGACCTGACGCTTGTCCAGGCCACGAGTTTTCAGGACCAGGTCCAGGGCCTGATCCCAAGGCACATTCTGCAGGCGCAGGGTGATATTGCCCTGCACCGTGTCACTGGCCACCAGGTTCAGGTCGGTGAAGTCGGCGATCAACTGCAGCACCGAGCGCACATCGATGTCCTGGAAGTTCAGGGAAAGCTTTTCCCCGGTGTAGGCGAAGCGCTCGGCCTTGCGTTTCTCGACATCATCGGCACTGAGCGGCTTGATGCTCACCGTCAGCTTGTTGTCCGTCTGAAACGCCAGGTAATCATACAGGCCGGTCGGCTCGATACTGATGCTGACCCGATCCCCCTGGGAAGCGGCGGTGACAAACTGCACGGGAGTGGCGAAGTCCTTGACATCAAGGCGCGCGCGCAGGGCCTCGGGCAGTTGCGTCTTCAGGAACTCGAGACGAATTTTCCCTCCTTGCTCCTGAATGTCAGGATTGACGCTGGGATCGGAAAGCTCGATCACCACATTACCTTCACCCGCCTCGCCACGCTGGAAGTCTATGGCACGAATCGCGCGACCAGCCGGCATCTGGGCAAGCGGCTTGGCAACGGGGGCAGGCGCGGCGCTCGCAGACGCTGCCTGAGAAGCCGAGGAATCACCGACCACCACGAAGACGTTGCTGCCCTCGCTGCGAGTGCTGTAGGGCACCAGGGTTGAGAGGTTGATGATCAGACGGGTACGATTCTGCGCCTCCACCACGGTCACGCTTCTGGCGTTGCCAACGCCCAGTTCACGATTCTTCTCCCCCAGTTTGCTGGAGACCCCGGGCATGTCCAGGGCGATACGCGCAGGCTGCTCGATGGTGTAGCCACGCGGAGCCGGGACCGGCTCGTCGAAACTCAATTTCAACTCAATCTTGTCACCGGGCAGAGCAGCAACGTCCAAACCTTGCAGGTTTGCCGCCAGCAGGCTCGGCGCAAAGCCCGCCAGGAAAAAGGATACGCCCAAGCAAGAAAGTGCCCTATTCATGGAGAAATTCCGTCCAGCAGATCTGTAGTTGTTTTTCATAATCGACCCCGCCATTAAGAGCGACTCTTGAGGGTGATGCTGCGCGGCCGTTCAAGCCAACCGCCCTCGCCGTCCGGCACTATCTCTATTACATCGATTTTGGCTTCATCCACGGACACGATCCGTCCGTGATTCCGCCCCAGATAGTCGCCGGCCTTGACGCGGTGAACCCCCCCGCTCCGCGAACCAGGCCAAACACTCCCGCCTCGTTCTCGAGAGTACCGACCATTTCGAATATCTCGATATTGAAGCCTTCCAGGAACTGCTTGACCCGGGTCTCATCAGGCTTGACGTCCTTGGAGCCCTTTTGCTGGCTCGCCAACTCAACTTTGACTGGCGGCTGGAAAGGACTCCGCAATGATGCGGCGCTATAGGTGAAGGGCTCATAGGGCTGGAATTTCGGCAGCGGCTCGATAGAGCCCTTGGGACGAGCGCGCACTTCGTCCATGTACTGACGGAGATCCGAATAGTCGCCCTGGCCCATACAGCCGGACAGCGCGCCGGCGGCAACCAGCAAAGCAATGGTACGGGCATAAATCATTTCTTAAGCCCCTGATCATTGTAACGATAGGTCTTCGCTACCACGCTCATAGCCAGTTTGGAAGAGTTTTCTTCACCCGTGGACTGCTTAACCTCGAAGTCATGCAGGGTCACGATGCGCGGCAAACTGGCCACAGCACTGACGAAAGTTGCCAGATCGTGATAAGCCCCGACGACGGAAACCTGAATAGGCAGCTCTATGTAGAACTGCTGCACGACTTCCGGCTGAAGCTTGATCTCTTCAAACTCCAGACCACTCTCCAGACCAGTGCGCGTAATGTCTTCGAGCAGGCCCGGAACCTCGGTATCACTGGGCAACTGCCGCAACAGCATGCCAAAGGACTCCTCCATCTCCTTCATCTGGACCTTGTAGGCATCCAGGTTGGCTGCCTGGGCAGCTTTGTTGGAGAACTCCTGTTTCAGTGTCTCTTCCTGCGCCTGTTGCTGCTGTAATTGCAGCTGCAGGTCCTGCAGATAGAAGTAATACCCCAGCCCCAGCCCAGCCACCAACAGCAATATGCAAGTGATGAACTTGACCGCCGCCGGCCAGGAGCCGAGGTTATTTACATCAAGCTCGGAAAGCTCAATCTTCCGTAATGACTCAAGCGCTTCTGAGAAACTCATGATTTTTTACCCGACTTGTTTTTGGCAGCCTTGGAGTTGCTCGGCTTCTTGCCACTCCCCACCTCGGGCTCTTCATCCTCTGCACCAGGCCGGGTCTGCTTCACGGTCAACCTGAAGACATTCGCCTGATCAATCGCACCGGCGGTAATAGCCTTGACCTCGGTGAGATTTGGCGATTTCAGCCACTCGGAGGCATCCAGGTTACGCATCAGGCTGGAGACTCGGTTGTTCGACTCCGCACTGCCCACGATGGAAATCACATCACCTTTGCGGGTCAGGTCGGTGAAGTACACGCCATCCGGAAGAGTCCGCACCAGCTGGTCGAAAATATGCCCGATGATCGGACGATTGCCTTGCAGGTCCTGGATGATCTTCATGCGTTCCAGCAACTGCTCACGGCGCTCCCGAAGATCCTTGATCTCCTTGATCCGAGAATCGAGCACCGCAATTTCTTTCTTGATGAATTCGTTGCGTGCATTTTGCTGCTCAATCGCCGAGTTGAAGTACTGCCCGGCGAGGAACACCAAACCACCAGCCACGGCAAGGGTGGCCCCCATGGCAACTACGAAGCGCTGCTTGCGTTCTTCACGCAGTTGCTCACGCCAGGGTAATAAGTTGATCCGCGCCATTAGTCGAAACTCCTCATCGCCAGGCCACAGGCAATCATCAAGGACGGCGCATCGCTGGCCAGCGCACCGGCATTGACCTTACCCCCCAGCGCCATGTCGGCGAACGGGTTGGCCACCAGAGTGGGAGTGCCGATCTTCTGCTGGATCAGACGATCCAGGTCGGGAATGGATGCAGTGCCACCCGCCAGCAGGATGTAGTCGACATCGTTGAACTGACCCGCGGCAAAGAAGAACTGCAGGGAGCGCGAGACCTGCTGCACAACCGCCTCCTTGAAAGGCTGCAGCACTTCGCTGTCGTAGTCGTCCGGCAGGCCGCCCTGTTTCTTGGCGAGCCCAGCCTCCTCGACCGAGAGACCGTAGCGACGCTGTATTTCTTCGGTCAGCTGACGCCCGCCAAAGAGCTGCTCGCGGGTGTAGATGGTTCGCCCGTTATGCAGCACGCTGAGCGTCGTCATGGTGGCGCCGATATCGACGACCGCCACGGTCAGCTCATCGACACTGCCGCCGAGCTGGGATTCGAGCAAACCGTAGGCTCGCTCAAGCGCATAGGCCTCGACATCGACCACCTTGGCCGTCAGCCCAGCCAGCCCCAGCGCCGCCTCGCGAACCTCGACGTTCTCCTTGCGGCAGGCCGCCAAGAGCACCTCGACCCGCTCGGGATTGCGTGCCGAAGGGCCCTGCACCTCGAAGTCGATGGCGACTTCTTCCAGCGGATAAGGAATGTACTGGTCGGCCTCGATCTTCAGCTGGTTCTCCAACTCGTCGTCGTTGAGACCCGCTTCCATCTCGATGGTCTTGGTGATCACCGCGGAGCCCGCCACGGCGACCGCCGCAGTACGCACTCCGGTCTTGGCCTTGGCCAGGACACGAGACAGAGCCTGACCGACCCCCTCAAGCTCGGCGATGTTCTTCTCGACAACGGCATTCGGCGGGAGCGGCTCGACGGCATAGGCCTCTACCTTGTAGCGGCTTCCGGAGCGACTCAATTCAAGGAGCTTGACCGAGGTCGAACTGATGTCGATCCCCAGAAGCGTGTTCGCTTTCTTATTGAAGAGCCCTAGCACGACCGATTTCCTATCTGCATCCGAGACTTACGGACTATTTATGTTTTTCCACATTAAATAACAGTCTTGACAGAAGCGCAAATGGCTCCCCTGCAAAAAAACCGCTTATAATGTGAACAGTTTTCCCCTTTTCGCACCGCGCAACACTTAACCCATTCTTTTATCTGGAATTCCAAGAACCTTGATGCGTTTGCTGAAGTTTTTCTGGTGGTCCTGTGTCGCCGTTTTTTGTGGGTTAGCGCTCAGTTTCAGTGGAGCCTTTCTCTATCTTAGTCCCGGCTTGCCTTCAGTCGAATCGCTGCGCAGCATCCAGCTGCAGATCCCGCTGCGCGTCTACAGCACCGATGGCAAGCTGATCTCCGAGTTCGGCGAGATGCGCCGCTCGCCGATCCGCTTCGAGGACATCCCCCAGGACTTCATTCGCGCCCTGCTCGCTGCCGAAGACGACAACTTCGCCAACCATTATGGCGTCGACTTCACCAGCCTGATGCGCGCTGCTACGCAGTTATTAGCCAGCGGCCATATCCAGACCGGGGGCAGCACCATCACCATGCAGGTGGCGAAGAACTTCTTCCTCACCAGCGAACGCAGCTTCTCACGCAAGATCAACGAAATCCTCCTCGCTCTGCAGATCGAACGCGAGCTGAGCAAGGACGAGATCCTCGAGCTCTACGTCAACAAGATCTATCTCGGTAACCGCGCCTACGGCATCGAGGCCGCCGCCCAGGTGTACTACGGCAAGTCGATACGCGAGCTGAGCCTCGGCCAGCTGGCGATGATCGCCGGCCTGCCCAAGGCGCCGTCGCGCTACAACCCGCTGGTCAACCCGCAGCGCAGCAAGGAGCGTCGCGACTGGATTCTCGGCCGCATGTTCAAGCTCGGCGCCATCGACAAGGCACGCTACGACGCCGCGATGGCCGAGCCGATCGATGCCCGCCACCATGTTCAGCCGGTCGAGCTCAACGCGCCCTATATCGCCGAGATGGCACGTGCCGAGATGGTCGGGCGCTATGGCAGCGATGCCTATACCGAGGGCTTCCGCGTCACCACCACGGTGCCGGCAGTGCTGCAGGAGGCCGCCAACCGCGCCCTGCATGACGGTCTTATCGCCTACGACCAGCGCCATGGCTTCCGCGGCCCGGAAACCCGCCTGCCCGGCCTGACCCGCGAGGCCTGGCTGCAGGAGCTGAACAAGTACAAGGCCATCGGCGGGCTGCAGCCGGCCATCGTCACCCAGGTCGAGAAAAGCGGCATCATGGTGCTGCTGCGCAACGGCGAGGAGCAGCCGGTGGCCTGGGACAGCATGAAATGGGCGCGCCCCTTCCTCAATACCAACAGCCTCGGCCCGCGCCCGCAGCAGCCGGCCGACGTGGTGCAGATCGGCGATCTGGTTCGCGTCGAGCCGGACGCCGAGAACCAGGCCCTGCTGCTGCGCCAGATTCCTGCGGCGCAGAGCGCCCTGGTCTCCCTGGACCCACAGAACGGTGCCATTCGCGCCCTGGTCGGCGGCTTCTCCTTCGAGCAGAGCAACTACAACCGCGCGGCCCAGGCCAAGCGCCAGCCCGGCTCCAGCTTCAAGCCCTTCATCTACAGTGCAGCACTGGATAGCGGCTTCACCGCCGCCAGCCTGGTCAACGATGCCCCCATCGTGTTCCAGGAGGCCGGCATGGAGGAAGCCTGGCGACCGAAGAACGACAACAACACCTTCCTCGGCCCGATCCGTTTGCGCGAGGCCCTCTACAAGTCGCGCAACCTGGTGTCGATCCGCCTGCTGCAGACCATCGGCATCGATTACACCCTCGACTACATCAGTGCCTTCGGCTTCAACCGTCAGGAGCTGCCACGCAACCTGTCGCTGGCGCTCGGCACCGCAGGCCTGACACCACTGGAGATCGCCGGTGGCTGGAGCGCCTTCGCCAATGGCGGGCACAAGATCGAGCCCTACCTGATCGAGCGCATCGACAGCCGCGACGGCAAGCCGTTGTTCACCGCCAACCCGCCACGCACCCCGCAGAGTGCGCAGCTGGTTGAAGAGCAGAACGCCTCGCTGCTGCTCGAAGAGCCCAATGCCGAAGTACAGAGCCCGGTACTGGCCAAGCAGATCATCGATGAGCGCACCGCCTATATCATGACCAGCATGCTGCAGGACGTGATCAAGCGCGGTACCGGCCGCCGGGCGCTGGCTATGGGCCGAGGCGATCTGGCTGGCAAGACCGGCACCACCAACGAGTCCAAGGACAGCTGGTTCTCCGGCTACAACGCCGACTACATGACCACCGTCTGGGTCGGCTTCGACCAACCGGAGAGCCTGGGTCGTCACGAGTATGGCGGCACCGTGGCCCTGCCGATCTGGATGAACTACATGAGTGCAGCGCTGAAGGACAAGCCTGAGCATCTGCCGCCCGAGCCGGCCGGCCTGCTCAGCCTGCGCATCGACCCGGTCAGCGGCCGCGCCGCCTCGCCAGGCTCGCCCGATGCCTACTTCGAGCTGTTCAAGAGCGAAGATTCGCCCCCGCCGATGAGCGAACTGGACCCCACCATGGGGATTCCGGGTAGCCCGCTGCCGGCCGACGAGGCCGCGCCGATCGACCTGTTCTGAACATGCTCAGTCGGGCAACTCCCGGCGGATCATCCAGTGCCCTTCGGGCGGCATCAGGCGGCTGATATCGAAGCGCGGCAGACTCTCGCGATCGAGCATCTCGATCAGCGGCCCGATCTCGCGCGGGTGTGGCTCCCCCTCCAGCGCGCGCACTGCCAGGTCTATGGCGATGCGCGCCTGCAGCACGGGCGAGTCACTCGGCGCGGCCAGAATGAAGCCATCGCGAATCTGCTCGACAATGCGCTCCGTGGTATAGGTACCCAGCACCAGCGGCCGTGACTCGTTACCCCGCCCCTGTACCAGCTGCGCGGCAAATCCCGCCGCCTCGGCGTTGGCCAGGATGAAGTCGAGAGCCTGCGCCTCGCCCAACAGCTGGCGGACCAGCCGGGCCTGACTATTGCGATCGACCGGCCCATAGCCGCCGTGGCGCACTTCCACTCGCCGTGCATCGACCCCCTGACGCAGCCCCGTTTCCAGCCCCTCCACCCAGCCGGCCCCTTGCGGCCCGGGCAGCCAGCCAATGCGATAGCTCCCTTCCGGGCGCAGTCGCTCGATATAGCCGAGCGCCGCTCGCGCCATGTCGGCGAAATCCACCCGCGAGTGCGCAGTGAGTCCCTGGCATTCCAGACCGTTGACCAGATCGATCACCGGCCTACCCTCGGCCATGAGGCGGGATATCTCCGGGCATAGCTCGCGCGTGTTGATCGCCGCGATCACATAAGCGTCGGCCTCGGCACCTCGACAGTTGTGCAGCTGGTGCACCTGCACTCCGGCATTCTCGTAGCCTCCGGCCTCATAGATTCCCAGGCGCACACCAAGCCGCGCCGCCTCGCCATCCAGTCCCCAGGCCACACCCCACCAGTAGCGATCCTTGCCATGCGGTAAAAGGGCACAGACTCTCCACGGCCGGCTGGCGCGCTCCAGCGGCATGTACTGGCGCAACTCGCCATCGGCACGCACCGCCACCGGATACCAATCGGCCTGAGCCGGCAGGGCAAACAGCCCTAGGACGAACAGCCATTCCTTGCCTATGCGCATCGCAACCCCCGTCGGATATATCCCTTCAGCCTAGCCAGTCTGCGCCAGGATCGGGGCCTTATCTCCGCCTGCTACAATGCGCGCCTTCCCCTCATCAGGTTCGCCCCGTGACCAGCGCCTTCGCCACCCTGCCCCTGTCCGCCGCCATGCGTGACAACCTTGCCTCCCTCGGTTACGCCGAGATGACGCCGATCCAGGCCGCCAGCCTGCCGCTGATCCTCCAGGGTCGCGACCTGATCGCCCAGGCCAAGACCGGCAGCGGCAAGACCGCGGCCTTCGGCATCGGCCTGCTGCATCCGCTCAATCCACGCTTCTTCGGCTGTCAGGCGCTGGTACTGTGTCCGACCCGCGAGCTGGCCGACCAGGTGGCCAAGGAAATACGGCGCCTGGCGCGCGCCGCCGACAATATCAAGGTGCTAACCCTGTGCGGCGGGGTGCCCTTCGGTCCGCAGATCGGCTCGCTGGAGCACGGCGCCCACGTCATAGTCGGCACCCCGGGGCGCATCCAGGAACACCTGCGCAAGGGCACCCTGAAGCTCGACGGCCTGTCCACCCTGGTGCTGGACGAGGCCGACCGCATGCTCGACATGGGCTTCTTCGACAGCATCGCCGAGGTCATCGAGCAGACCCCCGCGCGACGTCAGACCCTGCTGTTCTCCGCCACCTATCCGGCCGGCATCGAGCAGCTGGCCGCGCGCTTCCAGCGCGATCCGGCTCGGGTGGAAGTGGAAGCACTGCATGATGACGGGCAGATCGAGCAGCGCTTCTACGAGATCGACGGCAAGCAGCGGCTGGAAGCCGTGCTGCGCCTGCTGCGGCACTTCCGCAAGCAGCCGGCGGTGGCCTTCTGCGCTACCCGCCAGCAGTGCGACGAGCTGGCCGCCAGCCTGGAAGCCGAGAAGATTTCCGCCGCCGCCCTGCATGGCGACCTGGAGCAACGTGACCGCGACCAGGTGCTGGCGCTGTTCGCCAACCGCAGCCTGAGTGTGCTGGTGGCCACAGACGTGGCCGCCCGCGGCCTCGACATCGCCGGCCTGGAGCTGGTGATCAACGTCGAGCTGGCCCGCGACCCGCAGGTGCACATCCATCGTATCGGCCGCAGCGGCCGCGCCGGAGCCAAGGGCCTGGCGCTGTCGCTGGTGGCACCGAGCGAGGCCGGCCGTGCCCAGGCCATCGAGGAGCTGCAAGGTAGCCCGCTGACCTGGCAGCTCCTGGGCGAGCTGAAGGACAAAGGCGAGGCGCTGCTGCCGCCGATGCACAGCCTGTGCATCGCCGCCGGACGCAAGGACAAGCTGCGACCCGGTGACATCCTCGGCGCCCTGACCGGCGAGGCCGGCATCCCAGGGGACAAGGTCGGCAAGATCGCCATCTTCGACTACCAGGCCTTCGTCGCCGTCGACCGCAGCGTTGCCAAGCAGGCCCTGCAGCGCCTGGCCAGCGGCAAGATCAAGGGGCGTGCGGTGAAGGTACGGCTACTCTGAGGAACCCTACTCACTGCCGTCCAGGCCATGGCGCTGATAGATGCGCCGATAGCTGTCGTCGGCCCGCATCGCCTGAATCGCGAGATTGAAGTCACGGACGATCTGCTGGTGCAGTGGATGGCTGCGCCGCACCAGGATGTGCAGGCCGTTTTCGCTCAGCGGTGTGTCGACGAACTCCACCGCATCGCGAATCTCGCGCAGGTCACGATTGAGATGGTGGCGCGCCACCAGCTCGTCCTCGAGTGTCAGCTGCACCCGCCCGGCCGCCAGCATGCGCGCGCCCATGACGAACTCCAGCACCGGCACCTTGGTCAGCTGGTCGGCAGCATCAAAGGCACTTTCGTAGCTGTAGCCACGCACCACGGCGATACTGAACGGCAGCAGGCCGTCGAGGCCGTCGTACTCGATGGGCATGCCAGTGCGCCGCAGGAAACGGATGCGATTGACCAGATAGGGTTCGGAGAACAGCCCGTAGCGGGTCCGTTCGGCGCTGTACCAGGCGGCCACTATCACGTCGTAATCACCCTGTTGCAGCCCGCGCAGCACTCGCGCCCAGGGCACCTCGACGTACTCCGTGCTGTGCCCGGCGCGCTGCAGGGCAGTGCTGACCAGATCCACGGCCAGGCCATTGTTGGGCAGGCGCTGGTCGGTGAAGGGCGGCCAGGAATCGCCGGCCAGGCGCAAATGCTCGGCCGCAACCGCCGTGCATTGGAGCAGGGCGAGCAGCAAGATGAAGATTCTAGAAGAGTTCATGCCGACATCCGGCGACTGTGACTCTCCAAAGATTAGCCAGTCCCGCGCCTGCTGCTAAGACGCCCGAAAGCGAGCGAGGTGCACGCGCCGTAATAAAACTGGCACACCTCCTGCTTAGTATCAGACAACTCCAGTTTTGGGGACCTTGGTACAGGCAGGCCGGGGAATCCCCTCTTTTACACCCATGAGAAGGGCCGCATCTGCGGCCCTTCTGCATTTCAGCGGTAAAGCTCGCGGCGGAAGATCAGCGGCGCCGCCCCCTTGTAGATGCCGAAGCTGGCCAAACCACGCGCCAGCTGACGGTTGGCGCCATCCCAGGGGTACTGCAGCCAGGCCGGCGAGTCGGGGAAGCTGACCTGCAGCGATCCATCGTTGCCAGCCCCCGGGGCGCTCAACTGCAGCGTACCGACACCGGCCAGGGGGGCCGCCAGGGTCGGCGTGGTTTCCCCGGTCGCTAGGTTGCCGGTGTACTGATCCAGTGCAGGCGTCCCCAAGACGGTGCAGGTATCCATCCCTTCGGTCAGGAAAGCCCCGCCGGCGACGTTCTGCCAGCTTTCCAGCAGCAGCGGCAGGTCCAGGGCCTGCAGCTCGGATCCGTGGGCGTTGCCGATGCGCAGGCGGCCCAGCCGCACCTGGCTGCCAAGGTTCTCGCTGGCGTCGACCGTGAAGTCGTAGCTGTAATCCAGGCAACCACCGCCGCTATCGTGGCAGACCACCTGGCCCTGGTCGACCTCGCGTAGGCTGGCCGCCGCAAAGGTCTGCCGGATCTGGGCCGCGAACGGATAGTCGTCGCTACCAGGCAACGCGGCGGGCTGGTAGAGCAGTTGCTCGCCCGTCCAGCGGTAGGTACGCGCCCCATCGCCATCGTTGCCCCCTTCCACGGCCAGCGTGGCCGTGCCCTGGCTGGCAAGGCGCGCATCCCGGGCCGGGATGCCGGTAATCGAGCTGTAGCTGCCCACGGCAGGATCGGCCAGCTTCCAGAAACCCTCCCGGTCATAGTTCCTGGTGGCATCGCCTGCGCGGTTCCTGGCCGTGAGGGTCAGGGTCGGCTGGCGATTGCTGGCGAAGCCCATCGGCTGGCCCTGGTAGCTGAAGGCGCTGCCGCAGCTGGGCGTCAGGCTGGCACTGCCCTCGGCGCTCAGATAGGCGGGAATAAAGCGACCGACCAGGTCGCGACTACCGCCGCCGACCGTTTCGCCGAAGTACGTGCCCCCCGGGGTGGCGCTCAGGTTGAACACGCCGACCTCGGAGATAACGACGGCGACTTCGGTCTGGTCGCCCAGGGCGTGGTCGTAGCTGCCAGGCGTCACGTCGCCGGGTGCGCCGCCGGCCGGGGCCTGTACCGCACTTTCCAGGGTGATGCCTGAATGGCGGAAGTTCGGCGTGGTGATATTGCCGCTGCACAGCGCCTGCGCGGTCGAGGCCTCGCCGTCGCTCTGCCAGCCCACCGCGCGGAGGGTCAGCGGGAAGCTGTCGCCGGCGCGAATGCCACCGGGGAAGACGTCGCAGTCGGCAGCGGCACTGCCGCAGGTGCTGGCGGTGCTCAGGCACAGGCCATAGGGCTTGCTGACGAAATCGTCCTCGCCCTCCAGCACCAGGCCGATGTCGCCCGTGGCATCGCTACCGGTGTAGCGGGCGCTGAGCCGCATCAGCCCGGCGTCGTCGTAGCGCACGCTCAGCGGCGCTCTGCCGCTGGCGTCGAACGCGAGGTCGAGGCTGACCGGCGTCGCGCGCACGTCGCTGCCGTTGACCACCACCGCCTTGGTGCCACTGGCGGGGTTGTCGTAGGCCGAGGTGAAGCTGACGCGGCGAGTGACATTGGCGAAGGCCGGCACGCACTGCAGGGCATCGTCCGAGCTGCGCACGGCACTCAGGGTCGCCGCCGTCGGCTTGGCCGCCAACAGGTTCGGCACCTGCAGCAGCAGACCGCTGGCTGCGTAACTGATCTGGCAGCCCGCGGTCGAGCAGACCGGCTGGCTGTTGGGCTTGGTCGCCGGCACCGAGCCGAGGTCGTCGAGGATCACCGTACCCACGGATGGCACCCTGAGCTGAGCCTGCGCCGTACCGCCGCTGAAGGTGAGGATGTTGCCGCTGACGCTGGCCGGCGCCGTGGCCGTCCAGTAGTCGCCCGGGCTCAGGGTGACGCTGACCGTGCCGGTATAGAGGCTGCTGCAGCTGCTGTTGAGGCAGGCACGGATGGTGACCGGCTGCGGATTGCAGGTCAGCGCCGCGCCGCTGTAGATGAACTCGAAGTGATCGATCTGCTGGCCGATGGGGTTGATCTCGGTGGCGCAGACCTGCAGGTCATCCAGTTCGTGGATATTGGTCGAGCCGCCAGTGGATCCGGTCAGCGACAGGTAGAAGTCGCTCGGTAGAGCGTCCTGGTCGAAGGCCGCAGCCAGCACATTGACGCCATCGAGGTTGGGCAGCACGACGAAGCCGCTGCCCGTGTCGCGCTCCACCGTCACCCGCGCCTCGTTGCCGAAACGGCCGTCCAGGGTAATGCGGTAGGTATGCCCGGGACCCGGCGTCGCCCCGGCGCTGTCGATGCCCGGGCTGAGGTTGGCCGGTGTACCGGCGAGGTAGCGATAGCCCTCGGCACCCGAACCCGAGCCGCGCAGCGCCACCGAGTCGATACGCCGCTCCGGCCCGCCCGGCCCGCCTTCGGTGGAGAAGTTGCCGTACTCGTCGATACCGACACCCAGCCAGCCGCCGGCAAATCCGGGGTTGGCCGCATCGCCGCGCGTTCCATAGCCAAGCGGGCCGCCGAAGGCACCGGGCTGTGGCGTCACGGTCGCATCGGAAAGCACCACGGCCACACCGTCGGCACCGCTACCGTTGTAGGCGTAGTACTTGAACTGCACCTGGATGTAGTTGCCAGCCGCCGGGAACAGGCGCTGCAGGGTGGACGAGGTGGAGACGTTGCCCTGGTTGCTGGTCAGCCGCATGCGCTGGCCGCTGACGGTCGGCGTGAAGGCCGTGGCGCCGCGGCTGGCCACCGCCCAGTCGTCGCCCAGGCTGCCGTCGTCGAAGTTGTCACTGAAGCACTGCAGGCTCAGGCCGCAGGGGTGGCGCTCGGCGACCAGGGCGGCGATCTGTGCCTCGGAAAGGGCCGCGTTGTAGATGCGCAGCTCGTCCAGTTCGCCATTGAAATAGCGCCCGGCAAGATTCTGGTCGGCCCCCAGTTGCAGCGGGTCGTTGTTGGCCACCGGCGTACCGGCGAAGCTGGCCTGGCCGGCCAGGCTGCCGTTGATGTAGATGCGCTGATCACCCGGCGCATAGCGGATCAGTACATGGCTCCACTGCCCGGTCGGCAGCGCCGCGGTGCTGTTGAACTGGCGGGTTGCACCAGCCGTGGTCTGCCACCACCAGTTGATGGTGCCGTCGGGGTTGAGGTGGAACTCGTAGTTCTCATCCTTGGACAGGATGCTCATCAGCCCCGATGCCGGCCGCGTGCGCGGCCTGACCCAGAGGCCGATGGTGAAACTGCCCTGCAGATCGAGCAGGCTGCTGTCGGCGCGCTGCACGTACTGGCTGGACGCCGAATTGAAGACGCCATAGCCACAGGTGCCCTGGGCATTGACCTGGGGTAGCGCTGGCGTGGTGCTGGCGGTGGTGGCGCCGTTGAATGCCGTGCCATTGAGGCTGTTGCCGGAGGTATCCAGTACCTCGCCGGCGGCGCCCGTCCAGGCGCTTTCGTCCAGCGACCAGCTGAGACGCGCGGCAATACTGAGTGGCTCGTAGAGGAAGAGCGTGTGCGCGACATAGGAACCGGAGCCGCCGACACTCACGGTATCCGGGCCTGTGCTACCCGGCAGGCTGATGGCACGCCCCACACCCAACAGGGAGGCTCCATTGGGGCCGGCGCTCGATTCCGGCCGGTAGTACTCGCTGAACCCGGCCGGGGTCGCCGCGAAACCGTTGCCATAACTCACACCGAACAGGCGCAGCAACTGACCGCTATTGGCGGCGCTGATGGCGGGCACGCTGATATTGTTGCCGCCACCACTGGTGGTACCGGTATCGCTACGCGACTGCTCGATTTCGGGGTAGATGCCGGCCAGGCTACTGCGCCAACCGGACAGGCCGCCGGCCATGCGGGTGCTGCTGGAAAGACTCCAGGTCTCGCTGCTACCCGCGACATCGGCCGCAATTGCCGTACGGATATAGATGCGTTGGCGGATATTCGTGCCGCTGGAGGCATCCTGCAGCAGGCTCCAGCGGGCATTGGGCGGGGTGAGGGTTGCGCCGGTATTGCGATGGGCGATCTGGACGATCAGCAGATCGCCCAGCTGCAGGTCGCTCGGCAGGCTAAGGCTGATCTGCGAGCCATTGTTGGCGTTATCGCTGGAGTTGCCGGTATTGATCAGCGCCGCCCTGGCCAGCCCCGCAGCAAGGAACAGGGTCAGCAGGAGCAGCCCACGACAGCCGAGCTTGCGCATCGTCAGTTCTCCACTACGGCAGTGAGCCGGCGATAGGTATAGTCGGGGCGGCCGCCCGGCGTACCGTTCTGCGCCTCGGCGGTGAAACGGAAGATCTGCACCGGATTGCCCTCGTTATCGCTATAGCTGTCGCTCTCACAGCCCACGCTGACACTGAACTCGGCCAACCCACTGCCGGCCATGTCGGGACTGCCGCTGGCGCAGCTGCCGGCGCCGACCGCCTGGTGGATTCCCCACTCCAGCCCGGCGCGGGCGGCCTGGTAGGCGCGCGCCTGCTGGATGGCCAGGCTGGTGCTGCCGTGCTGCACCGTGGACAGGCGCGCCATGGTGATCACCAGCAGGGTCACCACGACGATCAGGAACAGCGCCGCCACCAGGCCGAAGCCCGGCTCCCGGCGTAGGCTCGGCTCAGGGCGCATTGTCGACATGGACCTGTTGCAGCAGTTGCAGGTTTTCCCCGGCCTCGGCGATGCCCAGGCTGAGGCTCAGCAGCCCGGCACGCTGGGTGCTGCCGGACTGGTAGGCGAAGTTGCAGCTGGCCACCTGGCGCGCCACCGGCTGCGGGTTGGAGCCGGGAGGCGGCGAAGCCGGCAGCGCATTAAGCAATTGGTTGTAGCTGTAGCGCAGCAACTGGTCGCCCTGGCAGCGGTAGCCCACCACCGTCTCGGCCAGGTACAGGCGGTGCTGCGGCGAGGCGAAGGCGAAGCGGAAGCCGCCGGCCGGCAGGTTGCCCAGGGCGATATGGCTCTCGCCGGCCGGCGCCCCGACCAGGGGTGTGAAGCTGGTGCCGGTCGGCGTGATCACTCCCGGATTGGCCGGCGCCCAGACATTGCTGCCGGGCAGCGGGCTGCCGCCGGATTCGGCACCTATGTTGTACAGCACCAGCCAGCGTGCGCCGGCGGGGTCGAAGCCGTCGTCGAGCACCTGCAGGCTGTCGCAGCGGCCGCCCTGGGTGGTGCTGCTGCAGGTACCGGCAGCGTCCGTGGAGAAACGCAGCCCCTGCTCGCCGACCCGGTTGGGCCGGTAGCGCGCCGCGCTATGGATCAGCAGCAGCTCCACCGCCTGGCCGTCAGCGGAAACCCGCAGCGAATTGGGCACGGCCAGGCGCACGTCGCGGCTCATGCGCTGTAGGGCGCCGGCGGCGCTATCCACCAGCTCGGCACGCCGGCTCTGGCCGATGAAGCCCTCCATGGGCCGCGACAGCACGGTGCTGATCATCAGGCCGACCAGCCCGGCCAGGGCGATGACCATGACCAGCTCGACCAGGGTGAAACCGCGCCCGCGCCGCATCAGTAGCGCGCCCTGAAGCCGTCGAGGGCCAGCGCCTGGCCGGCCGGATCGGTGACCGTCACCCGCACCCGCAGCACATCGCCGGCGGCCAGCCCGGCCCAGGCCTGGGGCGTGACCGCCACCTGCACGCGATAGTTGGCCAGAGCGGCGATGGCCTGGCCACGGGCATCGCGGGCGCCGTTGTCATTCAGGCCGGCGTAGTCGCAGACGTTGTCGAAGCTGGCGCGGCTGGCCGGCGGCGCCGGGCAGACTGCGCCGCCACTGTCGAGAAAGGGCTGCAGGAGGATCTCCTCCAGGTAGGCCTCGGCGATGCTCAGGCTCTGCTGGCGCAGCAAGGGGTCGGCCGAACGCCCGCTGATGGCCGCCATGGCACTGTAAAGCGCAGCGGCAGCGATGCCGATGATCACGATGCTGATCACCAGCTCGACCAGGGTCATGCCGGCCTGGCGCTTCATTGCACCATGCCGGTGTCGGCGGTCACGCTGATGGTGAAGCCACCGAGGGTGGCGCTCGCCGCGGCCGAAGGCCGGCCGAGGGAGTCGAACACCACGGGAAATGTGCTCGCCGCGAAGCCGACCCCGTTGGGCAGGCTGGCGGCGAAGGGAATCTGGCCATCCGGCCCCTGCACCTCGGTGCCATAGGCGCCACTGGTGCAGTTGTCGGCGCGGCGCAGGCGATAGCCGTTGCCATCCAGGCTGACCTGAATCCGGCAGCCACTGGCCACCGCCAGCTTCTGCGCGTAGCGCACGGCGGCCAGGGACTCTTCGTAGAACAGGCGCTCGTCGAACACCTGGCGGTCGAAGAAACGCGGCCCCACCACGGCGGCGAGGATGCCGATGATCACGATGACCATCGTTAGCTCAACCAGAGTGAAACCGCGCATGTCTTAACAGTTTGTGACGTCGCTGGTGATGGTCGGCGATGTGTTCGCAGCCGCAGCTTCGGTGTAAGTCACCTGACAATTGGCAAGCGCTACAGCCCCAGTTGCCTGCACGGTGGTAAGGGGCGCTGCAGTGGTGATGGTGTAGTCGGCCGCAACAATTTGTGCGGCCAACAGAATACCTGCAGCGCTCGGGTAACCATTAACCATGGGGATGGCCTGCCCCTCCAGATTCACTGTGGCTGGGGTGTTACCAGCAGCTAGCCAGGCCGAATGGGCGATAGCAGATGCAGAACGAATGGCACCCTCCGCCCCCTCGATAGTAGCGCGACGCGCATTACCACCCAGATCGGCAAAGCGCGGCAGGGCAAAGGCCGCCAGGATGCCCAGAATCACGATGACCATGATCAGTTCGATCAGGGTGAAACCACCTTGCTGCTTTTTCATAGTGCTGCTTCCTGGTTGGATCAATTGAAGGTGTTGGTCACTTCGCCGGTGTTGGCGTTGTAGGTGATGGTGTCGTCGGCGCCATCGGCCTGGTAGGTGAAGGTGCAGGTGGTGCCTGCCGCCGTGGTCACGTAGTCGACGGTGCCGGCAGCGGTGCCCACGGAGGGGGCCGAGCCCTGCAGGACATTGGTGAACACCTCGTTGCAGGTAGCGGCGCTCATGGCCGCGGTGGCAGCAGGCGTGCCAGTGGCATTGACACCGATCGGCCAGCCGTTGGCGTTGACGTCCACGGTGCCGTTGCCGAAGCCGGCCACGTCGATCTGGCAGTTGCCGCCGGTGCAACCATTGCTGCCGCCATTGCGATTCAGCTCGTACTGCGAACGTGCCAGCAGCACGGCCGAGGCCAGGGCACCGGAGGTGCCGCGCAGGGCGGACTCGTGGGCATCCTTGGTGGCATCCATGAAGCGCGGCAGCGCCACCGCGGCGAGGATGCCGAGGATGGCGATCACCACCACCAGTTCGATCAGGGTAAAACCTTTGCTGTTCTTCATTCTTCTTCCTCTGTGACTCAAAACCCTTGCGCGGACAGTTCCGCGGTGGGTACCGCTGCAAGTTCCAGGGCAAAGGCGCCGCGTGCCGATTGTGACGCAGTTGGCATTCCCTCGGGAACCGCCAACAGGCGCCAGGCCTGCACTTCACCCCCCTGCCACGTCCATCCGTCGGCGAACCTCGGCCGGTACAGGACCCAGGCCTGGCGCGGCAGCCAGTACCAGCAGCCGGCCTGCGGTTCGTCGCCTGCGGCCAGTTCGCCGCAGTAGCTGTCTTGCTGCCAGCGCAGCAGGACGAACGGATTCTTGCTCTTCCAGGCCTCGTCCAGCACCCGGTCCTTGGCCAGCTGCTCAGCTGCCAGACCACTGAGGCTGGCGGCCAGGTGCCGGCGGGTGGCGTCCGTGGCCCGCGCCTCGCTGACCTCGGCGATCTTCCAGCCCGGCACCAGCAACAGTGCCAGCAGCATCGCCAGACCCAGCCCCCAGCCCAACAGGCGGGCGCGGCGCACCCAGGCGCCGGCGGCGTAGTCCGGGGTCACGCGCCGCCCTTGGCCACCGAGGCCAGTTCCCACATCGGCAGGAACACACCCAGGGCCAGGATCAGCACCATCACGCCCATGGCCACGATCAGGATCGGCTCGATGGCGTCGGCCAGCTGCTTGAGGTCGTAGTCCACTTCCTGTTCGTAGAAATCCGCCACCTCGACGAACAGGTCATCCAGCGCACCGGTCTCCTCGCCCACCGCCATCATCTGCAGCACCAGCGGGGTGAACAGGCCGCTGGACGAGGCGGTGCGGGTCAGCGCCTCGCCGCGCTCGACGCCCTCGCGCATGCCGAGGATGGCCTGGCCGATGTGGCGGTTGCCGACGCTGGCGCTGTTGATCGACAGGGTCTGCAGCAGCGGCACGCCGGCGCGGTACATCATGGCGAAGGTACGGGTGAAGCGGGCCAGGGCGATGCGCTCGAAGATGCCGCCGACGATCGGCAGGCGCAGCTTGATGCTGTCCCAGCGCAGCGCGCCGGCGTCGCTCTCGATCCACCTGAAGAAGGCGTACAGGCCGCCGGCCGCCAGCGCCAGCAGCAGCCACCAGAAGTCCTGGAAGAACTGCGAGGTGCCGATCAGCACCTGGGTCGGCCAGGGCAGGTCGGCCTTGAACTGCTCGAACACCTTGGCGAAGGCCGGGATCACCAGCAGGTTGATCACCACCAGGGCCACGGCCATGGCCGCCAGGACGAACAGCGGGTAGCGGGTGGCCTGCTTGATGCGCTTGCGCGTCTCGCGCTCCAGTTCCAGGTAGCTGGACAGCTGGCGGAAGGCCTGGTCGAGCTGGCCGGTGTTCTCGCCGACGCTGACCATGCTGATGAACAGGGTGGTGAACACCTTGGGATGGGCATTGAGGGCCACGGCCATGCTCATGCCGCCCTCGAGGTCGGCGCGCACCGCCTGCAGCACCTCGCGGAAGTACAGGTTGCGGTGCGACTCGGCCAGGCCGCCGATGGCGCGGATGATCGGCACCCCGGCCTTGCTCAGGCTGTACATCTGGCGGCAGAAGATGATCAGTTCTTCCAGGTCGACGCGCTTGCGCCGCAGCCTCTCCTGCAGGGCGGCAAGCACGTCCTCGCCGCCCTGCCCGGCCTGTTCCTCGATGGTCAGCGGGGTGATCTGCTGCGCCAGCAGCTCGCTGGCCAGGCTGTCGCGGCTGCTGCTCTGCAGGGTGCCGCTGACCTTGGCGCCCTGGGCATCACGACCGGTGTAGCGGAACTGGCTCATGGGCGGGACTCCCGCAGTTGCGCGGGCACAGCGAAGTCGTCCGGATGCGCTCCGGGAAGCAGGCCGCTCCGGCCCCGGATTGCATCCGGGCTACCAGAGCGCCCTGTCACCGGCCCTCGCCCATTCATGGGAGAGGGGGTGGTGCGAGCGATGCCTGAGCGGCCGCTCACACCAGCACCTCGTCGGTGAGGGTGGCGCAGACCTTGAGCACCTCCTCCACGCTGGTCACCCCGGCCAGGGCGTAGTCCAGTGCGCAGGCGGCCAGCGGACGGTAGCCGGCGCTGGCCTTGGCGGCCTGGGCGAACTCGTGCGGGTCGTTACGGCGCAGGGCGGCGACCATCGCCTCGTCCATCTCCAGCAGCTCGTACACGCCCAGGCGCCCGGCGTAGCCGCTGTTGTGGCACTGGTGGCAGCCGGCACCGAGCTTGAACGAACGCCCCGCCAGCGAAGCGCCGTGCAGGTTCTCCAGCCAGGCCAGCTGCTGCGGCTCGGGCTGGTGCTCCTGCATGCAGTTCTCGCACACCCGGCGCACCAGGCGCTGGGCCAGCACGGCGTTGAGCGAGGTGGCCACCAGGAAGGGCTCGGCGCCCATGTCGACCAGGCGCATGGCCGAGGTCAGGGCGTCGTTGGTGTGCAGGGTGGACAGCACCAGGTGGCCGGTGAGCGCGGCGCGCAGGCCGATCTCGGCAGTCTCCTGATCGCGCATCTCGCCGATCAGCACGATGTCCGGGTCCTGGCGCAGGGCGGCGCGCAGCACGCGGGCGAAGGTCAGGTCGATCTTGGCGTTGACCTGCACCTGGTTGATCCGCGGCAGGCGGTACTCGACCGGGTCCTCCACGGTGATGATCTTCTTCTCCGGGCTGTTCAGCTCGGCCAGCCCGGCGTACAGCGTGGTGGTCTTGCCCGAGCCGGTGGGGCCGGTGACCAGCACCATGCCGTAGGGGCGCTGCAGCAGGCGGCGGAAACGCGCCAGCATGTCCGGCGGCATGCCGCCGGCGTCCAGGCTGGCGATGCCGGCGCTCTGGTCGAGCAGACGCATCACCACCGACTCGCCGAACTGCACCGGCATGGTCGACACGCGCACGTCGATGTTGCGGTTCTTCACCCGGATGTTGAAGCGGCCGTCCTGCGGCAGGCGCTTCTCGGAGATATCCAGGCCGGACATGATCTTCAGGCGCATGACCAGCGCCGAGGCGATGCGCTGCTCCTTCATCACCTGCTCGTTGAGCACGCCGTCGATGCGCTGGCGGATGCGCACCACGCCCTCGTCCGGCTCGATGTGGATGTCCGAGGCCTTCATCTGCACGGCGTCCTCGAACAGGGTCTGCAGCAGGCGCACCACCGGGGCGTCGCTGACGTTGTCGGCGCCGAGCTTGGCCAGGTCGAAGTCGCTGTCCTGCAGCTCGCCTTCCAGCTCGCCGGCGATCGAGGCGATCTCGCTGGTGCGTCGGTAGACCAGGTCGAGGGTGGCCAGCAGCTCGGCCTCGCGCACCACCGCCGGCTGCACGCGGGTCTTGAGGATGCGCTCCATCTCGTCGAGGGCGAACAGGTCGAGCGGGTCGGACATGCCGACCAGCAGGCCGCCGCCCTCGCGCGACAGGACGATGGCGCGGAAGCGCCGGGCCATGGCCTCGGGCAGGCTCTGCACCAGCTGCTGGTCGAACTTGAAGTGCTTGAGCTCGATGAAGGGGATCTTCAGCTGCTCGGACAGCGCGGTGAGCAGCTTGACCTCGGCGACGAAGCCCAGGTCGACCACGGTGCGGCCGAGCTTGGATCCGGTGCGCTTCTGCTCCTGCAGGGCCAGCTGCAGCTGCGCCTCGCTGATCAGCCCGGCCTGGATCAGCAGGTCGCCGAGACGCAGCTTGCGCTGGCGGACGTCATCGCTCATCGGGTACCTCCGAGGGCCGCGGCGCGTTCGCTGGCGAACTGCCGCGCGCTGTCATCCAGGCCCAGCCCCTTGAGGGCCAGGGCGTAGTGTCGGCCGGCCGCCGCCGGCTGGTCGAGCTGTTCCAGGGCGATGGCCAGGCCCAGCTGCCAGGTGGACTGGCTGGGACGCAGGGCGACCATCTGCCGGTACAGCGCGGCGCTCTCCTGCCACTGCCCGGTCTGCTGGTAACTGGCGGCCAGCAGGGCGTGATAGGTCGGCTCCTGCGCCAGGGCCGGGGCATTCTGCTCCAGGGTCGCCACGGCACCTTGGGTGTCGCCGCTTTGCAGTTGGGCACGCGCCAGCAACAGGCGCAGCTCGCTGTCATGCGGCATCTGCGCCAGCTGCGCCGGCAGCCAGCCGAGCAGGCGCTGCTGCTGGCCGTCGGCCAGGTAGGCGCGGGCCAGCCAGCGCAGCACCTCGGGGTCGCGCCCGCGGCTCTTCTGCAGCTCCTCCAGCTCGCCGATGGCACGCCGGTAGTCGCCGGCCTGCAGCGCCTGGCGCGCACGCGCCAGGCCATCGGGGCGATAGGGCGCAATGCTGACCTGCGGCGGGCCACTGGGCGCCGGTTCGGCCGGCGCGGGCTGCGGCACGCTCGGCACGGCCGCGGCGGCCGGCAGCGGCGCACTAGCCCAGGCCGGCAGGGGCGGCTCGGCGGCGACCGCGGGCGCGGCGACCGGCAGCTGCGCCAGCTCCAGCGGCTCCTCTGCCGGTGCTTCGGGCTCGCCCAGCGGCACCTCGATCCACAGCAGCCAGCGGTCGCCAGCCGGCTCCAGGCGGTCGCTGACCTGCAGGCCCTCGCCGAGGCCGACCAGCAGTACCTGCACATCCGCGCCCTGGGGCTCGACGCGCCAGGACAGGCTGCGCCCATTGCGCTGCACGCGGCCGGACTGCGCCTCGCCGGCCAGCTGCACGCCGGCCAGGCGCAGGCTCACCGCGCCGCTCTCCTCGGTGCGCTGGTAGGGCACCGAGCGCTCCAGCAGCAGTTGCAGCACCAGGCCGCGGGCATCGTGCTGCGGCAGCACTTCGAGCAGGCGCGGGGCGGCCACAACGGGCGCGGCGGGCGCCTCGGCCTCGCGCTTAGGCATGACCCCGCCCCAGGGAATCTGGCCATTGACCACGCGCCCGATCATCAGGCCGATCAGCACGGCCAGCAGCATCACCGCCATGAACCAGATCGAGCCCCGGCGCAGCCGTTCGATGCGCTCGCGGCGCGCGGCGCCGGCCTCGTCCACCGCCTGCAGGCCCTCCAGGGCCAGGCGTTCGGTCGGCGCGGCGCGGCGCTCCTCGAGGTCGCGCAGCATGTCGTTGACCAGGCTCATGGCAGCAGCTCCCGCCACTGGCCGAGCCAGGGCCAGGCGCCGATCACCAGCAGCAGCGACAGGCTGGCCGCCGCCAGGCCCCAGCCGAGCCAGGCCGGCTGCCGCGCCAGGAAGGGCTGGGCGCCTTCGGTATCCAGCTGGGCGCGGCGCACGTGTGCGACGCCGACCTGGCGACGGCCCTCGCCGAAGGCGGCCATCAGCGCCTTGTGCGCGAGGATGTTGATCAGCCGTGGGATGCCGCCGCTGCCACGCACCAGGTGGCGGATGGCACGCGCGGCGAACAGCGGCTCGCCGCGGTAGCCGGCCACCGCCAGGCGCTCATTGAGGTAGCGGGTGCAGTCCTTCACGTCGAGCGGGCGCAATTGATAGGAGAAGGTGATGCGCTGGCGCAGCTGGCGGAACTCGTCGCGGGCCAGGGTGGCGTCCAGTTCCGGCTGGCCGAACAGCACCACCTGCAGCAGCTTGGCCTGCTCGGTCTCCAGGTTGGTGAGCAGGCGCAGGGCCTCCAGGGTAGCGGTCGGCAGGGCCTGCGCCTCATCGATCAGCAGCACGGTGCTGCGGCCTTCGGCGGCCAGCTGGATCAGCCGGCAATGTAGGGCATCGAGCACGCCCTGGGCATCCAGCTCGTCGAGGCTCTCGACCAGCAGCTCGCGGGCCAGGGCCTGGCGCAGGCCGACCGGGCTCATCCCCGGGTTGGGCAGGTAGGCCAGCTGGTAGCGCTCGCTGGGCAGGCTGTTGAGCAGGGCGCGACACAGCAGGGTCTTGCCGGTGCCAACCTCGCCGGTGACCTTGATGAAACCCTCGCCTTCGCCCAAGGCCACGCGCAGCAGGTTGAGGCAGGCCTGATAGGGCGCCAACTGCACCAGGAAGCCGGTGTTGGGGGTCAGCGCGAAAGGCTTCTCGCGCAGGCCGAAGAAGGCTTCGTACATGCCTTACCTCAGCTCCTTGAAGCTTTCCGCGCTGCGCCGGATCTCGTCCAGCCAGACCTCGTCGCTGACCACCTGCGGGCGCATGAGGATGACCAGCTCGCTCTTCTGCAGGGCCTTGCGCTGCTGCTTGAACAGGTTGCCAACCAGCGGCAGGGTGCTGGCCCAGGGCACCTCGGCGTCGGTGTTCTCGTTGGTGTTCTGCAACAGGCCGCCGATCACCACCACCTGGCCGCTGCGCGCCCGCACGATGGAGTCGGACTGGCGCGAGGTGGACAGGGCCAGGGGCAGGTTGAACACGTTGTCCTCGCCGAGGACGATGGTCTTGTTCTGGTCCTCGACCCGGCTCACGGTCGGCCGCACGTGCAGGGTGACCACGTCGTTCTGGTCGATCTGCGGAGTCACATCCAGCGAGATGCCGGAGAAGAACGGGGTCAGGGTGATGTCCTGGGTCGGCTCGGTGACGCCGGCGGCGGTGGTGGTCGTGCTGCTGGACGACACCTCGGTGACGAAGAACTCGTCGGAGCCGACCTTGATCACCGCCTTCTGGTTGTTCAGCGTGGAGATGCGCGGGCTGGACAGCACGCGCACCTCGCCCTGGGTCTGCAGCAGCTGGATCAGCCCGGTGAAGTCGCCGAGGGTGACGATGCCGCTGAACACCCCGCCGATGTCGGTGGGGCCGCTGAGGGCCTCGCCCTCGAGAATCGCACCGCCGTCGCCGCCCAGCTGCTCCCAGCTGATGCCGGCCTGGAAGCCGTCGTTGAGCTGCACTTCGAGGATCTTGGTCTCCAGGATCACCTGGCGCTGCAGGTTGCGCTGGGCCTGTTCGAGGAAGCGCGCGACGTTCTCCTGGTCGGCGCTGCTGGCACGCACCACCAGCAGGCTGGCCTGCGGGTTGACCACCACGCTGTTGCCCTCCTCGCCACCGACTATGGCCTGCACCACGGCCTGTACCTCGCGCCAGAAGTCGACGTTGCTGGTGGTGATCACCTTGCTGGCGTTGAGGGTGGTCACCGAACTGTCGCTGCTGGAGGTGCCGTTGCTGTCCGAGCTGCTGTTGCTCTGGCTGCTCTCCACCTGGCCGGAGCTGACCCGGGTGTCGGACTCGCCGAGGCGCTGCAGGTTGAGGTAGTTGAGGTCGTAGCTGCGCGTGACCACCTTGTTCGGCAGGATCTGGTAGCCGTAGCTGGTGCGGCGGAAGTCATAGCCGTAGCTGTCGCGCACGGCCGCCAGGACTTCCTCCAGGGTCACCCGGCGCAGGCTGAAGGTGATGTTGCCGGTCACTTCCGGGTGCACCACCAGGTTCTGCCCGGCGCTCTCCATCAGGCTGAGGAAGAAGTCGCGCGCCGGCAGGTCCTTGGCCGCCACGTCGAAGCGCGGCCCGCCGGCGAAACTGGCGCTGCTGGTCAGCGGCGGGATCAGCGCGGCCTGCACGGCGGGCGGCGGGGTGACCTTGCCCTGGGCCTGCTGCAGGCTCTCGTCGAGCAGCTTGCCGCTCTGCTCGTAGAGCTGCTGGTCGCCGTCGATGAAGGTCTGGCAGGCGCTGAGCAGGCAGGCCAGGCCCAGCAGGAGGCCGCGTTGGGGCAGTGTCGGAGTCATGGGCATCATCGGCTCGGCTTCGCAACGGGTTCGACCAGGCGCAGCAGTTCCTGCCTGCCCTGGCGTTCGATCAGTACGGAATGGGGGTGGATGGCCAGTACGCGCAGGCCGGCGTGCTGCTCGCCGACGCGCAGGCTCTGGCCGTCGATCACCGCGCGGCTGCCCTGGGCGCCGCGCAGGATGGCCTGCAGGCTGAGCGCCGCCGGCGCGTCGGCTGCGGCGCTGGCCGGCTGCAGATCGGCCGGCGGCTGGGTCGGATCGACCGCCGCCTGCGCCACGCCAAGGGTCAGCCACAGGCTGAGGAGCACGCTTCTAGACACCGACCCATCCCGCCTCGCGGCTCAAGGTGAAGAGTTTCAGGCTGATCTGCGCGCGCCCCGGGCCGGCTTCGCCGACGCGGTAGTCGAGGCTGTCCCAGTTCAGCTTCCAGCCGCTGGCCTGCACGGCCTGCAGGTACTGCAGCAGGTCGAAGTAGCCGCCCTCCAGCTGCAGCACCAGGCCGTGACGGTAGAGCACGGCAACCGGCGCGGCGGCCGCGCTGGCGTCTGGCGGCGCGGCGGCATCGTCCTGCGCCAGCTGCACCGGCTCGCTGAAGCTCTGCATGCCCACCAGGCTGAGGCCCTGCTGCGCACGCAGCAGGCTCTGCAGCACGGCCTTCATCTTGGCCGGGGTGACC
Source organism: Pseudomonas alcaligenes (assembly GCF_041729615.1). NCBI lineage: Bacteria > Pseudomonadati > Pseudomonadota > Gammaproteobacteria > Pseudomonadales > Pseudomonadaceae > Aquipseudomonas > Aquipseudomonas alcaligenes. Next base: position 2,849,399 of record NZ_CP154874.1, on the reverse strand, counting down.
AGCTCGGCGGTGCCGCTGTCGATCTGCCGCAGCAGCTCCTCGCGGCTGGCCGAGGCCGCCAGCAGGGCACTGCGGTAGGGAATGTTGGGGTCGGCGGCGAGCCGGGCCTGCAGTTCGGCCAGGCCGGCGGCGGCCTCGGCGCCACGGCCTTCGGCCAGCTTGATTGCCGCCTGCTGGCGTGCCAGCTTGGCGCTCAGCGGGTCGCCGAGCAGCAGCAGGTAGAGCATGCCGAGCAGCACCAGGCCCACCGCGTAGGTCAGCCACTGCTCGCGCGGGGCCATGCCCTGCCAGCGTTGCAGCCAGTTATTCATCGGCCTTCTCCTGCGCGGCGGGACGTGACGACAGGTCGAAATCCAGCAGGCGGTCGGCGCCGCGCTGCACGTCCAGGCGGGCGAACTCGCGGCCCTTGAACACCGGGCTGCGGCCCAGGGCCTCGAGGTACTGCGGCAGCAGCTCCTGGTTCTGGCTGCGCCCCTGCAGGCGCAGCTGGGTGCCGCCCTCGGCCAGGTGGATGCCGTTCAGCCACAGGCGCCCCTGCGGATGATGCTCGGCCAGGGCCTGCAGCGGCGCGACGAAACCGGCGTTCTGCTGCTGCGAGAGCAGCTGCAGGTAGGCGATCAGGCGCTGCAGCTGGCGGTTGTCCGCCTCGCGCGCGGCCAGTTCGGCGGGCAGGCGGCTGTCCAGCTGCGGCTCGACGAACGCGGTCTTGGCCGCGCCCAGACGGGTTTCCTGCTCCACCGCAGCCGCCTCGGCGCGGGCCAGGCGCTGCCCGGCCTGGTGCAGCTGCCAGCCCTGCCAGGCAGCATGCAGCAGGCACAGCACGACCAGCACGGCGACGCCGAGCAGCATCTGCGCCTTCTGCGGGCCGGCGCGGCGCGCGCGCTCGACCTGATAGAGGTTGAGGTTCTGCATCAGGGCGCCTCCTGGCGCAGGGCGGCGCCGACGGCGGCCATGCAGTAGGCCTGCTCGGCCTCGCCCAGCTCGGCGGCGGCCTGACCGGGGAACAGCTGGCGCAGGTCCAGCGCCTGCAGCTTGACCGCCAGCCCGGCGGACAACGCCTGCAGCGCCGCGGCACCGTCGCGCTTGGCCGGCAGCAGCAGCAGGCGGTTGATGTAGCCCTTGCCCAGCTGGCTCTCGAAGTAGTCCAGCGAGCGCTGGATCTCCAGGGTCACCGCGCCGTAGTCGCCGCTGGCGTGCTCCAGGCCCTGCTCGATGCGCCGCGCCATGTACAGGTCGGCGCCGTTCTGCACGCTGATCAGCCCCTCGCTGGAACGCAGGCGCAGCAGGGCGAGGTTCATGCCGTCGGCGCCGGCCAGCAGGCCGAGGTTACGGAAGGCCATCTCGGTGACGTCGATGCTCTGCAGGTGCAGCCCGGCCTGGTTGACCAGGTCGCCCCAGGCCTGCATGCGCGCCTTGCCCAGCACGGCGCAGTAGGCCATGCGCGAGCGCCCGCGGTAGGCGTCCTCGGGCAGGCAGAAGGCGTCCACCACCACCTGCTCCAGGGGCTCGGCGATCAGGTCCTTGACCCGCCAGCGCATGGCGTCGCGCAGCTCCTCGGCGGGCACCTCGGGAGCATCGAGCAGGAGCATCTGGTAGGTGGCGGGGTGCAGCACCAGGTTGACCGCCATGTCGGCCAGGCCGAACTCGGCCACCAGCGCCTTGAGCAGCGCCGGCTGCTCGGCGGGAGCGGCGGCGCGAAACAGGCAGTCGAGCAGGCGCGGCGCCTCACCGGGCACGCGCTGGACCCGCGCCAGGGCGATGCCCTCGGGGCCGGTCTCGATGCCCAACAGTCCTGCCGCTGTCTTTCTTCTTCTGGCGAACCACACCAACTGCGCTTTCCCCCGCTGCCGGCCTTCCCGCTACATGGGCGGGGCGTGCTCGGTGCATTGTAGAATGGCGGCCACCGATCCTGCCTGAGCCCGATCAATGTTCCATGTCGTCCTGTTCCAGCCGGAGATTCCCCCGAACACCGGCAACATCATCCGCCTCTGTGCCAACACCGGCTGCCAGCTGCACCTGATCGAACCACTGGGTTTCGAACTGGATGACAAGCGCCTGCGCCGTGCCGGAATGGACTACCACGAATACGCGACATTAAAACGCCACTACTCTCTGGACGACTGTATCACGGAAATCCGCCCCGACAGAATATTGGCATTCACCACCAAGGCTAGTCACAGCTACGCGCAGATGGAATACCGCGCCGGCGACATGCTGCTGTTCGGCCCGGAGAGCCGTGGCCTGCCGGCCGAGGTACTGGCGCAATTCCCCGACGAACAGCGCCTGCGCATGCCGATGCGCCCGCAGTGCCGCAGCCTGAACCTGTCCAACGCGGTGGCCGTGGTGGTCTACGAGGCCTGGCGGCAGCTGGATTTCGCCGGCTCCTGAAATGCAAAAAGCCGCCCGCGGGCGGCTTTTTCTGCGCCGGCGCGATCAGGCCTGGGCGGCCTGCTGCTGGCGCTGCAGCTCCTGGGCGTAGAGGGCGTCGAAGTTCACCGGCGACAGCATCAGCGCCGGGAAGGAACCACGGATCACCAGGCTGTCCAGCGCCTCGCGGGCGTAGGGGAACAGGATGTTCGGGCAGAAGGCGCCGAGGGTGTGGCTCATGGAGGCGGCGTCCAGACCCTTGATCAGGAAGATGCCGGCCTGCTGCACTTCGGCGATGAAGGCGATCTCCTCGCCGGTCTTCACCGTCACCGAGAGGGTCAGCACCACTTCGTGGAAGTCGCCGTCCAGGGTCTTCTGCTTGGTGTTGAGGTCCAGCGCGACGCTCGGCGCCCACTCCTGGCGGAAGATTTCCGGGCTCTTCGGCGCCTCGAAGGACAGGTCCTTGACGTAGATGCGCTGCAGGGAGAATTGCGGCCCTTCGTTGTTCTGGGCGGCGCCGTTGTTCGCTTGTTCGGTCATGACGGTTCTTCTTGTTTACGGGTTTCTGAAAGGGTTCAGGCGCCGAGCAGGGCGTCGAGCTTGCCGGCGCGCTCCAGGGCGAACAGGTCGTCGCAGCCGCCGACATGGGTTTCGCCGATCCAGATCTGCGGCACCGAAGTGCGCCCGGCCTTGCGGGTCATCTCGGCGCGCACGGCCGGCTGGCCGTCCACGCTGATCTCGCGAAAGGCCACGCCCTTGCCGCTGAGCAGCTGCTTGGCGCGGATGCAGTAGGGGCACCAGGCGCTGGAGTAGACGAGCACCTCGGGCATGTCACTTGACCACGGGCAGGTTGTCGCCACGCCAGCTGGCGATGCCGCCGCCCAGCTTGGCCGCGGTGTAGCCGGCCTTCTTCAGGTCGCGGGCGACGGAGCCGGCATGCTGGCCCATGGCATCGACCACGATGATGGTCTTGGCCTTGTGCTTCTCCAGCTCGGCGATGCGGCTGGCCAGCTTGTCGAAGGGGATGTTCAGCGCGTCGACGATGTGCCCGGCGGAGAAGTCCTTGTGGTTGCGCACATCCAGCACCACGGCCTGGTCGGCGTTGACCAGCGCGGTCAGCTCGCGGCTGGTCAGGCTCTGTCCGCCCTTGCGCAGCTCGGTGACGATCAGCAGCACCAGGAGGAAGACGAAGCATGCGCTCAGTACATAGTGATTAGTGGCAAATTCAATCAGTTGGGCCAGCATCGCGAGGTTCCAAAGCCTTAAAATGGCGGCCAGTATACACAGCCCCACAGGTCGGCCAAGCCCCGCCCGGCGGTGACGCCGCGGGCTTATGGCCGTAAAATGCGCGACCTTTTTTGATCACCCACAGCGAGCCAGCTTTACATGAGCGCGACGCCCAAACCCCTGGTCCTGATCATCCTCGACGGCTTCGGCCACAGCGACAGCCCCGAGTACAACGCCATCCATGCGGCCAACACCCCGGTGTACGACCGCCTGCGCGCCACCTACCCGCACGGCCTGATCTCGGGCTCGGGCATGGACGTGGGCCTGCCGGACGGCCAGATGGGCAACTCCGAGGTCGGTCACATGAACCTCGGCGCCGGCCGCGTGGTGTACCAGGACTTCACCCGGGTGACCAAGGCGATCCGCGACGGCGAGTTCTTCGACAACGCCGAGATCAATCGCGCCGTGGACAAGGCCGTGAGCGCCGGAAAGGCCGTGCACATCCTCGGCCTGCTGTCGGACGGCGGCGTGCACAGCCACCAGGACCACATCGTCGCCATGGCCGAGCTGGCTGCCCGACGCGGCGCCGAGCGGATCTACCTGCACGCCTTCCTCGACGGCCGCGACACCCCGCCGAAGAGCGCCCAGCCGTCCATCGAGCTGCTCGACGCCACCTTCGCTCGCCTCGGCAAGGGCCGCATCGCCAGCCTCACCGGCCGCTACTTCGCCATGGACCGCGACAACCGCTGGGACCGCGTCGAGCAGGCCTACCACCTGATCGTCGACGGCCGGGGCGAATTCAGCGCCGCCAGCGCCGTGGAGGGCCTGCAGGCCGCCTACGCGCGCGGCGAGAGCGACGAGTTCGTCAAGGCCACCACCATCGGCGCGCCGGTGCGGGTGGAAGACGGCGATGCGGTGATCTTCATGAACTTCCGCGCCGACCGCGCCCGCGAGCTGACCCGCGCCTTCGTCGAGGCCGACTTCCAGGAATTCGCCCGCCAGCGCGCCCCGCAGCTGGCCGGCTTCGTCATGCTCACCCAGTACGCCGCCAGCATCCCGGCGCCCAGCGCGTTCAAGCCGGAGGCCCTGACCAACGTGCTCGGCGAGTACCTGGCCAACAACGGCAAGACCCAGCTGCGCATCGCCGAGACCGAAAAGTACGCCCACGTCACCTTCTTCTTCTCCGGCGGCCGCGAGGAGCCCTTCGCCGGCGAGGAACGCATCCTCATCCCCTCGCCCGACGTCGCCACCTACGACCTCAAGCCGGAGATGAGCGCGCCGGAAGTCACCGACCGCATCGTCGAGGCCATCCTCCAGCAGCGCTACGACGTGATAGTGGTCAACTACGCCAACGGCGACATGGTCGGCCACACCGGCGTATTCGCGGCCGCGGTCAAGGCCGTGGAGACCCTGGACAACTGCATGGGCCGCATCGTCGAGGCGCTGGACAAGGTCGGCGGCGAGGCGCTGATCACCGCCGACCACGGCAATGTCGAGCAGATGGAGGACGAGTGCACCGGCCAGGCGCACACCGCCCACACCTGCGAGCCGGTGCCCTTCATCTATGTCGGCAAGCGCCCGGCGACTGTACGCGCCGGCGGCGTGCTGGCCGACGTAGCGCCGACCCTGCTGACCCTGATGGGCCTGCCGGTGCCGGCGGAAATGACCGGCAAGACCATAGTCGAACTGCAATAACCCGGAGTAATCCGTGAAGCGCCCGTCGGCATTGGCCGGCGGGCGTTTTTTTTGCGCCACACCGCGGGCATACTAGGCCCTCCTTCGCTCCAGGTGCCGCATCGCCCATGTTCCGCGCCCTCGCCCTCGTACTCCTCGCCAGCCTGAGCGTCCCGGCCTTCGCCGACGACAAGGCGCAAACCCAGAAGCAGCTGGAAGCCGCCCGCGCCGACGTGGCCGAGCTGAAGAAGCTGCTGGAGAAGCTGCAACAGGAGAAATCCGGCGTGCAGAAGGAACTGCAGCGCACCGAGAAGGAGATGGGTGGCCTGGAGAAGCAGGTCAAGGGCCTGGAGAGCGAGCTGAAGAAGAGCGAGGAAGAGCTCGAGCGCCTCGACCAGGAGAAAAAAAACTCCAGCAATCGCGCCTTGAACAGCAGCGTCTGATCGCCATACAGGCCCGCGCCGCCTACCAGAGTGGCCAGCAGGAGTCCCTGCGCCTGCTGCTCAACCAGCAGCAGCCGGAACAGTTCTCGCGCACCCTCACCTACTACGACTACCTGGGCAAGGCCCGGGTCGAGCAGCTCGCCACCTTCAACGAGACCCTGCGCCAGCTGGCCAACGTGGAGAACGACATCGTCAGCCAGCAGGCTCGCCTGCAGGAGCAGAAGAGCGCCCTGGACAGCCGCCGCGAGCAGCTCGCGGCCGCCCGCAAGGAGCGCCAGAGCGCACTGGCCAAGCTGAACAAGGAGTACGGCGCCGGCGACCGCAAGCTCAAGGCGCGCCAGCAGGAGCAGGAACAGCTCACGCGGGTGCTCAAGACCATCGAGGAGACCCTCGCCCGCCAGGCCCGCGAAGCCGAGGAGGCACGCCGCCTGGCCGCCCAGCAGGCGCAGCAGGCGCGCAACCCGGCCAGCCGCCCGCTGCCGCTCGGCCCCGCAGTGTCCAGCGAGGGCGCCAACTTCGGCGGCCCCTTCGCCAAGGCCAAGGGCAAGCTGCCCTGGCCGGTCAACGGTCGCCTGGTGGCGCGCTACGGCTCGCCGCGCGACGGTGACGCGCGCGCCAAGTGGGATGGCGTGCTGATCGGCGCCAGTGCCGGCAGCCAGGTGCGTGCCGTGCACGGCGGCCGCGTGGTGTTCGCCGACTGGTTGCGCGGCGCCGGGCTTCTGGTCATCCTCGACCATGGCAATGGCTACCTGAGCCTGTACGGCCACAACCAGAGCCTGCTCAAGGACGCCGGCGACATCGTCAAGGCCGGCGAGGCCATCGCCACGGTCGGTACCAGCGGCGGCCAGGACACCCCGGCCCTGTACTTCGCCATCCGCCAGCAGGGTCGCCCGAGCGACCCGGCGCAGTGGTGCCGCGCGCAAGGATGACGGTCCGCGTACCGTCGGCGCCTCTTCATCATTGGGAGTTCACATGCAGCAATTCCGTCGCCTCACCCCCCTCGCCCTGGCCCTCGGCCTGCTGCTCGGCAGCCCCACCCTGCTGGCCGCCGAGGATGACGCCCCTGCCGTCGCGGTGGACAACGGCAAGGCGCCGCTGCCACTGGAGGAGCTGCGCACCTTCGCCGAGGTGATGGACCGCATCAAGGCTGCCTACGTCGAGCCGGTGGACGACAAGACCCTGCTGGAGAATGCCATCAAGGGCATGCTCAGCAACCTCGACCCGCACTCCGCCTACCTGGAGCCGGAGGCCTTCGCCGAGCTGCAGGAGAGCACCAGCGGCGAGTTCGGCGGCCTCGGCATCGAGGTCGGCACCGAGGACGGCTTCATCAAGGTGGTGTCGCCGATCGATGACACCCCCGCCTCCAAGGCCGGCATCCAGCCCGGCGACCTGATCGTCAAGATCGACGGCCAGCCGACCAAGGGCCTGTCGCTGATGGAGGCGGTGGACAAGATGCGCGGCAAGGCCGGCAGCACGATCAGCCTGACCCTGGTGCGCGAGGGCGGCCGCCCCTTCGACGTCGAGCTGACCCGCGCGGTGATCAAGGTCAAGAGCGTGAAGAGCCAGCTGCTCGACGACGGCTACGGCCTGATCCGCATCACCCAGTTCCAGATCAACACCGGCGAGGAAGTCGGCAAGGCCCTGGCCAAGCTGCGCAAGGACAACGGCAAGAAGCTGCGCGGCCTGGTGCTGGACCTGCGCAACAACCCCGGCGGCGTGCTGCAGGCGGCGGTGGAGGTGTCCGACCACTTCCTCAAGAAGGGCCTGATCGTCTACACCGAGGGCCGCATCGCCAACTCCGAGCTGCGCTTCAATGCCGACCCGGCCGACGCCAGCGAGGGCGTGCCGCTGGTGGTGCTGATCAACGGCGGCAGTGCCTCGGCCTCGGAGATCGTTGCCGGCGCCCTGCAGGACCACAAGCGCGGTGTGCTGATGGGCACCGACAGCTTCGGCAAGGGCTCGGTGCAGACCGTGTTGCCGCTGAACAACGACCGCGCCCTGAAGCTGACCACCGCCCTCTACTTCACCCCCAACGGCCGCTCCATCCAGGCCCAGGGCATAGTCCCGGACATCGAAGTGGCCCGTGCCAAGGTGACCCGCGAGGCGGACGGCGAGCTGGTCAAGGAGGCCGACCTGGCCGGCCACCTGGGAAACGGCAATGGCGGCGCGGACAAGCCGAGCAACGGCAAGAAGGCCCAGGACCCGCGCCCGCAGGACGACGACTACCAGCTGAGCCAGGCCCTCAACCTGCTCAAGGGGCTGAACGTCACCCGCGGCGAGTGAGCCGGGCGGCAGAAATGAAAAACCCGGGCAAGCCCGGGTTTTTTCTTGTCGGCGCCGTTACTCGACGTACTTCTGGAAGATCTTGTCTACGGTGCCGTCGGCGCGCAGGCCGTCGAGGGCCTTCTGCAGGCGCTCGATCACCTCGTCCGGGGTCTCCGGGTTGAGCGCCAGGTAGAGCTGGGCACTGTCGAAGCGCAGCACGGTCTTCAGACCGGTCACGCCCTCCTGCTTGGCCAGGTAGCGCCCGGCGGGGTCGCCGGTGGCCCACAGGTCGATCTTGCCGTCGACCAGCTTGCGCGCGTTCTCCTGATCGCGGAACGAGCTGATCGGCTGCAGGCCCTGCTTGAGCAGGTGCTCCTCGATGGCGTCGCCCTTGTAGGCACCGACCCGGTACGACTTGGCCTGCTCCAGGCTGAGCAGATTGATGTTGCTGTCGGCCTTGGCCAGCATCACCCAGTCATCCGGCCCGATGGGGCCGACCCACTTGAACAGCTTCTCCCGCTCCGGCAGCTTGGCCGCGACGAACACCCCGTGGTTGGGCATTTCCAGGGCCATCTTGTAGATCCGCGCCCAGGGGAAGCGCAGGGTCATGTGGTAGGCAATGCCGGCCTTCTTGAAGGTCTCGCGCACCACTTCCACGGCGATGCCGTCGAGGTTCTCCTCGCGCGCATAGTTCTTGCCGTTGGTCGCCATGTTGTAGGGCGGGAAGTTCTCGGTGAGCAGCACCACCCGGTAGTCGGCGGGGAGTTCGGCTCGCGCCAGGCTGGAGCACAGCAGGCCCACGCCGAGAAGCAGCAGGGTCAGTCGCTTCGACAACATTTGCGGTTCCTTGAGTCGGGAGAGGCGTGCCCGGCGGCCGGTGCTGGTCCGCCCCGGGCGGGCTGAAGGTTAGCACGAACCCCGCCGCCGGCGAAAAACCGCCGGCAGCGGGCCGGGCGCCGCCACAGCGGCGGGCGCTTACAGGTAGCTGCCGGTGATCTGGTCGACGAAGCCTTCGCTGCGCAGCTCGTCCAGGGCCTTCTGCAGGCGCTGCACCACTTCGTCCGGGGTTTCCTTGTTCAGCGCCAGGTACAGTTCGGCGCTGTTGAAGCGCAGCACCACCTGCAACCCGCTGACGCCCTCCTGGCGCGCCAGGTAGCGACCGACCGGGTCGGTGGTGGCCCACAGGTCGATCTTGCCGTTCATCAGCTTGGCCACGTTCTCCTGGTCGCGCAGGGAGTTGATCGGCTTGAGCTTCTTGCTCTCCAGATGCTGGCTGACGGCATCGTTGGTGTAGGCGCCGATCTTGTACTGGGCCGCCTCTTCCAGGCTGTTCAGCTTGATCTCGCTGCCAGGCGCGGCGAGCAGCACCCACTCGCTCTTGGCCAGCGGGCCGACCCACTTGAACAGCGGCTTGCGCTCCTCGGTGTAGGTGGTGGAGAACAGGCCGTAGTTGGGCTTGTCCAGGGTCAGGCGATAGATGCGGTCCCAGGGGAAGCGCAGGCTGAGGTTGTAGCCGATGCCGGCACGCTTGAACATCTCGCGGGCGATATCGGCGCTGATGCCGTCGATGTTGTCGTCGCGGGCGAAGTTCTTCTCGTCGATGGCCATGTTGAACGGCGGGAAGTTCTCCGTCAGCAGGATCACCTTGTAGTCTTCGGAGAGTTCGGCGTGGGCGCCGCCGGCCAGCAGGAGCAGGCCGAGGGCGAGGCCCTTCTTCAGATTGTTCAGCATTGCAGTACAGCTCCAGAGTTGTGGTTGTTTTGGCGACTTCATCTGCAAATGGCCACCCACAGGGCCTTGCACCCCCGGATGGTCTTCGACCGGCAGACTGACCGGCGCAGTTGGAAGCGGGCATAGTGCCACGTCAGCGGCCAACTACGTTGAACTGCCTCACGCCGGCGGTCGCCGGATGAGTCGCGCGCGCCCAATGGCACGCAAGAAACGAACCAGCCGGCAGGGCCGTGGCAGCTCCGGGTCACGGCAAAGGGGCATCCGGAGCGCAGCCGGCGGCGGACGCAACGCAACGCAACGCAACAGCACGGGATCCGCGTACACGCTGCAGCATGCCTATTCTCGGCCGATAATGGCATCATGCCTCGAATCATCTGACTGCCATCCCTATGCGCCTACGCCTCGACCCGACCCGCGACATCGACGCCGCTCTGCTGCGCTACCGCAAGCTGTTCTGGGTGATCGCCCTGTTCAGCGGCGTGATCAATCTGCTCACCGTGGTGCCGGCCATCTACATGATGCAGGTGTTCGATCGGGTGATGGCCAGTCGCAACGAAACCACCCTGCTGCTGCTCACCCTGCTGGCCCTCGGCCTGTTCCTGCTCAGCTCATTGGTGGAGTGGGTGCGCGGCCAGGTGATGATCAAGATGAGCGTGGGCATCGATCTCGATCTGGGCGAGCGCCTGTTCGGCGTGGCGTTTCAGAAGAGCCTGAAGGAGCACAACGCCAACCCGGCCCAAGTACTCAGCGATCTCAATGCCTTGCGCCAGTTCCTCACCGGCTCGGCGCTGATCGCCCTGCTCGACCTTCCGTGGATGCCGATCTTCCTCATCGTGACCGGCCTGCTGCACCCCTGGCTGGGACTGTTCACCCTGCTCGGCGCACTGATCCTGTTCGGCCTGGCGATGTGGAACGAACACGCCACCCGCGATGGTCTGGACGAGGCCAACCAGATTTCCGTGCACTCGGCCAAGTACGTCAACAGCACCCTGCAGAACGCCGAAGTGATCCAGGCCATGGGCATGCTGAAGAACCTTCAGCTGCGCTGGGGCGCCCTGCAACAGCGCCTGATCGGCGCGCAGACCGCCGCCAGCGACAAGGCGGCAAGGATATCCACCATCACCCGCCTGGTACGCACCGCCTGGCAGTCGCTGGCCATGGGCCTGGCCATGCTGCTCATCCTCGACGGACAGATTACCGGCGGGGTAATGATGGCGGCCGGCTTCCTGATCAGTAAAGCCATGCTGCCGGCCGAACAGGCCATCGGCTCTTGGAAACAGCTGGACAGTGCCAAGGCCAGCTACGGCCGCCTGTGCCAGCTGCTCGACGAATTCCCGCGCAAGATAGAGCGCATGAGCCTGCCCGCCCCGACCGGAGCCATGCGTATCGAGCGGCTGGTGGTCAATCCGCCGGGCAGCAAGCGCCCAGCGGTCAACGGCGTGGATCTGGCACTGAACAAAGGCGAGGTGCTGGCAATCATCGGCCCCAGCGCCTCAGGCAAGTCCACGCTGGCCCGTGCGATGGTCGGCGTGTGGCCACCCAGCTACGGCTCGGTTCGCCTGGATGGCGCCGAGGTCGGCCAGTGGGACAGCGAGGCACTCGGCCCCCATATCGGCTACCTGCCGCAGGATATCGAGCTGTTCGATGGCACCGTCGCCGAGAACATCGCCCGCTTCGGCGAGACCGACTCGGCCAAGGTCATCGAGGCGGCGACCCTGGCGGGTATCCATCAGATGGTGCTGCGCTTCCCGCAGGGCTACGATACGCCACTGGGCCCCGGTGGTCTGGGCCTCTCCGGCGGCCAGAAGCAACGCATCGGACTGGCCCGCGCGCTCTACGGCAAACCGGCCCTGGTGGTGCTGGACGAGCCCAACTCCAACCTCGATGATGCCGGAGAAGCCGCCCTGGTCGCGGCCATCGACGCGCTGCGCAAGCATGGCTCCACCGTGGTGCTGGTGACCCACAGGCCGAACGTACTGGCCGTGGTCGACAAGCTACTGGTGCTGCAGGAGGGTACGCAGAAGATGTTCGGCCCCCGCGACCAGGTGCTCAAGGCACTGCTCCCCGCCGCGGCCACCCCCAGCGCCCAGACGAGCTGAACCATGTCAGTACCTCCACCGTTGCCCACCGATATCCGCGATGCCACTCGCACCGCCAAGCTGGGGCTCTGGATCATCGCCATCGGTCTCGGTGGCTTCCTGCTGTGGGCCGGCCTGGCCCCCCTGGCCCAGGGTGTGGCTGGCAACGGCACCGTCGTCGTGGCCGGTGAGCGCAAGACCGTGCAGGCCCTGGCCGGCGGCGCGGTCGACGACATCCTGGTGCGTGAGGGTGACCGGGTACAGGCCGGCCAGCTGCTGATCCAGCTCAACACTGTGCAGGCCCAGGCCCAGTTGGAAGTCGCCCTCGGCCAATGGTTCAGCGCCCGCAGTAGCGAAGCACGGCTGAGCGCCGAGCGCCACGGCCTGGAAGCGATTGCCTGGCCCGAGGACCTGCTGGCCCGGCAGAGCGACCCGCGCGCCAAACGCAACATGGAGCTGCAAGGAACCCTGTTCGAGACCCGCCGCGCCGAACTGGCCAGCCGCCAGAAGATTCTGGAGAACCAGGCTGCCTCGCTGCAGGAGCAACTGAGCGCCTACGAACAGATCAGACGTCATCTGGAAACCCAGCTGGAGTACCAGCGCAAGGAGCTGGACGGTCTGCGCCAGCTGGCTGCCGAAGGCTATGTGCCGCGCAACCGGCTGTTCGAGGCCGAGCGCAACTCGGCCCAGCTCAGTGCCCAGCTGACCTCGGGCATCGCCGATATCGGCAAGACCCGCCAGAGCATTGCCGAGAGCAAGTTACAGGCCTTGCAGCTGCAGCAGAGCTTCCGCATCGAGGCCGAGTCCCAGCTGGCCACGGTCGCCGCCGAAGCCTCCAGCCTGGCAGAACGCATCAAGGCCCTGGAGTTCGAGGTGACCAATGCCGCCATTCGCGCGCCGGTGGCCGGCCAGGTGATCGACCTGGCGGTGCACACCGAAGGCGGAGTGATCCCGGCCGCCCAGCCCTTGATGGATATAGTGCCGGAGGGCTCGGCCTGGATCATAAAGGCCAAGTTCGAGCCGCTGGTGGCTGACCGTCTGAAGATCGGCCTGCCGGTGAACCTGCGCTTCTCCTCGCTGAACAGCGCCACCTTGCCCGTGGTGGAGGGCAAGGTGCTGACTGTCTCCGGAGACCAGCTGCTGGACGAGCAGACCGGCATGCCCTACTTCGCCGTGGAAGTTGAGGCCGGCACCGAGGCCGTGGCGCGGCTGCGCGCCCATGGCCTGGAGGTGAAGCCCGGCATGCAGGCCGAGGTGATGGTGCAGACTGGCGAGCGTACCTTCCTCAAGTACCTGCTCAGCCCTCTGGAAAAGCGCATTCGCGGCGCACTCAAGGAGGAATAGGCATGCGCGCATTGCTCAGCCTGCTCGCTATCCTGCTGCTGCCACAGGCGCAGGCGCAGGCGCAGGCGCCCTTGTCGCTGCTGGATGCCTACGACAACGCGCTGTATCACGACCCGACCTTCCAGGCAGCCACCTTCGACTACCAGGCCAGCCAACAAGAGGAAGACATCGGCATCGCCCCCCTGCTCCCCCAGATCAATGCCAACGGCCGCTATGGCAGTACCCGCCAGATCAGCGGGCGGGATCTCGACAGCAGCACCGAGGACCCTCGCTCCACCAGCAGCAATCTCAGCCTGAGCGCCCGTCAGGTACTCTACGATCGTGCCAAGGCCGCCTACTATGCCCAGGCCAAGGCGCGTGGTCGCCTGGGTGAGTCGGTCTACGACGACGCCTTCCAGGAGTTGTTCCCGCGCGTGGTGGAGGCGTACTTCGAGGTGGCGCGGCAGGAGAATGAACTGCGTCTGATCGAGTTGCAGAAAGTCGCCATCGAGGGCCTGGTCAGACAGACCCGCCGCCTCTTCGAGGTAGGCGATGGCACCATCACCGACACCGAGGAAGCCCAGGCCCGACTGGACCTGGTCAAGGCCCGGGAAATCGAGGCACAGGCCCGCCTGCAGGCCGCCCTGCACACGCTGGCAGGGCGTACCGGTGTAGCGGGTGCCCGCATAGTGGCCATGCGCGAGGAGCTGCCAGCAGCCCTGCCGCTACAGGCCAGAGAGGACCTGGCTTTCTGGCAGCAGCAAGCCCGCCTGGCTGCGCCCCGCCTGGATGCCAGACGGGATTCGGTGGCCGTCGCGGAAGCCGAACTGCGTGCCCAGAAAGCCGGCCACTATCCACAGCTGGCACTGGTCGGCGAACTGAACCATTCCGACCGCGACAACCTGGCCGAGGACTTCCGCCGCCAGTCAACCTCCTACCTGGGGCTATCTCTGGATGTGCCGCTGTACGCCGGCGGCGGAGTCAGCGCCGCCTCGCGCAAGTCGCAGTTCGCCCTGTCCAGCGCCCAGGCCCAGCTCGACGACGAAGCGCGCCAGCTGTCCGAAGATATCGAGCGTAACTACCTGGGCGTAGTCAGCGGCTATGCCAAGTGCAAGGCCCTGCAGACCGCCGTGCACTCCAGCCAGCGTGCCCTGGAGTCGGCGGAAAAGGGCTATCAGGCCGGGGTGCGCTCCACCGTGGACATCCTCAACGCCCAGCAGACCCTGTTCATGGCCCGCCGTGATCTGCTCGACAGCAAGCTGCAGATGCTGCAAAGCCTGGTCACCCTGCACGCGCGCAGCGGGCTGATGCATCGCGGTGTGCTGCAGCAGGTAGAGGCGCTGTTCTAGTCTTGTGCCGGCTCAGACGCCCGGCACGTAGCTGCGCTCGCCACTCTTGACCAGCAGGTTGAGCTGACCGGTATGGCGGCTCAGCCAGTCTCCCCCCGCACTCGGCAGGCGACGCAACTGGCGCAGCAGGTAGTAGCTGCCCAGGCGCTCGGCACAGAAGGCCCAGACACGCGCCTGTGCGTCAGGACGCTGCGTCGGGTGCAGCTGCACGCAGCGCCGCACCACCGCCTCAATGGCAGAGATATGCGGCAGCCAGAAGTCCGCCGGCAGTACACCCAGCTCGATGCCGCCGGGGAAGAAGATCTTCTCGTCGAAGAAGGGTATGACCTCCTGGCGGTCGAGCACGCCGAGCTCGACCGCGGCGGCAGTGAAACGCAGCAAGTCCTCGACGTGGTGCACGTCCTTGTACTGATACAGGTAGCCGTGATTGACGCCGTTGAGGGTGAACTGGCCCGGCTTGCCGATCAGGTAGTCGGAAGCCTGCGGCAGCATCTGCTCGGCCAGCACCTGGCGGTCGACCTGCTCGAGCGACAGCACATCCATCACCTGGTAGTTGTCCGCCTGTACGCCGATGCGCTCGCGGGTCAGGAACTTGCGGTACTGGCAGATGCCCACGTGGGTCACGCCCGGGCGCTGCAGCAGCAGGTTCTTCAGCGCGAAGGCGCCGGCGATCGAGCCCAGCACCGGGTGATGAGGCTCCCACTCCGGGGCCAGGTCGCGCAGGTTGAGGCGCCCGACACCCTGGGCCTCGCCCATGTAGATGGGCGTGACAAAGTCGGGGTAATCCACCTCCAGCGGGACATGGGTCAGGCAGGCATAGAGGACGCTCGACGGATTGCCGCTCACGAACGAACTCCCCTGGCACCCAGCAGCGCCTCTTCGAAGCTGCGCACGAAGCGCGGCATGTCGAACAGCAACGAGGTCTCGCGGCCCTGCTGCAGACGCTGGCGCAAGTCGCGCAGCTGTTCGCGGTCGCGTGCCAACTCGACGGCACGGCGTTCATAGTCGGCCAGGTTGTCGGTGATCAGCTCCGGCAGATCCAGAGCCGTGAGCAGGGCGCCAGCCATGCGCGAGGCGAAGGTGCGGCCGGAGCGGGTCAGCACCGGCAGGCCCATCCA
This sequence comes from Pseudomonas alcaligenes, assembly GCF_041729615.1. Taxonomy (NCBI): domain Bacteria; kingdom Pseudomonadati; phylum Pseudomonadota; class Gammaproteobacteria; order Pseudomonadales; family Pseudomonadaceae; genus Aquipseudomonas; species Aquipseudomonas alcaligenes. Next base: position 2,833,824 of record NZ_CP154874.1, on the reverse strand, counting down.
CAGCGCATCGTTGGCGGTGGTGCCGCCATTGAACGGGTAGGCATCGAGGAACAGGTCGGCGGTGGTGTAGCGCGCCAGGTACAGCTCCGGCGCCACCCGCGGGGCGAACACCAGGCGTTCGGCCGCGACGCCATGGCGTTCGGCACAGGCAATCAGGTTGGCCTGCGACCACTGGTTATCGGCCAGCAGCCAGAACAGGCTGTCCGGCACGGCGGCGAGGATGCGCATCCAGCAGGAGAACATCTCCTCGTTGAACTTGTAGTTGTTGTTGAAACAGCAGAACACGAAACGGTCTTCCGGCAGGCCGCATTCGGCGCGGCTCGGCAGCGGCGCCACCGGGCGCTGGCGGTCGCTGCACTGGAACACCGGCAGGTACAGCGGTTTCTCGCTGTAGAAGGGCTTTTCGTCTTCCGGAATCAGGTAGCGGTCGGCGATCACATAGTCGACGCAGGGCAGTCCGGTCGGTCCGGGGAAGCCCAGGTAGGTGAGCTGCAGCGGCGCCGGGCGGTACGCCAGAATGTTCGGCCGAGCACCGGAGGTCAGGCCCTGCAGGTCGATGAGGATGTCGATTTCATGCTGGCGGATCAGCTGTGCGGCACTGGTGTCGTCCAGCCCGCCGATGGGGATGAAGTGATCCATCGCTGCCCTCACCCGCGCGCGCAGCGCCGAGCCGTCCTCGCGGCTCCAGCAGAAGCCGTAGACCTCGAAACGCTCGCGATCGAGCAGCTCGAACAGTTCCACGGTGAGCAGCGACACTGCGTGCAGGCAGAAATCCGAGGACAGGAAGGCAATGCGCGTACGCCCATGGGCGTAGCCGCCGGCTGGCGCCAGCTGCGGTACGCGCTGGTTGACCCGCTCGGCGACGAAATGCATCGCGGTGGCCAGTTGCAGGCCTGGATCGTCACTGGCCGAGAGCATGGCCAAGGGCGAAGTGGCCTTGAGCAGGTCACCACGCGAGAGGCCGGGTGGCGGCACGAATACCGGCCACTCGCACTGCTTCTGGCGCAGGTGCACCCAGTGCTGGATAACCTTGGGCTGCTCGGGGTCGGCCTGCAGGCTGGCGGCCAGCTTCTCCTCCGCCGGGTGCAGCTGGCGCACCTCCTCCATCAGTCGTCCCATGGCGTTGAGCACCATGATGTAGAGCTCATGATTGAGCCCGGGCGCCACCAGTGGATGGTCGAGCATCGACTGCCAGATGGTCAGGGCGTTGTCTGCCCTGCCCTGGCGCTCGATCACGGCCCCCAGGTTGAACCAGGCCTGGACGAAATCCGGCTTGCGCTGGATGGCCGCGCGGTAGGCCTGCTCGGCCGCCGGCAACTGCTCCAGCTGTGACAGGGTCACCCCCAGGTTGAACTGCACGATGTAATCGGCACTGGAGCTGCAATGGCCCAGCCAGGTCTGGTAAAGACGCACCACATCGGCGGGGCGTGCGGCCTGGCCGAGACGCTCGGCCACGGCGATCAGCTGCATGGGTTCGAGCGCGGCCTGCTCGGCGAACTGCAGAGCGGTAAGCAACGCGACATCCAGATTGGGACTTTCGAGCGGATTGGCGGACATGCAAACGCCTTATGCGGAAATGGTTGCACGAGCACTCCCCGGCGGCGCCTCGGGCGCCGCCGGGGGTAGTTCCAGCCGCTACATCAGGAGTAGAAGCTGGTGTGCACGTTGCTGGCGACCAGCAACTGGATTTCCCCGTCGTTGTACACGTCGTAGCGAGTGCCGTCGACCTCGACGCTGCCGGCGGACTGCCACTGCTCGGCCGAGCCGGCGATCTGCACGTTGTCGTTGGCATCGCCGCTGACCATCAGCTGCACCGGCTGCGAAGCGCCCAGACCAGCGGTGTCCACCAGGCCCACCTGGCCGAACTGGCCGATGCTTTCGGCATCCAGCCTCAGCGTGCTGGCGATACCGCCATCATGCCCCAGATCAATACGGCTGAGACTGTGCTCGCTGATCGACTCGGGGTTCAGCGCCGTCAGGTCGATGGTCTGACCGGCTTCGCCACTGCGGAACCAGGCATCGACCATGCTGTGCAGCTGGCCATCAGTCGTCTCGTAGCTGCCACTCAGGCCGATCCAGTTGCCGTTGTTCAGCTCGCTGGTCTGCTGGGCATCCAGATTGATGCTGGCGATACCCAGGCTGGACAGGCTGTAAAGCTCACCGGACTGGCTGACACCATCCTTGTTGCCGTCCATCCACACCCGCAGCGAGGCAAAGGCTTCGTCGTTGATGTCGATGCGGCCATCACCATTGCTGTCCAGCTCGGCCAGGGCGGCGAAGCCGTCCTGTGCCTTGTTGCCATCGGCCAGGGTGGTGGCGGTACCGAACAGTTCGCTGCCGTCGTTGATGCTGCCGTCGCCATTGCGGTCCAGCGCCAGCAGGCCATCGCCATCGCCGACCCAGCCGGTCTGGTCGAGATCGCCGTCGCCATCGATATCGAACAGGGTGTTGGCCGCCCAGTGCTGGGTCTGCACACCATTGCCATCGAGATCGAGGATCAGCGGCGAAGTGGTCAGTACCGACAGCTGTTCGGTGCTCATGGCCGCCAGCTGCGACGCGGTGAAGGCATCGGCCTGGGTCATGTCCAGCGCCCCCAGCTGATCGGTGGTCAAGGCGGCGATATCCGCCACGTCGATGGCCACCAGCTGCGCCGTGTTGAATGCCGCGAAGTCGCCCGCTTCGATGGCACCGATCTGCGCCGAGGTCAGCGCCACGACATCGACGGTTTCCAGTGCGGCAATCTGGTCGCTGGTCATGGCGGCGATCTGATCGGTGGTCAGCGCCTTGATCTGCGACGTGGTCAGCGCCTGGATCTGATCGGTCGTCAGGGCCGGAATCTGGTCGGTTGTCAGCGCAGCCAGGTCGCTGTTCTGCATGGCCTGAATCTGCGCAGTAGTGAGCGCCGCCAGATCCTCGGTTTCCAGCGCGGCCACCTGGGCGGTGGTCAGGCCGTAGATCTGCGCGGCCGTCAGGGCCTGGATCTGGGCCGTGGTCAGCACCTCGATCTGCGCCGTGGTCAGCGCCGCCAGATCGGAGATCTGCATTGCGGCCACCTGCGCAGTGGTGAGGGCGGCGACCTGGGCCAGCGTCAGGGACTCGACCTGGGCGGTGGTCAGAGAGACGACCTGCGAGGTGGTCAGCGCCTGCACCTGGCTCACGGTCAGCGCCGCGATCTGGTCAGAACTCAGGGCGGCCAGGTCGGAACCCTGGATGGCCTGAACCTGCGCAGTACTCAAGGACGCCAGATCACCCACTTCCATCGCCGCGAACTGGTCGCTGGTCAGCGCCACGATCTGCGCCGTGGTCAGCGCCTGCACCTGGGCCACGGTCAGCGCCACGACCTGATCGGTGGTCAGGGCCGCCACATCGGCACCCTGCATGGCCGCGATCTGCTCGGTGGTCAGGGCTTGCAGCTGATCGGTGGTCAACGCCTGCACCTGCGCAGTCGTCAGCTTGACCACCTGCTCGGTGGTCAGGGCCTCGACCTGCGCCAGGGTCAGCTCGACCAGCTGCGCGGTGCTGAGCAATGCCAGATCGGTCGCATCCAGGGCGCGGATCTGGTCGGTCCCCAGGGCCGCCAGGTCCTCGGTCTCCAGAGCCTCGACCTGGGCACTGGTCAGGGCCTTGATCTGGGCGGTGGTGAGCGCCTGGAACTGCTCGCTGGTCAGGTCCTGAATCTGCGCCGTGGTCAGCGCCGCGATATCACGGGTTTCCATGGCCTGCAGCTGATCGCTGGTCAGCGCCTGGATCTGGTCGCTGGTCAGCGCCGCCGTCTGAGCGGTGGTCAGGCCGACGATTGCCGAGGCGGTCAGTGCCGCGAAGTCGGCCACCTCCATCTGCACCAACTGGGCCGTGCTCAGTGCCGCCAGCTGGGCCGACGTCAGTGCGCTGGCCTGCTCGGTGGTCAGGGCGACGATCTGCGCCGTGGTCAGAGCAGCGATATCGGCCGTCTCGATCACGCTGATCTGCTCCGAGGTCAGCTCGGCAAAATCTGCCACCTCCAGTGCCGCGAACTGGGCCGTGGTCAGCGCCTGCACCTGAGCGGTGGTCAGCGCCGCGACCTGGTCGCTGCCCAGTGCAACCACCTGGGCAGTGGTCAGCGCCGCTACATCGTCGGTACCCAGCGAGACCAGCTGCTCGGTAGTCAGTGCCGCCACCTGGGCGGTGGTCAGCGCCGCCGCCTGCTCGGCGCTCAGGCCTTGCAGCGTCGTCGTGGTGATGGCCACCAGGTCCTCGGTTTCCAGGCGCACCAGCTGGGCCGTGGTCAGGGCAGCCAGCTGTGCGGAGGTCAGGGCGGCGACCTGCTCGGTGGTCAACGCCACGAGCTGGTCAGACGTCAGTACCGCCACATCACGCGTCTGCAGCGCAACGATCTGCGCGGTGCTCAACAGCGCGATATCCGCGGCATCCAGGGCCGGGATCTGCTCCGTAGTGAGGGCAACGATCTGCGCGGTGGTCAGCGCCTGCACCTGGTCACTGGTCAGCGCCGCGATCTGAGCAGTGCTCAGTACGGCCAGATCCCGTGTTTCCAGCGCCTGGATCTGTACGGTCGTCAGGGCCGCCAGATCTTGCGTCTGCAGAGCCTGGAACTGCGCAGTGGTCAGGGCCTGAATCTGCGCAGTGGTCAGCGCAGCCACCTGCTCGGTCGTCAGAGCCACCATTTGCGCAGTCGTCAGGCCACTGATGTCGGCGGTCTCGATCGCACGGATCTGCACGGTGTTGAGCAGGGCCAGGTCGGCGGTTTCCAGCTGCGACAGCTGGGTCTTGCTCAGCGCCTGGATCTGCTCGGCCGTCAACACCTGCACCTGGTCACTGGTCAGAGCAACCAGTTGCGCACTGGTCAGCGCGGCGATGTCGGCAGCCTCCATGCCAGCTACCTGGGCCGTGGTGAGGGCCTGGATATCGGCCGTTTCCAGAGCGGCTACCTGGGCCGGGGTCAGCGCCTGAATCTGATCGACGCTGAGATCCTGGATCTGCTCGGTGGTCAGGGCCACGATCTGCGCCGTGGTCAGCGCCGCAACCTGATTGAGTTGCAGCCCCGCCAGCTGGGCACTGTTCAGCAAGGCCAGGTCGGCAGTTTCCAGAGCGCGGATCTGCGCAGTGGTGAGGAAGCCGATCTGATCCTGGGTGATGGCCTGTACCTGAGCCGAAGTGAGCAGCGGGATGATGCTGGTCGACAGCGCGGCCAGATCCTGCGGCTCCAGCGCGGCAATCTGCGCTGTGGTCAGGTTGACCACCTGGGCAGACGTCAGCGCCCCGACCTGGGCGGTGGACAGCAGCTGAATCTGGTCGGCCGTGAGGGCCGCGATGTCGGCGGTTTCCATCAGCACGATCTGCTCGGTGGTCAACGCCGCCAACTGTTCGAATACCAGGGCCTGGACCTGTGTCGTCGTCAGCGCCACCAGTTGCGCCGCACTCAGCGCCTGGATGCTGGCCGTGGTCAGCGCCGCTACCTGGGCAGCGGAGAGGCTGGCGAACTGCGCGGTGCTCAGCGCACTGGTCTGCAGCGTGGTCAGTGCCGCCACCTGTTCTTCGGTCAGGGCCGCGATGTCGGCGGTGCCCAGGGCCTCGAGCTGTGCAGTGGTGAGCTTGCTGATCTGCGCCGTGGAGAACTCGGCGTATTGCGCCGGGGTCAGGGCGACGATCTGCGCCGTGGTCAGCGCCTGCACCTGATCGGTGGTCAGGGCGCTGATCTGGTCCAGGGTCAGCGCCGCGACATCCTCGGTGCTCAGCACCTTGATCTGCGCCGTGCTCAGCGCCGCAACCTGATCGTTGGTCAGCGCCGCGACCTGCGTGCTGGTCAGCGCGGTGATCTGCTCGTTGGTCAGCGCACGCAGATCCTCGGTCTCGATGGCAGTGACCTGATCCGCCGTCAGCACAGCCAGGTCGGCGGTTTCCAGCGAGCGAATCTGCGCGGTGCTCAGCGCCGCAATCTGTTCGCCCGTCAGCGCCACGACCTGTGCCGTGGTCAGCCCCTGGATCTGTGCACCAGTGAGGGCAGCCACCTGGTCGGTACTCAGGCCGGCGATACGACCGGCACTGAGTGCGGCCAGATCGGCCACTTCCAAGGCCCGAACCTGTGCCGTGCTGAGCGCATCGATCTGGCTGTCGGTCAGCGCCGCGGCTTGCGCCGTGGTCAGCGCCACCAGCTGGGCATTGCTCAGCGCGGCCAGATCCTGGCTTTCCAGAGCGGCCACCTGGGCCGTGGTCAGCGCCTGGATCTGCAGCGTGGTCAGGGCCTGCACCTGCTCGGTGGTCAGGGCCTGCACCTGCAGCGTGGTCAGAGCAGCCAGATCTTCGGTTTCCAGAATACGGATCTGGCGGGTGGTGAAGGCCGCCACCTGCTCGGCGGTCAGCGCCGGCACGGTGTCCGTGGTTAGCGACTCGATGAACTCGATCTCTGCCGCCGTCAGGGCGTCAGGATCCAGCGCGGCGAGTTGATCGGCGTCGAGAGCTGCCAACTGGGCACTGGTCAGCGCAGCAGCCTGTTCTGTGGTGAGTTCGGCCAACTGCTCAGGCGTCATCGCCGCGAGATCAGCCACTTCCATGGCGGCCAGCTGGCTGCTGGTCAGTGCAGCGACCTGGGCCAGGGTCAGGTTGGCGACCTGCGCCGTGGTCAGGCCGACGATCGCGGCGGTGGACAGTGCGGCAAAGTCGACCGCCTGCAGCGCAGCTATCTGATCCGGGCTGAGGGCTGCAATCTGCGCACCGGTCAGGGCAGCTGCCTGGGCCGAGGTCAGGGCAACCAGCTGGATATCGGAGAACGCCGCGATATCGGCTGTCTGCAATGCCGCCACCTGTGCGGTGGTCAGCGCGGCGACCTGGGCCACGGACAGCAGCTCGACCTGAGCCGACGTCAATGCAACCACCTGAGCGGTGGACAGGGCCGCAATCTGAGCCGTGCTCAGCGCAGTGACCTGATCTTCGCTGAGCACCGCGATATCCGCGGTTTCCAGCGCGCGGATCTGCGCCGTGGTCAGCGCCGCCAGGTCGGCCACTTCCAGGGCAGCGACCTGAGCGGTACTCAGGGCCACGATCTGCGCCGTGGTCAGCGCCGCCGCCTGGGCAGGCGTCAGGGCGATCACCTGGTCGGTACTGAGTGCGGCGATGTCGGCCGTTTCCAGCGCGCGCAGCTGGGCGGTGCTCAGGGCCGCGACTTGCTCGCCACTCAGCGCCCGCACCTGATCGCTGCTCAGGGCCACGATCTGCGCGGTACTCAGCGCCTGCAGGTCGGTGCTCTGCAGCGCCGCCACCTGGGCGGTACCCAGCGCAGCCACCTGGGCGGTGCTCAGGGCCGCGACCTGGGCGCTGGTCAGGCTGGCGATCTGCTGCTGGCTCAACGCCTGCAGATCGGCATTTTCCAGGGCACGAATCTGTGCCGTGGTCAGGGCCGCCAGATCGGCAGTCTGCAGCGCCGCCACCTGGGCAGTGCCCAGAGCAACGACCTGGGCAGTCCCCAGAGCGGCCACCTGATCGCTGGTCAGCGCGACGACCTGGGCCGTGCTCAGGGCCTGGATGCTCGCGGTGGACAATGCGGCAACGCTTGCCGGACTCAGCGCCGCGATCTGCTCGGCAGTCAGTGCACGCACCTGAGCCGTGCTCAGGGCCTGCAGCTGGGCATTGCTCAGCGCGCCCAGATCACCACTTTCGATCGCGGCCACCTGGGCCGTGGTCAGGGCCTGGATCTGCGTCGTGGTCAGCTTGGCCACCTGGGCCGAGGTCAGCGCCGCGATCTGTTCGACGGTCAGCGCCGCCAGATCGGCAGTCTGCAGGGCGACGATCTGCGCCGTGGTCAGCGCCGCGATGTCGACGGTCTCCAGGGCGGACATCTGCGCCGTGGTCAGGGCCACAATCTGCGTGGTGGTCAGCGCCTGCACCTGCGCAGTAGTCAGCGCGGCCAGTTGGTCGCTGGTGAGCACGGCCAGATCGGTGGTTTCCAGGGCACGTATCTGGACGGTACTCAATGCGGCTACCTGGGCCTGGCTCAGCGTCTGCACCTGCGCCGTGGTCAGCGCGGCAATCTGTGCCGTGCTGAGTGCCTGCAGGTCAGCCACTTCCAGGGCCTCGATCTGCGCCGTGGTCAGGCTGGCCAGCTGCGCCGTGGTCAGCGCAGCCACTTGCGCCGGGGTCAGCGCGACGATCTGATCGGCACTCAGCGCCACCAGATCAGTGGTCTGCATTGCCGCGATCTGCGCCGTGGTCAGGGCCGCCACCTGGGCTTCGCTGAGGGCCGCGATCTGGCCGACGGTCAGGCTTGGGATCACCAGGGTACCAATGGCTGCCAGATCAGCCGTTTGCAGGGCTGCAATCTGGTCGGCGGTCAGTGCAGCCAGCTGCGCCCCGGTCAGGGCCGCCGCCTGATCAGTGGTCAGCGCGATGATCTGCGCCGGCGTCAGCACCGCCACATCAGCGGTCTGCAGTGCCTGAATCTGCGCGGTGGTCAACGCGGCCACCTGAGCGGTGGTCAGCGATTCGACCTGGGCGGTGGTCAGGGCGATCAACTGGGCACTGGTGAGAGCCTGCACCTGGGTGGTGGTCAGCTTGTTCACCTGGTTGGCACCCAGGGCAGCCAGATCGGCCGTTTCAATCGCCTTGATCTGCGCCACGGACAGCGCTTGCAGCTGGGCACTGGTGAGGGCGCCCAGTTGCGCCGAGCTCATGGCCTGGATCTGTGCGGTACCCAGGGCAGCCAGATCGGCATTTTCCAGAGCCGCAACCTGTGCGGGGGCCAGCGCAGCAACCTGCGCCGTGGTCAGGGCCGCCGCTTGAGCGGTGGTCAGGGCCTGGATCTGTGCCGTGCTCAGTGCAGCCAGATCGGCGGCATCAATGGCCCGGATCTGCGCCGTGGTCAGTACGGCCAGGTCGGCGACCTCCAGAGCAGCCACCTGGTCGCTGGTCAACGCGGCGATCTGCACAGTCGTCAGGGCAACGGCCTGCGCCGTGGTCAGCGCGGCAACCTGGGCACCCTGCAGGGCCGCCACATCGGCGGTCTCCAGCTTGGAAATCTGGCTGGCACTGAGTGCCACCAGGTCGACAGTCTCGATGGCCGCAACCTGCTCGGTGGTCAGTGCCACCAGCTGGCTGCTGGTCAGGGCAGCGAACTGGGCAGTGGTCAGCGCCTCGATCTGATCGGTGCGCAGTGCAGCCAGGTCAACCGTCTGCATGGCCACCAGCTGCGCCGTGGTCAGCGCCTGCAGATCGGCGGCCTCCAGGGCCTGGATCTGCGCCGTGGTCAGCGCCACGATCTGGGCAGTGCTCAGGGCCTGAACCTGCTGCGTGGTCAGCGCGGCAATCTGCTCGGCAGTCAGCACGGCCACATCGCTCGTCTCCAGCGCGCGCACCTGTGCCGTGGTCAGCGCCGCGATCTGCGCCGCACCCAGAGCCTGAATCTGCGCCGTGGTCAGCGCCACGATCTGCGCCGTGGTCAGGGCCGCGACGTCGACGGTCTGCAGAGCGGCAATCTGCCCAGCCGTCAGCTTGTTGATCTGCGCCGTGGTCAGGGCCTGCACCTGGGCCGTGGTCAGCGCGGCAATCTGCTCATCGGTCAGTGCCGCCAGATCTGCACTTTCCAGAGCACGGATCTGCTGGGTGCTAAGGGCTACCAGATCCACCGTTTCCAACGCAGCCACCTGGGCGGTGGTCAGCGCTTCGACCTGGGTAGTCGTCAGCGCGGCCACCTGCGCGGTGGTCAGATTGGCGATCTGCTCGGCCGTGAGGGCGGCCAGATCGGCGGTTTCCAGGGCACGGATCTGCAGCGTGGTCAGCGCCGGCACCTGGTCGAGAGTCAGCGCCTGCATTTGTGCAGTGGTAAGAGCCTGAATCTGCGCCGTGGTGAGGTTGGCCAGGTCGGCAGTCTGCCAGGCAGCGATCTGGGCGGTCGGCAGGCTGGCAATCTGCGCAGTGGTCAGAGCAGTCGGCTGCGAGCCGCTGAGGGCGAACACCTGCTCCTGGCTGAGGGCGGCCAGATCGGCAGTCTCCAGCGCCGCGATCTGGGCACTGGTCAGCTGGGTGATCTGGGCGGTGGTCAGCGCCTGAATCTGCGCCGTGGTCAGCGCCACGATCTGCGCCGTGGTCAAGGCACGCAGGTCACTGCTCTCGAGGGCGGCGATCTGGGTCTGGGTCAGCGCGGCAACCTGGGCGCTGCTCAGCGCCACCATCTGGGCGGTGGTCAGGGCCTGTACCTGCGCGGTCGTCAGCGCGGCCAGGTCGACGGTTTCCAGGGCACGAACCTGGGCGGTAGACAGCGCCTGTACCTGGCCATTGGTCAGCGCAGCGACCTGGGCACTGGTCAACGCGACGATCTGGGCGGTGCTCAGCGCGGCGAGCTGGGCATTGTTCAGCGCGGCAATCTGCGCCGTGGTCAGCGCGGCCAGATCATCGGTCTGCAGAGCCTGCAGCTGGGCTGTACTGAGGCCGGCCAGATCGGCCACCTCGATGGCAGCCGCCTGGGCAGTGGTCAGGGCCACCACCTGGGCATTGCTCAGGGCAGCGATCTGATCCTGGGTCAGCGCGGCGATCTGATCGGTACCCAGGGCAGCCAGATCGTCGGTGGCCAGGGCACGCACCTGGGTCGTGCTCAGGGCGGCCACCTGCTCGGAGGTCAGGGCACGGACCTGGGCAGTGGTCAGCGCGACCACCTGAGCCGTGGACAGGGCCTCCAGCTGGGCGGTGGAAAGTGCAGCGATGCGATCGGTCGGCAGCACCGCCAGATCGGCGGTTTCCAGTGCGCGGATCTGGGCGGTGCCCAGTGCGACGATCTGATCAATGGTCAGAACAGCAGCCTGCGCAGTCGTCAGCGCCACCAGCTGGGCAGCGCTGAGACCGGCGATGTCGCCCGCCTCCAGAGCCACGACCTGGGCCGTGGTCAGAGCGGCGATCTGGGCGGTCTTCAGTGCCGCCACCTGTTCGGTGGACAGCGCCTGCAGCTGATCGGTGGTCAAGGCGACCAGATCTTCGGTCTCCAGCGCGGCAACCTGAGCGCCGCTGAGCGCTTCAAGCTGCTCGACGGTCAGCGCACGGACCTGCGCAGTGGTCAGGGCGACCACCTGCGCGGTGGTCAGGGCGGCTACCTGGGCGGTATCCAGAGCGGCGACCTGGGTGGTGGTCAGGGCTGCCACATCCTCGGTTTCCAGAGCTCGCACCTGGGACGTGCTCAGGGCCTCCAGCTGGCCGAGGGTCAGGGCTGCCACCTGGGCGGTGGTCAGGGCAGCGATGCGGGTGTTGCTCAATGCGGCGACATCCACGGCATCCAGTGCCGCGATCTGCGCAGTGCTCAGCACCGCCACCTGATCGACGCTCAGAGCTGCCACCTGGGTGGAAGACAAGGTCGCGACCTGCTCGGTGCTCAGGCCGGCCAGGCTGGCAGTGGCCAGCGCCCCCATCTGCGAGGCGGTCAGCGCGGCAACCTGATCCAGAGTCAGGGCCGCCAGCTGCGCCGAGGACAGCGCGCCGACAGCCGCCGTGGTCAGTCGGGACAGATCGGCGGTTTCCATGGCCGCCAGTTGCTCGGTGCTCAGCGCCGCGACCTGAGCGGAGGTCAGGCCCCTGACCTGGGTCTGGGTCAGGGCGACGATCTGCTCGGTGCTGAAGGCAGCCAGGTCGGAAGCATCCAGTGCCGCCAGCTGGTCGGAAGTCAGCGCGGTGATCTGGGCCGTGCTCAGCGCGGCCATTTGCGCGGAGTTGAAGCCGGCAATGGTGGACGGTGCCAGGACAGCCAGGTCGGCCGGCTCGAAGGCGGCGATCTGCTCGGTGCTGAGCACGGCGATCTGGGCACTGGTCAGCGCCGGTACCTGGCTCTCGGTCAGAGCGGCGATCTGCGCGGTGGTCAGGGCCTGGGTCTGGGCGGTGGTGAGGCCCGCAATGGCAGCGCTGGTCAGGGCCGCCAGGTCCTGGGCCTCGAGAGCGCGAATCTGATCGGTGGTCAGGGCGGCCAGTTGCGCCGAACGCAGGGCGACCACCTGCTCCTCGGTCAGCGCAGCGATCTGCGCGGTACCCAGAGCACGAATATCAGCGGTTTCCAATGCAGCCAACTGATCGGAACCGAGGTTGGCCACCTGCTCGACGGTCAAGGCAGCAACCTGGGCGGTGCTCAGGGCGACTATCTGGGCCGTGCCAAGCAGGGCCAGATCTTCGGCATCCAGGGCGATGACCTGATCGGTGCTCAGGCTGGCCACCTGGGCCGTGGTCAGCGCGCCGACCTGCGAGCCCGTCAGGGCCTGCACCTGGTCGGTGGTCAGGGCCTGAACCTGTACCGTGGTGAGGTTGCGGATGACCGTGGTGGACAGCTGTTGCAGGTCGGAAGTCTCGATAGCAGCAATCTGCACACTGCTGAGGGCGGCGAGCTGGCTGGAGCTCAGCGCGGCCATCTGCTCATTGGTGAGCGCCACGATCTGTGCGGTGCTGAGGGCGGCAACATCCTGGCTATCCAGGGCAGCAACCTGGGCCGTGGTCAATGCCGACACCTGGTCGCTGGTCAGCGCGGCCACCTGGTCCGATCCCAGTGCCTTGATGCTGGCGGTGGACAGTACGAGCAGGTCGTCAACCTCCAGTGCGGCCACCTGGTCGGAGGTCAGCGCAGCTATCTGGGCAGTGGTCAGGGCGACGACTTGCGCAGTGGTCAGCACCTGTACCTGCTCCACGCTCAGGGCGCGCAGGTCGACTGTTTCCAGTGCGCGTACCTGAAGCGTGGTCAGGGCCTCGATCTGTTCGGTGGCCAGTGCGGCTACCTGGTCCGAGCCGAGCGCTACTATCTGGGCGGTCGTCAGGGCGCGCAGCTGAACACTGCTCAGGGCCTGCAACTGCTCCTGGCTCAGGGCAGCGACATCAACGGTATCCAAAGCCGCAATCTGGGCGGTATCCAGGACGGCGACCTGCGCGCTACTGAGTGCCGCGATCTGAGCACTGCTGAGGGCCTTGATGGCAGCACTGGTCAGTTGCCGGAGGTCGGCGGTCTCGATGGCCGCGATCTGCTCCTCGCTCAGCAGAGCGATCTGCTGGGTGCTGAGAGCCTTGATCTGGGCGGTGGTCAGGGCGGCGATCTGTTCCGATGTCAGCCCCTGAATCTGGTTGCTGAGCAGGGCGGCGATGCTGCCGGTGGTCAGAGCTGCCAGGTCGGCAGTTTCGAGGGCAGCCAGTTGGCTGACGGTCAGCCCACGAATCTGGGTGCTGCTCAGCGCGGCAGCCTGGGCCGTGGTCAGGGCGGCCAGTTGCTCCTCGCCCAATGCACGCAGCTGGGCCGTGGTCAGCACCCTGAATGCGGCAAGGCCGAGGCCGGCAATATCCTCGGGCTCGAATGCGGCCACCTGGGTGGAAGTCAGGCTGACGACCTGGGCCGTGGTCAGGGCGGCGATCTGGGCACTGCTCAAGGCAGCGACCTGATCCTCGCTGAGTGCACGCAGATCGGCAGTCTCCAGCGCTGCAACCTGGGCGGTGGTCAGGGCAGCCAGTTGCTCGGTGGTGAGCTCGGCCATCTGGGTCGACGTCAGGGCCTTGATCTGGGCTGTCGAGAGCCGCACCAGATCCTGGGTCTGCAGAGCCGCGATCTGCTCGGGCGTCATGGCGGCGATCTGCAGCGAAGTCAGGGCGCCTACCTGCGCAGTGGTCAGCGCGACGATCTGCGCGCTATCCAGAACGACCAGATCGCCGGTCTGCAGAGCCGCGATCTGGGCAGTACTCAGCGCGGCAATCTGCGCCGTGCTCAACGCAGCCACCTGCGCGTTGGTCAGGCTGACGATGGCCGCCGTACTGAGCGCCAGGAGGTCCTGGGTTTCCAGGGCAGCAATTTGCCCGGTAAGCAGCTTGGACACCTGATCGGTGGAAAGAGCCGCGACCTGGCTGGAGCTGAGCGAGGCGATCTGCACCGAATTCAGTTGCCGCAAGTCTGCAGTCTCGATGGCTCGAACCTGCGCAGTGCTCAGGGCCGCCAGCTGCGCCATACTAAGGGCCATGAAGTGCGCACTGGTCAGCGCCGCAATATCGGCCGTCTGCAGGGCACGAATCTGCGCCGAGTCGAGCACTGCGATCTGCGCCGTGCTCATGGCCTTGAAGTCCTCACTGCCGAGCGCAACGATCTGCGCCGTGCTGAGCACATCGACCTGGTCGCTGGTCAGGGCCGCGACCTGCTTGCTGGTCAGGGCGATGATCTGGGCCGAGCTCAAGGCAGCCACTTGGGCGGTTGATAGCGCCGCCACCTGAGCCGTGGTCAAAGCCACCACGTCGGCAGTGTCCAAGGCGGCGACCTGGGCAGAGCCCAGTGCGGCAAATTGCTCGGCGGTCAATGCCTGCATCTGCGCGGTGGTCAGTGCCTTGATCTGTGCGGCAGTCAACGCCTGCATCTGGTCGGTGGTAAGCGCGGCGATCTGGCTTGGGCTGAGGGCCGTGATCTGAGTGACGGACAGCTTGCTGATAGCCGCAGTACTGAGTGCAGCCAGATCAGCGGTTTCCAGAGCCCGCACCTGGGTGGTGGTCAATGCCAACGCTTGCGCGGTACTCAGGGCGGCGGCCTGGGTAGTGGTCAGGGCCACCACCTGGGCAGAACTGAGCGCCACCAGGTCGGCGGTTTCCAGGGCAGCGATCTGGGCGGTGGTAAGTGCCCGCACCTGGAGGTTGGTCAGCTTGGACACCTGCGCCGTGCTGAGCCCCTTGATGACGCTGGCCGACAATGCCTGCAGGTCGGCGGTCTCGAAGGCGCGGATCTGCACCGTGGACATGGCTGCGACCTGGGTCGAGGTCAGCGCGGCGGCATGGGCGGTCGTCCAGGCGGCAATCTGTGCAGTGGTCAGCGCCCTGATATCTGCAGTGGTCAGGGCCCCGATTTCCCGGGCGACCAGCTGCTCGGCACTGAGCGGCGAGTTGAGGGCATCTATCTGTGCGGTGGTCATCGCCACCAGCTGCGGAATGGTCAGAGCCGCGACCTGGGGCGCGGTGAGCGCCGCCATCTGGTCGGTAGTCATGGCCTTGATGTCCGCCGTCTCGATGGCCTTGATCTGCATGCTGGTCAGGTCATCGACCTGGCTCGCCTGCAGGCTGGCGATCTGCAGCGTACTCATGCCGGCGATTGCGGCGGTGGACAGCGCCGCCAGATCCTGCTCCTCGAGGGCAGCGATCTGTGCAGTCTTCAGGCCGACGATCTGCGCCGAGGTCAGAGCAGCCGCCTGGGCCGTGGTCAGGGCTACCACCTGGTCGGTGGTCAGGCCGCCAATCTGGGCACTGCCGAGCCCGCGCATGGCCTGAGTAGTCAGAGCCGCCAGATCGGCCTCTTCCAGAGCCGCCAGCTTGGCGGCAGGCAGCGCGGCGACCTGCGCCGAAGTGAGGGCCGCAGCCTGGGAGGGGCTCAGGGCGACCAGCTGGGCGGTGCCCAGCGCAGCCAGGTCAGCCGGGTCCAGAGCAGCGACCTGAGCCGTGGTCAGGGCCACTATCTGATCGGTGGTCAAGGCGGCGACCTGCGCCGTGCTCAGGGCCTTGACGAAGGCGGTGGACAGCGACGGGATGTCGGCGACCTCGATAGCTCGAACCTGGGCAGTGCTCAACGCGGCCGCCTGGACGGCAGTCAGTGCACCGATCTGTGCAGCACTGAGCAGTTCGATGTCGGCGGTACTCAGCCCCTTGATATCTGCAGCATCGATCTTGGATATCTGCGCGGTGGTCAGCGCCTGCAACTGGGCATCGGTGAGCGCCGACACCTGGGCACTGGTCAGTCCGACCATGGCGGCAGTGGACAGTTTGGCGATATCGGCCACTTCCAGCGCAGCAATCTGCGCAGTGGTCATGGCAGCAACCTGAGTACCGGTGAGCGCTGCAGCCTGGGCGGTGGTCAGGGACTCCAGCTGATCAACGGTCAGGGCGCGGATTTGCGCAGTGGTCAGACCGGCGATGGTAGCCGGCGACAGGACAGCCAGGTCCTGGGTCTCGATGGCCTGGATCTGCACCGTAGTCAGTGCCGCGATCTGGCCGGCAGTCAGGGCGCTGATCTGCAGGGTGGTCAGCGCGGCGATGCTGTCGGAGGTCAGCGCGGCCACATCGACCGCGTCCATGGCGCGGATCTGTGCGGAAGTGAGGGCGGCGACCTGGTCGCTGGTCAGTGCCCGCACCTGCGCCGTGGTCAGGCCCTTGATGGCGGCGGTATTGATGACGGCGATATCCGCCACTTCGATGGCCTGGATGGCGGTGGTGCTCAGGGCGGTCACCTGGGCAGAGGTCAGGGCCGCGGCCTGGGCGGTGGTCAGGGCCTCGATCTGCTCCGTGCTCAGCTTGGACACTTGCGCCGTGGTCATGGATGCCAGGGTGGCAGTAGCGATGCCGGTAATGTCCAGGCCGATGGCCGCGACCTGCGCCGTGGTCAAGGCCAGCACCTGGGTGCTGGTCAGGCCGGCGATCTGTACCGAGTCCAGGGCCTCGACCTGCGCAGTGGTCAGCGCCTTGACGTCGGCCGTATCGAGCCGGGCAAGCTGGGCCGCACTCAGGGCCTGCACCTGATCGGTGGTCAGGGCCGCGACCTGCGCGGTGGTCAGGCCAGCGATGCTGGCAGTGGAAATCGCCGCGACGTCCGCGGTCTCCAGGGCGCGTACCTGGGCCGTGGACATGGCAGCCAGTTGCGTCGACTTCAGCGAGCGCACCTGCAGGGTGGTCAGGGCCTCGACCTGCTCGGTGGTGAGACTGGCCACCTGGGCAGTCGTCAGGGCGCCAATGGCTGCGGAGCTGAGCGCAGCGAGATCCCCTGCTTCGATGGCGCGCAGTTGCGCAGTCGTCAGCGCCACGACCTGTGCCGAGGTCATGGCACCGATTTGCGCACTATCCATGGCATCCAGCTGAGCGGTCGTCAGTGCGCGCACGTCAGCCGTATCCAGCCTGGCAACCTGCGCACTGGTCAGCGCCTGAACCTGGTCGGTGGTCAGCGCTGCGACCTGAGCAGTGGTCAGACCGGCGATGACGGCAGTAGAAATGGCAGCCAGATCGGCCTCTTCGAGCGCCTGGATCTGCACGGTAGTCAACGCGGCCAGCTGGGCGGAGTTGAGCTTGCTGACCTGCAGGGTGGTCAGTGCCTCCAGCTGCGCGGTGGTCAGGCCGGCGATCTGATTGGTCTTGAGGGCGGCCACGACTGCCGTGGTCAGGAATGCGACATCACTGGCCTCGAGTGCCGCCAGCTTGGCAGGCGTCAGGGCACCGACCTGAATGGAGTTCAACGCCGCGACCTGGTCCGACTCGAGAGCGACGATCTGCGCCGTCGTCAGCGAGCCTATGTCGGTGTCCAGAGCAGCAATCTGCAATGCGCTCAGGGCCTGAATCTGGTCAGTGGTGAGAGCCGCGACCTGGCTTGCAGTCAGAGCCTTGATCGAGGCTGCGCTCATCACAGCCAGATCACCTACCTCCAGAGCCGCCACCTGGGCATTGGTCAGGGCGGGCACCTGGACAGTGGTCAGGCTGGCCACCTGAGCGGTGGTGAGGGCCGCTATCTGAGCGGTGCCCAGAGCTGCCAGATCGGCATTCTCCATCTTCTGCAACTGGGCGGTGGTCAGAGCGGCGACTTGGGTGGCAGTCAGCGCGGCCGCCTGTGCAGTGGTCAAGGCGACTATCTGGGCGGTGGTCAGCGCAGCGGTCTGGGTCGCGTCCAGCGCGGGGATCTGATCACTGGTGAGAACAGCGAAGTCCTGCGTCTGCATGGCTCGCAGCTGGGCGGTACTGAGCGCCTCGATGCTTTCGGTGGACAGCGCCTGGATCTGTGCAGTGGTGAAGGCGACCATCTGCGCCGTGCTCATGCCCGCAATGTCTTCAGTGGTCAAAGCGGCGATTTGCGCGGTGGTCAGCGCGGCGACTTGAGCGGTGGTCAGGCCAGTAAAGATGCTGCTCATTGTTTTTTGTACCTGCACAGAGTGACCCGCCCCAGCCCTGCCACCCAGGCAAGCCGTCGCGGAGAGGAGATCCCGTTTGCGTAGTGACGGCAAAAAACTTGCGACCTTTAGGTCCCAAGAAAAATATTCCGATACCTAGCCGCCCGAGCCCGTCAACTTATTGGCAGCCTTTTTTTGCCACAAGCCTAGCATGCTGGCATAAAGCCAGTTTGGCTATAGCCGTTCAGCCGACCGAAGCGTCACGATGGGGGACAGATGGCAGGAGGTCAGAGAGAGGACGAAGCCGCCTGGGTAAACCGCCGAGACGCTTCATTAGGTATAGAAGAGGAAAGCCGGAGGCGCATTGCACACCTCCGTTTTGAATCGACTCAGCGCACCACGATGCCGCGGCTGGCCAGGTAGGCCTTGGCCTCGGGCACGCTGTATTCGCCGAAATGGAAGATGCTGGCGGCCAGCACGGCATCGGCCTTGCCCTCGAGGATGCCGGCAGCCAGGTGTTCCAGGTTGCCAACGCCCCCGGAGGCGATCACCGGCACATTCACCGCCTCGCTGATGGCGCGGGTCACGCCCAGGTCGTAGCCGCTCTTCACGCCGTCCTGATCCATGCTGGTCAGCAGGATCTCGCCGGCGCCGAGATCTTCCATCTTCTTCGCCCAGGCCACGGCATCCAGGCCGGTCGGCTTGCGCCCGCCGTGGGTGAAGATCTCCCAGCGACCCGGGGCGACTTTCTTGGCGTCGATGGCGACGACGATGCACTGCGAGCCGAAACGCGCAGCGGCCTCGCCGACGAACTCCGGATTGAACACCGCGGCGGTGTTGATCGAGACCTTGTCGGCACCGGCGTTGAGCAGGTTGCGGATGTCCTGCACGGTGCGCACGCCACCGCCGACGGTGAGCGGGATGAACACCTGGCTGGCCATGCGCTCCACCGTGTGCAGGGTGGTGTCGCGGCCGTCGACGCTGGCGGTGATGTCGAGGAAGGTGATCTCGTCAGCGCCCTGCTCATCGTAGCGACGGGCGATCTCCACCGGATCGCCGGCGTCGCGGATGTTCTCGAACTTCACGCCCTTGACCACGCGGCCGTTGTCCACGTCCAAACACGGGATGATGCGTTTTGCCAGCGCCATCTCAGCAGTCCTCAGCCTTTGAAGGAATCGCAGAAGGCTTGCGCCTCGGCCACATCCAGGGTGCCTTCGTAGATGGCACGGCCGGTGATGGCGCCGATGATGCCGGGCGAGCGGGCCAGCAGCAGCTTCTCGACATCGCCGAGGTTGTGGATGCCGCCGGAGGCGATCACCGGGATGCGGCTGGCGGCGGCCAGGGCCGCGGTGGCCTCGACATTGCAGCCCTGCATCATGCCGTCTTTGGCGATGTCGGTATAAACGATGGCGGATACGCCGTCGGCTTCGAAACGCTTGGCCAGGTCGGTGGCCTGCACACTCGACACTTCGGCCCAGCCGTCAGTGGCGACGAAGCCGTCCTTGGCATCCAGGCCGACGATGACCTTGCCCGGGAAGGCCTTGCAGGCCTCGCTGACGAATTCTGGCTCTTTAACGGCCTTGGTGCCGATGATCACGTAACTGACGCCGGCGCGCACGTAATGCTCGATGGTTTCCAGGGTGCGGATGCCGCCGCCGATCTGGATCGGCAGTTTCGGGTAGCGCTTGGCGATCGCAGTGACCACCTCGCCGTTGACCGGCTGGCCCTCGAAGGCACCGTTGAGGTCGACCAGGTGCAGGCGACGGCAGCCGCCCTCGACCCACTTGGCGGCCATGCTCACCGGGTCATCGGAGAACACCGTGGAGTCTTCCATGCGGCCCTGGCGCAGGCGCACGCAGGCGCCGTCCTTGAGATCGATAGCGGGGATAATCAGCATTTCAGCGAGTCCTCAGGCCGGGCCAGGTAGCGGGCCCGGGATAAAACGAAAGCGGTTAGAGGCGGCCGTTCCAGCCGACGAAGTTCTGCAGCAGCTGCAGACCGTGGGTATGGCTCTTCTCCGGGTGGAACTGCACGGCGAACTTCGAGCCTTCGGCCAGCGCCGCGGCGAAGTCCTTGCCGTAGTGGCCACGCCCAACCACCTGGGCCGGGTTGCCGGCCTCGATGTAGTAGCTGTGCACGAAGTAGAAGCGGCCCATGTCCGGTATCTCGTGCCAGAGCGGATGATCGACCACCTGCGCGACCTCGTTCCAGCCCATGTGCGGCACTTTAAGGTGCTCGCCATCTTCATGCAGGTCCTTGCCGAAGAAGCGCACCTGGCCGGGGAACAGGCCGATGCAGTCGACCCCTCCGTTCTCCTCGCTGTGCTCCAGCAGGGCCTGCATGCCGACGCAGATACCGAGGAACGGACGATCCTGGCTGACCTCGCGCACCAGGGCATCGAAGCCCAGGCGCCTGATCTCGGCCATGCAGTCGCGGATTGCGCCGACGCCGGGGAACACCACGCGGTCGGCCTCGCGGATCACCGCGGCATCGCTGGTCACCAGCACCCGGCCGGCGCCGACATGCTCGAGGGCCTTGGCCACCGAGTGCAGGTTGCCCATGCCATAGTCGATTACTGCAACTGTCTGCATTTACAGGCAGCCCTTGGTCGACGGCATCTGCCCGGCCATGCGCGGGTCCAGCTCGACGGCCATGCGCAGGGCACGACCGAAGGCCTTGAACACCGTCTCGATCTGGTGGTGGGTGTTGGTGCCGCGCAGGTTGTCGATGTGCAGCGACACCTGGGCGTGGTTGACGAAGCCCTGGAAGAACTCCTGGAACAGGTCCACGTCGAAGCCGCCGACCACCGCGCGGGTGAAGGGCACGTGCATCTGCAGCCCCGGGCGACCGGAGAAATCGATCACCACGCGCGACAATGCCTCGTCCAGCGGCACGTAGGAGTGGCCGTAGCGGGTCATGCCCTTCTTGTCGCCGACCGCCTTGGCAAAGGCCTGGCCGAGGGTGATACCGACGTCTTCCACGGTGTGGTGGTCGTCGATGTGCAGATCGCCCTTGCAATGGATATCCAGGTCGATCAGGCCATGACGGGCGATCTGGTCGAGCATGTGCTCGAGGAACGGCACGCCAATATCGAACTTGGCCTTGCCGGTGCCATCCAGGTTGATCGAGACCTTGATCTGGGTCTCCAGGGTGTTGCGCTCGACGGATGCCGTACGTTCGGCCATCTCCAGCTCCACAGGCTGCTCACGGGAAAAGGCCGCCATTATAGGCGGGCCGTGGCTTGGCCGGCTACCGGCAGCGGTCGGCCGCCCCGGCTATCGGCGCGATTGACGGGCGCTTACACTGCGCACCCGCTCCCAAGGAGGTCACCATGCCCGTTCTGGTCGAAACCGTCAGCCGCCCGTCCGCCCAGGATCACACCGACCTGGGCAAGGTCTATGCCGATGCCCCGGACTGGCTGCTGGCGCCCTATGCCAGCGTCGACGCCCTGCTGGCCGACGGCATCGGCAGCGGCCAGCTGATCGCCGGACGCTTCAACGACCGCCTGCTTGGCGCCGCCCTACTGCAGCGCGGCGATGACCACTGGCGCCTGTCGCACCTGTGCGTGCGCAAGGTCACGCGCAAGCGTGGCGTGGGTCGGCGCATCCTCGACGAGGCGCGACGCCTGGCCCGCGAGGCTGGCAAGCCGCTGCACCTGGCGGCGCCCCGCGATCACCTGGAAAGCCAGGCCCTGGCCGCGCGCACCGGCCTGCCGCTGGACGACCTGTAGGAACGAGCCCTAGAGCCCGGATTGCATCCGGGCTACGCCTGCGCCATCTGCGGCCGCGCCGCCAGCCAGACCAGCCACAGCAGGCTGGCCGCGCACAATCCGGCCAGGCCCAGACCGAACAGCCACTGCGCCGGCGCCAGCCACAGCCCCCAGGCCAGGGCGAACGCTGCCAGCAGTGCCAGGCGCACGGCCTCCAGCCGCCACAGCGCGCGCCGCCCCTCGAACAGCCAGCCCAGGCTGACACAGCCGAACAGGATCAGCGGTCCGAGCAGCAGCGGCAGCAGCCAGCCTGCCTGCTTGACGCTGGCGAGGTAGACCAGGGTCAGGGCATTGATCGCCACGAACTGGGCAAAGGCGTACCAGCGCAGACCGGCCTGGCTGGGGCAGTCGAACTTCTCCGCGCCCATCTTCGGCCACGGCCGCGCGCGCACATCCGCCGGGCGCCAACCGGTGGGCATCCACCACAGGCGCAACTTGTCCCACCAGGAACGGGTCGCCATGGCATCGGCCCACAGCAAACGCCACCAGGAGAACTGCAGGCGCAGCGGGTCGAAAGTGCGCACCGGGGTGGTCACGCCATAACGCACCGCCTCCGTCTCGTCGGCAAAGGTGCCGAACAGACGGTCCCAGAAAATGAATACGCCGCCGTGGTTCTTGTCGATGTAGCGATCATTCTGGCCGTGGTGCACGCGGTGGTTGCTCGGCGTGACCATGAACCACTCGAGCATCCCCAGCCGCCCCACATGCTGGCTGTGAATCCAGAACTGGTAGACCAGCTGGGCGCCGAGCAGCACCAGGAACAACGGCAGCGGCAGGCCAAGCAGCGCCAGCGGCAGGTAGAAGGGCCAGTCGAAAGCGGTCTGGAAAGCGCCCTTGCGCAGCGCAGTGGAGAGGTTGAAGTCCTCGCTGGAATGGTGCGGCTGATGCGCGCCCCACAATAGGTTGTAGCGGTGCAGGCTGCGGTGCGCCCAATAGAAGCAGAAGTCCACGGAGACGAAGCCGAGCAGCCAGGTCCAGGGCGAGGCCGGATCGAGCGTCCACAGCCGCGCATGCTCGTACAGCCAGGCATAGGGGACGACCAGCAGCAGGCGCAACGGCCCTTCCAGCAACATGCGCAACACGGCGGTGTCGATGCTGGTCACTGCGTCGGCCAGGCGATAGGTGTGCCGCCCGCTCCAGCGCTCGTAGGCGAGCTCCAGCAGGATCAGCAGGATATACAGCGGCACGGCCATTACCGCGACATTCATGGGCGAACCTCATCCGCAGGCTTTTACCCAAGACTATCGCGGCCGGCGCGCGCCAACCCGGCGGATTCCGCCAAAGTGGCGCGCAGGCCGTGCCAGCGGCGTCAGTCGACCGCGATCTCGCGCGCCCGCGGCGTCGCCGTCTCGCGCTTGGGCAGGGTGAGATGCAGCACGCCGTCGCGGTACTCGGCCTTGATCTGCGCCTCGTCGGCGTCGTCCGGCAGGCTGAAGCTGCGCGAGAAGCTGCCGTAGAAGCGCTCGACGCGGTGCTGCTTCTTGTCCTTCTCCTCCTTCTCGAACTTGCGCTCGCCACTCAGGCGCAACTGGCCGCCCTCGACCTTGACCTGAATGTCCTCGCGCCGCACACCGGCCAGCTCGGCCTTGATCAGGTAAGCCTGCGGGGTTTCACTGATGTCCACCGCCGGCGCCCAGTCGGCCGCGGTCATCAGCTCCTGGCTGGCGCCGCCCAGGCCTTTGCCCAGGCGCGGATAGTGATTGAAGAATTCCTCGAACTCGCGAAACGGATTCCAACATGTAAGCGACATGATGGGCCTCCAGAGTCATCCAGGCAGCGGCCACACCGGCCGCCCTGTCACGCTAGAACAGCGCCGGCCGGCGATATTGACCTGCATCAAGGAGCCCCCATGGACGCAGTGGCCGACCTGATCATCGGCACCGGCGCCAAGGAACCGGGCGCCGACTTGCCCATCCAAACCCCTGCCGGCGGCCAGCACGACCACCAGGTCGCCACCGCGCGATGAAGCACAGCGGCGTTATACTCCCGCGCCTGACAGAAGAACTCCCACACAAGGACTGGTCCATGAAAGCCTTCGGCAAAATCCTGGGTCTGCTAATGCTCGGCCTGCTGCTGATCGTCATCGGCCTCGGCTTCGCCCTCACCCACCTGTTCGATCCCAACGACTACAAGGACGAGATCCAGCAGCTGGCCCGCGACAAGGCCAACCTCGAGCTGCAACTCAAGGGCGACATCGGCTGGAGCCTGTTCCCCTGGCTCGGCCTGGAGCTGACCGACGCTACCCTGGCCAGTGCCGACACCCCGGACCAACCCCTCGCCAACCTGCGCCTGCTCGGCCTGTCGGTACGCGTGCTGCCGCTGCTGCGCCGCGAAGTACAGATGAGCGACATCCGCGTCGACGGCCTCGACCTGACCCTTCAGCGCGACGACAAGGGCCGCGGCAACTGGGAAGGCATCGGCAAGCCGGCCAAGGCCGAGGCCAGCACCACCACGACGCAATCCGCCGAGCAGACCGCCGACAGCGGCGCCAGCGAGCCGCAGCAGGACAGCCAGCCGCTCAAACTGGATATCGACAGCCTGACCGTCAGCAATTCGCGCATCGACTATCAGGACGCCAAGAGCGGCAAGCAGTTCAGCGCCGAGGGCATCGAGCTGTCCACCGGCGCGATCCGCGAGGGCGCCGATATCCCGGTCAAGCTGCTGGCCTTCCTCGGCAGCAACCAGCCGGTGCTGCGCGCCAAGACCGAGCTGCAGGGCCTGCTGCGCTTCGAGCCGGAGCTCAAGCGCTACCAGCTGCAGGACCTCAAGCTGGCCGGCGAGGCCTCGGGCGAGCCCCTGGGCGGCAAGACCCTGACCTTCGCCAGCCAGGGCCAGCTGCTGCTCGACCAGTCGGCCCAGGTGGCCGAGTGGACCGGCATCAAGCTGTCCGCCAACCAGCTGCGTGCCCTCGGCGAACTCAAGCTGCGCGACCTGGACAAGACCGCCCAGCTGGAAGGTAGCCTGTCGCTGGCGCAGTTCAACCTGCGCGAATTCCTCGACGGCATAGGCGTGGCCCTGCCCGCCATGAGCGACAAGGGCACGCTGAGCAGCCTCGAACTCTCCACCCGCCTGGCCGGCACGCCCAACAGCGTGCAGCTCAATGACCTGTCGCTGAAACTGGACGACAGCACCTTCAGCGGCAGCCTAGCGGTCAACGACTTCGCCCAGCAGGCCCTGCGCCTGCAGCTCAAGGGCGACAAGCTCGACCTCGACCGCTACCTGCCGCCGCAGGACAAGAACGCCAGCGCCGGCCAGGCACGCCAGAGCGAGGTCAAGCAGGCCGTGGCCGCCGCCGGCAAGAGCGGCACCACCCCGCTGCCCAACGCACCCACCCAGCAGGCCTGGAGCAGCGCCCCCGCACTGCCGCTGGAGCAGCTGCGCAAGCTGGACCTGCAGGCCACTCTCGGCCTCGGCCAGCTGACCCTGAGCAAGCTGCCGATCGAGGACGCGCGTCTGTCCCTGACCGCCAAGGGCGGCCTGCTCGAGCTCAAGGAGCTGCGCGGCGACCTGCACGGCGGCGAGTTCGCCATGCAATCGCAGCTCGATGCGCGCCCGAACATTCCGCTGCTGACCGCCAGCCAGCAGCTCAAGCGCATCCCCGTGGAGAAGCTGATCGAGTCCCGCGGCGAGAAAGCCCCACTGCGCGGCCAGTTGGATCTCAACGCCGACCTGCGCACCCAGGGCAACAGCCAGAAGGCCTGGATCGACGGACTGAACGGCAAGGCCAACTTCAGCCTGAGCAACGGCGTGCTGGTCGACGCCAACCTGGAGCAGCAGCTGTGCCAGGGCATCGCCACCCTTAACCGCAAGTCGCTGTCCGGCGAACCGCGCGGCAAGGACACGCCCTTCGAGGAACTGCACGGCAACCTGAAGTTCACCAACGGCGTGGCCAGCAACCCCGACCTCAAGGCGCGCATCCCCGGCCTGACGGTCAATGGCGACGGCGATGTCGACCTGCGCGTGCTGGGCATGGACTACCGTGTCGGCATCGTCATCGAAGGCGACAAGACGGCCATGCCGGACCCGGCCTGCCAGGTCAACGAGCGCTACGTCGGCATCGAGTGGCCGCTGCTCTGCCGCGGCCCGCTGGAGCTGGGCGCCAAGGCCTGCCGCCTGGACAAGGCCGGGATGACCAAGGTCGCCGCCAAGCTGGCCGGCAACAAGCTGGAAGAGAAGATCGAGGAGAAGCTCGGCGACAAGGTCAGCCCCGAGCTGAAGGACGCGCTCAAGGGCCTGTTCAACCGATGAGCCCCGAGCAGTTCAGCGGCGCCGTGCTGGCCTGGTACGACCAGCACGGGCGCAAGGACCTGCCCTGGCAACAGGGCATCACACCCTACCGGGTATGGGTCTCGGAGATCATGCTGCAGCAGACCCAGGTCAGCACCGTGCTCGGCTACTTCGACCGCTTCATGGACGCCCTGCCAACGGTCGAAGCCCTGGCGGCCGCACCCGAGGACGAGGTGCTGCACCTGTGGACCGGCCTCGGCTACTACACCCGCGCGCGCAACCTACACAAGGCGGCCAAGCTGGTGGTGGAGCAGCATGGCGGCGAGTTCCCGCGCTCGGTCGAGCAACTGGCCGAGCTGCCCGGCATCGGCCGCTCAACCGCCGGCGCCATCGCCAGCCTGAGCATGGGCCTGCGCGCGCCGATCCTCGACGGCAACGTCAAGCGCGTGCTGGCCCGCTACCAGGCCCAGCACGGCTATCCCGGCGAGCCCAGGGTGGCCGCGCAGCTGTGGCAACTGGCCGAGCAGCTGACCCCGCACGAGCGGGTCAACCACTACACCCAGGCGATGATGGACCTGGGCGCCACCCTGTGCACCCGCAGCAAGCCGAGCTGCCTGCTATGCCCGGTGCGCGCCGGCTGCCGCGCCCACCTGCTCGGCCGTGAAACCGACTTCCCCGAACCCAAGCCACGCAAGGCGCTGCCGCAGAAACGCACGCTGATGCCGCTGCTGGCCAACGCCGAGGGCGCCATCCTGCTCTACCGCCGCCCCTCCAGCGGCCTGTGGGGCGGCTTGTGGAGCCTGCCGGAACTGGACGACCTCGACGCCCTGGGCGAACTGGCACGCCAGCATGCCCTGCACCTGGGCGAGCCGCGCGAGCTGGCCGGGCTGACCCACACCTTCAGCCACTTCCAGCTGGCCATCGAACCCTGGCTGGTGCGTGTCGAGCAGGCCAGCCACGCCGTGGCCGAGGGCGACTGGCTCTGGTATAACCTCGCCACCCCGCCGCGCCTGGGCCTGGCCGCCCCGGTGAAGAAGCTCCTCAAGCGAGCCGCGCAAGAACTGAATGCAGGAGAAGCCTCATGAGCCGCACCGTCCACTGCCGCAAGTACAACGAACAGCTGCCCGGCCTCGACCGCCCGCCCTACCCCGGCGCCAAGGGCCAGGACATCTACGACAACGTGTCGAAGAAGGCCTGGGACGAGTGGCAGGCACACCAGACCATGCTGATCAACGAGCGCCGGCTGAACATGATGAACGCCGAGGATCGCAAGTTCCTCCAGGCCGAGATGGACAAGTTCCTCTCCGGCGAGGACTACGCCAAGGCCGACGGCTACGTGCCGCCGAGCGCCTGATGCGAAGGCGGGCCGGAAACCGCCCGCCGCCTCGCGAAAATTCGTAACCGCCCGTCTACGCTCAAATTTTTTTCATTCCCTCGCTTGACACTGCAAAGCCAAATCCGTTTAATGGCGCCCCGTTGCCCAGGTAGCTCAGTCGGTAGAGCAGGGGATTGAAAATCCCCGTGTCGGCGGTTCGATTCCGTCCCTGGGCACCAAAACTCCGAAAGCCCGCCTCCATGGCGGGCTTTCTGCTTTCCGCCTCCCGCCTTTGTGGAAGCCCCCCAGCAGCGGTGCAATACTCAGCCGAGCGCAGTCCAATCGGCCCCGGGTATCCCCTGATGACAGCCAGCTTCACGGTGGGACACAGCCCACTGCTTGCCGCCTCGCCCCTGTACGCCCGCCTCGTCCGCGAGGGCATCGCGCTGCGCTGCCTGGAAGCCGACACGAGCATCGCCCAGGGCATCGAGGTGCTGCTGCTCGACGCCCCGCTGCTGCAAGCCAGGCCGCTGGCCGACTGGCAGGCCTGCGGCGCCAGCCTGGTGGCCTTCGACGCCCCGCCCGGGGTGTTGCCGCTGCCCGGCGCGGCCAGCGAGGACGAGCTGCTCGCCCTGCTCGGCTTCGCCGCCGAGCAGTTCCGCCTCCGCCAGAAGACCGACCAGCTGGCTGCCGCCCTGCACGACAAGGACGGCGACCTGCAGAAGCTGGTCGACGTCGGCCTGGCACTGTCCGCCGAGAAGGATCTGGAACGCCTGCTGAGCAAGATCCTCACCGAGGGCCGGCGCCTGTCCAACAGCGATGCCGCCTCGCTGTTTCTGGTCGACAAGAAGGGCGAGCAGCCGCAGCTGCTGTTCAAGCTGACGCAGAACAGCTCGCTGCCGACCCGCTTCCAGGAACAGCGCATGCCGCTGACCAAGGCTTCGATCGCCGGCTACGTGGCCCTGACCAGCACCGAGCTGAACATCGCCGACGCCTACGCCATCCCGGCCGACGCGCCCTACCGTTTCAACCGCTCGTTCGACATGCAGGTGGGCTACCGCACCATGTCGCTGCTGGCCATTCCCATGCTCAACCACCGTCACGAGGTGGTCGGCGTGCTGGAGTTCATCAACTGCCAGGACGACGCCGGCAGCGTCATCGCCTTCGACGAGGTGATGGCCGCCTCACTGCGCGCCCTGGCCAGCCAGGCGGCGGTGGCCATCGAGAATCGCCAGCTGCTGGACGACATCAGCCAGCTGTTCGACGGCTTCGTGCAGGCCTCGGTGTTCGCCATCGAACAACGCGACCCCACCTCGGCCGGCCATTCCTTCCGCGTCGCCGACCTGTGCATCGCCCTGGCCCGCCAGCTGCCGCTGGCGCCCATGGCCCACCTGCGCACCCAGGCGCTGGGTGACGAGGGCCTGCGCGAATTGCGCTACGCCGCGCTGCTGCACGACTTCGGCAAGGTCGGTGTGCGCGAGCACGTGCTGACCAAGGCCAAGAAGCTGCCGGAGCCGGTCGTCGACAACCTGCGCTACCGCGTGGCCCTGGCCAAGGAGAGCCTGCAGAACCAGACCCTGCGCCGCATGCTCAACGCCTACCGGCAATACGGCGCGCTGGACGAGCAGCTGCGCCTGCAGTGGGAGCAGGAGCTGGCCGTCGAGTGCCAGCGGCTGGACCAGTACCTGCATGACATCCTCAAGGCCAACGAGCCGAGCGTGCTCACCGAGGGTGACTTCCAGCACCTGCAGGAGATCCAGGGCCACGTGGTGAAGAGCCATGACGACAGCCTGATCGGCCTGCTCTCGGAGAGCGAGTTCGGCGCCCTGGCCATCCGCCGCGGCAGCCTGACCCAGGAGGAGCGCGCGGAGATCGAGCGCCACGTGGTGCACACCCGCGACTTCCTCAAGCTGATCCCCTGGACCCCGGCGCTGCAGCGCATCCCCGAGATCGCCGCGGCGCACCACGAGAAGCTCGACGGCAGCGGCTACCCCAAGGGCCTGGCCGGCGAGCAGATTCCCTGCGGCTCGCGGATCATGACCATCTGCGACATCTACGACGCGCTGACCGCCTCGGACCGTCCGTACAAGCCGGCGGTGCCGGTGGAGCATGCGCTGGACATCCTCCAGGCGGAGGTCAGGAGCGGGCTGCTGGATGGTGACCTGGTGCGGGTATTCATCGACTCGCGCTGCTACCTCAACCCGGCCCAGAGTGCGGCGCTCCCCCCACCCTCGGCAGCGCCCAGCACGGCGCCGGCGTACGCCCACCACGTCTGCGACTACGAGCCCTGCGACAAGCACCAGCACTGAAGCACAAGGGGCGGCGCGCAGCCGCCCCGCGCCCCGCCCGATGCCTTACTTGGCCGACAGTGCCTTTTGGTAGCGCTGGTCCAGGGTCTGCTGGCTGCCGCCGGCGGCCGCCTGGTCAAGGTACTGGTAGGTGGGCTGCAGGCGGGTCAGGCGATCGCCGATGTTCGGGTGCACCTTGAGGAAGGTCACCAGGGTCGCATCGTCCTGCTTCATGGTGCCGATGCCCTGCAGCACGGTGGCCAGGCCATAGGGGTCGTAGCCGGCACGAGCGGCGATCACCGCGCCCATCTGGTCCGCCTCGTATTCGTCGCCACGATCCAGGCCGCGGGTATAGAGGTTGGTCACCAGCTGGTCGAACTGCTGGGTGGAGACGCTCGTACTGGGAGCCGGCGCGCTGGAGCTGGCCTGGCTGGCCTGCAGGGCGAAGCGCGAGACGTTGGCTAGCAGGCCGGCACCAGCCTTCTGCTTGATCGCCTCCAGATGATGCTTCTGCACCACGTGCGCCACCTCGTGGGCCAGCACACCGGCCAGCTCGGCCTCGCTGTCCATCTGCGCGAGCATGCCGCTGGTGATGAACACATAGCCGCCAGGCGCCGCGTAGGCGCCGACCACGCTGCTGTCGAGCACGCCGAAGCGCCACGGCAGATCGGGCCGCTCGCTGTGCAGGGCGACCCAGCGGCCGACCTGGTTGACGTAGGCCTGCAGGGCAGGTGCATCGAGCAGGCGGGCCTGCTTGAGCAGCAGCTCGGCGGTGCTGGCGCCGATCATCAGTTCCTCGTCCTGGCTCTTCTCGCCCAGCTCGCCGAGGTTGCGCCCGGCACTGGCCAGCGGCGACAGGTCGACGCCCTGGATCTGCACGCCTTCGAGAACCTGCAGGCTTTCACAGGCGGGCAGCGCGGCGCAGAGGGCGGTGAGCAGGGCGGTACGGCAAAGAATCTTGTGCATGGCTCGGCTCCGGCTCAGTGGGGATAGGCGATGGTCTGGCTGCGCAGGCCACCCTGCTGGGCGAAGGCGCGGGCGCTGCCCGGGGTCACCGCGTAGCGGTCGAGCTGCTGCAGGGACAGGCTGCCGGAACCGCCGCCACCACCGACCTGATCGTCGCTGATGCCACGCACACCGGTGGCCACGCCACTGGCCGGCTCCACCGCGGTACTGCCTTCGAGCAGCGCGCCGATGCTGCCGCCCTTGGCCCCGGCGGCCTTGTCGAAGCGCACCGCCAGCAGCGCCACCCAACCCTGCTGGCCGGCGCCGGTCTGTACCTGATACCAGCCGCCCTGGCGCTTGAGGATGGCCAGGCGGCTCTGCGCCGGCAGCTGCTGCAGCACGGCAGCCGCGGCAGCGGGGCTCTCGCGCAGGGCGGTGGCCTCGACCGTGACGGCGCCGCGCACTTCGGCCAGCGCCACGGCGCTGCCCAGCCAGCCTGCCAGGATCAGCAGGGCGGCGCAAAGGGTACTTCTCATGAGGTCTTTCTCCTGGGTTCGAAGAGGGTCACCGGCTCGACGCGGCCTTTCACCTGGAAATCGCCGTGGGGCACGAAGTCGAAGGCGTCACCGCAGGCCTGCATGGTCGCGGCCGACACCAGCAGGCGCGCACGGCCCTTGGTCAGCCCCTCGATGCGGCTGGCCAGGTTCACCGTATCGCCTATTGCAGTGTAGTCGTAGCGCTTGCTGGTCCCGACCATGCCGACCACCGCCGGACCGCTGTGCAGGCCGATGCCGATGTCGAAATCCGGGTGGTCGAAGTCGCGCCGGTAGCGCTCGACGTTGTCGATCATCTCCAGCGCCGCGTTGACCGCGTCCACCGCCTGGTTGGGGTTGTCCTGCGGCGCGCCCCAGAAGGCCATGATGGCGTCGCCGATGAACTTGTCGAGGGTCGCGTGGTGCCTGAACAGCACGTCCACCTGGCCGGCGAAGTAGTTTTCCAGGATCTGCATGATCTCCTGGGCGCTGTGTCGCTCGGACATGCTGGTGAAGTTGCGGATGTCGGAAAACAGCACGGTGAGCTGGCACTCGCGGCTGGCCAGCAGCGCCTGCGGGTCTTCGCGGGCGACCAGCTGGGCCACCACCTGCGGGTCGAGGAAGCGGCTGAACAGGCTGATGGTGTTGGCCAGCTGCTGCCGGCGCCGGCGGTAGAACACCGCCAGGGCCAGGGCCAGCAGCAGCCACAGCGCCAGCAGGCTGGGCAGCACCGGCAGCAACACGCCCTGCAGGATCAGGAGATAGGCACCGAGCAGCAGCACCAGGCTGGCGCCCAGGGTCAGCAGGCTGGCGGCCAGCAGGCGCTCGCGCAGCAGCACAAGCTGCAGGGCGAGCAGCAGGGCGACGCCGAACAGCGCCATGGCCCAGGCCGGCACCATCTGCAGCTGCTGCTGGTTGAGCAGATTGTCGATGGCGGTGGCGAGGATGAACACCGCCGGGTAGAGATCGTCCAGCGGCGTACGCCGCAGGTCGTAGAGGCCGGCGGCGGTGGTGCCGATCACCACGATCTTGCCGGCGAAGTAGTCGGCTGCCAGCACGCCAGCCTCGCCGCGCGCCTGGGCCAGGGCGGCGGCGAAGGGCACGCGCGGATAGGGCACGCGCGCGGCACTGCGCCAGTCGAGCAGGAAGCTGGCGGCATCCGGCAGCGCCACACCGCGATCCAGGGCCACCCGCGCCGGCAGCGAGGGCATGCGCCAGTCGCCGATGCGACGATGAATGTCGTAGCGCCGGCCGACGCCATCGGCGTCCGGGCTGAAGTTGATGGTGCCGACCTTCCAGCTCTGCGGCGCCACGGCCCAGGGCAGCAGCAGCACGCCGCGCTGCTGGCGGTCGCGGCCGGGCAGCAGGCCGGTGGTCGGCGGATAGTCGGCGAGCAGCGGCGCCCTGGCCGGGTCGACGGCCTGCTGCTGCAGGGCCGCCAGGTAGACCCGCTCGCTGCTCGCCAGCACCTCGCCGAAATAAGCATCGGCGTCGGGATGGAAACGGTCGGCCTCGCTGAACAGCACATCGAACACCACCGCCTCGGCCTGCTGCGCCAGCAGGTGTTCGAGCAGCTCGGCATGCAGCGCGCGCGGCCAGGGCCATTTGCCGGCCTCGCCGGCCAGCGCCTGCAGGCTGGTGTCGTCGATGTCGATGACCACGATGCGCGGGTCCGGCGCCTGTTGCGTGGCGCGCTGGCGGATCAGCCAGTCGCCGTGGGCGTTGCTCCAGTGCTGCACCGGCGCCCACAGGTGCAGCAGCGGCACCAGCAGCACAACCAGGACGCAGAGCAGCCACAGACTGGTACGAAACGCCCTGGGTGACTGCTGCGACTGCGCCATGAAGAACTCCGGGAAAGTGGCCTGGCTCGACCCGATCCCCTGGGGAGCAGGCCGACTCTAGCAGACTGGTGGCCCGGCGCCACTTCACCGCGCCGGGTCGCTCCAGTAAACTCCGCGCCCATTCGCCGCACCGGCTGCACTGCCCAAGCCCGATCCATGGATCGGGCTTTTTATCTCCACCTGCGGGCCGCCGCGCGCCACGCCCAGGAGTGCGCCAGGCAATTTTTTGTTTGGGCGCGACACGCAACTGTCATGATGCGACAACCGGCGGCAACCGGCGCCGGCCGCGGCTGCCGCCGGCTTGGCGCTGCCGCAAACGCTATGCTAGGTTCAGCCGCACGCTAGGAAGGCGGCCAGCAGCCGGAGCGCATCCGCAACCAAGAGGACCCCCCATGGCCGAGGCAACGCCCGCGCTGGAAATCCGCAATCTGCACAAACGCTACGGCGACCTTGAAGTGCTCAAGGGCATCTCGCTGACCGCCCGCGACGGCGACGTGATCTCCATCCTCGGTTCCTCGGGCTCGGGCAAGTCGACCTTCCTGCGCTGCATCAACCTGCTGGAAAACCCGCACCAGGGGCAGATCTTCGTCGCCGGCGAGGAGCTCAAGCTGAAGGCGGCGAAGAACGGCGACCTGGTCGCCGCCGACAATAGGCAGATCAACCGCCTGCGCAGCGAGATCGGCTTCGTCTTCCAGAATTTCAACCTGTGGCCGCACATGAGCGTGCTCGACAACATCATCGAGGCACCGCGCCGCGTGCTCGGCCAGAGCAAGGCCGAGGCCATCGAGGTGGCCGAGGCGCTGCTGGCCAAGGTCGGCATCGCCGACAAGCGCCACGCCTATCCCAACCAGCTTTCCGGCGGCCAGCAGCAGCGGGCTGCCATCGCCCGCACCCTGGCCATGCAGCCCAAGGTGATCCTGTTCGACGAGCCGACTTCGGCCCTCGACCCGGAAATGGTACAGGAAGTGCTTAATGTGATCCGCGCGCTGGCCGAGGAAGGTCGCACCATGCTGCTGGTCACCCACGAGATGAATTTCGCCCGGCAGGTGTCCAGCGAAGTGGTTTTCCTCCACCAGGGCCTGGTGGAAGAGCAAGGGCCGCCCGAGCAGGTCTTCACCAACCCGCAATCGGCACGCTGTAAACAATTCATGTCCAGCAATCACTGAAACGGAGCAATCACGCATGCAGAACTATAAGAAGATCCTGCTGGCCGCCGTCGCCACCCTGGCCTTCGGCACCCAGGCAGTCGCCGCGGACAAGCTGAAGATCGGCACCGAAGGCGCCTACCCGCCCTTCAACCTGATCGACGCCAGCGGCCAGGTCGGCGGCTTCGACGTCGAGATCGCCCAGGCCCTGTGCGCCAAGATGGGTGCCGAGTGCGAAGTGGTCACCTCCGACTGGGACGGCATCATCCCGGCCCTGAACGCGAAGAAGTTCGACTTCCTCGCCGCCTCCATGTCGATCACCGAGGAGCGCAAGCAGGCGGTCGATTTCACCGAGCCCTACTACACCAACAAGCTGCAGTTCATCGCGCCGAAGAGCGGCGACTTCAAGACCGACAAGGCCAGCCTGAAAGGCAAGGTGATCGGTGCCCAGCGCGCCACCATCGCCGGCACCTGGCTGGAAGACAACCTGGCCGACACCGTCGAGATCAAGCTGTACGACACCCAGGAAAACGCCTACCTCGACCTGTCCTCGGGCCGCCTCGACGGCGTGCTGGCCGACAAGTTCGTCAACTGGGAATGGCTGAAGAGCGATGCCGGCAAGGACTTCGAGTTCAAGGGCGAGCCGGTGTTCGACAACGACAAGATCGCCATCGCCGTGCGCAAGGGCGATCCGCTGCGCGAGAAGCTGAACACCGCGCTGAAGGCCATCGTCGAAGACGGCACCTACAAGAAGATCAACGACAAGTACTTCCCGTTCAGCATCTACTGATGCGCCGGGCCGCCGCCCCACGGGGCGGCGGTTTCTCACCCGGGCCGGGTGGCGCCTCGCTGGTGCGCCACTGACCGCCACCGCGCGCTTGGAAAGATCGCCCTCAGGCACCCTATGATTCTCGACCTCCATGGCTTCGGCCCCGCCCTCGCCGCCGGCACGCTGGTGACCATCCAGCTGGCCCTGTCCGCCCTGGCCCTCGGCCTGGTGCTCGGGCTGCTCGGCGCCCTGGCCAAGACTTCCCCGTACAAGCCGCTGCAATGGCTTGGCGGCACCTACTCCACCATCGTCCGCGGAGTGCCCGAGCTGCTCTGGGTACTGCTGATCTATTTCGGCACGGTCAACCTGATGCGTGCCCTGGCCGACCTGCTCGGCCTGGAAAGCCTGGAACTGAACGCCTTCGCCGCCGGCACCATCGCCCTCGGCCTGTGCTTCGGCGCCTACGCCACCGAGGTGTTCCGCGGCGCCATCCTGGCCATCCCCAAGGGCCACCGCGAGGCCGGCATGGCCCTCGGCCTGTCCAAGGGCCGCATCCTGTGGCGGCTGATCCTGCCGCAGATGTGGCGCATCGCCCTGCCCGGCCTGGGCAACCTGTTCATGATCCTGATGAAGGACACCGCGCTGGTCTCGGTGATCGGCCTGGAAGAGATCATGCGTCGCTCGCAGATCGCCGTGACCGCCAGCAAGGAGCCCTTCACCTTCTTCCTGGTCGCCGCCTTCATCTACCTGGGCCTGACCATCCTCGCCATGATCGGCCTGCACTTCCTCGAGAAGCGCGCCAGCCGCGGCTTCGTGCGGAGCTCCTGATGAACTGGGAAGTGATCTACAAATACCTGCCCAAGCTGCTCGAAGGCGCCTGGCTGACCATCGAGCTGGTGGCCATCGCCGTGGTCGCCGGGCTGATCCTCGCCCTGCCCATGGGCATCGCCCGCGCCTCCAGGCACTGGTACGTGCGCGCCCTGCCGTTCGGCTACATCTTCTTCTTCCGCGGCACCCCGCTGCTGGTGCAGCTGTTTCTGGTCTACTACGGCCTGGCGCAGTTCGACGCCGTGCGCCAGGGCCCGCTGTGGCCGTACCTGCGCGATCCGTACTGGTGCGCCATCATCACCATGACCATGCACACCGCGGCCTACATCGCCGAGATCCTGCGCGGCGCCATCCAGGCCGTGCCGCCCGGCGAAATCGAGGCAGCCCGCGCGCTCGGCATGTCGCGCGCCCAGGCCATGCTCTACATCATCCTGCCGCGCGCCGCGCGCATCGGCCTGCCGGCCTACAGCAACGAGGTGATCCTGATGCTCAAGGCCAGCGCCCTGGCCAGCACCATCACCCTGCTGGAGCTGACCGGCATGTCGCGCACCATCATCGCCCGCACCTACCTGCCGGTGGAGATCTTCTTCGCCGCCGGCGTGTTCTACCTGGTGATCGCCTACGTCATGGTGCGCGCCTTCAAGCTGCTGGAGCGCAAGCTGCGGGTCGACGCCTGCCAGGGTCGCTGACCCGCGAAGATCCCTCTCCCACACCGGGAGAGGGATAGAATGCCCGCCATCACCCCCACCGCTGCGCCCGCATGATCCTTACCGGCCCCGCTCTGAGCGAACGCTTCCAGGCTCTGGACGACTTCCTCGTCGCCCACCAGCACCTGTGGCGCCCCAAGCCCTTCACCTACCCGACCCTGCCCTGGGAAGCCGAGCAGCCCGCACTGGCCGCCTGGCTGCGCAGCCGCAGCCTGGAGCAGGCCGAGGCCGAGCACAACCATCCCGAGCGCCTGGCCGCCCCCGCGCCCTTCCCCGAGCTGGCGCGGCGCGCCGCCGCGCTCTCGGCGCTCGATGAACTGCCCACGCGCGATCTCGGCCTACTGCCCGAGCGCCTGAGCGTCGACGTGCCGGGGCGCAAGTGGCAGCAGATCACCGCCTTCGCCGGACGCTTGCAGTTCCGGCAGCCGCCGCGCCACTGGCTGGACTGGTGCTCCGGCAAGGGCCACCTCGGCCGCCTGCTGGCCCAGGGCGGCCAGCAGCTGACCTGCCTGGAATACGATCCGCAACTGGTCGAAGCCGGCCAGCGCCTCAGCGCACGCCAGCAGCTCGCGGCCCAGCACCTGCAGCAGGACGTGCTGGCCGCCGATGCCGGCGCGCGCCTGCACGCCACGCATACGCCGGCGGCCCTGCATGCCTGCGGCGACCTGCACGTGCGCCTGCTGCAGCTGGCCAGCGCCGCCGGCTGCGCCCAGTTGGCGGTGGCGCCCTGCTGCTACAACCGCATCGCCAGCGAGTACTATCAGCCGCTCTGCGCCCCCGCCCGGGCCTCGGCCCTGCGCCTGTCACAGGACGACCTGCGCCTGCCGCTGGCCGAGACCGTCACCGCCGGCCAGCGCCTGCGCCGCCAGCGTGACCTGTCGATGGCCCGGCGCCTGGCCTTCGACCTGCTGCAGCGCCAGCAGCGCGACGTGGATGACTACTTGCCGACGCCGTCGCTGCCAGTGAGCTGGCTGGACAAGGACTTCGCCAGCTACTGCCATGACCTGGCCGCGCTCAAGGGCCTGGCACTGCACGGCCGCATCGACTGGCCCGCCCTGGAGGCGGCCGGCTGGCGCCGCCTGGCCGAGGTGCGCAACCTGGAGCTGGTACGCGGCCTGTTCCGTCGCCCACTGGAGCTGTGGCTGCTGCTCGACCGCGCCCTCTACCTGGAAGAACGGGGCTACCAGGTGAGGCTGGGCACCTTCTGCGCCCACCAGCTGACCCCGCGCAATCTGTTGCTGCTGGCCGAGCGCGCCTGAAAGCCATCCACAGAAGCTGTGGATAACTCTGTGCACGGATTCTGTAGAAATCTGCACAAGGCGCGCCGCAGCAGGCCTGCGGCGACCTGCTGGTTTTTTGATCTGCGGAAAAAGTTCTTTTGAAACAGCTGCTTAGCCAAATACGCGAGCTGCCGCACAAAAAACAGGCACACCCGCCGATGCCGCATTCTCATTGTGCATAAACACCTCTGCTCTCATAGCCAAGCCCCATCCCAGCTCGCGCGCGACGGTTTACTCCGCCACACCAATGGCTATAATGGCGCCCCCTACGCCGGTATAGCTCAGCTGGTAGAGCAACTGACTTGTAATCAGTAGGTCCCGGGTTCGATTCCTGGTGCCGGCACCATGTACATGAAATGAAAAGCCCACCCCATGGTGGGCTTTTTGCATATGCCCGGCGGTTCTGGCCAGGTGGCCAGAAATACGGTTAAATTGTGTGGTTTATCACACAGATTTGCGCCACGCGCATTCAGGAATGCCCTCCGTCGCAGTGATCGACCGGCTACGCCATTTCCAAGCGATAATTCGGCGCCAGTGATCAGCCTGATAGGCGAGCCTTTAAGGACGATAGATGTTGTACCCCGTGATTATCTGCGGCGGAGCCGGTAGCCGCCTGTGGCCCGCCTCTCGCGAGAAGCACCCCAAACCGTTCCTGCCGCTGCCTGACGGCCAGTGCCTGCTCCAGAAAACCCTGCTCAGGGCGATTCATCTCGAAGGCGTGAAAGACATCCTGACCGTCACCAATCAGGAGCTGTTCTTCACCACCGAAGACATCTATCAGGAAGTCAAGCGCTCGCCAGAGAGCGAGCTCAACTACATCCTTGAGCCGACCGGCCGCAACACGGCAGCCGCCATAGCCAGCGCGGCCCTCTATCTGCTGCGCCGCCACGGCCCCGAGGCGACCATGCTGGTGCTTCCTGCCGACCACCTGATCCAGGACGAAGAAGCCTTCGCCAGTGCCGCCCGACAGGCCGCGCAATTGGCTCAGGAAGGCTACCTGGTGACCTTCGGCATCGAGCCGACTCATGCCGAGACGGGCTTTGGCTATATCGAAGCCGACACCAGCGGCGACCTCGTGCAAGGCATGCGCGTCAAGCGCTTCGTGGAAAAGCCGGACCTGGCAACCGCCCAGCGCTATTGTGCGGCCGGCAACTTCTACTGGAACTCGGGCATGTTCTGCTTCCAGGCCGGGACGCTGGTCAGCGAGATGCGGGCTCATGCCCCGGAAGTGCTCGATGCGGTAGAAGCCACACTCGCCGCCTCGACCTACTCGGACAACGACCAGCGACTGCGCCTCGATGCCGGCAGCTTCAGCAAGGTGCCGGACATTTCCATCGACTATGCCCTGATGGAGCGCTCCGACAGGGTCGCCACCGTTCCCTGCACCATCGGCTGGAGCGATATCGGCTCCTGGTCCGCCATGAGCGAGCTGGTCGCGGCTGATGCGCAGGGCAATCGCTTCACCGGAGAGACGGTCCAGCATGCTGCGTCCAACAACTTCGTACACAGTCCGGAGCGACTGACTGCCCTTGTCGGTGTGCAGGACCTCATCGTGGTCGACACCCCGGATGCGCTGCTGATCACACACAAGGCGCATGCTCAGGATGTCAAACATATCGCAGGGCAGCTCAAGCAGAGCGGACATGAAGCCTATCTGACACACCGCACCGTGCACCGTCCGTGGGGAACCTACACAACGCTTGAGGAAGGCGAACGCTTCAAGATCAAGCGCATCGTCGTCAAGCCCGGCGCCTCGCTCTCCCTGCAGATGCATCATCATCGCAGCGAGCACTGGATTGTGGTCAGCGGCGTGGCGCTGGTCGTCAATGGCGACAGCGAGCTGATCCTGAACAGCAACGAGTCGACCTTCATTCCGTCGGGGCACAAGCATCGCCTCGCCAACCCCGGCGTCATCGACCTGGTCCTCATCGAAGTACAAAGCGGCGATTACCTGGGCGAGGACGACATAGTGCGGTTCGACGACAGGTACGGTCGTGCATAACCCATACGATCACACCTGCCGCATAGCACCAGCTAGAGTTCTTGTTCCAGCTGGCCTCTGACTAATCAAGACACCGCCGAATGAAGGTACTGCACTTCTATAAGACCTATTACCCCGACTCCGTAGGCGGGGTAGAGCAGGTCATCTACCAGATCGCCAGTGGCGTTGCCGACCTGGGCATCAGCACCGACGTGCTCTCGCTCAGCAGCAAAGCAGCAGCGCAGCCTGTCGACCTGGGCAGCCACAAGGCCTACAAAGCCAAACTGGACCTGCAGATCGCGTCTACCGGATTCTCCCTCTCTGCCCTGCGCATGTTTCGCGAGCTGGCCAGGGAAGCCGACATCATCCACTACCATTTCCCCTGGCCCTTCATGGACCTAGTGCACCTGGCCTGCCGCCTGAACAAGCCCAGCCTGGTCACCTATCACTCCGACATCGTGCGCCAGGCCACACTGCTCAAGCTGTATCGTCCGCTGATGCACAGCTTCCTGAGCAGCGTCGACGCCATCGTCGCGACCTCGCCGAACTACCTGCACAGCAGCCCGGTTCTGCGGCGGCATCAGGACAAGACCCGGGTCATCCCCATAGGCCTGGACAAAGCAGCCTATCCGGTACCCTCGCACAACAACCGTGAACACTGGCGGCAGCGCTTTGGCGAACGATTCTTCCTCTTCGTCGGTGTCCTGCGCTACTACAAAGGCCTGCATATCCTGCTGGAAGCGATGAAAGGCGGCCCCTACAAGCTGGTGATAGTCGGCGCCGGCCCGGTTGAGGAAGAACTCAAGGCCCAGGCGCAGCGCGACCACCTGGATAACGTCTTCTTCGTCGGGGCCGTATCGGACGAAGACAAGGTCGCCCTGCTGGATCTCTGCTACGCCGTTACCTTCCCCTCCAACCTGCGCTCGGAAGCCTTCGGCATCTCCCTGCTGGAAGGCGCCATGTACGGCAAGCCGATGATCTCCAGCGAGATCGGCACAGGCACCAGCTACATCAATATTCACGAGCAGACTGGGCTCGTCGTCCCTCCTGACGCCCCAGGCGCGCTCAGAATCGCGATGGACCGTCTTTGGGCGCACCCGGAACAGGCTCGACAGATGGGGCAGGAGGCAGAGAAGAGGTACTGGGAACAGTTCACGGCCACCCGCATGGCGCAGTGCTACAGCAACCTCTACCGACAGCTGCTCGAAAAACACGACCGGGACAGCAAATGGGCATCGGCGATCAACCCCTGAAGCCCGCTCGCCTATTCAAACAAACTAATCGTTATTGCCGGCCTTAAGTGGGCCAGAGAAGGAAAGAAGACATGACCCGTAAAGTTGCACTCATTACTGGCGTGACCGGACAGGACGGCGCCTACCTCGCGCGCTTCCTGTTGGAAAAAGGTTACATAGTCCACGGCATCAAGCGTCGCGCCTCCTCCTTCAATACCGACCGCATCGACGATCTGTACCAGGACCCGCACACCAAGAACCGCAACCTGATCCTGCACTACGGCGACCTGACCGACACCAGCAACCTGGTGCGCATCATCCAGCAGTGCCAGCCGGACGAGATCTACAACCTCGGCGCCCAGAGCCACGTGGCGGTTTCCTTCGAGTCCCCCGAGTACACCGCAGACGTGGACGCCATGGGTGCCCTGCGCATTCTCGAGGCCATTCGCATCCTCGGCCTGGAAAAGAAGACCCGCTTCTACCAGGCCTCGACCTCCGAGCTCTATGGCCTGGTGCAGGAAATCCCGCAGAAGGAGACCACGCCCTTCTACCCGCGCTCGCCCTACGCGGTCGCCAAGCAGTTCGCCTTCTGGATGACCGTCAACTACCGCGAGGCCTATGGCATCTATGGCTGCAACGGCATCCTGTTCAACCACGAGTCCCCGCTGCGCGGCGAAACCTTCGTCACCCGCAAGATCACCCGTGGCCTGACCCGTATCGCCGTAGGCCTGCAGGACTGCCTGTACATGGGCAACATGAACGCCCTGCGCGACTGGGGCCATGCCCGTGACTACGTGGAAATGCAGTGGCTCATGCTGCAGCAGGACAAGCCTGACGACTATGTCATCGCCACCGGCCGCCAGTACTCGGTACGTCAGTTCATCGAAGTCTCGGCCAAGGAGCTGGGCGTCAGCATCGAGTGGCGCGGCGAGGCCGAGGAAGAAGTCTGCGTGGTCGTCGACGTGGCCAACGAGGCCGTTACCGGCATGAAGGCCGGCGACATCATCGTACGCGTAGACCCGCGCTACTACCGCCCGACCGAAGTGGAAACCCTGCTCGGCGACCCCTCCAAGGCCAAGCGCGACCTGGGCTGGGAGCCGAAGATCAGCTTCGAGGAGCTGGTGGCCGAAATGATCAGCGAAGACCTCAAGCTGGCGCAGCGCGATGCGCTGGTCGAGCAGAGCGGCTACAAGATCATGTCCTACCACGAATAAGGGGGGAATCAAGAAATGCAAAAGCTTCCCCTGAACACCCGCATCTACGTAGCCGGTCATCGTGGCATGGTCGGCTCCGCCATCGTGCGAAAGCTCCAGGCCGAGGGCTACCACCACATCATCACGCGCACCCACGCCGAGCTGGACCTGACCTCGCAGACGGCCGTCCAGGCATTCTTCCGGGACAACCCGGTCGACTACGTCGTGCTGGCTGCCGCGAAGGTCGGCGGAATACACGCCAACAATGAATACCCGGCCGACTTCATCTACGAAAACCTGATGATCCAGTGCAATGTCATTCATCAGGCGTTCGCCGCCGGCGTACGCAAGCTGCTGTTCCTCGGCAGCTCCTGCATCTACCCGAAGCTGGCCCGCCAGC
Organism: Pseudomonas alcaligenes; assembly: GCF_041729615.1. Classification (NCBI taxonomy): domain Bacteria; kingdom Pseudomonadati; phylum Pseudomonadota; class Gammaproteobacteria; order Pseudomonadales; family Pseudomonadaceae; genus Aquipseudomonas; species Aquipseudomonas alcaligenes. The sequence goes on along the minus strand of NZ_CP154874.1, from coordinate 2,791,546 downwards.
CCATGCAGGAAAGCGCCCTGCTGACCGGCGTACTGGAGAGCACCAACGAGCCCTATGCGGTAGCCAAGATCGCCGGCATCAAGCTGTGCGAGTCGTACAACCGGCAACATGGCACCGACTACCGCTCGGTGATGCCGACCAATCTCTATGGTCCGTACGACAACTACCATCCGGAAAACAGCCATGTCATCCCGGCACTGATCCGCCGCTTCCACGAGGCCAAGCAGGCCAAGGCTGAAGAGGTAGTGATCTGGGGCACAGGCACGCCCATGCGCGAGTTCCTGCATGTCGATGACATGGCTGCAGCCTGCCTGCATGTCATGAATATCGATACCGAGACTTATCAGGCCAACACGCAGCCCATGCTGTCCCACATCAATGTGGGTACCGGGACTGACGTCACAATCCGCGAGCTAGCCCAGACCCTAGCCGAAGTCGTTGGTTTCAGTGGCAAGGTGGTCTTCGACACCAGCAAACCTGATGGCACGCCTAGAAAGCTGATGGATGTTAGCCGCTTGAAACGACTTGGCTGGCAGGCCTCGATTGAACTGAAGGAAGGGCTGGCATCTGCATATGAGTGGTATGTGGCCCACCAGCACAACCACACCACTCGGCTCTAGGCCCGTTATGCTTTTCAGCTTCACCAAAGACCTTTACAAGCTCAGAAATATAATCCTCGAGCTTGTAAAGCGAGACTATCAGCAGCAGAACCAAGGCTCCTATTTGGGGTTCATCTGGAATTATCTGCAGCCCCTGCTCTTCGTCAGCGTGCTATATGGCGTTATTGCATTTGGCTTCCGTCATACTCCAAACAATACCGGAATTCCTTTTGGCCTATACCTTCTCAGCGGCATGACCTGCTGGCTATATTTCTCCTCCAACTTGATCTCGATAACCGGTGTCATTCGATCCTATTCCTTTCTTGTGAAAAAAATCGAATTCCGCCTGAGCATCCTGCCCTTGGTCAAGCTATTGAGCTCACTGCCTCCTCATGCCGTGCTTGTAACGCTGATGCTACTGCTGGCCCATTTCAATGGCTTTACCCTCGGTCTCCACAGCCTGCAGCTGCTCTATTATTACCTCTGCATGGCAGTCTTCTTAATGGGCTTTGGATGGATTACCTCTGCCGCCAGCCTGTTCGTGCGCGACATCACGAATGGCATCGCGGTAATCACCCAGTTCGGCCTTTGGCTAACGCCCATATTCTGGAACGCGCAGACCCTGCCAGAACAATATCAATGGTTGCTTCGCCTGAATCCGGCAAACTACCTTGTCACCGGTTATCGGGACAGTCTCAGTGGCGGCCACTACTTCTGGGAGCGCCCCGAAGACACGCTGGCATATTGGGCCATCACAGCCATTACACTCGCTATTGGCGCGATCACCTTTAAACGATTGAAGCCGCATTTCGCGGAGGTGATCTAGTGGATGACCTTGCCATCAGCATAAAAGACGTGTCCAAGGCTTATAAACTTTATAAATCGAGTTCCGATCGACTAAAGGAAGCGCTGAATCCGCTCGGCAGGAAATACCATCGAGATTTTTATGCAGTCAGGAATCTCAGCCTAGATATTGGCAAGGGCGAAATTATCGGAATACTGGGTCGCAACGGTTGTGGCAAGTCCACCCTGCTCAAACTCATCAGTGGCGTACTACAACCCAATACCGGCAGCATCCGGGTGAATGGCAAGATCACGGCACTGCTGGAACTTGGCGCAGGATTCAATCCAGAGTTCACCGGGCGACAGAACATCGCGTTCTACTCGACCCTGCTTGGCCTAGATAGCGCACAGGTCGCTGCGACAACGCCCAAGATTATTGAATTCGCGGAACTCAATGAATTCATAGACCAGCCCGTACGCACTTACTCCAGCGGCATGAAGTCTCGACTCGGATTTGCCGTGGCCATTCATGTCGACCCAGACATTCTCATCCTTGACGAAATATTGGCCGTTGGTGATGCGCTGTTCAAGCGCAAGTGCTACGCCAAAATGCAGGAATTTTTCGAGGCCGGCAAGACCATCATCTATGTCTCGCATGAAATCGATTCGATTTCCCAACTTTGCAAGCGCGCCATCTTCATGGATGCCGGCGAGATCATCTGCGACGGCCCGGCCAATGAGATAGTAAAAAAATACCACCAATACCTCTACTCTCCGCCCGAGACACAAAAGATACTCAAGGCAACATTTAAAGATTCTGGCAACGTGCCCGACCAGCATACGCCCGCGGCCACCCACTCGCCGAACTCGGCATATCACATCGATAACTTCACCCCCAAATCGCTCATTGAATATCGAAATGAAGATATCGACATAGACACACCGCTCATTCTCGACGACAGCGGCAAACCGGTGAACGTGCTGGTCTTTGGCCAGCGCTACAAATATGTCGTCACCTACACATCCCGCTCGCAGAAGACCTTCTCAGACGTCGCCTTCGGCTTCGAAATAAAGAACCAGAAGGGGCTCGCGATCTGCTCGATAGAATCGACACGCTCATATACGCAAGGCCTGACCTGTAAACAGCTCATGCCAGGCGAGAAGATCACCGCATCCTTTGAGTTTCATGCTCGACTCCCCGGCGGCGTTTATTTCACCAACCATGGCATCTCTTCATTTGCCAATGGTGAACAGCAAGTTCTTAACCGGAAGGTCGACGCACACTGTTTCAAAGTCACGGATTCGTCACAGCGTATTTACGGCGGCCTGTACTCCGGAATCGACACGGTCTTGATTGACTCTTATAACAACCAACTAGAATTCCCTGTCCGCTAGGCTAATCGATGATCATCTGGCTCGCCTCTTACCCCCGCAGTGGCAATACGTATTTCAGGGTACTCCTGAATAGCATTTTTGGAGTAAAAACCTACTCCATTCATAATGACACCCATGACATCGCCGCAGATCAACCCACGTCAGAAGTTGTCGGCCACGAGCATCTCCCGGAGAACTTTGACCTGGCGCATGCCCGCCTTAGCGACAACATCTACATCATAAAGACACATGCTCCGCCGCAGAACGAAACTGACAAGGCAATCTACCTTGTGCGCGATGGCCGGGAGAGCTCCGTCTCTTACCACAAGTACCTGAAGAACTTCTATTCCTCCCCGCTTGCGCTGTACGACGTCATTACCGGCGCAGCCGCTTTCGGTACATGGGGGGAGCATGTCACCAGTTGGTCGCCTCAAACCCGGCCAAACACCCTGCTGATAAAATTTGAAAACCTCGTCAGCGCCCCAGAAGAGTTCTATCCTCGCATAGCCGACTTTATCGGGATCCCCGCGTCAAAACAGCAAGCACCCTCATTCAAAGAACTGCAGGCAATCAATCCGAAATTCTTCAACTCCGGCAAGAAAGACTCTTGGCTCGACCGGATGTCAGAGGAAGAGCAGCTTGCATTCTGGATGACGAACCACGAACAAATGAAAGCCATGGGGTACTCAGATAACACCCCCATGCTTCTCAATAGCGAATACGCCCCATTCTTCCTGTCGCTCGGCCGCCAGCTCAACAAGCAGTTCCAGCGCGCCAATGCTGCTGCCCAACCACGCATACAAAAACTGGAACAAGAAAAAGCCAAACTTCTTGCAGACCTAGAAGCCACCAGAAAAAAACTTGATGAGATGCAGCGTCAACAGCGGGAGACAGAGGCGCAACTGACCGAGCTAAAGCAGAGCAACAGCACCATGGGCCGGGAAATAGAGTCGCTCATGAAGATCAAAAGACACGTTGACCTGTTGGCCAAACAGTCCGCTCTCCGAACCCCACGAAAAGCCTGGCACATTTACAGACAACTTATCGAAATCTCCAATACTGCAGATCACACATGAACGAACTCGGAATACTCGTCTTCGGACACACCAGACCTCTTCTTCTGGCTGACACTCTGGAAAGCCTGAAAATCCAAGGGCACATAGACAAAGTCGACCTCTGGATTGATGGTGACCAGGGTATTTCCGACCTGCGCAACAAGATTGCCCTTTGTCACAAAATAGCTGACGACTACCAGGTCCGGAACAAATTCTATCATCGCGGCCAGCTGGGCTTTCGCAAGATGATCTTGTTGGCAATGCAGCATGCCGTGCAGAACTACAAGTACATCATTCTCCTTGAGGACGATTGCTTCCCCACTAAGGATGCAGTCGATATCTTTATTTCGGAGCTGCAGGCCGTCGAGCATGATGCGCAGGTGTTTTCCGTCTATGGCCACCCCTTTCTGGTCGCCGAAGAGAGTGGCTACTGCTCACGCTTCCAAGGCTGGGGTTGGGCCACGACCTCGGAAAAACTTGCTCCCTACCTCAGCAAGTTGATCGACTGCTATTCGATGTATGAAAGAGATTACCTAGCCTTTACCCGCGACGCGCTGACGCCGGAAATCCTGGAGCGTCTCGACGTGACCCCGCCACGCCTTCCCTCCCAGACTCTTACCAAGTTCTTTGCCTGGGATGAAACGCTGGCCTTGCTCACGGCACTGGATAAGCGCACACACAAACCCACGGCCAAGCGCATTATTTATAACTGCGGCATCGGTGAGGGTGCTTCTCGCTTTGCTATTGATCCCAAGTTCTTGGCTCCGCCTTTCAACCTTGTACCTCACAAGGAAATCTGGAGCTATTTCTGATGAAGCTGTTCATCGCTGACCCGGCCCTATCCAGTTTTCAAGGCCACCATTTTTCGCTGACCCGCACCTTCAGCGAAGCTGCCAGCAAGCACGACTTGCGCATTATTTGGCTGGTAAGCAAGCGCCTTCCGCATGGCAACTACAACCTTTCGGGGAATGTGACCATTGAGCGCGTATTTTCCGAAGGAACCTATGACGCTTATGCGCAAGCCAAAAAAAGTGCGAGTCTGATTCAGACGCTCCCCAAAAGCCGGCTCTATCGGAAAGCCCAAGCACTGTACATGCGCATGCCGGCACCTTTGCGAACCATGGCGAAGACTGTTCTGCGGAGAATAAAGCCATTTGACCGGCTCTTTTCCGCCACTGCGCAATCGCATGCACCACAGGCACCGACAAAGCGCCAGCACGAAGAGCTCATGCATGCGCTCAAAAAGTATCCGTACTCCCCCGAGGACAGTATTTTCTTTCACACCAGCGATGCTCAAACCTACTTCACTATCGTCGAGCTCTTCGTCAAGTCGTTACCCCCGGAGCAATGGCACACACTGCCCAGCCTTCATCTTTCGACTCCTTACGATGAAGGCATAATGCCGCATAATAAAACGACCATCACCGCAGCCACCTCTATCCGCTACCTCCGGTCTCTCAACCTCATTGACCGCCAGGTTTTCCTGTATGCCGAGAACGACTTGCTGGCCGAGCACCTGTCACAACAGTGGTCCGCAACGGTCAAACCTCTTTTCATTCCGCAAAGCCCCCTGCCGGGCGAAGCTCAGGCCCGACCTACACAGGCAATTACCTTTTCCTATCTAGGTGCGGCCCGCGAAGAGAAAGGCTTTGTTTATCTTGCCGGCGCCATCGAGGAATTCCTCGCCGCCTGCAAGCGCGACGATATTCGCTTCGAACTGCAGGCCTCTCCACAGATCGTGGGCTATGCCCCGGCCATCAAGGCTGCAGTTGACAGGCTCATGTCAATTAGTGACTCACGCCTGCATATCATTACCCAGCCACAAAGCCCCGCTGACTACGACGCCGCCTTGAGCCGATCCGACGTCCTGCTGCTTTGCTACGACCCCAGTCGTTATGCCGTGCGCAGCTCCGGCATCATTTTCGAGGCACTGGCAAACGGAAAGATCGCCATTACCACGGAGGCGACCTTTCCCAGCCACATCGCTCAGGAAGCCGGCCTGTCCGTCAGCTACTTATCCAACAGCGACTTTATCAACTGCATCATGAAGATCGCGGACAACTACGACCATTATCAGAAAAATGCCCAGGCACGGAGCCGCAGATTCTTGGAGGAGGTTTCACCAGATAAATTTTTCATGGACATTCGGAGCGGTAGAACTTCTGCGCACAGCTTCGAAGAGCAACAATCAACCGCAATACCAGCGGAGCTCCCGCTTGGAATTCCCTATAGAAAACTGATCTAAATAATTGGAGAGGCACATGAAAAAAGTACTGATTCTCGGTGGCGACGGATTTTGCGGCTGGCCAACCGCCCTGCATCTCTCGGCACAGGGGCATGAGATTGCAATAGTCGACAATCTTTCCCGTCGCAACATCGATAACGAACTGGAAGTCGACTCGCTGACCCCGATTCGCCCAATCGGCAAGCGTCTCTCCAAGTGGAAAGAGCTGAGCGGAAAGAATATCGAGTTCTACAACATCGATATTGCCGAGAACTATGATCGCCTGCTGAATCTGATCAAAGAGTGGAAGCCAGAAGCTATCGTGCACTTTGCCGAGCAGCGCTCTGCGCCTTACTCGATGAAATCCTCGCAGCATAAGCGCTATACCGTTTCGAATAACATCAATGCCACCCACAACCTGCTGGCGGCGGTTGTTGAGTCCGGCCTGGACATCCACCTGATCCACCTGGGCACCATGGGCGTTTACGGCTACGGCACCGCCGGCATGAAAATCCCGGAAGGCTACCTGGAAGTGAATGTCACCACGGACAGTGGCGAACAGATCAAACAGCAGATTCTCTACCCAGTTAATCCTGGCAGCATCTACCACATGACCAAGACGCAGGATCAGCTGCTCTTCGCCTACTACAACAAGAACGACAAGACCCGAGTCACCGACCTGCACCAGGGCATTGTCTGGGGTACCCAGACCGAACAGACCAAGCTGTCGGAAGACCTGATCAACCGCTTCGACTATGACGGTGACTATGGCACCGTACTCAACCGTTTCCTGGCACAGGCAGCCGTCGGCTATCCCCTGACCGTGCACGGTACTGGCGGGCAGACCCGTGCCTTCATCCATATTCAAGATACGGTGAAGTGCATCGAGCTTGCGCTCAACAACCCGCCGAAGCACGGGGAAAAGGTCAAGATCATCAACCAGATGACCGAGACTCACCGCGTCCGGGATCTCGCCCAGATGGTCGCCCGTATTGCCGGCGCCACAGTTGAGCTGGTACCCAACCCGCGCAACGAGGCCGATGAGAACGATCTGATCGTCGAGAACGAGACCTTCCTCAACCTCGGCCTGAACCCGATCAAACTGGAAGACGGCCTGCTGGACGAAGTCACCAGCATTGCCAAGAAGTACGCCGATCGTTGTGATCGCAGCAAAATTCCGTGCTATTCGACATGGACCGCGGCGAACAAGGCCGGCAAGCCAGCCACCCACTAACGCTCGTATAGATGCAGGCCCGGCAACGGGCCTGCATTGGATCACATGATCAGTATTGTAATCCCCACCTTTAATGCCGCGCGCTACATCGGTGACACACTCCGAAGTCTGCTATCGCAACAACTACAGTCCTCACTCGAACTCATCATCGTCGATGGCCAGTCCTCCGACGAAACCTTGCAGATCTGCCAGCGCTTCCAAGAAGAAGCGGCCATCACATCCTGCATGAAACCTCAGCAGAGTGTATCCATCACGATATACAGCGAGCCTGACAGCGGTATGTATGACGCTCTGGCCAAAGGCCTGGGCTTGGTGCAGGGCGATATAGTGGGCTACCTCAATGCCTCCGACATTCTCCTGCCTGGCGCCTTGTGCGCCCTTGAGCGGGCATTCTCAGGTCACCCGCATGTCCGCTGGGTAACCGGCTGGAATAGCTTCATGAATGGCGATGGGATTATCACCTCGTCCAGGCTGCCCTTCGGCTACCCGCGCCAGCTGGTCCAGAGCTATTTCTATGGCCGGTATAACAATCACATCCAGCAGGAAAGCACTTTCTGGTCCCGCGAGCTGCTTGCGGACATTGATCTGGCGCGCCTGAAAAGCTTCAAATATGCAGGCGATTTCTATCTGTGGCACTCCTTCGCCGAACACAATACGCTGTGGACTCTGAATGCCCTCATTGGTTGCTTCCGAAAACATCCCGGGCAACTCTCCAGCGCACTTGAAAGTTATCACGCCGAAGCGCTTCACATCACCGAAGGAAAACGCTTCAGCGTGCTGCAGGCATGGCGCTATCGCCTGCTAGAGCAGCTGCCGAACTTCATCAAGTCCCGCATTCACCCGACACTGATCAGCCTATAACTGCCGATGCACGCCCCAGCCAGAAACTTTATCGCCCCCATCGAGAGCCTTCGCGCGCTTGCCGTTGCTCTTGTCGTGCTTTTCCACCTTGAGCTGAACCTATTCGAGGGTGGCTTCATCGGCGTCGACATTTTCTTCGTCATATCAGGCTTTCTGATTACCCGTAACCTTGTCGGCGAGACCCTGGCCGGCAAATTCAGCTTTTACCGCTTTTACACTCGACGAGCAGCCAGACTACTGCCCGCGTTATTCACCGTAACGCTCCTCACCTTGGCCGCCGCCTATCTGATATTGGCTCCGGCGGACCTGGAAAACCTCGGACACAGCTCGATTTATGCCGCCCTGTCCCTGTCGAACATCTTCTTCCTGCTCGACTCCGGCTACTTCGACATCAACTCGCAACTCAAGCCCCTACTGCATACCTGGTCGCTGTCCGTTGAGGAACAGTTCTACCTGCTGTGGCCACTTGTCATCTTCCTCACCGTGCAGCGTCTGGGCAGTGCCAGGCTCAAGCACATGGTGCTGGCCATCGGCGGGCTTTCACTGCTGGCTGCGCTCTACTATGCCAAGCGGCAACCCGAGGCAGTTTTTTTCCTGACGCCCTTCCGCGCCTACCAGTTTGCCTTCGGCGCAATCATTGCCCTTCTCCCCGCCCCGGCCCCGGGCAATTTCCAACGGCTCACCAGCGGTGCCAGCATCCTTGCGCTTCTGCTGCTCACCTATGTGATCAATCACTCCAGCTACTACCTGGTCAGTGCGGTAGCACCCGCAGCCTGCACGGCGCTATTCATCTGGGCCTGCCAGAGCAGCCCGGACAGCAACTCCCTCTTTGCGCGGGTCACCCAGTGGGTGGGCCGCAGGTCCTACTCGGTATATCTGGTGCATTGGCCGCTTATCGTGCTCTGGAAAATCGCCACGGACTACAGCCTGTCCACGGCCGACATAATCGTGCTCCTGACGCTGAGCGTAGCGGCTGGAGCCCTGCTCCATGAAACCGTGGAAAAGAAATTCCGCTTCCATTCTGGCCGCTCGAATCATTTCAAAGCCAACATTCTTGCTGGCACCTTCGCCTCCATGCTGGCCATCTGTTTTGTTGGGGCGCATTACTGGGGTATGGATGGCCTGAAAGGGCGCGTACCACAAGAAATGCAGAACTTCGCACAAGGGTTGGATAAAGAATGGGACTACCGCAAAAAATCTCTCCGAACGGGTCGCTGTAACCTGCCACTAGGCTCACCTGTGGACGGAAGTTTTGATTCGGACTTTTGCTCTAATCCGCCAGACGACAAAGAGGCATACCTGATAATTGGTGACAGCTATGCAGCCGATGCATATTTAGTCTTCAGCAAGGCCTATCCAAACATATACTTCGGACAGCTAACGCTTCCAGGCTGCCCAATTCCCAACCCGACTAAATTCAAAGAGTCAGAAAAATCAGAGTGCACTATTCTCTATAATGAGGCATTCACCAAGCTTGCAAAAAACCCGAATTACAGAGGAGTCATTCTCTCCTCGAACTGGCCATCAGGTGACATTAGCCGCATCAATGACCTACTAAAATTACTTAACAAAGAACTAGACATTTATGTAATAGGGCAGAGAATAAAGTTTAAAAACTCCCTGCCTTCAATTTTAAGCAATTCCACCTCCATTCACTCAGGGATAGAGCTTGCAAGAACCCTGATTCAAGAACAAGAAATAGCCTCAAATAAATACATCCAACAGAATATCAACCAAAGAATTAACTTCATAAATTTCATAAAACTGCAATGCCCAAAAGAATGCGACATACTTGACAACAGCAATAACTTGATTTACGTCGACGACAAGCATCTAACAATTAAAGGCGCGCAATTAATTTCTGCACGAATGAAAGCTCTATTCCCTAATCTTGAAGACATGAAGACACTGACACAATGAGCATTTCACTCAGCGTCATCATGATCGTCAGGAATGACAGGTTGCGTTTCCGCCGAGCACTCGCCAGCGTACTGGCGCAGAAAACCGAGGAACTGGAGATCATCGTGATCGACGGCGGCTCGACCGATGGCACGCTGGACGAGATCGAGGCCCACCGAGATCATCTCCACTACTGGGAGTCGGGCCTCGACAAAGGCATCGCCGATGCCTTCAATCGCGGCATAGCGCAGGCACGCGGCGAGCTGATTGCCACCCTGAACAGCGACGACACCTGGGAGCCCGAGACCCTGCGCCTGGTGCAGGATGCTCGGAGAAAACACCCGGAGGCTTCCGTGCTATGTGGCGCCGTGCGCTATCTGGACCCCGATAGTGGCTACGGCTATACCCGCTACCCCGATCCGGCAGCACTCAAGTACAGGATGTGGGTATTCCATCCCTCCCTGTTCGTCTCACGCGCCGCCTATGCGCGAGTGGGCGGCTACGAGCCGCAGTATTCGCACGCTATGGACTCGGAATGGTGTCACCGGGCGCTGGCCCGTGGCGAGCGCTTCGAAGTCATACCTGCCGTGCTCGCGAACATGTCGCTGGGCGGCCTGAGTGATCGCGATTTTGCGGTCAGCCTGCGGCAATACCGTGACTCGGTCATTCGCAACGGACTGTGTGGGCGATTCGAGGCCTGGATCTACTATGCGTTCTTCCTCACCGTGAAGAAGGCGATGCAGCTTCCCTTGCTCAACCCCATCAAGCGACTGCGCGACCGCCTCATTCATAGAAGCGGCTAGCCCGAGGTCAGCACCTCTAGCGTGCTGCGTGCTGCCTGTTTCCAATCATAGCGGGCGAGCTGTTCGGGAATCCGCGCAACGCACCTGGCGTAGGCATCTTGATCGGTTAGCAAGCGTTCGATACCGGCGCGGATGCTCTCGACTCGCAGCGGATCGACCAGGCAGCCCGCGTCGCCGGCGACTTCCGGCATGGAGCTGCAGTTGGCAGTGACGACCGGCACGCCGAACTGGAAGGCTTCCAGAATCGGCAGGCCGAAGCCCTCATACAGCGAGGGCATCAGCAGCAGCCTGGCTTGCGAGTACAGGTAGCCAAGCTCGTCTGCGCTGACGGCCCCGAGGGCGACCACATCCGCCCGAATGCCCAGCTCCTCGACCCAGCGTTCAAGGTCGACCAGCCAGCCATGCCCACCCGCCAGTACCAGTGGATAGGCCGCTCTCAATGTGGCCGGAAGTTGTGCGTAGGCCTCGAGGATGCGCCGAATATTCTTGCGCGGCTCGGGCGTACCGACGAACAACAGGTACTGCTGCGGCAGGGGGCGAGTAAAGGCTCCCGCCTGCAGGCGGGTCACGCCGCAGGGTATGACCCGGATCTTGTCCCGGGTGGCGGGGAAATAGCGTTCGAGGTCGCTGCGGCTGGACGCGGAGATGGTGATGATGCGCGCGGCCTGGCGCAGCGAATGTGGCATCTGCAGGCGCTCGGACCAGTACTGCAGGCGCTTCATCGTCTCGGGAAAGCGCTTCCAGGTCAGGTCGTGGATCGTCACGACGGTCCGTACGGATGAAGGCATGCACAGCGGCAGGTGATGGCGCGGCGACCAGAACACATCGATGGCGTCACGCCTGAGCTGACGCGGTACGCCAACCTGGTACCAAAAGTGCTCGGCCAGTGTGCCGGACTGCCCGGAGAGGCGCACGGTGACGTTCGGCCGATGCATGAACGGCGCCTCGAAGGCCTGGTCGCAGTAGAGAAACCACTGCACTTCCGGTGCCTCGGTCAGTATGTCCAACAGCTCCCGGGTATACCGACCTATCCCCGACAAGGGCCTGCTCAGCGGCCTGCAATCAACACCTACTTTGAACATCTGCATCTCATCTGCACGGGGAAGGCAAGAGCAGGCCACCAAGCAGCGGCTCCCTTGCAAAGCGCAATTACACCCGACAAGCTGGCTACCTTCAATTTCAATCCGACACAGCAGGCCGTGCATGCGCATTCTGGTAACCGGTGGAGCAGGCTTCATAGGCTCGGCACTCGTCCGCCATATTCTGCGGCAGACCGAGCACAGCGTGCTCAATCTCGACAAGCTCACCTACGCCGGCAACCTGGAATCCCTGGCCTGCATCGAGGACAACCCGCGCTATCAGTTCCTCCAGGCCGATATCGCCGATAGCCAGGCGGTCAGCAGTGCCCTCGCCGCGTTCCAGCCCGATGCCATCATGCACCTGGCCGCCGAATCGCATGTCGATCGCTCCATCGATGGCCCGGCGGCCTTCATCCAGACCAATATCGTCGGCACCTATGCCCTGCTGGAGGCGACCCGCGCCTACTGGTCGGGGCTGCCGGAGGCGCGCAAGCAGAGTTTCCGCTTCCACCACATCTCCACCGACGAGGTATACGGCGACCTGCATGGCATGGACGACCTGTTCACCGAGACCACGCCTTACGCGCCCAGCTCGCCCTATTCGGCCAGCAAGGCGGCTTCCGACCATCTGGTGCGCGCCTGGCAGCGCACCTACGGGTTGCCGGTGCTGCTCACCAATTGCTCGAACAACTACGGCCCCTTCCACTTCCCCGAGAAGCTGATCCCGCTGGTGATCCTCAATGCCCTGGAGGGCAAGCCGCTGCCGGTATATGGCGACGGCCTGCAGGTACGCGACTGGCTGTTCGTCGAGGATCATGCCCGCGCTCTGCTCAAGGTGGTGTCCGAGGGCAAGGTCGGCGAGACCTACAACATTGGCGGTCATAACGAGCAGAAGAACATCGAGGTGGTACGCGCCATCTGCGCACTGCTGGAGGAGCTGGCGCCCGTCAAGCCGGCCGGTCTGGCGCGTTACGAGGACCTGATCACCTTCGTCAAGGATCGTCCCGGCCACGACCAGCGCTACGCCATCGACGCCAGCAAGATCCAGCGCGAGCTCGGCTGGGTACCGCAGGAGACCTTCGCCAGCGGCCTGCGCAAGACGGTGCAGTGGTACCTGGACAACCTCGAATGGTGCCGTCACGTGCAGGACGGTAGCTATCAGCGCGAACGCCTCGGAGCCTCAGCATGAAAGGAATCATCCTCGCCGGCGGGTCCGGCACCCGCCTGCACCCGATCACCCTCGGCGTCTCCAAGCAGCTGCTGCCGATCTATGACAAGCCGATGATCTACTATCCGATCTCGGTGCTGATGCTGGCCGGTATCCGCGACATCCTGATCATCTCCACGCCCCACGACCTGCCACAGTTCGAGAAGATGCTCGGCGATGGTGACCAGTTCGGCGTGCGTTTCAGCTATGCCGAACAACCCTCTCCGGATGGCCTGGCCCAGGCCTTCCTGATCGGCGAGCAGTTCATCGGCAGCGATCCGGTGTGCCTGATCCTCGGCGACAACATCTTCCATGGCCAGCACTTCACCGAAAAACTCTTGCGGGCTGCCGCGGCCACTCATGGAGCCACCATTTTTGGCTACTGGGTGAAGGACCCCGAGCGCTTCGGCGTAGTGGAGTTCGACGTCCAGGGCAAGGCCATCTCCATCGAGGAGAAGCCGGCACAGCCGAAGTCCAGCTATGCGGTCACCGGCCTGTACTTCTATGACAACGACGTGATCGAGATCGCCAAGGCGGTCAAGCCGTCGCCGCGCGGCGAACTGGAGATCACCGACGTCAATAACGCCTACCTGCAGCGCGGTGACCTGCGCGTGGAGCGTTTCGGCCGCGGCTTCGCCTGGCTCGATACCGGCACCCACGACAGCCTGCTGGAGGCCTCGCAGTACGTGCAGACCATCGAGCACCGCCAGGGCCTGAAAGTCGCCTGCCTGGAGGAAATCGCCTACCAGCAGGGCTGGATCGACCGCGACCAGCTGCTCAGCCAGGCCAAGGCCTTCGGCAAGACCGGCTACGGCCAGTATCTCTACCAGTTGGCGGGTGAGCAGGCATGAAGGCCATCGCGACGACCATCCCGGAAGTGCTGATCCTGGAGCCGAAGGTGTTCGGCGACGAGCGCGGTTTCTTCTACGAGAGTTTCAACGCCCGTACTTTTGCCGAAGCCACCGGCCTGCAGCGTGACTTCGTCCAGGACAACCACTCGCGCTCGCAGCGTGGCGTGCTGCGCGGCCTGCATTATCAGGTCGAGCAGGCCCAGGGCAAACTGGTACGTGTCACCCTCGGAGAGGTACTGGACGTGGCGGTGGATATCCGCCGCAGCTCGCCGACCTTCGGCCACTGGGTCGGTGTGCGCCTGTCCGCCGAGAACAAGCGCCAGCTCTGGGTTCCGGAGGGTTTCGCCCATGGTTTCGTGGTACTCAGCGACTATGCCGAGTTCCTCTACAAGACCACCGATTACTATGCGCCGGCCCACGAACGCTGCATCCGCTGGGACGACCCGACACTGGCCATCGACTGGCAGTACGGTGGCGTGCCCCAGCTCTCGGCCAAGGATCAGGCCGGCCTGAGCCTGCAGGAGGCGGAGCTGTTCCCATGAAGATCCTGATCACCGGGCGCCATGGCCAGGTCAGCCGCGAGCTGCAGCTGGCGCTGGGCGGACAGGCCGAACTGCTGGTGCTGGGCCAGGCCGAGCTCGATCTCGGTGACGGCGCCGCCATCCGTAGCGCAGTACGCCGCAGTCGCCCGGATCTGCTGATCAACGCCGCTGCGCATACCGCTGTCGATCAGGCCGAGAGCGAGCCCGAGTCGGCTTTCGCGATCAACGCCACCGCCCCCGGCGTATTGGCCGAAGAGGCTCTGGCGCTGGGCATCCCGCTGATCCACTACTCCACCGACTACGTCTTCGACGGCAGCAAGTCGGCGCCCTATGACGAGGACGACCGCCCCAACCCGCTCGGCGTCTATGGCCGCAGCAAGCTGGCCGGCGAGGAGGCGATCCGCGCGGTCGGCGGCCAGCACCTGATCCTGCGCACCAGCTGGGTCTACTCGCTGCATGGCCGGAATTTCCTGCTGACCATGCAGCGCCTGCTGCAGGAACGCGAGGAGCTGCGCGTGGTGGCCGACCAGATCGGCGCACCGACCTGGGCCGGCAGCATCGCCCGGGCCACCGCCGAGCTGATCCAGCACTGGCGCAACGGGCAAGCCGGCCCCTGGGGCACCTATCACCTGACCGGCCAGGGCGAGACTTCCTGGTTCGGCTTCGCCGAGGCCATCGCCGCGCAGCTGCGCCAGCAGGGCAAGCCCTGCGCCCGCCTTGAGCCTATCGCCTCGAGCGACTACCCGACCCCGGCTCGTCGGCCGCTCAACTCACGCCTGGACTGCACGCGCCTGCAGCAAGCCTGGGACATCCGCCTGCCAGACTGGCACGCCGCCCTGCTGGAGTGCCTGGGCAGCCCGCGCTGAGCGACTTTGTTGCGCTGGGCCACGCCCATCGCAGCCCGCACTTGCCAGGCGGGCGCACCGGTGCAACCCTTGCCGCAGGATCATTCAGGAGCCACCCGATGCGCCTGCTCACCGCCTGCCTGCTTTGCGCCCTGGCCCTGCCCGCCGCGGCGCAGATCTACAAGTACACCGACGCCAACGGCAACACGGTGTTCACCAACCAGCCGCCGGAAGGCCAGGCGGCGGAAACCGTCGAGCTGCCGCCGACCAACACGGTGCAGGCACAGCCCGTCGAGTCCGCTGCGCCGACCGCTGCCCCTGCCGCCAGCGCCCAGCCCTATGGGGTGCTGGCGCTGACCGACCTGCCCAGCGAGGAGGCCCTGCGTGCCAACAACGGCACCTTCAGCGTCGGCGTGCAGATCGACCCGCGCCTGCAGCCCGGGCACAGCCTGCGCCTGCTGCTGGACGGCCAGCCCTACGGCCAGCCGAGCAACGTGCCGCGCCTGCAGCTGGTAAATGTCGACCGCGGCGAACACAGCCTGGCCGTCGAGGTGCTCAGTGGCGGCCAGTCGCTGCAGCGCAGCGCCAGCGTGACCTTCACCGTGCAACGGGTGAACACCAGCAGCCCGGCATTGCGACCACCGCCCCCTACACCCAAGCCGACCCCCTGATCCAGCGCAAGGTTACCCATGCTCCGCTACCTGTCCTGCATGCTGCTCGGCCTTTGCTGTCTCCACGCCAGCGCCGGCGTCTACACCTACATCGACGCCGACGGCAACCGGGTCTTCACCGACCAGCCACCCTCGGGCGAGGCCGAGCGCATCGAACTGGCACCCGGCAACCAGATGCCCTCGTCGCCGGCCGCCCAGGCCAGCCCGGCCAGCGAACCGCCCCTGGCGGCGGAACCCGGCTACGACCTGCTGCGCATCCTGGTACCGGAACCCGACGCGGTGATTCGCGACACCACCGGCAAGCTGATCGTCACCGCCAGCAGCGACCCGACCCTGCACCCCGGCCACCGCTACCGCCTGATCCTCGACGGCCAGCCCTGGGGGGAAGCGGGGCGCAGCCCGGTGTTCCCGCTGCAGAACATCGACCGCGGCACCCACCAGATCTCGGTGGAGATCCTCGACGCCCGCGGGCGCATCGTCGAGCGCACCCCGGCGCAGCCCTTCCACATGAAGCGCATCTCCCTGGCCGAGAAGCGCACCGCCAGCCCGTGCAAGAAGAAGGACTGGGGCGTACGCCCGGAATGCCCCATCGAGGACAAGCCGAAGGACCCGCCGAAGGACATCCCCCTGGTGCCCTTCATCTGATCGCCTTGCCGCACCAATTCGGTGCATAAGCCTGCACCGATTTCTATACTCTCCCTGTTTTGGTTCACCGAGCACCCGGCCGGCTGCGCTGAAAGGCGGCCGGACGGGCCGCATCGGCCACTGCCGCGCGTCTTTTCGGGGCCTTGGTTTGCTTTTTGCATTTTCCCGGTCATTGCCAGGACCCTGCCATGATCAACGACGCGCTGCACCGACTGCTGCTGGACAACCTGACCACCGCGACCATCCTGCTCAACGCCGAGCTGTGCCTAGAGTACATGAACCCGGCCGCCGAGATGCTGCTGGCGGTCAGCGGCCAGCGCAGCCACGGCCAGTTCATCAGCGAGCTGTTCACCGAGTCACCGGAAGCGCTGCACTCGCTGCGCCAGGCGGTAGAGCATGCCCATCCCTTCACCAAGCGCGAGGCCATGCTCACCTCGCTGGCCGGCCAGACCATCACCGTCGACTACGCGGTGACGCCCATCCTCAACCGCGGCCAGACCCTGCTGCTGCTGGAAGTGCACCCGCGCGACCGCCTGCTGCGCATCACCAAGGAAGAGGCGCAGCTGTCCAAGCAGGAGACCACCAAGCTGCTGGTGCGCGGCCTGGCCCACGAGATCAAGAATCCGCTCGGCGGCATTCGCGGCGCCGCCCAGCTGCTGGCCCGCGAACTGCCGGACGAAGGCCTGCGCGACTACACCAACGTGATCATCGAGGAAGCCGACCGCCTGCGTAACCTGGTCGACCGCATGCTCGGCTCGAACAAGCTGCCGAGCCTCGCCATGACCAACATTCACGAAGTGCTGGAGCGGGTCGCCAACCTGATCGAGGCCGAGGCCCAGGGCAGCATCACCCTGGTGCGCGACTACGACCCGAGCATCCCCGACCTGCTGATCGACCGCGAGCAGCTGATCCAGGCCGTGCTCAACATCGTGCGCAACGCCCTGCAGGCACTGTCCGCGCAGAGTGACCTGCGCCTGGGCCGCATCAGCCTGCGCACCCGCACCCTGCGCCAGTTCACCATCGGCCACACCCGCCACCGCCTGGTGGTGAAGATGGAGATCATCGACAACGGCCCGGGCATCCCGCCGGAGCTGCAGGAAACCATCTTCTATCCCATGGTCAGCGGCCGCCCGGACGGCACCGGTCTGGGCCTGGCCATCACCCAGAACATCATCAGCCAGCATCAGGGCCTGATCGAATGCGAGAGCCACCCCGGCCACACCGTGTTCTCGATCTTCCTGCCCCTGGACCAAGGAGCTACACAGCCATGAGCCGCAGTGAAACCGTCTGGATCGTCGACGACGACCGCTCCATCCGCTGGGTCCTGGAGAAGGCCCTGCAGCAGGAGGGCATGACCACCCAGAGTTTCGACAGCGCCGATGGCGTGCTGAGCAAGCTGAGCCGCCAGCAGCCGGACGTGATCATTTCCGACATCCGCATGCCCGGCGCCAGCGGCCTCGACCTGCTGGCGCGGATCCGCGACATGCACCCGCGCCTGCCGGTGATCATCATGACCGCCCATTCCGACCTGGACAGCGCGGTGGCCTCCTACCAGGGCGGTGCCTTCGAGTACCTGCCCAAGCCGTTCGACGTCGACGAGGCGGTGTCGCTGGTCAAGCGCGCCAACCAGCACGCCCAGGAGCAGCAGAGCCTGGAGGCGCCGGCCGCGCTGTCGCGCACCCCGGAGATCATCGGCGAGGCGCCGGCGATGCAGGAGGTGTTCCGCGCCATCGGCCGCCTGTCCCACTCCAACATCACCGTGCTGATCAACGGCGAATCCGGTACCGGCAAGGAGCTGGTCGCCCACGCCCTGCACCGCCACAGCCCGCGCGCGGCCGCGCCGTTCATCGCGCTGAACATGGCGGCCATCCCGAAGGACCTGATGGAGTCGGAACTGTTCGGCCACGAAAAGGGCGCCTTCACCGGCGCCGCCAACCAGCGTCGCGGCCGCTTCGAGCAGGCCGACGGCGGCACCCTGTTCCTCGACGAGATCGGCGATATGCCGGCCGACACCCAGACCCGCCTGCTGCGCGTGCTGGCCGACGGCGAGTTCTACCGGGTCGGCGGCCACACCCCGGTGAAGGTCGACGTGCGCATCATCGCCGCCACCCACCAGAACCTCGAATCCCTGGTACAGGCCGGCAAGTTCCGCGAGGACCTGTTCCACCGCCTCAACGTCATCCGCATCCACATCCCGCGCCTGGCCGACCGCCGCGAGGACATCCCCACCCTGGCCCGCCACTTCCTCGCCCGCGCCGCCCAGGAACTGGCGGTGGAGCCCAAGCTGCTGAAGAGCGAGACCGAGGACTACCTCAAGCACCTGCCCTGGCCGGGCAACGTGCGCCAGCTGGAGAACACCTGCCGCTGGATCACCGTGATGGCCTCCGGTCGCGAGGTGCACATCGACGACCTGCCGCCGGAGCTGCTGACCCAGCCGCAGGAGAACGCCCCGGCCGCCAACTGGGAGCAGGGCCTGCGCCAGTGGGCCGACCAGGCCCTGGCGCGCGGCCAGTCCAGCCTGCTGGACAGCGCCGTGCCGGCCTTCGAGCGGATCATGATCGAGACCGCGCTCAAGCACACCGCCGGCCGCCGCCGCGACGCCGCCGTGCTGCTGGGCTGGGGCCGCAACACCCTGACGCGCAAGATCAAGGAGCTGGGCATGAAGGTCGACGGCGCCGACGATGACGACGGTGACGACTGAGCACCAGCCAAGCTGATCCGGACGGGCCTGCGGGCCCGTTTTTTCATGGCGCGGCAGAAGCGACTGCGCCATCCACAGCAAGCACTGTAGCCCGGATGTAATCCGGGAGCGGAGCTGCCTGTTTCCCGGATTGCATCCGGGCTACGACCGAGCAGCCTGGCTCCACGGGCCCGTTTTCATTGCCGGTTGCGGCGGACTATCCTCTGAGCGAAAGGTCAATAAAATGGTGCCTCGCGCACCACCATCGCCGTCTTCTTCGGCAAACCACCTCATTGCTCGCGGGTAGCCGTTCGCCCCATGCCCTCATCGTTGCAACACACCTGGCGCCAGCTCTGGGCGCGCGAGAAGTTCACCTACGGCGTGCGCGTATTCATCGCCCTGGCCGGCGCCATGGCGCTGTGCTGGTACCTGGACCGCATCGCCTTCGTCATTCCGCTGTTCCTCGGCTGCATCGCCAGCGCCCTGGCCGAGAGCGACGACCACTGGCGCGGCCGCACCCAGGCCCTGCTGGTCACCCTGGTCTGCTTCGCCGCCACCGCCGTGTCGGTGCAGCTGCTGTTCCCCTATCCCTGGCTGTTCGGCAGCGGCCTGGCGCTGGCGGCCTTCGCCATGACCCTGCTCGGCGGCATTGGCGAGCGCTACGCGGCGGTGGCTCAGGCCACCCTGATCCTGGCCATCTACACCGCCATCGGCCTGGAGCACCGCGCCGGCCTGGCCGGCGGCTTCTGGCAGGAGCCACTGCTGCTGATCGCCGGCGCCGCCTGGTACGGCCTGCTCGGCATCCTGTGGAGTGCGCTGTTCAGCCAGCAGCCGGTGCAGCAGGCACTGGCGCGGGTGTTCGAGGAGCTGGGCGCCTACCTGCGCCTGAAGGCCTCGCTGTTCGAACCGGTGCGCAAGCTCGACATCGAGGCCCGCCGCCTGGAGCTGGCGCGGCAGAACGGCCGGGTGGTGACGGCGCTGAACCAGGCCAAGGACATCATCCTCAACCGCATGAGCCGCAAGCGCAGCGGGCAGAAGATCAACCGCTACCTCAAGCTGTACTTCATCGCCCAGGACATCCACGAGCGCGCCAGCTCCTCGCACTACCCCTACAACGCCCTGGCCGAGGCCTTCTTCCACAGCGACGTGATGTTCCGCTGCGGCCGCCTGCTGAGCCAGCAGGGCAAGGCCTGCCAGGCCCTGGGCCGGGCCATCCGCCTGCGCCAGCCGTTCGACTACAACGACAACAGCCAGGCCATGGCCGAGCTGGACGCCTCCATGGCCTACCTGCGCGAGCAGAACAACCCGGCCTGGCGCCGCCTGCTGCGCGCCCTCGGCGCCCTGGCGGGCAACCTGGCCAGCCTGGAGCGCAAGCTGACCAGCGCCAGCAACCCGGATGCCCTGGCCGACGAGCAGGACAGCGCCCTGCTCGATCGCTCGCCGCAGAGCCTGAAGGACGCCTTCGAGCGCCTGCGCCAGCACGTCACCCCGACCAGCCTGGTGTTCCGCCACGCCCTGCGCCTGTCCGTCGCCCTGCTCGCCGGCTATGGCCTGCTGCACTGGATCCACCCGCAGCAGGGCTACTGGATCCTGCTCACCACATTGTTCGTCTGCCGCCCCAGCTACGGCGCCACCCGCCTGCGCCTGGTGCAGCGGGTCAGCGGCACCCTGCTCGGCCTGGTGCTGGGCTGGGCGCTGATCCGCCTGTTCCCCGACCCGCTGCTGCAGTCGCTGTTCGCCGTGGCCGCAGGGGTGGTGTTCTTCACCAACCGGGTCGACCGCTACACCCTGGCCACCACCGCCATGACCCTGGTGGTGGTGCTCTGCTTCAACCAGATCAGCGACGCCTACACCCTGCTCTGGCCGCGCCTGGTGGATACCGTGCTGGGCACGGTGATCGCCGGCCTGGCGGTGTTCCTGATCCTGCCCGACTGGCAGGGCCGCAAGCTCAACCAGGTGCTGGCCAGCACCCTCAGCAGCAACAGCCGCTACCTGCTGCAGATCATGCAGCAGTACGAGTCCGGCGCCCGCGACGACCTGAGTTACCGCCTGGCCCGGCGCAACGCGCACAACGCCGACGCGGCGCTGTCCACCACCCTGGCCAACATGCTGCTGGAGCCCGGCCACTTCAGGAAGGACGCCGAGACCGGCTTCCGCTTCCTGGTGCTGTCGCACACCCTGCTCAGCTACCTCTCGGCCCTCGGCGCGCACCGCGCGAGCCTGGCCGACGACGCCAGCGACGCCCTGCACGAGCGCGCCGTGGCCCATATCAGCCAGAGCCTGGAGGCCATCGCCGCCTGCCTGCGCGACAACCAGCCGGTGGCGGTGTACGACGAGACCGACCAGCGCCTGGCCGAAGAGCTGGAGCAGCTGCCGGAGGAGATGGACGAAGGCCACCGCCTGGTGCAGGTGCAGCTCGGCCTGATCTGCCGCCAACTGGCGCCACTGCGCACCCTGGTGGCGCACCTGCAGAAGCAGGTACCGCAGCCCGGCGAGGCCCAGGCGGCCTGAGTCACCCTCGCCCCCCTAAACGGGCCAGGGGTGACGAATTGCACGGTGCCGCTGTTGCCCCCGCTCCCATTTATGGGAGAGGGCTGGGGAGAGGGTCACCGCACCAGCCGGCGTAGCCCGGATGCAATCCGGGGGCGGGCCTGCCAGTTTCCAGATGGCATCCAAGCCACACGACGACGGCCCTCAGGCTTGGCAACGCTTTCCGCTAGAATGCGCCCCTTCCGCACAGTCCCGAGGTACAGCCCTTGTCCTTCTTCCCGGTCATCATCATCGGCGCCGGCGCCGCCGGCCTGATGTGCGCGGCCAAGGCCGCCGCGCGCGGGCGTGGCGTGCTGCTGCTGGACCACGCCAACAAGCCGGGCAAGAAGATCCTCATGTCCGGCGGCGGGCGCTGCAACTTCACCAACATGTACTGCGAGCCGGCCAACTTCCTCTCGCACAACCCGCACTTCTGCAAGTCGGCCCTGGCCCGCTACAGCCAGTGGGACTTCGTCGAGCTGGTGGTCAAGCACGACGTGCCCTACCACGAGAAGAAACTCGGCCAGCTGTTCTGCGACCGCAAGGCCAGCGACATCCTCAATATGCTGCTGGCCGAGTGCGACGAGCACGGCGTCGACCTGCGCCTGGATACTGCGGTCGAGACCATCGACAAGACCGCGAACGGCTATGCCCTGCGCACCAGCGCCGGCGAGTTCAGCTGCGAGTCGCTGGTGATCGCCACCGGCGGCCTGTCCATCCCCACCCTCGGCGCCACGGGCTTCGGCTACCAGGTGGCCAGGCAGTTCGGCCATACCCTGCTGCCGACCCACGCCGGCCTGGTGCCCTTCACCATCACCGAGCCACAGCTCAAGGCGCTGTGCACCGAGCTGTCCGGCACCTCGGTGGAGGACTGCGTGGTCAGCTGCAACGGGGTCAGCTTCAAGGAGAACATCCTGTTCACCCACAGGGGGTTGAGCGGCCCGGCGATCCTGCAGATCTCCTCGTACTGGCAGCCGGGCGATGCCATCAGCATCAACCTGCTGCCGCACATCGACCTGCCCGAATGGCTGGCGGCACAGCAGCGCGAACGGTCGAACAGCGAGCTGAAGACCCTGCTGGCCGAGCTGTTCACCAAGAAGATGGCCGGCCTGCTGGCCGAGCAGTGGTTCGTCAGCAAGCCGCTCAAGCAGTACACGCCGGCGGAGCTGGAGGCAGTGGCGCAGAAACTGGCCGAGTGGACCCTGGTGCCGGCCGGCACCGAGGGCTACCGCACCGCCGAGGTGACCCTGGGCGGCATCGACACCCGCGAGGTGTCGTCGAAGACCATGGAATCGCAGAAGTCGCCGGGCCTGTACTTCATCGGCGAGGTGCTGGACGTCACCGGCCACCTGGGCGGCTTCAACTTCCAGTGGGCCTGGGCCTCGGCGCATGCCGCCGCGCAGTTTGTCTAGCACCGCGCAGGAGTGATACCCGCGTTGACCGCTGCCCGGGTCTTACCCACCCTACGATAGACAGACACGGGCGCCGCAGAACTCGCGCCTACAGGGACGCCTACGGCCTGGGCAGTACGTAGCCCGGATGCAATCCGGGGGCGGTGCTACCTGTATTCCCGGATTGCATCCGGGCTACGCCGTCGGCAGCAGCTCGATAAAGCGCCGCATCAGCTCGTGCATGTCGCCCGGCCAGCGCCCGGAGACATAGTTGCCGTCGCGCACCACCCAGGCCGGGCGGCTGTCGTCGGGCGTGTCGCGGTGCAGGCCGCTGGTCTTGCGCCAGAAGTCGGGGGCGTCGCGCGGCACATCGAGAAAATCCGCCGGGCTGGCCAGCAGTCGGCCCACCTCGCCCTGCACGCTCATGTAGCCGGCCGGCTCGCCCCGCGCCTCGGAATAGGTGCGGTAGTAGTCGCCGTCCCACCAGCGGCCGTAGAAGCGGGTCAGGTCCCAGGCGGTCTTCTCCATCTTCCAGGTCAGGCCGGTGGTCTTGCGCCCGTGCAGCACCGAGCGGCCGTCCGCGCCCTGGCTGCGCGCCGCCAGCAGCACGCCGTGGCAGACCGCCGCCACCGGCTTGTCGGCGGCAAAGAAAGCCGCGACCAGGGCCTGCAGGCTTTTGCTCTCCAGGTACTCGCGCATGCCGCGGGCCCAGTGCCCGCCGGGCAGCATCAGGCCGGCGAAGTCCTCGACGCGCAAGCCCTCGTGGCGCAGCGGCTGCCGGTAGTCCGGGTCCTCCAGCATCTCGGCGCAGGCCGCACGCGCCGCGCCGTTGGCGCGCAGCAGCAGGCCGAGCAGCCGGAGCCGGCGCAGGCCGGGGACCAGGCCCCAGGCATCCAGGCCCTCGCCGCTGAGCATCTGCGGGTCCGGCTCCGCCGGCTGGCCGTCCGGAGTGGCGAAGCACACCCGGTAGCCGGCCCGGCGCAGCTGGCGCCAGGCCAGGGCGGCCTCGCTGGGATCGAAATCGCGGCGCGGCAGGGGGATCAGGATGCAGGGTGCGGACATGGCGGGCTCTCGTGGCGGTAGCGGTGCAGCACGACCTTAGCAGGCCAGGCGGCAACCCGGCAGACCGACGGCGCCAGGCGCGCGCGCCGCGGCCGCCAGCTCAGCGCAGGGTGGCGGCGATGGCGTGGATGTCCGCGCGGTGGCTGACCACCAGCTCCAGCTCGCCGTTGTCGCCGATGAAGTTCAGCGGCGGCCGCAGCTTGTGGTAGGCCGCCAGCTCCACCAGCTGCGGCAGCTCGGCCAGGGCATCGCGCTCCTTGATGGCATGGAACAGGGCCAGGTTGACCAGATCGATCAGCTCCAGCTCCCATCCGTTGCTGGCGCCCCAGTTGCCGGCGCCACGGATCACCCCGATGTACTCGTCGTCCACCGCCCACTTCTTCAGCACTATCACCCCCAGCGACTTGCTGTATTCGCGGCACAACTTGTAGTACAGCTCGCCGGAGGGAATCTGCGCCTCGTCCTTGAACGCCGAGAGCACGGCCAGGGTGCCCACCTCGCTGAGCAGGCTGGCCAGCAGGGCGTGCTCCGGCGCCACCTGGCCGAGCAGGCGGGCGAGCATGGCGCAGGTGCTGGCCTTGAGCACCAGGCGCTCCCAGACCTCCATGAACAGGCGCTTGTGCGCCGGGCTGTGCAGGGTGAACAGGCTCTTGATGCTGTGCACCATGGTGATGCGATCGACCTCGCCCACGCCGAGCAGCACTATCACTTCCTGCAGGGTGCGCGGCGCCACCGGGTGGCGATACAGGGCGCAGGAGGCGTGCTTCATCAGCAGCGCGGCCAGCGCCGGGTCGCGGCTGACCAGGCGCGCCAGTGCGCCCAGGCTGACCTGGCCGTCGCTCAGCGCCCGGCGGATCTCCAGGGTCAGCGCCGGCAGGCTGGGCAGCTGTTCCTGGCCCTGCATCAGCTGCGACACCACCCGCCGGTAGATCGAATAGTCCGAAACCTCGACCGCCAAGGCACACCTCCTAGCCCCCCAGAAGCAGTGTAGGTGCTGCCGGCAGCTCGGACGTCTATGATGGGCCAAGCCCTCCATCACACATGCCTACCATGAACTGGCTGGAAGAGGCCAAGGCGCTGTTCGCCGCGCCCAGGCCCGCACACTTCACCGACTACCGGCACTGCGATGAATGCTGCGAGCACGACCAGACGCTGCTCAACGCAAGCATCGACGGCATCGGCCTGCGCGAGCTGGGCAACCCCGGCTGGGACCCGCTGTGCTTCGTCACTCCCGAGGGCCTGGGCTACTACTTCCCGGCGCTGGTGCGCCTGTGCCTGGAGAGCGACGAGCAGAGTTCCTACATCGGCCAGTTCCTCTTCCATCTCAGCTACGACGGCCCGCAGAACCGCCATGTGCTGGCCTTCAGCCAGGCGCAGCGGGACTTCGTGGGGCGTTTCCTCGAGCATCTGCTGGAGAGCCGCGCCGAGCTGATCGAGCGCTGCGGCGAAGCCGACGACCTGTTCGCCGCCCTCCGCATCTGGCGCGACGCGGCCTGACTGCCGCCCCGATTTTCTCGCCATCTGTATCGCGCGGCGCGGCCCGCGCCGTGCCAGCATGGGAACTCTGTCCGCCGGAGCAGCGCCATGCTCAGCCTCACCCTGAACGCCCTCGCCGTCTTTCCCGACCAGCTGCAGGCCCACTTCGCTGCCTTCCCCGTCGCCTGCCGGCACTGGCGGCCGGCGTCCTGGGAGGGCATCCCCAGCGAGCCCTTCAGCGCCATCGAACAGCTCTGCCATGTGCGCGACATCGAGGTGGAGGGCTACCAGCTGCGCATCCGCCGCACCCTCAGCGAAGACAACCCGCTGCTGCTCTCGCTGGACGGCGCGGCCATGGCCCGCGCACGCCGCTACGCCGAGGCGGATGCCGACTCGGTGCTGGCCGAGTTCCACCGCGCCCGGCGCGAGACCCTGGCGCTGCTCGGCACGCTCGACGCGGCCCAGCTGCAGCGCCCGGCCCGCTTCGAGGGCTACGGCGAGCTGACCCTGCGCAGCCTGCTGCACTACCTGTGCAGCCACGACCAGCAGCACCTGGCCGGCCTGCAGTGGCTGCTCGGCAAGCTCGCCGCGACCGCCCCACACGCCCCTGCGAGCACTCCGACATGCAACTGACCTGGCACCTCAAGCACCACAGCGACCTGGACAAGCGCGAGCTGTACGCCCTGCTCGAACTGCGCTCGCGCGTCTTCGTGGTCGAGCAGCACTGCCCCTACCAGGACGTCGATGGCCAGGACCTGCTCTGCGATACCTGCCACCTGCTGGCCTGGCAGGACGAGCGGCTGCTGGCCTACCTGCGCCTGCTCGACCCGGCGACCCAGGGCGGCGAGGCGGTGATCGGCCGCGTGGTGATCGCCCCCGAGGCGCGCGGCAGCGGCCTCGGCCACCAGCTGATGGAGCGCGCCGTGGCGGCCTGCCTGCAGCGCTGGCCCGGACTGCCGATCTACCTCTCGGCGCAAGCCCACCTGCAGGGCTACTACGGCCGCTATGACTTCGTCGCGGTGACCGCGCCGTACCTGGAAGACGACATCCCGCACGTCGGCATGCGCCGCACCTGAGCAAGAGCGTTCAAGACGGCCGCGCGCCGGGCAGCCACACTGACCCGCGATGGCTACGAGGAGTCTTGTCATGTGGATGGGTACGCTGTTCGCCCTGATCGCCGGGATGATGTGGGGGCTGGTATTCGTCGGCCCGCTGCTGCTGCCGGAATACCCGGCCGCCCTGCAATCGGTCGGGCGCTACCTGGCCTTCGGCCTGATCGCCCTGCCTCTGGCCTGGCTCGACCGCGCGCGCCTGCGCCAGCTGTCGCGCAGCGACTGGCTGGAGGCGCTGAAGCTGTCGGCGGTGGGCAACCTGCTCTACTACCTGTGCCTGGCCAGCGCCATCCAGCGCGCCGGCGGGCCGCTGCCGACCATGATCATCGGCACCCTGCCGGTGGTCATCGCCATCGCCGCCAACCTGCGCAACGTCGAGCGCGACGGCCGTCTGCCCTGGGCCCGGATGCTGCCCTCGCTGGGGCTGATCGGCGCCGGCATCGCCTGCGTCAACCAGGCCGAGCTGCAGGCCCTGAGCGCCGCCGGCAATACCGACTGGGGCCGCTACGCCAGCGGCGCGCTGCTGGCGGTGATCGCCGTGGCCTGCTGGACCTGGTACCCGTTGCGCAACGCCGACTGGCTGCGTGACCATCCCGGGCGCAGCCCACGCACCTGGGCCACCGCCCAGGGCCTGGTGACCCTGCCCATGGCCCTGCTCGGCTATGCCCTGCTGTGGGCCGGCATGGCCGCCAGCGGCAGCGACTTCGCCATGCCGCTGGGGCCGCGCCCGGAGCAGTTCATCGCCCTGATGCTGGTCATCGCCCTGCTCGCTTCCTGGGTCGGCACCCTGTGCTGGAACGAGGCCAGCCAGCGCCTGCCGACCTCGCTGGCCGGCCAGCTGATCGTCTTCGAGACCCTGGCGGCACTGGCCTATGCCTTCATCCTGCGCGGCCAGTGGCCGGCGCCGCTGACCCTGGCCGGCATCGCCCTGCTGATCGTCGGCGTGCTCTGGGCGGTCAGGGTAAGGCCGCAGCGGGCCTGAGCAGCTCGGCCGGCGGCTCCTGCCCCGGCAACCAGCGCCGGTAGATCAGGGCGAAGCTGCCGTCGGCCTTCATCGAATCCAGCGCCTGCTGCCAGTCGCACACCACGGCGTCCGCGGTACTCGGCGAGAAGGCGATGTAGGCTTCGCTGCGCAGGAAGCCATACAGCGGCTCGACCTGCTCCGGGCGCAGCCCGCCCAGGGCCAGCAGGCTCTCCAGGGTCACGTTGTCGGCCACCACCACCGGTACCCGGCCGTGGCGCAGCATGCTCATCATCTGCTGCGGACCGATCACTCCGTACAGGTTGTCCAGGCCGCGCGCCTCGAGTGCCTGGTAGCTGTACCACTGCCGCGGCACGGCGACCGTGCCGACCCGCGCGGCATCCTCCAGGCTGTCGATGCGGATGCCCGAACCCCTGAGCGCGTAGAAGCTGGTGACCACCACCGCCACCGGCCCGACCCACTTGAACAGCGGCTCGCGCTCGGCGGTGCGCATGGTGACGAACAGGCCGCTGTCGGGCTCGCTGCTGGCCGCCTGGTAGCCGCGCGCCCAGGGCACCACCGAGATCTGCGCGCGCTGGCCGGTGCGCTCGAGAATCTCGCGCACCAGGTCGACGGCCAGGCCCACGGGGCGGCCGTCGCGGGCGAAGTTCAGCGGCGGGTACTCCTCGGTATACAGCTGCAGCGGCGCAGCCTGCAGGCCGGGGAACAGGCTCAGGGCGAACAGGCATCCCAGCCAACGCCAGCGGGCAGTGCACATCGCGGTTTCACCTGGGCTGGGCAGACACTTCCACAGTCTAGTCGGGCGCGGGCAGCGGGCACGGCGCGGCTCTGCTACCCTGGCCGCCCCGTTGCACGACGCCCGAGCATGGACAAACACGCCCTCCAGCAGCTGGTCTGCGCCCGCCTCGAAGCCGACCTGGCCCTGCTGGTCGCGGCCGCCGAGAGCGCGCGCCAAGCCGCCACCCACGAAGAAAGCAAGGCCGAGAACAAGTACGACACCCGCGGCCTGGAGGCCTCCTACCTGGCCGCCGGGCAGTCGCGCCGCGCCGCCGAGATCCGCGCCGCCCTGGCCGCCTGGCGCGCCCTGGCGCCGCGCCCCTACGACGAGGCGCAGGGCATCCAGCTCGGCGCGCTGATCTGGCTGGCCGCCGCAGGACGCGAGCAGTGCCTGCTGCTGGGCCCCGACGGCGCCGGCCTGAAGCTGCAGGCCGAGGGCGTGGCCATCACCCTGATCACGCCGCACGCCCCGCTCGGCCGTCAGCTGCTCGGGCAGGGCCCGGGCGACAGCGTGCAGATCGGCGCGCACACCTGGGCAGTGCTGCGGGTGGAGTGATCAGGCTGCCGCCGACTGGCCGCCCTCCAGCAGGTAGGCGTCGAAGCCCAGCTGGTTGAGCAGGTGCACGGCCAGTTCGCTGCGGATGCCGCCTTCCGGGGTGACCACGTAGCAGGTGGCGCGGTCGAGGCTGTCGGCATGGGTGCGCAGGTTGGCCACCGGCAGGTTGAGGCTCTCCGGCAGGTGGCCGAGGCGGTACTCCACGGCCAGGCGCACGTCCAGCAGGAGGTGCGGGCGCTGCCCCTGCTGGCTCAGCTGCTGCAGGTCGTGCGTGCTGATGCGCGGGATCAGGGTCGGCCGCACCAGCTCGACGAAGTCGTCGCGGTGCAGGCGCGCCAGCTCGCCATCCTCCAGCATGGTCACGCTGGCCGAGCGCACCGCGCCGCTGACCAGCGCCTCCTCGCCGAAGAAGTCGCCACGCTCCAGCACCAGGGCCGGCTGCTCGCGGTAGGCGGAGGGCAGGCTGACCTGGGCGCGGCCGCGCTTGAGCACGAAGAAGTGCTCGCCCGGCTCGCCATAGCCGACGACCCGCTCGCCGGCCCTGGCCTCGACGTACTCGAAGCGCGCCAGCAGGGCATGCAGGTGCGACGGCGGCAGGCGGCCGAACAGCGGCGTGCCGAGCAGGCGCGCCAGCCAGTCGTCCGCGTCCTGTTCCTCCACCTGCATCTCGCCCAGGCTGCTGACCTGGTAGGCCGCCTCCTGGCTCCAGCCCAGCAGGCGCTCCAGCAGCTGGCGCTCGACGGCGAACAGGCGCACGTCGGTGAGCGCGCGTACGCTGGAAGGGTTGTGCTGCCCCGGGTTGAGCGGCAGGTGGGCCTGCGGCGAGCCGCTCTCGATGGACTGCTTGCCGTTGCCGCTGTCCACGCTGACCCGGCCTTCCAGCAGGTAATACTGGGCCACCGAGCGCTCGCCCTTGTGCAACAGCGGGGTGCCGGCCGGGCGCTGCAGGTAGGTGAGGCTGGCATGCAGCTGCTGGCGGTAGTGCGGGGTGAGGAAATCCATCGGGCTGAAGCTGCTCAGCTGTTCGCAGGTCAGCGGGGACGGTGCAGTGCTCATGGTGAACCTCCGCAATGAAGCGCGGCCGTGCGTGTCGAGAGCGCTCCCTTGCCAGGCTATGCCTTAACCATAGCCCTTGGCCATCAGGGCGGTGCTGACACTGGTCGGATTGCCCAAGCCGAAAAACAATTTCCTTTTTTCTCAATGAGTTGCGCACAGAGCCAGGGGATGACTCTGTGGATAACAGGGGGATCGGCCGCCGCACCCCAGGCTGGCCGGGGCCTGCGCCGGACTGTTCAGTTTTCGCTCAGGCGCCGCCCTGCAGCTCGCGCCAGGTCAGGTGCAGACGCAGGTCGAACTCCAGCTGGTGGTAGTCCGGCAGCATGTACTGACACAGCTTGTAGAAGGCCCTGTTGTGTTCGGCCTCCTTCAGGTGCGCCAGCTCGTGTACCACGATCATGTTGAGGAACTCCGGCGCCGCGTCCTTGAACAGCGCGGCCACGCGGATCTCCTTCTTCGCCTTGAGCTTGCCGCCCTGCACCCGCGAGATCGCCGTGTGCAGGCCCAGGGCGCGGTGGGTGAGGTCGAGTCGGTTGTCGTAGAGCACCTTGTCGATGGCCGGCGCGCTGCGCAGGTACTCCTGCTTGAGGTCGAGCACGTAGCCATAGAGCGCCTTGTCGCTCTGCACCTGGTGGCGATGGGGGTAGCGCTCGGCCAGATAGTCGCCCAGGCGGTTCTCGGCGACCATCTGCAGCACCTGCTGCTGCAGGTGCGGCGGGTAGCCCTGGAGGTACTTGAAGGGCGTCATGCCGTCACTCCCGGCAGGCCCGCACGGCGCTGTCCAGCAACAGCGAGCAGGGCCGCTCGGCCAGGTAGCTGCGGTAGACCCGCAGCAACTGCTCGGCGCTGTAGCGGCAGTGCGCAACCTGGCACTCGGTGCTGAACTCGAAACGGCCACCCGCCGGCTCGGCCAGGCGGATGGAGAGCGCCGGCCAGTCGCTCGGCGGCGCTTCCAGCGGGGTGAACAGCAGGCGCTCCTGGCGCTGCACCAGCTGGCCTCCGGCGGCGGCGTAGTCGAAGACGAACAGCAGGGTGCGCGAGACCTTGGTGGTGCACTCGGCGCGCGTGGCGCAGCGCAGCGGCTCCCCCGGCGACGCGGCGACCGGGGCCGGCGGCACGGCGGTCGGCGCCTGGCTGGCGCAACCGGCCAGCAGCAGGACGGCGCCCAGCGCCAGGGTGCGTGACGGCATTGTTCCCTCCCTCAGACGCGAAAGCCCCGCGGAGCGGGGCTTTCGGTACGGCATGGCGGCTTAGTTGACCTTGGCCGCCAGCTCGCCGCTGGCGTAGCGCTTGTACATGCCTTCCAGGGAGATCGGCTTGATCTTGGAGGCATTGCCAGCGGTGCCGAAGGCTTCGTAGCGGGCGATGCAGATGTCGCGCATGGCTTCGATGGTCTTGGCGAAGAACTTGCGCGGGTCGAACTCGCTCGGGTGCTCGGCCATCATGCGGCGGATGGCGCCGGTGGAGGCCAGACGCAGGTCGGTGTCGATGTTGACCTTGCGCACGCCGTGCTTGATGCCCTCGACGATTTCCTCGACCGGCACGCCGTAGGTTTCCTTGATGTCGCCGCCGAACTCGTTGATCACCTTCAGCCACTCCTGCGGCACCGAGGAGGAGCCGTGCATCACCAGGTGGGTGTTGGGGATGCGCTTGTGGATTTCCTTGATGCGCTCGATGGAGAGCACGTCGCCGGTCGGCGGCTTGGTGAACTTGTAGGCGCCGTGGCTGGTGCCGATGGCGATGGCCAGGGCATCGACCTGGGTGGCCTTGACGAAGGCCGCGGCTTCTTCCGGATCGGTCAGCAGCTGGCTGTGGTCCAGCACGCCTTCGGCGCCGACGCCGTCTTCCTCGCCGGCCATGCCGGTTTCCAGGCTGCCCAGGCAGCCCAGTTCGCCTTCCACGGACACGCCGCAGGCATGCGCGAAGGCCACGGTCTGCTGGGTCACGCGCACGTTGTAGTCATAGTCGGCCGGGGTCTTGCCGTCTTCCTTCAGCGAGCCGTCCATCATCACCGAGCTGAAGCCCAGCTGGATCGAGCGCTGGCACACGTCCGGGCTGGTGCCGTGGTCCTGGTGCATGCACACCGGGATATGCGGGAATTCCTCGATGGCGGCCAGGATCAGGTGGCGCAGGAAGGGTGCGCCGGCGTATTTGCGGGCACCGGCGGAAGCCTGGACGATCACCGGGGAGTCGGTCTTGTCGGCCGCTTCCATGATGGCGCGCATCTGCTCGAGGTTGTTGACGTTGAAGGCCGGCACGCCGTAGCCGAATTCGGCGGCGTGGTCGAGCATCTGGCGCATGCTGATAAGTGCCATCTGTGAAGCTCCCAATCAGGGTCGTTGAATTGTGCAAGCCTGCCGCAGGGGCGGGCCGGGTTCAAGTTCCCGGGGAGGAGCGGTCATCCCCGGGGCAAAGCAAAATGGATCAGGGTGCCTTGCAGCCACGCCCGATCAGGTCGTCGTCGGCCACCCGGTAGACCAGGCCTTCCTCGCCCTTGGTGTGGAAGGCCAGCCTGCCGTCGCTGTACAGCACGCCCGAGGCCGCCGGCTCCTGCACCAGGCGGTGGACGATATCGTCGCCGCCCAGGCGCAGGTCCACGCTCTCGCCATCGGCGTCAGCGAGACGCCACAGCACCTCGACCTGGCTGTCGCAGACCCAGCGGGTCCACTCGTCGCTCGGCGCCGACTGGCTGGCGCAGCCGCCGAGCAGGACGGCCAGGGCCAGGGTGATGCATCCCTGTTTCAGCATGGTGGTTCTCCGGTTGGCCTTTCTCCCCTCTCCCACGCGTGGGAGAGGGGCCGGGGGAGAGGGTGCAGTCCATCGCCCTCCCCAACCCTCTCCCGTAAACGGGAGAGGGGGTTATTGGGCGCGCTGTTCCAGCACTGCCACGGCCGGCAGCACCTTGCCCTCGACGAACTCGAGGAAGGCGCCGCCACCGGTGGAGATGTAGCTGATCTGCTCGCCCACGCCGTACTTGTCGATCGCGGCCAGGGTGTCGCCACCACCGGCGATAGAGAACGCCGGGCTCTCGGCGATGGCCTGGGCCAGCACCTTGGTGCC
The DNA here is from genome assembly GCF_041729615.1 of Pseudomonas alcaligenes. Taxonomy (NCBI): domain Bacteria; kingdom Pseudomonadati; phylum Pseudomonadota; class Gammaproteobacteria; order Pseudomonadales; family Pseudomonadaceae; genus Aquipseudomonas; species Aquipseudomonas alcaligenes. Next base: position 2,758,193 of record NZ_CP154874.1, on the reverse strand, counting down.
GTTGCCGAACTGGTCGAACTCGAACACGCCGACCGGGCCGTTCCACAGGATGGTCTTGGACGACTTCAGCAGCTCGGCGAACTGCGCAGCGGTCTGCGGGCCGATGTCGAGGATCATATCGTCGTCGGCGACGTCGGCGATGGCTTTCACGGTCGCCTCGGCGTCTTCGGCGAAGGCCTTGGCCACCACCACGTCGACCGGCAGAGGCACGCTGACCTTGCCCGCGATGGCCTTGGCGGTGTCGACCAGATCGGCCTCGTACAGCGACTTGCCAACCTTGTAGCCGGCCGCGGCGAGGAAGGTGTTGGCGATGCCGCCACCGACGATCAGCTGGTCGCAGATCTGGCTCAGGCTGTTCAGCACGTCGAGCTTGGTCGACACCTTGGAGCCGGCGACGATGGCCGCCATCGGACGTTGCGGGTTGCCCAGGGCCTTGCCCAGGGCGTCCAGCTCGGCGGCCAGCAGCGGGCCGGCGCAGGCGACCTTGGCGAACTTGGCCACGCCGTGGGTCGAACCCTCGGCGCGGTGAGCGGTGCCGAAGGCGTCCATCACGAACACGTCGCACAGGGCGGCGTATTGCTGGGCCAGCTCGTCGGCGTTCTTCTTCTCACCCTTGTTGAAGCGCACGTTCTCGAACAGCACGATCTCGCCGGCTTTCACCTCGACGCCGCCCAGGTAGTCCTTGACCAGCGGCACGTCGCGGCCCAGGGCCTTGCTCAGGTAGGCGGCGACCGGCGCCAGGCTGTTCTCCTCGGAGAACTCGCCCTCGGTCGGGCGGCCCAGGTGCGAGCAGACCATCACCGCAGCGCCCTTCTCCAGGGCCAGCTTGATGGTCGGCAGAGAGGCGAGGATGCGCGCGTCGCTCTTCACCACGCCGTCCTTCACCGGCACGTTGAGGTCTTCGCGGATCAGCACGCGCTTACCGGCGAGGTCGAGATCGGTCATCTTCAGAACGGTCATGGTCAGTCCTTCACGGGGGCTGGTTACTTGGAGGAATTGGCGACGGCGAGGAAGTGTTCCGCGACGTCGAGCATACGGTTGGCGAAGCCCCATTCGTTGTCGAACCAGGCCAGCAGGTTGACCAGGCGCGGGCCGGAGACCCGGGTCTGACTGCCGTCAACGATGGCCGAATGGGCATCATGGTTGAAGTCACAGCTGGCGTGCGGCAGCTCGGTGTAGGCCAGCAGGCCCTGCAGCGGACCGGCCTCGGCAGCCTGGCGCAGCACGCGGTTGATCTCGGCGGCACTGGTGTCGCGCGCCACCTGCAGGGTGATGTCGAGGCAGGAGACATTCACCGTCGGCACGCGGATGGCCTTGGCCTGAATGCGCCCGGCCAGCTCCGGCAGCAGGCGCTCGATGCCCCGCGCCAGGCCGGTGGACACCGGGATCACCGACTGGAAGGCCGAGCGCGTGCGACGCAGGTCTTCATGGTGGTAGGCGTCGATCACCGGCTGGTCGTTCATCGCCGAGTGGATGGTGGTGATGGAGACGTACTCCAGTCCCACCGCCTCGTTGAGCAGCTTGAGCAGCGGCACCGCGCAGTTGGTGGTGCAGGACGCATTGGACACCAGCTTCTCCGCGCCGCTCAGGCAGGCCTGGTTGACGCCGAACACCACGGTGGCGTCGATGTCCGCCTCGCTGGCCATCGGCTGGGAGAACAGCACCCGCGGCGCGCCGGCCGCAAGAAACCGCTCGCCATCGACGCGGCTGTGGTAGACGCCGGAGCACTCCAGCAGCAGGTCGATGCCCAGCGCGGCCCAGTCGATGCCTTCCGGCTCGCTCTGGCGCAGCACCTTCACGCAGTCGCCGTTGATGTGCAGGCAATCGCCGTCGACCTGCACCTGGCCGGGGAAGCGGCCGTGGGTGGAGTCGAAACGGGTCAGGTACTCGATGCTGGCCTGGTCGGCCAGGTCGTTCAGCGCGACTATCTCGAAGCCCGCCGCCGCGCCACGCTCGTGCAGGGCGCGCAGCACGCAGCGGCCGATACGGCCGTAGCCGTTGAGGGCGACTTTGTAGGGGCGGGCGTTGGGCATGGGTTCTCTCGGCGTCTGCGGTGTGCCACCTCTCCCATTCATGGGAGAGGGATGGGGAGAGGGTCGCCAGCAACGCAGCCCCCTCCCCCTGCCCCTCTCCCGCAAGCGGGAGAGGGGTGACTCAGGCGTCCAGCAGCTCGGCGGCGGTTTCCAGGATGTTCTCGACAGTGAAGCCGAACTCCTCGAACAGCTGCGCAGCCGGGGCGGACTCGCCGAAGGTGGTCATGCCGATGATGCGGCCTTCCAGGCCGACATACTTGTACCAGTAGTCGGCATGCGAGGCCTCGATGGCGATGCGCGCGCCGACCTGCAGCGGCAGCACGGCCTGCTTGTAGGCGGCGTCCTGCGCATCGAACACGGAGGTGGACGGCATGGACACGACGCGGACCTGCTTGCCCTGCTCGGTCAGCTTGTCGAAGGCCTGCACGGCCAGGCCGACTTCCGAACCGGTGGCGATCAGGATCAGCTCCGGCTCGCCGGCGCAGTCCTTGAGCACATAGGCGCCGCGGGCGATGTCGGCGACCTGCTGGGCGTCGCGCGCCTGGTGCGGCAGGTTCTGGCGGCTGAAGATCAGCGCGGACGGGCCGTCCTTGCGCTCGATGGCATGCTTCCAGGCCACCGCGGATTCCACCGCGTCGGCCGGGCGCCAGGTGTCCAGGTTCGGCGTGCCGCGCAGGCTGGCCAGCTGCTCGATCGGCTGGTGGGTCGGGCCGTCTTCGCCGAGGCCGATGGAGTCGTGGGTGAACACGTAGAGCACGCGCTGCTTCATCAGCGCCGACATGCGCACGGCGTTGCGCGCGTATTCCATGAAGATCAGGAAGGTCGCGCCGTAGGGGATGAAGCCGCCGTGCAGGGCGATGCCGTTCATGATGGCGCTCATGCCGAACTCGCGCACGCCGTAGAACAGGTAGTTACCGGCGGCATCGCCGGCTTCCACGCCCTTGCAGCCCTTCCACAGGGTCAGGTTGGAGCCGGCCAGGTCGGCGGAGCCGCCGAGGAATTCCGGCAGCAGCGGGCCGAAGGCGTTCAGCGCGTTCTGGCTGGCCTTGCGGCTGGCGATGGTTTCGCCCTTGGCGGCGACTTCCTGCACGTAGGCGGCGGCCTTGGCGGCGAAGTCGGCCGGCAGCTCGCCGGCCAGGCGGCGCTTGAACTCGGCGGCCAGTTCCGGGTGGGCAGCGGCGTAGGCGCTGAACTTGTCGTTCCAGGCGGCTTCGCGGGCGGCGCCGGCTTCCTTGGCGTCCCACTCGGCGTAGATCTCGGCCGGGATCTCGAAGGGGCCGTGGTTCCAGCCGAGGGCGGCGCGGGTGGCGGCGATCTCGTCGTTGCCCAGCGGGGCACCGTGGCACTCTTCCTTGCCCTGCTTGTTCGGCGAGCCGAAGCCGATCACGGTCTTGCAGCAGATCAGGGTCGGGCGGTCGCTGGTCTTGCGCGCGGTCTCGATGGCGGTCTTGATCTCGTCGGCATCGTGGCCGTCGACGTTGCGGATCACCTGCCAGCCATAGGCCTCGAAGCGCGCCGGGGTGTCGTCGGTGAACCAGCCGTGGACTTCGCCGTCGATGGAGATGCCGTTGTCGTCGTAGAAGGCGATCAGCTTGCCCAGGCCCAGAGTGCCAGCCAGCGAGCAGACTTCATGGCTGATGCCTTCCATCATGCAACCGTCGCCGAGGAAGGCGTAGGTGAAGTGGTCGACGATCTCGTGGCCGGGACGGTTGAACTGCGCGCCCAGAACCTTCTCGGCGATGGCGAAGCCCACGGCGTTGGCGATGCCCTGGCCCAGCGGACCGGTGGTGGTCTCCACGCCCGGGGTGTAGCCGTATTCCGGGTGGCCCGGGGTGCGGCTGTGCAGCTGGCGGAACTGCTTGAGGTCGTCGATGCCGAGGTCGTAGCCGGTCAGGTGCAGCAGCGAGTAGATCAGCATCGAGCCGTGGCCGTTGGACAGCACGAAGCGGTCGCGGTCGGCCCAGTTCGGGTTCTGCGGGTTGTGCTTGAGGTAGTCGCGCCACAGCACTTCGGCGATGTCGGCCATGCCCATGGGGGCGCCGGGGTGGCCGCTGTTGGCCTTTTGCACGGCATCCATGCTGAGGGCACGAATGGCATTGGCTCGCTCACGACGGCTGGGCATCGCTGAATCTCCTGCGGGGGCTGCTTCTGAATGAAGGGGGCGGAAAAAGGCGCGTATTTTCGCCCAGCAGGCGCCGCGGGGGCAATGACAGATGGTCGAACGCCCCGCGGCAATCGTCAGTCGGCGCTGAACACCCCGTGCGCCGGCGCCTGCGGCCCGCCCAGGCAGGGCGCCTGGAACAGTTCGCCATGCCACACCCCGCGCAGGGTGCGCTGCAGCACCAGCAGCCAGACCGCCGCCAGCTGCACCGCCAGCACCAGGCCGACCAGGGCGAAGAAGCGCAGTTCGGTCAGGCGCAGCAGCTCGAAGGTGGCCAGGGCGAATACCCCGAGCGGGAAGGTGAAGCCCCACCAGCCGAGGTTGAACGGCATGTTGTCGCGGATGTAGTGGCGGGTGAACAGGACGGCGATGACCAGCCACCACAGCCCCGCGCCCCAAAGCGCCAGGCCGCCGACCAGGCCGAAGCCGTGGACGATCTCGGCGGCGCCGGCCAGCGCGGTGCCGGCGAAAGCCGCCGGTGCCGCCTGGCCCATGCTCAGCAGGCCCAGGCAGCCGGTGGCCAGCGGCCCCAGCGGCAGCCAGCTGGTGGCGGCGAAGTCGGTGTCCGGCAGCTTGTGCAGGGCCAGGCGCAGCAGCACCAGGGTGATCAGCGAGAAGGCCAGGGCCAGCGACATGCCCCAGAGAATGAAGCCGACCACCAGCAGCTGGCGCGCGGATGCCGGGTCCAGGTGCGGCATCAGCGCGCCACCGGCGCCAGCCGCCACCTCCGGCGCGACGATCGGCAGCAGCCACACGGCGGTCATCTTCTCCAGCGCATGGCTCTGCCGGGTAAACATCAGGTAGGGCACCAGCAGCGCGCTGCCCAGCGCCATGGCCGCATCCAGCCACCAGAGAGCATGCGCCAGCGCATACACGCCATCGCCCCAGCGCGCCGGGCCGAACTGCACCAGGCCGCTGATCAGCATGGCCAGGCCCATGGGAATGGCGCCGAGGAACATCGACTGCACCGGGTGCAGCAGCATCGGCCACAGGGTGTCGCGAAACAGCAGTGCACGCGCTAGGAACAGCAGGCTGAACACCGCGAAGAGCAGCACGGCGAACAGCCACAGGGCCTCGGCCAGGGCCAGCTGCCCCGGCAGGCTCCAGGGCAGGTGGGCGATCACCAGGGCGAGTACGCCGGTGCCCATGGTCATGGCGAACCAGTTGGGAGTGAAGTGACGGACGAAGGCCCAGGGTTCGGGCAGACGGGTGAAGGGGCGCGGCATGGGCATCACGGCAGGCAGCAACAAGAGGCTGCCAAGGCTAGAAAGGCGCTTGCCATATGAAAAATACATATTCAGCATGCAATACATACTTTTTATGCATGCCATATCCCCATGAACCTGCACCACCTCAAGGTCTTCCTCGCCGTCGCCGAGGCCGGCAGCATCAGCGCCGGCGCCCAGCGCCTGCACATCAGCCAGCCGGCGGTGACCCGGGAGATCCGCGAGCTGGAAGCCAGCCTCGGCCTGGCCCTGTTCGACCGCCACCCGCGCGGGGTCAAGCCGACCGAGGGCGGTCAGCGCCTGCTGCAGTTCGCCGAGCGCATCTTCGCCCTCGAGCAGGCCGCCGAACGCGACCTGCGCGACCTGGCCGGGCTCGGCCATGGCGAACTGACTCTCGGCGCCAGCGCCACCCTCGGCGCCTACTGGCTGCCGCCGCTGCTGAACCACTTTCGTGCGGAGCATCCCGGCGTCTTCATTAGCCTGCAGGTGAGCAACACCCGTGAAGTGCTGCAGCAGCTGGACGACGCGCTGATCAGCCTGGGTTTCGTCGAGGGTCCCTTCCCCGCCGCCGACTACGCCCATCACCTGCTGGCCCGCGACCGCCTGCTGCCGGTGGCCGGCCCCGCCCATCCGCTGGCCGGCCGCCGCGACCTGCGCATGGCCGAACTGCAGGCGCACGAGCTGTACCTGCGCGAGCCCGGCTCCGGCGCCCGCGCCAGCATCGAGCAGGCCTACGCCGAGCTCGGCCTGGAGGCGCGGGCGGCCATGGTCGGCGGCGGCACCGAACCGCTCAAGCGCCTGATCGCCTGCGGGCGCGGCATCGCCTGGCTGTCGCAACTGGTGGTGGAAGAGGAACTGGCCGACGGCCGCCTGGTGCAGCTCGACGTGCGCGACCTGCAGATCGAGCGCGACCTGCACGTGCTCTGGCGCCGCGGCAGCCAGCTCAACCCCGCGCCGGCCGCCTTCCTGCAGCTCATCGAAGGCAATATCAAAACTTTTTGATATTGCTGTTGCTGGATGAAAAGTGAGCGACTAGACTGCCGCCCCTATGAATATGCGCGTGCCCCAGCTCCGCTTCGAGCCTGCCGATGAACTGGCCGCCCTGTGCAAGGCCGGCGGCGATCCGCTGCGCCTGAACGTGCTGCGCGCGCTGGCCAACGACTCGTTCGGCGTGCTGGAACTGGCGCAGATCTTCGCCATCGGCCAGTCGGGCATGAGCCACCACCTCAAGGTGCTGGCCCAGGCCGGCCTGGTGGCGACGCGCCGCGAAGGCAACGCGGTGTTCTACCGCCGCGCCCTGCCGCAGGGCGAGCTGCTCGGCGGCACCCTGCACGGCGCGCTGCTGACGGAGGTCGATGGCTTGCAGCTACCGGCCGAAGTCGAGGCGCGCATCGCCGCCGTGCACGCCCAGCGCGCCGCCGCCAGCCGCGACTTCTTCGCCCGCGCGGCGGACAAGTTCCAGGCCCAGCAGGACCTGATCGCCGGCCTGCCGCAGTACCGCGACAGCGTGCTGGCCCTGCTCGATGCACTGGGCTTCACCCGCGAGGCCACGGCGCTGGAGGTCGGCCCCGGCGACGGTGGCTTCCTGCCGGAGCTGGCGCGACGCTTCCACCACGTGGTGGCGCTGGACAACAGCGCGGCGATGCTGGAGCTGGCGCGCCAGCGCTGTAATGAAGAACGACTGGGCAATGTCGAGCTCAAGCTCGCCGATGCCCTCAACGACGAGCTCGGCGCCGCCGACTGCGTGGTGGTGAACATGGTGCTGCACCATTTCGCCGCCCCGGCCGAGGCGCTGAAACAGCTGGCGCGCCTGGTGAAGACCGGCGGCAGCCTGCTGGTCACCGAGTTGTGCAGCCATGACCAGAGCTGGGCCAGGACGGCCTGCGGCGATCTCTGGCTCGGCTTCGAACAGGAAGATCTGGCCCGTTGGGCCGATGCCGCGGGGCTCACGCCCGGCGAGAGCCTCTATGTGGGCCTCAAGAACGGCTTTCAGATTCAGGTACGGCACTTCGCCAAGCCGGATGCGAAGCAAACCCAGGTATGAATAGGATTTTGAAATGAGCGAATACTCCCTGTTTACCTCCGAATCCGTGTCCGAAGGCCACCCGGACAAGATCGCCGACCAGATTTCCGATGCCGTCCTCGACGCCATCATCGCCCAGGACAAACACGCCCGCGTGGCCGTGGAGACCCTGGTCAAGACCGGCGTTGCCATCGTCGCCGGCGAAGTCACCACCAGCGCCTGGGTCGACCTCGAGCAGATCGTCCGCGACGTGATCTGCGACATCGGCTACACCAGCTCCGACGTCGGCTTCGACGGCGCCACCTGCGGCGTGATGAACATCATTGGCAAGCAGTCCCCGGACATCAACCAGGGTGTCGACCGCGCCAAGCCGGAAGACCAGGGCGCCGGCGACCAGGGCCTGATGTTCGGCTACGCCAGCAACGAGACCGACGTGCTGATGCCGGCACCGATCTGCTTCTCGCACCGTCTGGTCGAGCGCCAGGCCGAGGCGCGCAAGTCCGGCCTGCTGCCGTGGCTGCGCCCGGATGCCAAGAGCCAGGTCACCTGCCGCTACGAGCACGGCAAGGTGGTCGGCATCGACGCCGTGGTGCTGTCCACCCAGCACAGCCCGGACGTCGCACTGCCCGACCTGCGTGAAGCGGTGATGGAACTGATCATCAAGCACACCCTGCCGGCCGAGCTGCTGCACAAGGACACCCAGTTCCACATCAACCCGACCGGCAACTTCGTGATCGGCGGCCCGGTGGGCGACTGCGGCCTGACCGGGCGCAAGATCATCGTCGACTCCTACGGCGGCATGGCCCGCCACGGCGGCGGCGCCTTCTCCGGCAAGGACCCGTCCAAGGTCGACCGTTCGGCCGCCTACGCCGGCCGCTACGTGGCCAAGAACATCGTCGCCGCGGGCCTGGCCGAGCGCTGCGAGATCCAGGTGTCCTACGCCATTGGCGTGGCCCAGCCGACCTCCATCTCGATCAACACCTTCGGCACCAACAAGGTCAGCGAGGACACCATCATCAAGCTGGTGCGCGAAGTGTTCGACCTGCGCCCCTACGCCATCACCAAGATGCTCGACCTGCTCCATCCGATGTACCGCGACACCGCGGCCTACGGCCACTTCGGCCGCACCCCGGAGCAGAAGACCGTCGGCAACGACACCTTCAGCACCTTCACCTGGGAAAAGACCGACAAGGTCGAGGCCCTGCGCGCCGCCGCCGGCCTGTAAGGCCTGGTTGCCGCGACGCAAAGCCCCGCTTCGGCGGGGCTTTTTTATGCCCTGGGCTAGGCTTGTCGCTTGTCTCCACGAGCAAGGACGCTCGCCATGCCCCCTCGCCTCTATCCGCTGTTTCTGGCCCTGTGCGCCGGCTACGTGGCCGCCGCACCATGCCCCGACTGGTCCGCCGAGCAGGCCCGCCGGGAACTGGCGGCACTCGCCGCGCAGCTCGCCGACTGGGACGACGCCTACCACCGCCAGGGCCGCTCGCCGATCAGCGACGAACTCTACGACCAGTCGCGCCAACGCCTGGAGGACTGGCAAGCCTGTTTCCCCGCCGAGGCCACGACGGCCGGCGCTCCACTGCAGGGCGCCGGCGGCCCCGTTGCCCATCCGGTGGCGCAGACCGGCCTGGCCAAGTTGCGCGACGCAGATGCCGTGCGCGCCTGGATGGCCGGGCGCGACGACCTGTGGATTCAGCCCAAGGTCGACGGCGTGGCCGTCACCCTGGTCTATCGCGATGGCCGCCTGCAGCAGGCGATCAGCCGCGGCGACGGCCGCAGCGGCCAGGACTGGACGACCCGCGCGCGCCTGCTCGCGGCCATTCCGCAGCGTCTGCCGCACAGCGGCGAACTGATCCTGCAGGGCGAGCTGTACTGGCGCCTGCCCGGCCACGTGCAGGCCCGCGACGGCGGCGCCAACGCACGCGGCCTGGTCGCCGGCGCCATGGCCCGCGGCCAGCTGGACAGGCAGCGCGCGGCACGGATCGGCCTGTTCGTCTGGGACTGGCCGAACGGCCCAGCGAGCATGACCGAGCGCCTGCAGGGCCTGCGCGCCATGGGCTTCACTGACAGCGTCACGCTGACCCTGCCGCTGCGCACGGCGGAGCAAGCCGAGCAGTGGCGCGAGCGCTGGTATCGCGCCGAGCTGCCCTTCGCCAGCGACGGCGTGGTGCTGCGCCAGGGCCAGCGCCCGGCCGGCACAGGCTGGGCCGCCGAGCCGCCGAGCTGGGCCGCGGCCTGGAAATACCCGCCACGCCAGGCCCTGGCCAAGGTGCGCGCCGTGCAGTTCCAGATCGGCCGCACCGGGCGCATCACCCCGCTATTGCAGCTGCAAGCGGTCGAGCTGGACGGACGCAGCGTGCGCCGGGTCAGCCTGGGTTCGCTGCAGCGTTGGCACGAGCTGGATGTACGCCCCGGCGACCAGGTCGCCATCGCCCTCGCCGGCCTGACCATCCCGCGCCTGGACGCCGTGGTCTGGCGCAGCCAGCAGCGCACACAACTACAGGTGCCGGACCCGGCGCAGCACCACGCCTTCAGCTGCTTTCGGCCGACACCCGGCTGCGAAAGCCAGTTCGCCGCGCGCCTGCACTGGCTGGGCGGCAGGCAGGACCTGGCGCTGCCCGGCGTCGGCGCCGGGACCTGGGACAAACTGCAGCTGCAGGGGCTACTGGACTGGCTGGCGCTGCAGGAGAGCGAATTGGCCCACCGCCCGGGCTTCGGCCAGCGCAGCGCTGCCAGCCTGTCCGCCAGTTTCGCCAGCGCCCGGCAACGCCCCTTCGCACAATGGCTGCGCGCCCTGGGCCTGCCGCCCAGCGGCTCGGCGCCGCTGCAGGGCGGCTGGACAGCGCTGGCGGCACGTGAGGCGACGGACTGGGATGCCTATGCCGGCGTGGGCACGACCCGCGCCGCCCAGCTGGCGGCCTTCTTCCGCCACCCGGAGGTGCTGCAGCTGCGCGAACAACTGCAGCGCAGCGGCATCCAGGGCTTCTAGTAGATGCGGAACTCTTCGTGGCAGGCCTTGCAGGCCGCCTCGACCTTGGCCACCGGCGCCTCCAGTGCGCGCGCCTGCAGCGGCTTGACCTGGGCCGCGCCACGCAGCTCGGCGGTGGCCGCCTCCAGCTCCCGCGCCAGCTGCTGGAAGCGCTCCTGGCGCTGCCACACCTCATCGCGCGCCTGGCTGTCGCCGTCGCTTTCGCGCACCTGCGGGAAGTGCTGCCAGGGCTGGCGCGACAGCTCGTCGAGCTTGACCGCGCCCGCGGCGAAGCGCTGCTCGTTGAAACTCAGGCGCCCGCGCAGCATGCCGCCGAGGTCTTCGCTGGTGCGCAGCATTTCCTCGAACAGGGCCTGGCGCTTGCCCAGCGGCGAGTTGGGATCGACCCGGTCGCAGCCCGCCAGCAGCGTCACAGCCAGCAGGCCAAGGAGCAGTTTCGACTTCATATCTACAGCCAGTCACGGACGAAAGGGGCGACAGTATTGCCAGCCCACCCTTCGCTCGCCAAGCGCCAGGCTGTCGCACGACGGAAGACCTTGGGCTGCGGCGCCGGGATGGCTATAATCGCCGGGCTTCACATGGCCGGCTCCGCCCGGTCATGCCCGCCACCTGTCCGAGGGGCGCTGCAGCAGGCCGAAAGACCGCCTGTCAGGCTCGGATGGGGCGTTACCCAAACGCATCAACGGCGCCCATTCGCAGACAACGAATGGAGAGCTTTCGCATGAGCGCTGCTTTTACCGATTACAAGGTCGCCGACATTTCCCTGGCCGACTGGGGCCGCAAGGAACTGATCATCGCCGAGTCCGAGATGCCGGCACTGATGGGCCTGCGCCGCAAGTACGCCGCCAGCCAGCCGCTGAAGGGCGCCAAGATCATCGGCTGCATCCACATGACCATCCAGACCGGCGTGCTGATCGAGACCCTGATCGCCCTCGGTGCCGAAGTACGCTGGTCCAGCTGCAACATCTTCTCCACCCAGAACCAGGCCGCCGCCGCCATCGCCGCCGCCGGCATCCCGGTGTTCGCCTGGAAGGGCGAGACCGAGGAGGAGTACGAGTGGTGCATCGAGCAGACCATCCTCAAGGACGGTAAGCCGTGGGACGCCAACATGATCCTGGACGACGGCGGCGACCTGACCCAGATCATCCACGAGCGCTACCCGGCCATGCTGGACAAGATCCACGGCATCACCGAGGAAACCACCACCGGCGTGCACCGCCTGCTCGACATGCTCAAGGCCGGCACCCTGAAAGTCCCGGCGATCAACGTCAACGACTCGGTGACCAAGAGCAAGAACGACAACAAGTACGGCTGCCGCCACAGCCTCAACGACGCCATCAAGCGCGGCACCGACCACCTGCTGTCCGGCAAGCAGGCCCTGGTGATCGGCTACGGCGACGTGGGCAAGGGCTCGGCGCAGTCGCTGCGCCAGGAAGGCATGATCGTCAAGGTCACCGAGATCGACCCGATCTGCGCCATGCAGGCCTGCATGGACGGCTTCGAAGTGGTCTCGCCCTACCTGAACGGCCTCAACGACGGCAGCGAGGCGAGCATCGACAAGGCCCTGCTGGGCAAGATCGACCTGATCGTCACCACCACCGGCAACGTCAACGTGTGCGACGCCCACATGCTCAAGGCGCTGAAGAAGCGCGCCGTGGTGTGCAACATCGGCCACTTCGACAACGAGATCGATACCGCCTTCATGCGCGCCAACTGGGGCTGGGAAGAGGTCAAGCCGCAGGTGCACAAGATCCACCGCACCGGCAAGACCGTCGACCCGACCAACGACGACTACCTGATCCTGCTGGCCGAAGGCCGCCTGGTGAACCTGGGCAACGCCACCGGCCACCCGAGCCGGATCATGGACGGCTCCTTCGCCAACCAGGTGCTGGCGCAGATCCACCTGTACGGTGCCGGCTTCGCCAACCTGCCGGCCGCCGAGAAGGCCAAGCGCATCACCGTCGAGGTGCTGCCGAAGAAGCTCGACGAGGAAGTGGCGCTGGAAATGGTCAAGGGCTTCGGCGGCGTGGTCACCCAGCTGACCGCCAAGCAGGCCGAGTACATCGGCGTGACCGTCGAAGGCCCGTTCAAGCCCGACAGCTACCGCTACTGATGCACCGCGAGGGCGGGCCGGCGACGGCCCGCCCTCCGCGCGTCTGCAAGGACCGAATCCATGTCTCAAGAACGCCGTTACAGCTTCGAGTTCTTCCCCACCAAGACCGAAGCCGGGCATGAAAAACTGCTCAACGTCGCGCGCCAGCTGGCCGGCTACAAGCCGGACTTCTTCTCCTGCACCTATGGCGCAGGCGGCTCGACCCGCGACCGCACCCTCAACACCGTGCTGCAGCTCGATGGCGATGTCGGCGTGCCGACCGCGCCGCACCTGTCCTGCGTCGGTGACAACAAGGCCGAGCTGCGCAGCCTGCTCAGCCAGTACAAAAACTCCGGGATCAAGCGCATCGTCGCCCTGCGCGGCGACCTGCCGTCCGGCATGGGCATGGCCAGCGGCGAGCTGCGCTATGCCAACGAGCTGGTGGAGTTCATCCGCAGCGAAACCGGCGACCACTTCCACATCGAGGTGGCGGCCTACCCGGAAGTGCACCCGCAGGCGCGCAGCTACGAGGACGACCTGAAGAACTTCGTGCGCAAGTGCCAGGCCGGCGCCGACAGCGCCATCACCCAGTACTTCTTCAGCGCCGACTGCTACTTCTACTTCGTCGAGCGCGTGCGCAAGCTCGGCGTGGAACTGCCGATCGTGCCGGGCATCATGCCGATCACCAACTACAGCAAGCTGGCTCGCTTCTCCGACGCCTGCGGCGCCGAGATCCCGCGCTGGATCCGCAAGCAGCTGGAAGCCTACGGCGACGACCTGGAGAGCATCCAGGCGTTCGGCGAGCAGGTGGTCACCGAGATGTGCGAGCGCCTGCTGGCCGGCGGCGCCCCGGGCCTGCACTTCTACACCCTGAACCAGGCCGAGCCGAGCCTGGCGATCTGGAACAACCTGAAGCTTCCCCGCTGACGCGGCCTGCAACACCAGGGAGCCGGGGCATGCCCCGGCTTTTTCTTGGCCATTCACCCGATCAATAGACCGACTGGTCACTTTTCAACCAGGCAAAAGCCGATTATTCTGGCGAAATGCCATTATTCCAGCGCCATTTTATTGCCATCCTCTTGTTCAGCTGCCTCGCCTGCGCCGCCCGGGCGGAGCCGCTGCGCATCGTCACCGAGGCCTGGGCGCCCTACGTCTACGAGGAAAACGGCCAGCCGCGCGGGCTCGACTACGAGATCAGCGCCGAAGTGCTGCGCCGACTGGGCGTCGAGGTCGAATGGCAGTTCCTGCCCTGGAAGCGCTGCCTGCTGGCTTTCGAACAGGGCCAGGCGGACGGCATCCTCGACATCTTCCGCATCCCCGAGCGCGAGGCGCAGATGCTGTTCGTCGAGGAGCCGCTGTCGGAAGTCGAGTTCGTCCTGTTCCACGCCCGCAGCCGGCCCTACCCCTACCGCTCGCTGGAGGACCTGCGCGACCTGGTGATCGGCACCTCGCCCGGCTACTGGTACAACGACCAGGCCTTCCGCGACTCGCGCCTGTTCAGCCGCGAGGAGGCGCCGTCCCACGAGGCCAACCTGGGCAAGCTGGTGCGCCAGCGCGTCGACCTGGTGGTCAACGACCGCCGCGCCGGGCTGTATCTGGCCGCGCAGCTGGGCCTGGGCAACCAGCTCGGCTACAACCGCAAGGCGCTGGGCAGCGACCGTCTGTACCTGGCCCTGCGCCGCACCCCGCAACTGCAGGAGCTGGCCGTGCGCTTCGCCGGCGAGCTGCGCCGTTTCAAGCGTGAAATGGCCTACGCCCGCCTGCAGGCACGCTACGCCGAACCGGCCAACGCGCCGATCGCCGCCAAGTATTGAGAAAAACCGCCGACGGGCAGCTAGCGGCGCCACCGTCTTGCTCTGTTATACTCCGGGCTCCCGCCAGGCTTGCGCCCGGATGCTCGGCAACCCATCGCCCAGCAGTACCGGACGGGATCACTCAGCACGAGCGATTCAAGCCAGGCAGCTTCCCCCATCGGGCCTTCGCCCCATATAGACAGGATCACACATGTCCTTTGTTTCCCTCGGTCTCTCCGAGGCATTGGCCGGCGCCGTAGAAGCCGCCGGTTACGCCCAGCCCACTCCGGTGCAACAGCGGGCCATCCCCGCCGTGTTGCAAGGTCGCGACCTGATGGTCGCCGCCCAGACGGGTACTGGTAAAACCGCAGGCTTCGCCCTGCCGATTCTGGAACGCCTGTTCCCCGGCGGCCACCCGGACCGCGAACACCGCCACGGCCCCAAGCAGCCGCGCGTGCTGGTGCTGACGCCGACCCGCGAGCTGGCGGCCCAGGTGCACGACAGCTTCAAGATCTACGCCCGCGACCTGAAATTCGTCAGCGCCTGCATCTTCGGCGGCGTCGGCATGAACCCGCAGGTGCAGGCCCTGGCCAAGGGCGTCGACGTGCTGGTGGCCTGCCCCGGCCGCCTGCTCGACCTGGCCGGCCAGGGTAGCGTCGACCTCTCCCGCGTGGAGATCCTGGTCCTCGACGAAGCCGACCGCATGCTCGACATGGGCTTCATCCACGACGTGAAGAAGGTCCTCGCGCGCCTGCCGGCGCAACGGCAGAACCTGCTGTTCTCGGCGACCTTCTCCAAGGACATCACCGACCTCGCCGGCAAGCTGCTGCACAACCCCGAGCGCATCGAGGTCACCCCGCCGAACACCACGGTCGAGCGCATCGAGCAGCGCGTGTTCCGCCTGCCGGCCACGCACAAGCGCGCCCTGCTGGCGCACCTGGTGACCGTCGGCGCCTGGGAGCAGGTGCTGGTGTTCACCCGCACCAAGCACGGCGCCAACCGCCTGGCCGAGTACCTGGACAAGCACGGCCTGCCGGCCGCCGCGATCCACGGCAACAAGAGCCAGAACGCACGGACCAAGGCCCTGGCCGACTTCAAGGCCAACCAGGTGCGCATCCTGGTGGCCACCGACATCGCCGCCCGCGGCCTGGACATCGACCAGCTGCCGCACGTGGTCAACTACGAGCTGCCCAACGTCGAGGAAGACTACGTCCACCGCATCGGCCGTACCGGCCGGGCCGGGCGCAGCGGTGAAGCCATCTCGCTGGTGGCGCCGGACGAGGAGAAGCTGCTCAAGGCCATCGAGCGCCTGACCAAGCAGAAGATTGCCGACGGCGACATGCAGGGCTTCGACCCGGCCAGCGTCGAGGTGGAGAAGCCGGAGGCGCGCGGCCCGCGCCCCGAGCGCCAGCCGCGCGCCGACAAGCCCAGACACGAAGCCAAGCACGAACCCAAGGCCGAGGGCGCCGCCGGCGAAGGCCAGGGCAAGAAGCGCAAGCGTCGTCGCGGCAAGGGCAAGGGCGAAGCCGGCCAGCAGCCGCAGCAGAACCAGTCGCGCCAGGCCAGCCAGCCGGCCCCGCTGCTGGCCCTGCCGCCGGAGCGCGACCCCGAGGAATTCCTCGACGACGAGTTCGACAATTTCGGCAACCGCGCCGACTACGTGCCGACCCAGCCGCAACCGCAGGGCCGCAACCCCCGACGCGGTGGCCAGGGTGGCGCCCAGGGCGGGCAACGCGGCCAGGGTGGGCAGGCACGCGGCCAGGGTGCCCCTCGTCAGGGCGGCCAGAAGCAGGGCAAGCCCGCGCAGCGCCAAGGCCAGGGCCAGGCTCGCGGCCAGCGCCAGGGCGGTCCGCGTGCCCAGGGCGGCGGTCGTCGCGAGGAGCCGCGCTACGAGCGCCAGGAGCCGCTGGTGCAGGACAGCCGCACGGCCAAGCAGCCGCTGATCATCCGCAAGGGTGAGCGCCTGCCGACCCTGGAGCAGCTGGAAAGCCTGCAGGACAGCCGCCCGCGCGGCGAGAAGCCGGCGTTGCTGACGCGCAAGAACGAAGCGGCGGAGTAATCTCCGAGCAACGAAAAAGCCGGCCCCCGGGCCGGCTTTTTTGTGCGCGCACAGCGTGCGCGGCGGGACTGGCAAGCGTCGGCCAAGGCCGACGCGTAGCAATCCGGGATTACTGGCGAACGCCCTCGACCGAGAGGATCAGCTCCACTTCCTGGGAAGCCGGGCCGAGGTCCTTCTGGATGTCGAAGTCCTTCAGCTTCAGCTTGGTGCTGCCCTCGAAGCCGGCGCGGTAGCCGCCCCACGGGTCGCTGCCCTCGCCGAGGAACTTGGCGGCGATCACCACCGGCTTGGTCACGCCGTTGAGGGTCAGGTTGCCGGTGATGTCGGCGGTGCCTTCGCCGGTGCTCTTCACCGAGGTGGACTCGAAGGTGGCAGTCGGGTGCTTGTCGACGTTGAGGAAATCACCGCTGCGCAGGTGCTTGTCGCGCTCGGCATGGTTGGAGTCGACGCTGGCGGTGTTGATGGTCACCTTGACCTTGCTGGCTTCCGGGGCCTTGGCATCGAAGCTGAAGCTGCCGTCGAAGTCCTTGAAGGTGCCGTACAGCCAGCTGTAGCCCAGGTGGCTGATCTTGAAGTTGATGAAGGCGTGCTGGCCTTCCTTGTCGATGGCGTAGTCGGCGGCCATGGCCTGGCCGGCGAACAGGGCGGCGCCCAGGGTCAGGGCGGCGAAGGTTTTCTTGAGCATTAACAGTCTCCTTGTGGGTTACTTGCCGGTGCGACCGAACATGCGCACCAGGGTGGCATCACGGTCGATGAAGTGGTGCTTGAGCGCCGCCAGGGCATGCAGGCCGGCGAAGATCACCAGGGCCCAGGCGAGGTATTCGTGGACGACGCCGGCGATATCGGCCTGGTCGGGGATGCCGGTCAGCGTGGCCGGCACCTCGAACAGACCGAACACGGCGATGCCGCGGCCGTCGGCGGTGGAAATCAGGTAGCCACTGATCATCAGCATGAACAGGGCCAGGTAGAGGAAGGCGTGGCCGGCCCTGGACGCCAGGCGGGTCGCCGCGCCATGGCTGGCTGGCGCCGCGGGCGGCGGGCTGACGAAGCGCCAGGCCAGGCGCCCGAGCATGACCACGAAGAGCAGGATGCCGATGCTCTTGTGCAGGTCCGGCGCGGTGCGATACCAGCTGCTGTAGTAGTCCAGCCCGACCATCCACAGGCCCAGGCCGAACAGGCCGAATACCGCCAGGGCCACCAGCCAGTGCAACAGGATGCTGACCAGGCCGTAGGTGGAGTTCGAGTTGCGCCACTGCATATGCAAAAGGTCCGGAAGTAGGAATGGAAGACAGCCTAGCGACAAATACATCGATGAAAAGCGAAAATTTTCGCTTCGAAATATCGAGCAAACAGATAGTTAGCCAGGCTCCCGCTTAGTCCGCGCCATGCCCGCAAGGTTCTCCGCCAGGGCTCTGGACGGCGCTTTCGCGGGGATGAACGGGCGCCGGCGTGTCCGCCCGCCCCTTCTGGTAGTCTCAGCGACACTCGATGTGGAGAGCCGAACATGAGCCAGAACACCCAGTGGATGCAGCGAGACCTCGCCGTGCTGTGGCACCCCTGCACCCAGATGAAGGACCACGAGCGCCTGCCGCTGATCCCGATCCGCCGTGGCGAAGGGGTCTGGCTGGAGGACTTCGACGGCAAGCGCTACCTGGATGCGGTCAGTTCCTGGTGGGTCAATGTGTTCGGCCATGGCAACGCCCGGATCAACCAGCGCATCCGCGAGCAGCTGGACAGCCTGGAGCACGTGATGCTGGCCGGCTTCACCCATGCGCCGGTGATCGAGCTGTCCGAGCGCCTGGTACAGATCACCCCGGATGGTCTGTCCAAGGTGTTCTACGCCGACAATGGCTCCTCCGGCATCGAGGTGGCGCTGAAGATGAGCCACCACTACTGGATCAACAGTGGCCAGCCCGGCAAGAAACGCTTCGTCACCCTGACCAACAGCTACCACGGCGAGACGGTGGCGGCGATGTCGGTGGGCGACGTGGCGCTGTTCACCGACACCTACAAGGCGCTGCTGCTGGACACCCTCAAGGTGCCCAGCCCGGACTGCTACCTGCGCCCGGAAGGCGCCACCTGGGAGGAACACTCGCGCAGCATGTTCGCCGCCATGGAGCAGACCCTGGCCGAGCATGCCCATGAGGTCGCCGCCGTCATCGTCGAGCCGCTGATCCAGGGCGCCGGCGGCATGCGCATGTACCACCCCATCTACCTCAAGCTGCTGCGCGAGGCCTGCGACCGTTATGGCGTGCACCTGATCCACGACGAGATCGCCGTCGGCTTCGGTCGCACCGGCAGCATGTTCGCCTGCGAGCAGGCCGGCATCACCCCGGACTTCCTGGTGCTGTCCAAGGCCCTCACCGGCGGCTACCTGCCGATGGCCGCGGTGCTCACCACCGATGAGGTGTACGGCGCCTTCTACGACGACTACGCCACCCTGCGCGCCTTCCTCCACTCGCACACCTACACCGGCAACCCGCTGGCCTGTGCCGCCGCACTGGCGACCCTGGATATCTTCCGTGACGACAACGTTATCGAGAAGAACCAGGCCCTGGCCGCGCGCATGGCCAGCGCCACCGCGCACCTGGCCGACCACCCGCATGTGGCCGAAGTGCGCCAGACCGGCATGGCCCTGGCCATCGAGATGGTGCAGGACAAGGCAAGCAAGACCACCTACCCCTGGCAGCAGCGCCGCGGCCTGGCGGTGTACCAGCACGCCCTGAGCCGCGGCGCCCTGCTGCGCCCGCTGGGCAGCGTGGTGTACTTCCTGCCGCCCTATGTGATCACGCCCGAGCAGATCGACTTCCTCGCCGAGGTGGCCAGCGAGGGCATCGATATCGCCACCCGCGAGTCGCTCAGCGTGGCGGTGCAGGCCGACCTCTACCCCAACCACCGCGACCCGGGCTGAGCCCATGGAACACGCGTTCTGGCACAACCGCTGGGCAACCAACCAGATCGGCTTTCACGAGCCGCAGGTCAACCCGCTGCTGGTCGAGCACTTCGCCGCACTCGCACTGCCGCCTGGCAGCCGTCTGCTGCTGCCGTTGTGCGGCAAGACCCTGGATATCGCCTGGCTGCTCGCCGCCGGCCACCGGGTCGTGGGCGTCGAGCTGAGCGAACTGGCCGTGCAGCAGCTGTTCGCCGAACTGGGCGCGACGCCGCGTATCCAGGCGCTGAACGATGCGCTGAAGCGCTACGAGACGGACGAGCTGACGGTCTTCGTCGGCGACATCTTCGCCCTGAGCCGCGACCTGCTGGGCCCGGTGGACGCGATCTACGACCGCGCCGCCCTGGTGGCCCTGCCAGCGACGATGCGCCCGCGCTATGCCGCGCACCTGAGCGAGATCAGCGCCTGCGCGCCCCAGCTGCTGATCAGCTTCGACTACCAGCAGAGCCAGCTGCCGGGACCACCCTTCGCCGTGCCGGCCGCGGAACTGGCCGAGCTGTATGGTGAGCGCTACCAGCTGCAGCAGCTGGCCCGCCAGGCGCTGGCGGGTGGCCTCAAGGGGCAGTGCCCAGCGGACGAGGTGGTGTGGCGGCTGCAACCGCGCGCCTGACCGGAATGCGCGAACGCGCTTAAAATAGTCGCCTTTCCCAAGGTGACCTCCTGCATGCGCCTGTCCCGCTTCTTCATCGACGCCCCGCTGTCCCTCGGCCAGCACGAACTGCCCGAGGCCCAGGCCCACTATATCGGCCGCGTGCTGCGCCATGCCGCGGGCGATGCCGTGCAGCTGTTCGACGGCAGCGGCCAGGAATACCGCGGCGAGCTGATCGAGGTGGGCAAGAAGGCCGTGCGCGTCGAGCTGCGCGAGCAGCTCGACGGCCTGGCCGAATCCCCCCTGCGCATCCACCTGGGCCAGGGCCTGTCGCGCGGCGAGCGCATGGACTGGGCGATCCAGAAGGCCACCGAGCTGGGCGTCGGCGAGATCACCCCGATCGTCTCCGAGCGCTGCGAAGTGCGCCTGAAGGACGAGCGCGCCGACAAGCGCCTGGCCCACTGGCGCCAGGTGGCGATCAGCGCCTGCGAGCAGTGCGGGCGCTCGGTGCTGCCGCTGATCCACCCGCCGCTCACCCTGGCCGAGTGGCAGACGCATGTACAGGCTGAACTGAAACTGGTGCTGCACCCGGTGGCGGCGCCGCTGGAAAGCCATGCCAGGCCGCAGAGCCTGGCCTTCCTGATCGGCCCCGAGGGCGGCCTGAGCGAGGCCGAGGTCGAGCAGGCCAGGGCCGCCGGCTTCCACGCCGCCCGTCTCGGCCCGCGGGTGCTACGCACCGAGACCGCGCCGGTGGTGGCGCTGGCCGTGGCCCAGCAGCTGTGGGGCGATTTCTAGCCGAGCGGCGCCTGCGCACGGGTCGAATGTCGCCTCGGCGTAACAAGATGTGACTGCAGGGGATGGCAAGCCCGTCCACCTCTGGCATGCTCTGCGCGCCAAGGGCGAAGCGGCGGCCTACCACCGCGCTGCGCTCTTGCCGAGGTCGAGGCGTATCGCCCTGCCCTAACTCCAATAACAATCCCGCCCGGGCTCCGTGCTTTCCCACAAGGCAGCCGCTGCAGGCCCGAGGCTCTAGGAGCACTACATGAACGAACTGGTCAACACACTCAACGGGCTGGTCTGGAGCCCGGCGCTGATCTATCTGTGCCTGGGTGTCGGTCTCTACTTCTCCTTGCGCGGCCGCTTCCTGCAGGTCCGTCACTTCAAGGAAATGATCCGCCTGATGTTCACCGGGCGTACCGACGAACACGGCATCACCTCCTTCCAGGCCCTGACCATGACCCTCGCCGGCCGCGTGGGTACCGGCAACATCGCCGGCGTCGCCACCGCCATCACCTTCGGCGGCCCCGGCGCGGTGTTCTGGATGTGGATGGTGGCCTTCCTCGGCGCCAGCTCGGCCTTCGTCGAGTCCACCCTCGGCCAGGTCTACAAGGAGAAGCTGGACGGCCAGTACCGCGGCGGTCCGGCCTTCTACATCGAGAAGGGCCTGGGCATCAAATGGTTCGCCTGGGTCTTTGCCATCGTCACCGTGTTCGCCTGCGGCCTGCTGCTGCCGGGCGTCCAGGCCAACTCCATCGCTTCCAGCGTACAGACCGCCTTCGACATCGAGCCGACCGTCACCGCCGCGATCCTGGCCATCCTGATCGGCCTGATCATCTTCGGTGGGGTCAAGCGCATCGCCCACTTCACCCAGGTGGTGGTGCCCTTCATGGCACTGGGCTACATCCTGGTGGCCCTGGTAGTCATCCTGCTGCACATCGAGCAACTGCCGGGCGTGATCGCGCTGATCTTCAAGAGCGCCTTCGGCCTGGAAGCCGGCTTCGGCGCCATCCTCGGCATGGCCATCATGTGGGGTGTGAAGCGTGGCGTGTACTCCAACGAGGCTGGCCAGGGCACCGGCCCGCACGCCTCCTCGGCCGCCGCCGTCAGCCACCCGGTCAAGCAGGGCCTGGTACAGGGCTTCTCGGTATACATCGACACCCTGTTCGTCTGCTCCGCCACCGCCTTCATGCTGCTGATCACCGGCCAGTACAACGTGCAGGCGCCGGATGGTAGCGCGCTGTTCACCGGCATCGCCGGCGTCGCCGCAGGTCCGGGCTACGTGCAGACCGCCATGGAGAACATCATGCCGGGCTTCGGCAACGCCTTCGTCGCCATCGCCCTGTTCTTCTTCGCCTTCACCACCATCCTGGCCTACTACTACATCGCCGAAACCAACATCGCCTACATCAACCGCAAGGTGCATCGCCCGCTGCTGATCCTGCTGCTCAAGCTGGGCATCATCGCCGCGACTGTGTATGGCACGGTGAAGACCGCCGACCTGGCCTGGGGCCTGGGTGACCTCGGCGTGGGCCTGATGGCCTGGCTGAACATCATCGCCATCGTGCTGATGCACAAGATCGCCTACACCTGCCTGAAGGACTACGAGGCGCAGCAGAAGGAAGGCAAGGACCCGGTATTCCACCCGGAGAAACTCGGCATCAAGAACGCCGACTACTGGGGTGGCCACCGTGCCGAGGACAACCTGAGCAAGGAGCAGGCCGCGATCCAGGCCGAGCTCAAGACCCAGGTCGACAGCCAGCGCTGATTCGTCAGCGCCAAGAAAAACCCCGCCGCGGCGGGGTTTTTCGTTTCTGTCGGGAGGCTCAGATCAGGCCGGCATCCGCCAGCTTCTGCTCCAGGGCGATCAGGTCGGGAATCTTCACCACCGCCTCGCCGAGCTGCACGGCGTCCAGCTCCAGCGGCGCCAGCGCCACGGCGGCGCGCTGCAGGTTGTCCTCGACCTTCATCGAGCGCGGGATGCCCTGCACCAGCAGGGCGATGAACTTGACCTGGTCACGCCCGCCCAGCGCGTTGAGCACGGCCACCCGCACCCCCGGTCCGATCTGCGGCTGGCCGTCGGAGGCGGCCTCGAAGGACAGCAGCGGCAGTTGCAGGTCGCGCCAGGCCACCTGGCCGAGGAACCAGGAAGGCAGGCCCGGGGTGATCACCGGCGGGCGGTAGGGAATCAGCTCGGCCACCGCCACGTTGGGCAGCAGCAGGGTACGGTCGGCCAACGGCACCAGCAGCGCGGTAAGGCTGCTGACGGCATTCTGCGGGGCTATGGCTTGGCTCATGGCGGCTCCTTGAAAGACTGCTGGCGCCGTTACTGGCACTGCTCGGCCAGGTGGTTGACCAGGGCGGCGGCCAGCTCGCGCGGGTCGCCGCTGAGGCTGCTGTAGCCGCCCTCGCGCAGGCTGTCGGGCATGCTCGGGCAGGCACAGCTGTCGGCCTTCTGCGTCCAGATCAGGCCGCCCTGGCGACGCACGTAGGCGGCGGCGGCACTGCCGTCGCTGCCCATGCCGCTGAAGGCGATCACCCCGCAGTGGGCGCCGAACTGCTGGGCCAGGTTGAGCATCATCTGGTCGATGGACGGGCTGTAGGGCTCAGGCCAGCCGCGCTCGGCCAGCTGCATCACACCGTCTTCGCTGAAGCCCAGCTCGTGGGCGATCGGTGCCACCACCACTTCGCCGCAGCGCACGGCGTCGCCATGGCGCACCGAGTTGACGTGCCACTGGCTGTGGCGGCCGACGGCCTGGGGCAGCGCCGCCTCGAAGGCGGCGTCGATGTGCTGGGCGTAGACGAAGCCGATCGGCAGGCCGCCGGGCAGCGCGTCGAGGAACTCCTTGACCGCCGCCGGGCCACCGAGGGAGGCGGCCAGCAGCCACACCTGCCTGGCCGGCTCGCCGGCCACCAGGGGCGTATCGGCCAGTGCCGCCGGCAGCTCCACGCGGCCGGGGCGCTGCGCCTCGGCCAGCAGGGCCTCCAGGCTCGGGCCGACGGCCTGGGCGGGGTCACCCACCAGACGCTTGAGCTTGCCGAACAGGCGCCGTTCCCAGCGCGGGTAGTTTTCCGAATGCCGCTCCGGGGCATGGCCCTCGCCGAACAGCACGGGGGCGCTGGCCTTCTCCAGCAGGCTGTCGACCAGCGGCGAGTCTTCCGACTGGGCCAGGTCCACCAGCCACAGGTCGGTCTCGCAGCCGGCCAGCGCCTCCTCGTCGAGGCGCGCCGGATCGCTGTTGAGCACCACCTGGTAGCCACTGCCAGCCAGCGCCTGCTGCAGCACGTGGCGCTGCAGCGAGGTGTCGGCGATGACCGCAATACGAGCAGCAGTTCTGTCAGCCATTGGCCTTGTCCTTGACCAGTTTCAGGATGTTGTCGAGCAGGTCCGACTCCTGGTACGGCTTGCCCAGGTATTCGTTGACGCCGATGGCCATGGCCCGCTCGCGGTGCTTCTCGCCGGTGCGCGAGGTGATCATGATGATCGGCAGATCCTTGAGGCGCTCGTCGTGGCGCACCAGGGTGGCCACCTCGAAGCCGTCCATGCGCGGCATCTCGATGTCCAGCAGCATGATGTCCGGCTTGTGCTCCTGCAGCTGGGCGATGGCATCGACCCCGTCCTTGGCGGTCAGCACGTTCATGCCGTTGCGCTCCAGCAAGCGGCTGGTGACCTTCCGCACGGTGACCGAGTCGTCCACCACCATGACCAGGGTCGGCCGCGCAGCCTCGCTCTCGACCGCCGCCACCGCCGCCTGGCTGGCCAGGCGCGGGGCCTGGACCTGGCCGAGCAGGTGGGCATGGCGCACGCGGATGGTCGCCAGCAGGTCGAGAATCACCACCACGCGGCCGTCACCGAGGATGGTCGCGCCGGAGATGCCATGCACGCCGGCGAACTGCGGGCCGAGGCTCTTCACCACGATCTCGCGGGAGCCGGCCAGGCCATCGACCTGCACCGCCACGGCGTGCTCCTTGGAGCGCACCAGGATCACCGGCAGCGGCAGGCTCTGGCCCACCAGCTTGGGCTGCTGGCCGTTGTTCAGCAGGTCGCCGAGGTACTTCAGCTCGTAGGCCTGGCCGGCGTACTCGAAGCGCGGCGCGTCCGGACCATAGTAGGCCTCAAGCTCGTACGGCGAGACCCGCACGATACCCTCGATGGTGTTCAGCGGGATGGCATAGAAGTCCTCGCCGGAGTGCACCATCAGCGCGCGGTTGACCGACACGGTGAACGGCAGGCGGATCAGGAAGCGGGTGCCCTCGCCGACCGTCGACTCGATGCTCATGGAGCCGCCGAGCTGCTTCACCTCGGAGTGCACCACGTCCATGCCGACGCCGCGCCCGGAGATCTGCGTGACCTTCTCGGCGGTGGAGAAGCCGGCCTCGAGGATGAACTGCAGGATCTCGTGATCCGACAGGTCGCTGCCCTCGTCCATCAGGCCGCGCTCGATGGCCTTGCGCTTGACCGCGTCGAGGCGGATGCCGCCGCCGTCGTCGGCCAGGGTCAGGAGGATGTCACCGCCCTCACGGCCCAGGGTCAGGCGGATATTGCCGATCTCGGACTTGCCGGCGGCACGACGCTTGTCGGCCGGCTCGATGCCATGGTCGACGGCGTTGCGCAGCATGTGCTCCAGGGGCGCGACGATGCGTTCCAGCACGGTGCGGTCCATCTCGCCTTCGGCGTTGCCGACGTGGAACTCGACCTGTTTGCCCAGCTCGGCCGCCACCTGGCGGACGATGCGGCGCAGGCGCGGCACCAGGCGATCGAACGGCACCATGCGGGTGCGCATCAGGCCTTCCTGCAGCTCGGTGTTGACCCGCGCCTGCTGCAGCAGCAGGGTCTCGGCGTCGCGGTTCTTCGCCGCCAGGGTCTCCTTGAGGTCGAGCAGGTCGGAGGCGGACTCGAACAGCGCCCGCGACAGCTGCTGCAGCTGCGAGTGGCGGTCCATCTCCAGCGGGTCGAAGTCCTCGTAGCCGGCACGCTCGGCCTCGGCCTGGTAGCGGCTGAGGATCTGCGCCTGGGTCTCGGTGTCGAGGCGGCGCAGCTGGTCGCGTACCCGCTCGATGGTGGCTTCCATCTCGCCGAGGGTGAAGCCGACGTCGCTCACCTGCTGCTCGACGCGGCCGCGGAAGATCGAGGTCTCACCGGCCAGGTTGACCAGGCCTTCGAGCAGCTCGGCCGGCACCTTGACCAGCTCCTGCGGCGCACGCTGGGCGGCGGCGCGGGCGGCGGCCTCGGCGGCACGCTGGACGAAGGGCAGTACCTTGACCTGCTGCGCGGCCTGCGGCTGGCTGCTGGCAGCGACCAGCGGGGTGGTCAGGGTCACCGGCGGCGGAGTCGGCTCAGTCGGCTGCGGTTCGGCCTGCGGGGCGGCCTGGGCCTCGGCCACATGGCTGTCATCCAGGCGCTTGCGCAGTTGGTCGAGTTCCTTCTGCAGGCCCTCGAAGCCGGACTGCACGTCGAGGAACAGGCTGTCCGGCCAGGGCGCGCCCTGCTGCTGGGCCTCGGTCAGGTGCTGCTCGAGGTCGTGGCTGAGGTCGCCCAGGCGCTTCTGCCCGGCCAGCCGCGCACCGCCCTTGAGGGTGTGCAGGATGCGCAGCAGCTCGTCGATGGCGGAGCCGTCCTCGCGGTTGGCCTCCCAGCGGCCGACGGCGGCCTCCATGGCCTCCAGCAGGTCGTCGCCCTCCTCGAGGAAGATATCGAGGATCTCATCGTTGTCGCCATCCGCCTCGGGCTCCTCACGGGCCGGCTGCAGGTGCACGCTGGTCGGCACGCTGAGCTGGGCATCGGGATTGGCACGCAGGCGCTTGATGGTCTCGATCAGCGCCAGGCCATCGGGAATGGCACGGTTGCCGCGCACGGCGTCGAGCATCTCGGCGAGGCGGTCGTGGCAGGCCTGCAGTACGCCGAACAGGTCGGCATTGGCCTTCAGGCGGCCATCGCCGACGCCTTCGTAGAGGAATTCCAGCTCGTGGGCCAGGTCGCCGATCTCGCGGATCTCGGCCATGCGCGCACCGCCCTTGAGGGTGTGCAGGTCGCGCTGCAGCGACTCGACCTCGAGGGTGTTGTCGACATCGCCCATCCAGCGCTGCAGGGCTGCCGAGGCGCTGTCCATGATGTCGAAGCCTTCCTCGAGGAAGATCTCCACCAGTTCGGGATCGCGATCGACCGCCGGGGCCGGCGCGGCAGCCACGGTCGCAGGAGCCACGGGCTCGGGCTCGGGCTCGGGCTCGGGCTCGGGCTCGGCAGCTTCGGGTGCGGACAGGTCTTCGGCAACCGGCGGCAGGTCTTCGGCCCCCAGGGCCGGTAGCGCGTCGTCCAGGTGCCACTCGTCCGGGCTCAGCGCCGGCAGCTCTGCCGGCAGCTCTTCTTCGACACGAGCGGTTTGTTCGATCTGCAGCTCCGGCAGTTCGTCCGGTTGTGGCGCGACGAAGTCGACCCCGGCCAGTTCGCCCAGATCCATCTCCGCCGACTCGCGGAGCTGCGGCTCTGCCGTGGCAGCGACCTCCACCTCGGAAGCCAACGGCTCGGCGCCCAGCGCCGGCAGGGTTTCGTCGAGGTGCCACTGTTCCGGACTCAGCGCCGGCAGTGCATCCGGCAGCGCCTCGGCGGGCAGCTCGGCGGTCTCGATGTGCAGCTCGGGCAGCTCGTCCAGCTGCGGGGCGATGAAGTCGACCTCGACCAGTTCGCCCAGGTCGATTTCCGTCGAGGGCTCGTCCAGTTGCGCCAGCGGCAGCGGCTCCGTCTCGGCAGCGCCAGCGTGCCCATCCTGGCTGGCCGAGGCGACTAGCGTGCCGCCCTGGCGAAAGTTACGGATGGCCTCGATCAGGGCCGAAGAGTCGAGCAGCGGCTGGTTGCGCTGCAATTGCTCGAGCACCACGGCCAGTCGGTCGTGGCTCTGTTGCAGCAGCGCAGCCAGCGCCGGCGAATGGCTGAAACGCCGATCCACCAGGCCCTCGTAGAGGGACTCCAGTTCGTGGGCCAGATCGCCGATGGCACGAATCTCGGCCATGCGCGCGCCGCCCTTGAGGGTGTGCAGGTCGCGCTGCAGGGAGGACAGCGCGAGGGTGTTGTCTGGGTCGCCCAGCCAGCGGTCGAGGGCCTGGCCGGCGCTGTCGAGGATATCGACGGCCTCTTCCAGGAAGATCTCCACCATCTCGGCGTCGAGGTTCTCCGGCATGCTGGCCGCCAGCGGCTCCTCGATCAGCGGGGCGACCGGTTCGGCGGGAGGTTCCACCAGCGCTGCAACGGGCTCTTCGACCGGCAGCTCATCCAGCTCGACCACTTCCAGGCCGGGCGTGGCATCGCCTTCCAGCAGGGCCAGGGCGGCCGGATCGAGGGACTGCTCCAGCAAGCGGTGCAGAGCGGCGACGCGCTCGGGCTGCGGGCTGACCTGCAGGGCCGCGGCGACCTGGTCCATCTGGCCGATCAGCGCCTCATGGGCCGCCTCGGCCTCGTTGAAGAAGGTCTCGCTGACCGCCAGGCGACCGTCTTGGGCCGCCTGGTACAGGGCCAGCAGGGCCTGGCACAGTTCGTCGATCTGCGGCAGCTCGGCCATCTCGGCGCCACGGCCGAGGGTGGTCAGCTCCTCCAGCAGGGCCGACAGCTCCTGCTGCTCGCTGGGGTGCTCGCGCCACTTGCGCAGCAGGTCTTCGGCGTCCAGCAGGATATCCATGCCTTCGGCGAGGAAGATCGAGATCAGCTGCGGGTCGCGATGGTCCTGCTCCTCGTGGCGCGCGCTCTCGACGCTCTCCAGGCGATCCTGGTGCAGCTTGTGCACCCGCTCGAGGAACTCGGCGGCACCCGGGATGGCGGCCAGCGGCTGGCTCTCCAGCTGCTCCAGGCCGGCGCGGAACAGCTGCTCGGCATCGCGCAGCAGCTCGGCCTCGGCCAGGTCCATGTCGATCAGATTGGTCTTGAACTCCTTGACCAGCTTCTCCAGCGGCGTGGCGATCTCGGCGATCGGCAGGATGCCGGCCATGTGCGCGCTGCCCTTGAGGGTATGCAGGGCACGCTGCAGGTCGTCGGTCACCGGCTGCGGCAGTTCCTGGGCGCAGTCGGCGAGGAAGCCGACCAGGGTGTCCAGATGGGTTTCGGCCTCGTTGCGGAAGATTTCCAGCAGCAACGGGTCGAGGACCTCCTCGTCACTGCCGGCCGCCAAAGGGGCCGGCGGCTCCTGCGCGGGCGTTGCGCTCGGCGTTTCGGCGACGACCGGCGCGGCGGCGAAGCTGGGCACCTGACCACGGGCCAGGGCATGCGCGGTGGCGGCCAGGCGGTCGACGTCGTCGCGCTGGCGCTGGGCCTTGGCGGCGAACTCGTCGACCAGCGCCGGCATCAGCGCCACCACGTCGGCGACCACCTGCTGCACCGGCGCATCGGGCTGGATGCTGCGATCCAGCACGCGGTTGAGCATGTTCTCGATGGACCAGGCCAGCTCGCCGATGATCAGCGCGCGCACCATGCGCCCGCTGCCCTTGAGGGTGTGGAAGGCGCGCCGCACTTCGGTCAGGGCGTCCTTGTCGTCGGTGTTGGCGCGCCACTGCGGCAGGTATTGGTTGATGGTCTCGAGGACCTCGCCGGCCTCCTCGATGAACACCTCGAGCAGGTCCTCGTCCACCGGCTCTTCGTCGGCCGGCGGCGGCAGCAGGGTCGGCGGCACGTCCTGGGCCGGCGGGTTGATCGCCTGCACCGGGGCGGCCATCACCTCGGCCATGGTCAGCGGCTTCTCGACCGCCGCAACGGCCGGTTCAGGCTCGACCGGGGCACTCGGCAGCTCGACTTCCGGCAGCTCGAGATCGGCGATCTCCAGTTCGTCCCAGTTGGTCGGGGTGCTCTCGAGGCTCAGCTCTTCGGCCGGCTCCTCGCCCAGACTCGGCAGCTCCTCGTCGACCAGGAACTCGACCTTCTCGGTCTCCAGGCTCGGCGCCTGCTCGAGCGGCTGCAGGTCACCCAGCTCGAGCGGTGCATCCAGGCTCAGGTCGAGGCCGGTGGAATCCTCCTGGACGGTCTCGCCCAGGCTCCAGTTGTCGTCCGACACCAGCAGCTCGCCGGCATCGACCGGCAGCTCGGCGAATTCGGCACTCAGCTCCTCGCTCGGCTCGTCGAGGGACAGGGCCGGCAGCTCCTCCAGCTCCAGCGACAGCTCCTCGGCAGGCGGCGCGAAGGCAACCTCTTCGGCGGCCAGCACTTCGATGTCCTGCAGCGGGTCGGCCAGCGGCGCCGGTGCTTCCTCGCGCGGCTCGATGCGGTCGAGGATCGAGGGCTTTTCCTTGAGCGGGTAGCCCAGGCTCTCCAGGCTCTCCTCGGCGACGTCGAGGATCAGGTCGCCCTGGCTCGCATGGTCTTCGGCCAGGCGCTCCAGGTAGTACTCGACGCTGGTGATGGCGTCGGCCAGGGTGTCGAGGTTCTGCCAGTTGGGCACGGCCTTGCGCACCAGCAGCTGCTCCTCGATGTAGCGGGTGCAGGCCTGCAGCAGGGCGGCGGCGCGGGGCAGCGGGATCATCGCCAGGCCGCCACGGACCTGGGTCAGCAGCTCCGGCACGCGGGCCAGGTGCTCATGGTTCCACTGCGAGGCGATGAACTCGATGATCGCGTCCTTGGCCTGTTCCAGGCCGGTACGCGCTTCCTTAATCACCAGCTGGTGGATCTGTGCCACGTCGGTGGTGGGCAGGTGGCTCTGTTCGTTCTGCGCATCGTCGCCGGGGCCGACCATGCCGGCCAGGGTGGCCTCGACATACAGCAGCGCGCCAGCCACATCCATCAGCACCGCGTCGTTCGGCTCGCGCTGGCCGAGGGACAGGGCGTGAACCACGTCGATCTGGTCGAGAATGACCTTGCGCGGCTGGCCGAAGCCCAGCACCGCCAGGGTGTCGGCGATCTGCTTGAGCGGAGCCAGCAGGGCATCCAGCTCGGCGACCTGCTGGCGGTCGCTGCGCACGAACAGGTCGAGGCTGTCCTTGACCCGCACCAGTTCCTCGCACAGGGCGCCGACCACCGAACGCATGGCGTCGCGGTCCGGACCGGCCAGGCGGGCGCGCTCCTCGTCGACCACCTCGCTGTCGGGCAGGGCATCGTCGAGACGGTACTGGTCCTTGAGGGCACGCAGACGCGGCGACTGCGCCGGCGCCTTGGCCACGTAGAACAGCAGGTTCTTGGTCAGCTCGTCCGGGGCGGCCTGGTTGATGCCGTCGGCGCCCTGCTCGACCAGGCGCTTGAGCTCCTTGTCCACCTGGCGCAGCAGGGTGCGCACCGAGGTGCTGTTGACCACGCTGCCATTGGCCAGGCCTTCGACCATGCCGGAGGCGATCTGCCACAGCGGGCCGAGCGGCGCCTCCTTGCACAGGGTCTCCAGACGGGCGAACACGCGCGCCATGTAGCCCAGGTTGGTGGCCAGGTCCTGGTTGCGGATCACCCCCACCAGGGCCATCTGCAGCATCTGCCGCAGCTTGCGCAGCAGCACCGGCAGTTCGGCGGTGCGCAGTTTCTCCAGGGAATCCAGGGACAGCGCCGGCAGGCGGCCGGACAGGTCCGGGGAAAACAGGCTGGTTTCCGACAGCAGGTTCTCGCCACGGGCGGCGCGCAGGTCGTTGAGCAGTGGCAGCACCACCATCGGCAGGTCGCGGCGGGCGCTCTGGATGCGCTCGAGGTAGGCCGGCAGCTGCAGGATGGCCTGCATCAGCACTTCCAGGGCTTCGCCCTGGTTACCGACGCGCCCCTCCAGCAGGGCCTGGGTCAGCTGCTCCATTTCCTCGGCGAGCAGGGCCGCGCCGTAGAACTCGACCATCTGCAGGGTGCCGTGGACCTGGTGCACGTAGGTCTGGCAGAAACGCATGCGCGTAGCGTCCTGGGGGTTCTCGACGAACGCCTCCAGGGCCTGGCGGGCCTGCTTCAGGGTTTCCGCGATCTCGCCTTTGACCCACTCCAGGGCGACATAGTCGTGCCGATCACCCATACCGACTCCAGTCATATTCTTGTCTTAGCCCTTGCGGGTAAATGCCAGGACCCGCTCGTCAGCCACCGGCTCCAGGTCCGGATGCTGCCAACCGACCACTTCCCCCACCCCCACCACCAGCAGCCCCCCGGGTACCAGGCGCTCGGCCAGGCGGTTGAGGATCTCGCGGCGACGCCAGCGACGGAAATAGATCAGCAGGTTCTGGCAAAAAATTACGTCCATGCCGGACTGTGGCGCCTTGGCCAGTTCCAGCACATTCAACCGGGCGACGCAGACGCGCGCCGCCAGGTCCGGCACCACCTTGTAGCGACCATCGTCCTGGGCGAGGAAGTAGCGCTCGCACAGGTCGCTGTCCATCTGTTCCAGCTTGCGCGCGCCATATGTCGCCTCGCGCGCCTTGTTCAACACGTTCAGGCTGATGTCGGTGCCGGTCACGCCGAACTGCCGCTCGCTAGCCAGCTCGCGCAGCACCTCGGCAGCGCAGATCGCCATCGAGTAAGGCTCCTCGCCACTGGAGCAACCGACGCTCCACAGGGCCAGGGGCAGCTGTTGCGCGTCCGTGACCAGGCGCCCGCGCAGGTAACTCTCCAGCACATCGAAGGACGGGCGATGGCGGAAGAAGCGGGTCTCCTGCACGGTCAGACGGTCCAGCAGGGTCGACCACTCCACCGCGCCACGCGGCCCATCGGTGACCATGCGGAAGTAGCTGGCGTAGTCGGCCACCTCCAGCTCGCGCATGCGAGCACTCAGGTTGGTCTGCAGGAAGGCACGGCGTTGCTCGTTGATCACCACGCCGGTGCGCTCTTCCAGCAGGGCCTGCCAGTCGCGGAATTCCGTCTGCGACATATCGGCCAGGGGTTTCAAGGCCCAGACGCCACTTGGCTGCATGCCGTGCCCCTCGCTCATGGCCGAATGCCCCGGGCGGCGACCCTCTCAGGCCGCCGCGCCTCCCTCGATCAGGCCTGGCCTTCCGGCAGGGTGAAGCCGGACACCGAACGGCGCATCTCGCTGGCCATCTTGGCCAGGTTACCGATGCTCTTGGCGGTCGCGGTGGTACCGGCGGAGGTCTGCGAGGTGATCTCCTGAATCACGTTCATGGTGTTGGAGATGTGGCCAGCGGACGAAGCCTGCTGACGGGCGGCGTTGGAGATGTTCTGGATCAGGGCCGCGAGGGTCTTGGATACCTTCTCGATCTCTTCCAGGGCCACACCGGCGTCCTGCGCCAGGCGGGCACCGCGCACCACTTCGGAAGTGGTCTGCTCCATGGAGATCACCGCTTCGTTGGTGTCGGTCTGAATGGTCTTAACCAGGGCCTCGATCTGCTTGGTCGCCGCGGAGGAACGTTCCGCGAGGCGCTGTACCTCGTCCGCTACCACGGCGAAGCCGCGACCGGCGTCACCGGCCATGGATGCCTGGATCGCGGCGTTCAGGGCGAGGATGTTGGTCTGGTCGGCAATGTCGTTAATCAGGCTAACGATGTCACCGATCTCCTGGGACGATTCACCGAGGCGCTTGATCCGCTTCGAGGTGTCCTGGATCTGCTCACGGATGTTGTCCATGCCGGTGATGGTGTTGTGCACCACCTCGTTACCCTTGTTGGCGATGGCTACGGAACGTTCCGCTACCGCGGAGGATTCCGCGGCGTTCGCCGATACCTGGTCAATCGACACGGCCATTTCGTTGATCGCCGCGGAAGCGCCGGCGATTTCCTGGGCCTGGTGCTCGGAAGCCTCGGCCAGGTGCATCGCCGTGGCCTGGGTTTCCTGGGCGGCAGCGGCCACCTGCACGGCGGTCTGGTTGATGGTCGCTACCAGGTCGCGCAGCTGGTCGATGGAGTAGTTGATGGAGTCGGCGATCGCACCGGTGAAGTCCTCGGTCACGGTCGCGGCCACGGTCAGGTCACCGTCGGCGAGGTCGGCGATTTCGTCGAGCAGTCGCAGAATCGCCGCCTGGTTACGTTCGTTCTTCTCCGCGGTGGAGGCCAGTCGGCGGTTGGTCTCGCGCACCATCACCAGGCCGATGAGGATGATCGAGGCCAGGGCCAGGGCACCCAGCACGTAACCGGCCAGGGTGTTGAAGTAACGACCGTCGGCCAGGTCCTCGAACTCCACGGCCAGCGCCGAGGTCTTGTCCAGCAGGGTCTGCGAGCCGGTGAAGATGGAGTTGGCGGATTCACGGACCTGGAACAGTTCCGGAGAGGTCTCGAGGATCTCGTCCACCGAGCCGGACACGAACTGGAACAGCTCGGAAATCTCGGCCAGGCGCTCCAAGGCATCCTCGTCGGTCACCGCGGAGATCTCCATGGCGGCGTTGCCTTCGATCATCGCCTTGAGCACGCGGCCGAACAGGCTGGCGTCGCGGCCGAACATGTCGGCGGCCTGCACCGAGTCCTCGTCACCGGCCAGCACCTTGTTCACCGAGCCGAGGATACGTTCGGCGAGCAGCGACTGGCGCTGGGCCACCGACACCTGGGCGGCCGGAGCGCCGGACTGCAGCAGGATGTCGACCACCTCTTCGTACTCGACCTGCAGCTGCGGAATGGTTTCGGCGAGGGTCGCGGCCACCTGGTGCAGCGACAGTACGGTCTGCTCGCTCTGCAGGATGGCGTCGGCGTTCTGCCGCAGCACGTCCCAGTCCTTCTGCACCTCGTCCATCTGCGCCTTGACCGACTCGGGCGCGGCCGGCAGACCGCTGGCCTCGTTGCCGGCCGTCAGGAAGCCCCAGCGCTCGTCGAAGTCGCGCCGCGCTTCCTTGAGCAGCGGGAAGGCCTCGGCCTTGCCGGTCGCCGCTTCAGTGGCGTTCTTCGCGATACGCTGGGACAGCACGCGCAGCTCACCCGCGTGGCTGATGTATTCCTTGTCGTAGTTGGACTGGGTGTTGAGGTAGGCGAAGTTGGCGAACAACAACACGATGGAAATGATCAGGACCACGAAGAGTCCGGCGATCAGCGTGTTGCTGCGCACACCTGCCAAGAGATTGCCTGCATCTAGTTTTTTCATTATTTGGCCCCCGCCTGGACCGACCGCACTACGGTTTCCATGTAACGCCAAAAGGCCGGCAAGTGCCGACCCAACCGAAAATCTTATATCGCCACGTCGAGAAAGCCCTGGTGCTGTGCCAGCCCGTGCGGGCTGAACACCAGCCAGGGTCGCTCGCGCTGGAACACCCCGTGGATGAAGGGCGCAATCGCCGCCTCGAGGGGCGGCAGCTGCTCGGAGAAGGTATCCACCGGGAAGTGCTGCATGCCGAACACTTCGTCGACCGTGAGGCCGGCGAACACTTCGTTATGATCCACCACCAGTACTCGCCGCTGCTTACGCAGCGGCGACAGCTCGCTGCCGAAGAAGCCGCACAGGTCCATCACCGGCAACAGGCGGCCACGCACGTTGGCCACGCCCTTGACCCAACTCTTCACGCCCGGCAGCAGGGTATGCCGCGGCTCGTGCAGAACCTCGCCGACCTCGCCCATGGGCGCCACGAAGTAGCGCTCGCCCATGCGAAAGCCGATGCCGCTCCAGGTCTGCACCGCCTGCTGCTGCGACGGCAAGCCGGCGGCCAGGGTGCGACAACGCTGGTCGAGGGTGACGAGGAGCTGGAAGGGGGATTGCGCGTCCGACATGCCGGCCTTGGCCTTTTCTTCTTATATCAGGAGGCTACGGACTGGCCCGGCATCAGCCGGCCAGCACCGCATTCAGGGTCTTCATCAGCGTGTCTTCGTCAACCGGCTTGGTCAGGTAGTCACGCGCGCCCTGGCGCTTGCCCCAGACCTTGTCGGTCTCCTGGTCCTTGGTGGTGACAATGATCACCGGGATGTGGCTGGTTTCGGCGTCCTTGGTCAGCTGACGGGTCGCCTGGAAGCCGTTGAGGCCGGGCATGACGATATCCATCAGCACCGCATCGGGCTTTTCCTGGCGCGCCAGGGCCACGCCGTCGGCACCGTTTTCCGCCTTGAGCACCTGATGGCCATGCTTCTCGAGCATGGCGGTCAGCTTGTACATCTCGGTCGGCGAGTCATCAACAATCAGAATACGAGCCATGAAGTTCCCCATTCGGAATAGGCATCGCCGGCTTGCAGCCGGCTATCAGGAGGCTTGCTCCACCGGGACGAATTCGGGCACATGCGCCTTGATGGCGCCGAGCAGCTCTTCCTTGCTGAAGGGCTTGGTCAGGTACTGGTCGGACCCGACGATGCGCCCCTTGGCCTTGTCGAACAGGCCATCCTTGGAGGACAGCATGATCACCGGGGTGGATTTGAAAGCACTGTTATTTTTGATCAGGGCGCAGGTCTGATAACCATCGAGACGCGGCATCATGATGTCGACGAAGATGATGCTCGGATGCGTGTCGGCGATCTTGGCCAGCGCATCGAACCCATCCACCGCGGTAATGACTTCGCAGCCCACCTTCTTCAGCAGAGTCTCGGCGGTGCGACGAATCGTCTTCGAATCGTCGATCACCATGACCTTCAAACCCTCGGAATGCTGTTCCATGTCTGCCCTACCATCGCCTCGGTGAGTCATTGTTTTATCTTATACAGCAGAGTGTGGCCGAGGCCCTAACTCTGACGGGCTGCGCCCCAGTCGTCCGGACTTTTTAGCACACTCTCCTGATCCAATCTATAAGCCCCTAATACTCGGGGATTTTCTTGACCGACAGGGGCTGCAGGCCCAACCTTGCGCCCCAGATCGACCACTTTTGAAGCAGGTTTCACCCCATGAGCATTCGCCTGGGGATCGTCATGGATCCCATCGCCCAGATCAACTTCAAGAAGGACAGCTCGCTGGCCATGCTGCTGGCTGCCCAGGCCCGCGGCTGGTCGCTGTTCTACATGGAACAGCGCGATCTCTACAGCAATGCCGGCCAGGCCCGCGCCCGCATGACCCCGCTGCAGGTCTTCAACGACCCGCAGCGCTGGTTCGTGCTGGGCGAGGAACAGGACGCCCCGCTGGCCGAGCTGGACGTGATCCTGATGCGCAAGGACCCACCCTTCGACAACGAGTTCGTCTATTCCACCTACCTGCTGGAGCAGGCCGAACGCGACGGCGTGCTGGTGGTCAACCGCCCGCAGAGCCTGCGCGACTGCAACGAGAAGCTGTTCGCCACCCAGTTCCCCCACTGCATGCCGCCGACCCTGGTCAGCCGCAGGGCAGACATTCTGCGCGAGTTCGCCGAAGTACAGCGTGACATCATTCTCAAACCCCTGGACGGCATGGGCGGCTCCTCGATCTTCCGCCACCGCGCCGGCGACCCCAACCTCTCGGTGATTCTCGAGACCCTCACCGCCCACGGCACCCAGCAGTGCATGGCGCAGGGCTACCTGCCGGCGATCAAGGACGGCGACAAGCGCATCCTGATGATCGACGGCGAGCCGGTGCCCTACTGCCTGGCGCGCATCCCGGCGCAGGGCGAGACGCGCGGCAACCTGGCCGCCGGCGGCCGCGGCGAGGCGCGACCGCTGACCGAACGCGACCGCTGGATCGCCGCCCAGGTTGGCCCGGTGCTGCGCGAGAAGGGCCTGCTGTTCGTCGGCCTGGATGTGATCGGCGAGCACCTCACCGAGATCAACGTGACCAGCCCGACCTGCATCCGCGAGATCGACAAGGCCTTCGACACCCGCATCGGCGAGCGCCTGATGGACGCCATCGAGGGCAAGCTGGCCGCGCGCAAAGCTTGATCCAGGTGGCAGCTTGGCGCTTGCGGCTTGCAGGCGCCGGGCCCTAGCCGGCAGACTGCGCGGCAATCCGCTTTCCACCCAGGCCCGATGAACGCAGCCATCACACCCCCGCCCGAACTGACCAGCGCAGGAGTCCGCCCCGCGGACCGCCTGGGCTTCACCCTGTTCGTCGCCACCCTGCTGCACCTGGCGCTGATCCTCGGCGTCAGCTTCACCCTGGCCAAGCCCGGCGAGATCAGCAAGACCCTGGAAATCACCCTGTCCACCTTCAAGAGCGAGGACAAGCCCAAGCAGGCCGACTTCCTCGCCCAGGACAACCAGCAGGGCAGCGGCACCCTGGAGCACAAGGCGGCGCCCAAGACCACCGAGCAGGCGCCCTTCCAGGACAGCAAGGTGAACAAGGTCACCCCGGACGCCGCGCCACCGCCCAGCCGCCACCAGGAAGCGCCGCGCAAGACCGCACTGAGCACCAGCAAGCCGCAGCCGCAGAAGACCGCGGTCAAGCAGAAGGAGCAGAAGCCCGAGCCTGACGCCCGCCAGGCACCGATCTTCGACAGCACCCAGCTGTCCGCCGAGATCGCCAGCCTGGAGGCGCAGCTGGCGCAGGAGCAGCAGCTCTACGCCAAGCGCCCGAAGATCCACCGCCTCAACGCCGCCTCGACCATGCGCGACAAGGGCGCCTGGTACAAGGACGAGTGGCGCAAGAAGGTCGAACGGGTCGGCAACCTCAACTACCCCGAGGAAGCGCGCCGTCAGCGCATCTACGGCAGCCTGCGCATGCTGGTGTCGATCAACCGCGA
The DNA here is from genome assembly GCF_041729615.1 of Pseudomonas alcaligenes. Taxonomy (NCBI): domain Bacteria; kingdom Pseudomonadati; phylum Pseudomonadota; class Gammaproteobacteria; order Pseudomonadales; family Pseudomonadaceae; genus Aquipseudomonas; species Aquipseudomonas alcaligenes. The sequence goes on along the minus strand of NZ_CP154874.1, from coordinate 2,720,084 downwards.
CGGCACCCTGTACGAGGTGCAGGTGCTGGAATCCTCCGGCCAGCCGGTGCTGGACCAGGCCGCCCTGCGCATCGTGCGCCTGGCCGCGCCGTTCGCCCCCTTCACCGGCGACCTGGCAGACATCGACCGCCTGGAAATCATCCGCACCTGGCGCTTCGAGCGCGGCGACCGCCTGTCCAGCAACTAGTGCGCGCATCGCACGCTTGAAGCCGGCGCCGCCAGGGTCGAAACTAACGGCCATGAAAACCGCTCCCAGCTACCTCAAGCATCACTTCCTGATCGCCATGCCGCACATGGCCGATCCGAACTTCGCGCAGACCGTCACCTACCTGGTGGAGCACAACGAACAGGGCGCCATGGGCCTGGTGATCAACCGCCCCAACGGCCTCAACCTGGCCGATGTGCTGGAGCAACTGCGCCCGGACGAGCCACCACCCGCCCTGTGCCAGAGCCTGCCGATCTTCGCCGGCGGGCCGGTGCAGACTGACCGCGGCTTCGTCCTGCATCCGAGCGGACACAGCTTCCAGGCCACCCTGGAGCTGGGCGAGCTGGCCCTGTCCACCTCGCAGGACGCCCTGTTCGCTATCGCCGACGGCAATGGCCCGGCCAGACACCTGATCACCCTCGGCTACGCCGGCTGGGAAGCCGGCCAGCTGGAGACCGAACTGGCCGAGAACGCCTGGCTGACCTGCCCGGCCGACAGCGACATCCTCTTCGACACCCCCTTCGACCAGCGCCTGAGCGCCGCCGCCGCGCGCCTGGGCATCAACCTCAGCCTGCTCACCGCCCAGGCCGGCCACGCATGAGTGCCGCACCGCGCCTGCTGCTGGGCTTCGACTACGGCACCAAGCAGATCGGCGTCGCCGTCGGCCAGGCCATCACCGGCCAGGCCCGCGAGCTGTGCGTGCTCAAGGCGCAGAACGGCGTACCGGACTGGCAGAAGGTCGAGGCGCTGATCAAGGAGTGGCAGCCGGACGCCATCGTCGTCGGCCTGCCGCTGAACATGGACGGCACCAAAAGCGAGATGAGCGAGCGTGCCGAGAAGTTCGCCCGCCGCCTCAACGGCCGCTTCAACCTGCCGGTGCACACCCACGACGAGCGCCTGACCACCTTCGAGGCCAAGGGCCAGCGCCTGGCCCAGGGCCAGCGCGGCGGCTACCGCGAGCGCCCGATGGATGCCCTGGCCGCCGCCCTGCTGCTGGAAGGCTGGCTGGAACAGAACCTTTAGGAACGATTGCGAGGACTGCCGATGAACCTGCCCGATCCCCAACAGCTGCTGCCACGCATGGCCGCCGACCTCAAGGCGCTGCTGGCCCGCCGCGGCGTGGCCCAGGCCCACTTCATCGGCATCCGCACCGGCGGCGTGTGGGTCGCCGAGGCGCTGCTGCGCGAGCTGGGCCTGGAGCAGCCGCTGGGCACCCTGGACGTGTCCTTCTACCGCGATGACTTCACCCGCAGCGGCCTGCACCCGCAGGTCAAACCCTCGCAGCTGCCGTTCGAGATCGAGGACCAGCACCTGGTGCTGATCGACGACGTGCTGATGAGCGGGCGCACCATCCGCGCCGCCCTCAACGAACTGTTCGACTACGGCCGCCCGGCCAGCGTGACCCTGGTCAGCCTGCTCGACCTGGATGCCCGCGAGCTGCCGATCCACGCCGACGTGCTCGGCGCCACCCTCGCCCTGGCCCCCGAGCAACGGGTAAAATTGTCCGGCCCCGCGCCGCTCACCCTCGAGCTGCAAAGCCTTTCCGCCTAGGAATACCCCATGCCCATCGACGCCAAGCGCTCGCTGCAGCTCAACGACCAGGGCCAGCTGCGCCACTTCCTCTCGCTCGACGGCCTGCCCCGCGAGCTGCTGACGGAAATCCTCGACACCGCCGACTCCTTTCTCGAAGTCGGCGCCCGAGCGGTGAAGAAGGTCCCGCTGCTGCGCGGCAAGACCGTGTGCAACGTGTTCTTCGAGAACTCCACGCGCACCCGCACCACCTTCGAACTGGCGGCCCAGCGCCTGTCGGCCGACGTGATCAGCCTCAACGTGTCGACCAGCTCGACCAGCAAGGGCGAGACCCTGTTCGACACCCTGCGCAACCTCGAAGCCATGGCCGCCGACATCTTCGTTGTGCGCCATGCCGACTCCGGCGCCGCGCACTTCATCGCCGAGCACGTGTGCCCGGACCTGGCGATCATCAACGGCGGCGACGGCCGCCACGCGCACCCGACCCAGGGCATGCTCGACATGCTGACCATTCGCCGGCACAAGGGCAGCTTCGAGAATCTATCGGTGGCGATCGTCGGCGATATCCTGCACTCGCGGGTGGCGCGTTCGAACATGCTGGCCTTGAAGACGCTGGGCTGCCCGGACATCCGCGTGATCGGACCGAAGACCCTGCTGCCGATCGGCATCGAGCAGTACGGTGTCAGCGTGCACCACAACCTGAGCGAAGGCCTCAAGGACGTCGACGTGGTGATCATGCTGCGCCTGCAGCGCGAGCGCATGCAGGGCGGCCTGCTGCCCAGCGAAGGCGAGTTCTACAAGCTCTACGGCCTGACCGAGCAACGCCTCAAGCTGGCCAAGCCGGATGCCTTGGTGATGCATCCGGGCCCGATCAACCGCGGCGTGGAAATCGAGTCGGCGGTGGCCGACGGTCCGCAGTCGGTGATCCTCAACCAGGTCACCTACGGCATCGCCATCCGCATGGCCGTGCTGTCGATGGCCATGAGCGGCCAGGCCGCCCAGCGTCAACTGAATGCCGAGGAGCAGAACTGATGCGTAGCCGAATCCTCGGAGCCCGGGTGATCGACCCGGCCAGCGGCCTGGACCAGGTCCGCGATCTCTATCTGGACGGCGGCAAGCTCACCGCCTTCGACCAGGCACCGGCCGGCTTCGTCGCCGACCAGGACATCGACGCCCGCGGCCTGATCGCCAGCCCCGGCCTGGTCGACCTGTCGGTGGCCCTGCGCGAGCCGGGCTACAGCCGCAAGGGCAATATCGCCAGCGAGACCCTGGCGGCCGCCGCCGGCGGCGTCACCAGCCTGTGCTGCCCGCCGCTGACCAAGCCGGTGCTGGACACCCCGGCCGTGGCCGAACTGATCCTCGACCGTGCCCAGGAAGCCGGGCACACCAAGGTGTTCCCGATCGGCGCGCTGACCAAGGGCCTCGCCGGCGAGCAGCTGGCCGAGCTGGTCGCCCTGCGCGACGCCGGCTGCGTGGCCTTCGGCAACGGCCTGGCGCCACTGGCGGGCAACCGCAACCTGCGCCGCGCCCTGGAATACGCCGCCACCTTCGACCTGACCGTGGTGTTCCACGCCCAGGACGCCGACCTGGCCGCCGGCGGCCTGGCCCACGAAGGCGCCACCGCCAGCTTCCTCGGCCTGGCCGGCATCCCGGAAACCGCCGAGACCGTGGCCCTGGCCCGTGACCTGCTGCTGGTCGAGCAGAGCGGCGTGCGCGCCCACTTCAGCCAGATCAGCAGTGCCCGCGGCGCCGAGATGATCGCCAGCGCCCAGGCCCGCGGCCTGCCGGTGACCGCCGACGTGGCGATGTACCAGCTGATCCTCACCGACGAGGCACTGCTCGGCTTCTCCAGCCTGTACCACGTGCAGCCGCCGCTGCGCACCGCGTTCGACCGTGACGGCCTGCGCGAGGCGGTGAAGAACGGCGTGATCGGCGCCATCGCCAGCCACCACCAGCCGCACGAGGCGGATGCCAAGCTGGCACCCTTCGGCGCCACCGAGCCGGGCATCAGCAGCGCCGAGCTGCTGCTCCCGCTGGCCCTGACCCTGGTGCAGGACGGCCTGCTCGACCTGCCGACCCTGCTCGCCCGCCTCACCAGCGGCCCGGCCAGGGCCCTGCGCCTGCCCGCCGGACGCCTGGCGGTCGGCGCGCCGGCCGACATCACCCTGTTCGACGCAGCGGGCCAGACCCTGGCCGGCGAGACCTGGCGCTCGAAGGGCGGCAACTGCCCGTTCATTGGCCACTGCCTGCCCGGCCAGGTGCGCTACACCCTGGTCGACGGACGCATCAGCTACCAGAGCTGAACCCCGGAAAAACAGAAGCCCGCCGATCGGCGGGCTTTTTTATGATCGCTAGCGAAGTCAGCCAAGCTGGGCGTTGCGCAGCGACACCTGGTCGTTCAGGGTCCAGAAGTCGTAGAGCACGCCGAGGCCGAGGAAGCCGAAGGTCAGCAGGTAGAGGATGCCGCTGATCCACTTGCCCTGGTACATGCGGTGCACACCGAAGAAGCCGAGGAAGGTGAGCAGTATCCAGGCCACGTTGTAGTCGGTATCGCCGGCGGTGAAGCGCAGATCCGCCTCGCGGTCCATGCTCGGGATCAGGAACAGGTCGATGATCCAGCCGATGAAGAACAGGCCCAGGGTGAAGAACCAGATGGTCCCGGTCACCGGCTTGCCGTAGTAGAAGCGGTGGGCGCCGAGAAAGCCGAAGATCCACAGCAGATAGCCGATGACCTTGCTGTGCGTGTCCTGTCGTTGCATGCCTGCCTCCTGCGATTAACGTCGTGGTACTGACCGCGCACTCTACGCAAGGTTGCCCGGCGAGGCGAAATCCTTTGCGTTACAACTTCCGTCTTGCGACTCGTGGTCCGGCGAAATACTGTATATAAAAACAGTTACCGAGTTGCACCATGCAGTTGATCGACAAGCTCACCATTCTCGCCGATGCCGCCAAGTACGACGTGTCCTGCGCCAGCAGCGGAGCACCCAAGCGCAGCTCCAAGGGCAAGAGCGGGCTGGGTGCGACCAACGGCATGGGCATCTGCCACAGCTTCACGCCGGACGGGCGCTGCGTGGCGCTGCTGAAGATCCTGCTGACCAACTTCTGCCTGTACGACTGCCAGTACTGCGTCAACCGCCGCTCCAGCGATGTACCGCGCGCACGCTTCACTCCCGAGGAAGTCGTCACCCTGACGCTCGACTTCTACCGGCGCAACTGCATCAGCGGCCTGTTCCTGAGCTCGGGCATCATCCGCTCCGCCGACTACACGATGGAGCAGCTGGTGCGCGTAGCCAAGCTGCTGCGCAAGGAACACCAGTTCCGCGGCTACATCCATCTGAAGACCATTCCCGACGCCGACCCGCTACTGATCGCCGAGGCGGGCCGCTACGCCGACCGCCTCAGCGTCAATATCGAGCTGCCCACCGAGAGCAGCCTGATCCGCCTGGCGCCAGAGAAGCAGGTCGGCACCATCAAGCAGGCCATGCACTCGATCCACCAGGGCGAGAGCGAGGCGCGGGTGGAAAAGCGCGCCCCGCGCTTCGCTCCGGCCGGGCAGAGCACGCAGATGATCGTCGGCGCCGACGCCACCGACGACAGCACCATCCTGCACACGGCACAGTCGCTGTACGGCGCCTACCGCCTGCGCCGGGTCTACTACTCGGCGTTCAGCCCGATTCCGCACAGCCCCAAGAGCGTGCCGTTCGAGGCGCCGCCGCTGCTGCGCGAACACCGCCTGTACCAGGCCGATTTCCTTCTGCGCGGCTACGGTTTCACGGCCGGCGAACTGCTCAGCGGCCCCGGCAACCTGGCGCTGGACATCGACCCCAAGCTGGCCTGGGCGCTGGCCAATCGCGAGCACTTCCCGGTCGACCTCAATCGCGCCGACGCGGCCCTGATCGCCCGCGTGCCCGGCATCGGCGTGCTCAGCGCCAAGCGCCTGGTGATGCTGCGTCGGCACCGGCGCATCCGCTTCGAGGATGTCGGCCGCCTGCGCTGCGCCCTGGAGAAGGCCAAGCCGTTCATCGTCACCCAGGACTATCGCCCCGCGCAGGCCGACAGCGAGTCGCGCACGCTGCGCCTGCAGCTGAGCGAGGCGCCGGCGCAGATGGCCCTGTGGTGATGCACAGCGCGCATTTCGATGGCAGCTTCGCCGGCTGGCGCCAGGCCGCGCGCCGCCTGCTGCAACAGGGTGTCCCGGCCGCGCAGGTGATCTGGTGCGAGCAGGATGCGGGCAGCGATCTGTTCGCCGACCTGGACGACGCGGCGCAACCGCAGGGTGCAAACGACCGGATCAGGGTCCCGCGCCAGCTGCTCGAACTGCTGGAAAACGCCGCACGCTATCGCTGCGCGGAGCGCTGGAGCCTGCTCTACCGGGTGCTCTGGCGGGTCTGCCAGGGCGAACGCAGCGCCATGCTGGCCGGCGACCCGGACGGCAGCGAGCTGCACAGGCGCCTCAAGGCCGTGCGCCGCGAGGCCCACCACCTGCATGCCTTCCTGCGCTTTCAGCCATGCCCGGCCGCGGACGGGCCGGACTTCGTCGCCTGGCACGAGCCGGCCCACGACATCCTGGCCAGCGCCAGCGAACATTTCGCCCAGCGCATGGGCCAGCACAGCTGGCTGATCGCCACGCCACGCGACGGGGTGTACTGGGATGGCCGGCACCTGCGCCACGAGCGTCACTGCCCAGGCCAATGGCGGCAGTGGGCACAGGCACCCGAGGACGCCGGGCAGCAGTTATGGCTGGCCTACTATGGCAGCACCTTCAACCCGGCCCGGCTGAACCGCGAGGTGCTGGAGAGAAGCATGCCGGTGCGCTTCTGGAAGAACCTGCCGGAAGGCCCGCTGATTCCCCAGCTGATGAGCCAGGCGCGCGCCGGGGCGCAGCGCCACGGCCAGGCCCAGGCCGTGACCCGGCATGCCGGCAAGACCATCCGTGGCGGCAGCGCCGCTAGCGGAAACGCCGCCCCGGATCTTCCTCGCTCACCTCCAGACTGAGACCCTGGCTCACGCTGGTGAGGTGCTCGCCATCGGTTTCCGAGCCCAGCTTGATCAGCAGGCGCAGGTCGTTGGCCGAGTCGGCATACAGCAGGGCGTCCTCGTAGGTGATCTCGCCCTGGGTGTAGAGGTTGTACAGGGCCTGGTCGAAGGTCTGCATGCCCAGCTCGGTGGAGCGCTTCATCAGGCCCTTGAGCTCGTGCACCTCGCCTTTGCGGATCAGGTCGGCGGCCAGCGGGGTGTTGATCAGCACCTCGATCACCGCGCGCCGGCCCTTGCCGTCCGGGGTCGGCACCAGCTGCTGGGCGACGATGGCCTTGAGGTTGAGCGAAAGGTCCATCCACACTTGGTTGTGCCGGTCCGGCGGGAAGAAGTTGATGATGCGGTCCAGCGCCTGGTTGGCGTTGTTGGCGTGCAGGGTGGCCAGGGCCAGGTGGCCGGTCTCGGCGAAGGCCACGGCGTAATCCATGGTCTCGCGGGTCCGGATTTCGCCGATCAGGATCACGTCCGGCGCCTGGCGCAGGGTGTTCTTCAGCGCCACCTCGAAGGACTCGGTATCGATGCCGACCTCGCGTTGGGTGACGATGCAGTTCTGGTGCTGGTGGATGTATTCGATCGGGTCTTCGATGGAGATGATGTGGCCGCTGGTGTTCTTGTTGCGGTAGCCGATCATCGCCGCTAGCGAGGTGGACTTGCCGGTACCGGTGGCGCCGACGAACAGCACCAGGCCGCGCTTGGTCAGTGCCAGCTTCTTCAGCACCTCGGGCAGTTTGAGGTCCTCAATGGTCGGGATATTGGTCTCGATGCGGCGCAGCACCATGCCAGCCAGGTTGCGCTGGTAGAAGGCGCTGACGCGGAAGCGGCCGATGCCACGGGCACTGATGGCGAAGTTGCACTCGTGTTTCTCGGCGAACTCGCGACGCTGCTGCTCGTTCATCACCGAGTGCACCGTCTCGCGGGTCTGCTCCGGCGACATGGGGTTCTTGGTCACCGGCATGATCTTGCCGTTGACCTTCATCGACGGAGGCACGCCGGCGGTGATGAACAGGTCGGAACCACCCTTTTCCACCATCAAGCGCAACAGTTTCTCGAATTCCATCTTTCCCGCCCGTGTCTCTGCTCTGTGGCCGCCCTGTTGTGGACGGCTCTCGTTAGAAGTTTTCCGGCTGCTTGGCCTTCTCGCGCGCCGCCTCGCGGCTGACCAGCCCCTTGCTCAGCAGGTTCTTCAGGCAGGCGTCGAGGGTCTGCATGCCCAGCGAGCCGCCGGTCTGAATCGCCGAATACATCTGCGCCACCTTGTCCTCGCGGATCAGGTTACGGATGGCCGGAGTGCCGATCATGATTTCGTGGGCCGCCACCCGGCCGCCGCCGATCTTTTTCAGCAGGGTCTGCGAGATCACCGCCTGCAGGGATTCGGAGAGCATGGAGCGGACCATCGACTTCTCCTCGGCCGGGAACACGTCGACCACGCGGTCGATGGTCTTGGCCGCGGAGGTGGTGTGCAGGGTGCCGAACACCAGGTGACCGGTTTCCGCGGCGGTCAGCGCCAGGCGGATGGTCTCCAGGTCGCGCATCTCGCCCACCAGGATGATGTCCGGGTCCTCACGCAGCGCCGAGCGCAGGGCCTCGGAGAAGCCGTGGGTGTCGCGGTGCACCTCGCGCTGGTTGACCAGGCACTTCTTCGACTCGTGGACGAATTCGATCGGGTCCTCGATGGTGAGGATGTGGTGGTACTTGTTGTTGTTCAGGTAGTCGAGCATGGCCGCCAGGGTGGTCGACTTGCCCGAACCGGTCGGCCCGGTGACCAGCACCAGGCCGCGCGGCACGTCGGTGATCTTCTTGAACACCTCGCCCATGCCGAGGTCTTCCATGCTCAGGACCTTGGAGGGAATGGTCCGGAACACGGCGCCGGCACCGCGGTTCTGGTTGAAGGCGTTGACCCGGAAGCGCGCCACGCCGGGCACTTCGAAGGAGAAGTCGGTCTCGAGGAACTCCTCGTAATCCTTGCGCTGCTTGTCGTTCATGATGTCGTAGATCAGCGCGTGGACCTGTTTGTGGTCCATCGGCGGCAGGTTGATCCGCCGCACGTCGCCGTCGACGCGAATCATCGGCGGCAGACCCGCCGAGAGGTGCAGGTCCGACGCGCCTTGCTTGGCGCTGAAGGCGAGCAGCTCGGTAATATCCATGGGACTCCCCAATCGAATGCAAGCAGGTAGAATGCCGCAGACCCCTGACGGGCGGGCTATAGAGCGCGAGTAATGTCCACGATAGCAGAGAATATTGCAAAGGTTCGCGAGCGTATCCGTGAGGCGGCGCAAGCCTCGCAGCGCGATCCACAGGCAGTCGGCCTGCTCGCCGTGAGCAAGACCAAACCCGCCGCCGCGGTGCGCGAGGCGCATGCTGCCGGCCAGCGCGACTTCGGCGAGAACTACCTGCAGGAAGCCCTGGCCAAGCAGGCCGAGCTGGGCGACCTGGACCTGGTCTGGCACTTCATCGGCCCCATCCAGTCGAACAAGACCAAGCTGATCGCCGAGCACTTCGACTGGGTGCACTCGGTGGACCGCCTGAAGATCGCCCAGCGCCTGTCCGAGCAGCGCCCGGCCCACCTACCGCCGCTGAACGTCTGCCTGCAAGTCAACGTCAGCGGCGAGGCCAGCAAATCCGGCTGCACGCCGGAGGAACTGCCGGCGCTGGCACAGGCGGTTACACAACTGCGCGGACTGCGCCTGCGCGGATTGATGACAATCCCCGAACCGAGCGATGACCCGCAGGCTCAACGCGAACCCCTGGCGCGCCTGCGCCGGCTGCGCGATGAACTGCACGCCGATCTCGACACACTCTCCATGGGCATGAGCCAGGATCTGGAAGCGGCCATCGCCGAAGGCGCCACCTGGGTGCGCATCGGCACCGCGCTGTTCGGCGCCCGCGACTATGGCCAGCCCCACTGATTAAGGAAGCACGCACGATGAGTCCCCCCCACATCGCCTTCATCGGCGCCGGCAACATGGCCACCAGCCTGATCGGCGGCCTGCTCGCCCAGGGCCTTCCGGCCAGCCACATCCGCGCCAGCGACCCGGGTGCCGAACAGCGCGCCAAGGTGGCCGCCGAGTACGGCATCGAACTGTTCGAAAGCAACGCCGAGGCCATCGCCGGTGCCGACCTGGTGGTCCTGGCGACCAAGCCGCAGGTGCTCAAGGGCGTGTGCCAGGCCCTGGCGCCCAGCCTGCAGCCGGGCCAGCTGATCGTCTCGATCGCCGCCGGCATCACCTGCGCCAGCCTCAGCGCCTGGCTCGGCGATGTCGCCATCGTGCGCTGCATGCCCAACACCCCGGCGCTGCTGCGCCAGGGCGTCAGCGGCCTGTACGCCAACGCGAAAGTCTCCACCGCCCAGCGCCAGCAGGCAGAGCAGTTGCTGTCCGCCGTCGGCCTGGCCCTGTGGCTGGACGAGGAGCAGCTGATCGACGCGGTCACCGCCGTCTCCGGCAGCGGCCCGGCCTACTTCTTCCTGCTGATCGAGGCGATGACCGCCGCCGGCGAAAAACTCGGCCTGCCGCGCGCCACCGCCGCCCAGCTGACCCTGCACACCGCGCTGGGCGCCGCGCGCATGGCCACCGAGAGCGACGTGGAGGCCGCCGAGCTGCGCCGCCGGGTCACCTCGCCCAACGGCACCACCGAAGCGGCGATCCGGACCTTCCAGGCCGGCGGCTTCGAGGCCCTGGTGCAACAGGCGCTGGACGCCGCCGCCAAGCGCTCCGCCGAACTCGCCGAACAACTGGGCCAATAAGGAATCCCCATGAACGGACTGGATACCGCCGCCATCTACATCCTGCAGACCCTCGGCAGCCTGTACCTGCTGATCGTGCTGCTGCGCTTCGTCCTGCAGCTGGTGCGCGCCGACTTCTACAACCCGCTCAGCCAGTTCACCGTGAAGGCCACCCAGCCCCTGCTCAGGCCGCTGCGCCGGATCATCCCCGGCTTCGGCGGGGTCGATCTGGCCTCGCTGGTACTGGCCATACTGGTGCAGCTGGTGATGATGGGCCTGACCATGCTGCTGGCCTACGGCACCACCGGCAACCCGCTGCAGCTGCTGGTCTGGTCGCTGATCGGGGTGACCTCGCTGTTCCTCAAGATCTTCTTCTTCGCCCTGATCATCAGCGTGATCCTCTCCTGGGTCGCCCCGGGCAGCTACAACCCCGGCGCGCAGCTGGTCAACCAGCTCTGCGAGCCGCTGCTGGCGCCCTTCCGCAAGCTGCTGCCCAACCTCGGCGGCCTGGACATCTCGCCGATCTTCGCCTTCATCGCGATCAACCTGATCGACATGCTGGTGGTGAAGAACCTGGCGGCCATGACCAGCATGCCGGCGGTGCTCGGCCTGCTGATGTGAGCTGGTACCGCTGGGACGGCGACGACCTGCTGCTCGACTGCCACCTGCAACCCCAGGCGAGCAAGGACGAATTCGCCGGGCTGCACGGCGAGCGCCTGAAGATCCGCCTCACCGCACCGCCGGTGGAGGGCAAGGCCAATGCCCAGCTGCTGGCCTTTCTGGCCGCCGCCTTCGGCGTGGCCAAGAGCCAGGTCAGCCTGGAGAGCGGCGAGCTGAACCGGCAGAAGCGCGTGCGCATCCGCATGCCGCGCCAGCTGCCTCCGCTGCCCGGACTGACCGCCCGGTCACCTTGAGCAACCTTCCGGCCGAAGTTGTGAAGCACGCCGATTGACGCCGGCCCCGCCCCCCGCATAATGCAGCCATCTCCGGCAAAGCCGCGGGCATTCTTCCGCCGTTGCGCGCCGCCAACCGACCGTCGAAGCAGGAGTGCCAGGATGAGCATGGAACGTCTCAGCCAGCAGGTGGATGCCTACGTCGCCTGGAAGCGCGAGCTGATGCGCGAGATCACCCGCTATCGCAGCTGGCTGGCGCACAACCGCCTCGGCTCGGACGCCATGGACGCGCGCCTGGAACGCGCCCTCAAGCTGCTGCGCACCGACCACATCACCCTGGCCTTCGTCGGCGAGTTCTCGCGCGGCAAGACCGAGCTGATCAACGCCCTGTTCTTCTCCGAATACGGCCAGCGCATGTTGCCGTCGCACGCCGGGCGCACCACCATGTGCCCCACCGAGCTGTTCTTCGATCCACGCTCGGAGCGCTCCTACATCCGCTTGCTGCCGATCGAGACGCGCATGACCGACGCCAGCGTGGCGCAGTTCAAGCGCATCCCCCGCCACTGGGTGAACATCCCCCTCGACGCCAGCGACCCGGACAACATGGCGCAAGCCTTCGCCCAGGTGGCCAAGACCAAGCCGATGGCCGTGGAACAGGCGATCCAGCTCGGCTTCCTGCCGGAGATGCTGGAGCCGGCCGGCAAGCCCGGCCAGGTACTGGTGCCGGCCTGGCGCCACGCCATGGTCAACTTCGATCATCCGCTGCTACGCCAGGGCCTGCGCATTCTCGACACCCCCGGCCTCAACGCCCTCGGCAGCGAGCCGGAGCTGACCCTGTCGATGCTGCCCAGCGCCCAGGCGATCATCTTCCTGCTGGCCGCCGACACCGGCGTCACCGCCAGCGACATGGCGATCTGGAAGGAACATATCCGCCAGCTCGACGAGGACACCCAGGCCAGCCTGTTCGCCGTGCTGAACAAGATCGACGTGCTGTGGGACGACCTGGCCGGCGAGGAGTTCGTCGGCAAGGCCATCGGCCTGGTGCAGAACACTACCGCCAAGCAGCTCGGCATCCCCGCAGCCAGCGTGCTGCCGCTGTCGGCCAAGCAGGCGCTGATCGCCAAGGTGCGCAACGACGAGGCGCTGCTCGCCCGCAGCCAGCTGGCCGACCTCGAGCAGCTGCTGTGCGAGCGCATCGTCGCGCAGAAGGAACGCCTGCTCGAGGAGCGTGTGGTCAACCAGGTGCTGGCCCTGCTCAACAACAGCCAGCATGTGCTCAGCCTGCGCCTGGACAAGGTGCGCGAGCAGCAGGCACTGCTCAACGCCCATCAGCACGACAACGGCCAGCTGCTGTTCGAGCTGACCGCCAAGACCAAGGATGACCACAGCCTGCACCACAAGCGCCTGCTTGGCCTGAAGACCAACCAGCGCCTGCTCAAGCGCCAGGGCGACCTGCTGCGCAACGCGGTGCGCCCGGAGCGCCTGGAGGAGCACCTGGCCCAGGTGCGTCAGGGCCTGACCGGCAGCTGGACCACTCTCGGCATCAACCAGGCCATCGTGCAGTTCTTCCGCGCGGTGGAGCACGACCTCGGCAACCTGGCCCACGAGGCCGAGATGGCCAACAAGATGGTCGCCGCCGTGTACCGCCGGCACAACGAGGAAAACCCGCTGCACGGCGTCGACGCGCCGCAGTTCAACAGCCAGCGCTACCTGCGCGAGCTGGCCCAGCTGCGCGCCAAGGCCGACCAGTTCCGCCTGCACCTGAAGACCCTGCTCACCGAGCAGCGCAGCCTGACCAAGCGCTTCTTCGCCACCCTGGTGCAGGAAGTCATCGGCCTGCACCAGCGCCTGCGCGGCGAAGCCGAGCAGTGGGCGGGCGATGCCCTGATGCCGCTGATGCAGCACACCCTGGAACACAAGCAGATGCTGGAAACCCACATGCTGCGCCTCAAGGCCCTGGCCCAGGAGACCCAGCAGGCGCGCCAGCGCGGCCAGCAGCTGGCGGGCTACGTGACCCTGCTGGAGACCCAACTGGCCCAGGCCGGCGAGATGCTCCGCGTGCTGCGCCGCCCGGCGCCGATCCAGCGCCAGGGCAAGGTGGTCAATCTGCCTGTCGCAGCGCGCGCCCAGGGTGCCGCCGACCCGGCCTGAAAGCCTCTGGATTCAGGCCTTTGACCACGCCCCCCGCGCTTGCTGCCGGGGGCCGTGGTCTTTAGACTGCTGCACTTTCCTGGATCGAGAGCAGGGTCGATGCCGACTGTTTTCCCCGCCGACTCCGTAGGCCTGGTCACCCCCCAGACCGCCCGCTTCAGCGAAGCGCTGGCGCTGGTCTGTGGCCGCAGCCTGGCCGACTACCAGCTGGTCTACGAGACCTACGGCACGCTCAACGCCAGCGCCAGCAACGCCGTGCTGATCTGCCACGCGCTGTCCGGGCACCACCACGCCGCCGGCTTCCACAGCGCGGAAGAACGCAAGCCCGGCTGGTGGGACAGCTGCATCGGCCCCGGCAAGCCGATCGACACCGACAAGTTCTTCGTCGTCAGCCTCAACAACCTCGGCGGCTGCAACGGCTCCACCGGCCCCTCCAGCCTCAATCCTGCGACCGGCAAACCTTACGGCGCCGACTTCCCGGTGATGACGGTGGAGGACTGGGTACACAGCCAGGCACGCCTGGCCGACCGGCTAGGCATCGCCCAGTGGGCCGCGGTGGTCGGCGGCAGCCTCGGCGGCATGCAGGCCCTGCAGTGGACCATCAGCTACCCCGAGCGCGTGCGTCACTGCCTGTGCATCGCCTCGGCGCCCAAGCTGTCGGCACAGAACATCGCCTTCAACGAGGTGGCGCGCCAGGCCATCCTCACCGACCCGGAGTTCCACGGCGGGCACTTCCAGGAACAGGGCGTGATCCCCAAGCGCGGCCTGATGCTGGCACGCATGGTCGGCCACATCACCTACCTGTCGGACGACGCCATGGGCGAGAAATTCGGCCGCGAGCTGAAGACCGACAAGCTCAACTACGACTTCCACAGCGTCGAGTTCCAGGTCGAGAGCTACCTGCGCTACCAGGGCGAGGAGTTCTCCGGGCGCTTCGACGCCAACACCTACCTGCTGATGACCAAGGCGCTCGACTACTTCGACCCGGCCGCCGCCCACGATGGCGACCTGGCCAAGACGCTTGCCACGGCCAAGGCCGACTTCTGCCTGATGTCCTTCACCACCGACTGGCGCTTCTCGCCGGCGCGCTCGCGGGAGATCGTCGACGCCCTGCTGGCGGCGAAGAAGAACGTCTGTTACCTGGAGATCGACGCGCCGCAGGGCCACGACGCCTTCCTCATGCCGATCCCGCGCTACCTGCAGGCCTTCGGCGCCTACATGAAACGGATCGAGGTGTAACCATGCGCGCGGATCTGGAAATCATCCAGGACTGGATCGCCCCGGGCAGCCGGGTACTCGACCTCGGCTGCGGCGACGGCGCGCTGCTGGCCCACCTGCGCGACCACAAGCAGGTCGGCGGCTACGGCCTGGAGATCGATGCGGAGAAGATCGCCACCTGCATCGAGCGTGGCGTCAACGTGATCGAGCAGAACCTCGACGAGGGCCTGGGCAACTTCGCCGACAACAGCTTCGACGTGGTGGTGATGACCCAGTCGCTGCAGGCCCTGAAGTACCCGGACAAGGTCCTGGCGGAGATGCTGCGGGTCGGCAAGACCTGCATCATCACCTTCCCCAACTTCGGCCACTGGCGCTGCCGCTGGTACCTGACCACCAAGGGCCGCATGCCGGTCTCCGAGTTCCTGCCCTACACCTGGTACAACACGCCGAACATCCACTTCTGCACCTTCGAGGACTTCGAGCGCCTGTGCCACGAGCTCGGCGCGCGGGTCGAGGAGCGCCTGGCGGTAGACCACGCCCATCGGCACAACCTGGGCAGCCGACTCTGGCCTAATCTGTTGGGTGAGATCGGCATCTATCGCGTCAGCGGCTCCGGCCTGACCGGTCACCGCGTCGCCGTCTAACCCGGAGGATCCGCCATGCGCCGCTTCGTATCTCTTGTCTTCTGCCTGCTGCTCGCCCTGCCCGCCGTCGCCGAACGCAAACAGACCTTCGGTGAACTGGACGTGCACTACAGCGTGTTCAACTCCAGTTTCCTGCAGCCGGACGTGGCCGCCGCCGTCGGCCTGACCCGCAGCAAGACGGTCGGCGTGCTCAACATCGCCGCGCTCAGGGGCGGCCAGGGCCAGCCGGCCAAGGTCAGCGGCAGTGTGAAGAACCTGCTGGGGCAGACCAGCGAACTGCAGTTCAAGCAGGTCCTGGAGAGCGGCGCCGTGTACTACATGGCCGAATTCCCGCTGCGCCAGCGCGAGATGCTGACCTTCAGCATCAACGTGCAGATCGGCGACGCAGCCCCGCACACCCTTACCTTCAATCAGGAAGTCTTCCCGGACGAATGATGCCGTTCACAGAACTCGTACTCGCCAGCCACAACGCCGGCAAGCTCAAGGAACTCCAGGCCATGCTCGGCGCGCACGTGCGCGTGCGCTCGATCGGCGAGTTCTCCAGCGTCGAGCCGGAGGAAACCGGCCTTTCCTTCGTCGAGAACGCCATCCTCAAGGCGCGCAACGCCGCCCGCGTGTCCGGCCTGCCGGCGTTGGCCGACGACTCCGGCCTGGCGGTGGACTTCCTCGGCGGCGCCCCGGGCATCTACTCGGCGCGCTACGCCGACGGTAAAGGTGACGCCGCCAACAACGCCAAGCTGCTGGAGGCCTTGAAGGGCGTACCGGACGCCGAGCGCGGCGCCCAGTTCGTCTGCGCCCTGGCCCTGGTGCGGCACGCCGACGACCCGCTGCCGATCCTCTGCGAGGGCCTGTGGCACGGCAGCATCCTGCACGAGGCCCGTGGCGCCGAGGGCTTCGGTTACGACCCGCTGTTCTGGGTGCCGGAGCGCCAGTGCTCCAGCGCCGAACTGGCCAGCGACGAAAAGAACCGCATCAGCCACCGCGCCCGCGCCATGGCCCTGCTCAAGCAGCGCCTGGGCCTGCAATGAACGGCACCACCGGCGGTGGCTTCACGCTGCCGCCCCTCGCTCTCTATATCCACATCCCCTGGTGCGTGCGCAAGTGCCCCTACTGCGACTTCAACTCGCACGCCGCCGGCCCCAGCCTGCCGGAAGAGGAATACGTCGACGCCCTGCTGGCCGACCTTGACCAGGATCTGGGCCACGTCCATGGCCGCGAACTGACCTCGATCTTCTTCGGTGGCGGCACCCCCAGCCTGTTCTCGGCCAAGGCCCTGGGCCGGCTGCTGCAGGGCGTGCAGCAGCGCGTGCCGTTCGCCGCCGGCATCGAAATCACCCTGGAAGCCAATCCGGGCACCTTCGAGCAGGCCAAGTTCCGCGACTATCGCGGCCTGGGCATCAATCGCCTGTCGATCGGCGTACAGAGCTTCCAGGAGACCAAGCTCAAGGCCCTGGGGCGCATCCATAACGGTGACGAGGCGATCCGCGCCGCCGATATGGCGCGCGCCGCCGGCTTCGACAACTTCAACCTCGACCTGATGCACGGCCTGCCCGAGCAGAGCATCGAGGACGCCCTGTTCGACCTGCGCACCGCCATCGCCCAGGGGCCGACGCACCTGTCCTGGTACCAGCTGACCATGGAACCCAACACGGTGTTCTGGAGCCAGCCGCCACAGTTGCCCGAAGACGACCTGCTGTGGGACATCCAGGAGGCCGGCCAGGCCCTGCTGGCCGCCGAGGGCTACGCCCAGTACGAGGTGTCCGCCTACGCCCGCGCCGGGCACCAGGCGCGGCACAACCTGAACTACTGGAGCTTCGGCGACTTCCTCGGCATCGGCGCCGGCGCCCACGCCAAGCTGAGCAGCCCGGACGGGCGCATCGTCCGCACCTGGAAGACCCGCCTGCCCAAGGACTATCTGGATGCGGCCAAGGCCTTCCAGGCCGGCGAGCGTCTGCTGGACGCCGGGGAACTGCCCTTCGAGTTCCTGATGAACGTGCTGCGCCTGAGCGAGGGCGTCCCGGCCGCACTGTTCGAGCAGCGCACCGGCCTGCCGCTGGCCAGCCTCGGTGCGGCGCGGCGCGAGGCCGAGGCACGCCAGCTGCTGCAGGCCGACCCGACGCGCCTGGTCGCTACCCGGGAGGGCCAGCTGTTCCTCAACGACCTGCTACAGCACTTCCTGCCCTGAACCACAGCGTGCACCAGCTCTCGGCAGCCCTGCCGACAGACGGTAAACTGCCGACGCCCGCTACTCACAACAAGGACCACCGATGGATCTCGTGCTCGACCTGATCGCCACCCTCTCGCGCTGGTGCCGCGGCAACCTGTACGACATCTCCCTGGCCATCATGGCCACCCTCTTCGTCCTGTTCGGGCCGGGCATCAACGCCTGGGTGCAGAAGTCCATCAGCAACTTCAACTTCGTCCTGCGCACGCTGATCTTCGTGCTGGTCTGCGCCGTCGGCTACGGCCTGGCCATCGTCTTCCTCACCCCCTGGCTGGCCCAGGGCCTGGGCTACTTCAACAACTTCACCCTGGCCCCGGTGCTGCTACTAGTCTTCTTCCTGATCGGCGTACTGGCCGACCGCAGCTAGGACGCCCACGGGGCGCCCGCAAGGAGATGCCCCATGAAGCCGCTCAAGCACCTGTACCTGTATTTTCAGGATGGCCAGCGCCTGGCCCTGCGCTTCCCCAAGCAGAGCGAGGACCCGGCGGCCGTCGCCCGCGCCCTGCGCAAGCAGCTGGAGTCGCCCTACCTGAGCATCGAGGTGGACGGCGACCTGCTGATGATCCCGCGCGAGAGCATCAAGTACCTGCAGATCTGCCCGATGCCCGCCGCCCTGCCGGAGCTGACCATCCAGGGCGCCGTGGTGATCGACTGAGCGCCCTGAGGGGCGGGCGCCAATTGCCAATCGTTCTAATGCTCTCCGGCTGCACGGGTTTACAGTGGAGCCAGGCAATCACAGGGAGAGCACCGATGCAGGTAAATGGTTACAGCGGCAACCTGCCCCTCTCGACTCAGGTCATCAACAAGTACGGCCCGGCCAGACCCGAACAGGTGAACACGGCCGTCGACGCTGCTTCCGACCGAGTCGCCGAGCGCCAGCAAGGCCGCGAACTGGACCAGGCCGCCAAGCGCGGCGCAGCCACGCAGATCTACAGCGCCAACACCCAGCAGCGGCAGATCGAAACCTACCTGGCGGTGGCCAGTGCAGGCCAAGTCGAGAGCCCGCCGAGCGTGTTGGAGAGCGCGGCAGAACTGCGCGAGGCCGCGCAGCGCAGCGACCGGGCACAGAACATCGCAGATATCGCCAGCCGCCCCGAGCGGCCTGAGACCGATCCGGCCAGGCCGGAGCCCTACGCTGCAACCCGTGCCTGAGCCACCCGTTGGACAGGCATAAAAAAAGCCGCCCCAGGGGCGGCTTTTTCTTGGCCGGCGGCTGGTTACAGCTGCGGACCGGCATTGCGGATGGCGTCGGAGACATCGAACTTCTTGAAGTTGTCGATGAACTGCTGCGCCAGGCCCTTGGCGGCCTCGTCGTAGGCGTTCTTGTCGGCCCAGGTATTGCGCGGGTTGAGCAGAACGGTCTCGACACCCGGAACGGCCTTCGGCACGCTCAGGTTGATGATCGGCAGGTGCTCGGTCTCGGCACCGACCAGGGCGCCGCTCTGGATGGCGGCGATGACGCCACGGGTGGTCGGGATGTTGAAGCGCTTGCCGACACCGTAGCCGCCGCCGGTCCAGCCGGTGTTGACCAGGTAGACCTTGGAGTTGAAGCCACGGATGCGCTTGATCAGCAGCTCGGCATACTCGCCGGCCGGACGCGGGAAGAACGGCGCGCCGAAACAGGTGGAGAAGGTCGACTTGATGCCGCCGCCACTGCCCATCTCGGTGGAACCGACCAGCGCGGTGTAGCCGGAGAGGAAGTGGTAGGCCGCCTGCTCTTCGCTGAGGATCGACACCGGCGGCAGTACGCCGGTCAGGTCGCAGGTCAGGAAGATCACGGCATTCGGCTCGCCACCGAGGTTCTTCTCGGAACGCTTCTCGACCAGCTCCAGCGGGTAGGCCGCGCGGCTGTTCTGGGTCAGGCTGTCGTCGGCGTAGTCGGGCACGCGGTTCTCGTCGAGCACCACGTTCTCCAGCACGGCGCCGAACTGGATGGCCTTCCAGATCACCGGCTCGTTCTTCTCGGACAGGTCGATGCACTTGGCGTAGCAGCCACCCTCAATGTTGAACACCACGCCTTCGCCCCAGCCGTGCTCGTCGTCACCGATCAGGTAGCGGCTCGGGTCGGCGGACAGGGTGGTCTTGCCGGTGCCGGACAGGCCGAAGAACAGGGTCACGTCGCCCTCTTCGCCGATGTTGGCGGCGCAGTGCATCGGCAGCACGTCGGCTTCCGGCAGCAGGAAGTTCTGCACGGAGAACATCGCCTTCTTCATTTCACCGGCGTAGCGCATGCCGGCCAGCAGCACCTTCTTCTGCGCGAAGTTGATGATCACGCAGCCGTCGGAGTTGGTGCCATCACGCTCCGGTACGCACTCGAAGTTGGCGACGTTGAGGATCTGCCACTCGGCCTTGGCGGCCGGGTTGTAGGTTTCCGGATTGATGAACAGGCAGCGGCCGAACAGGTTCTGCCAGGCGGTCTGGGTGGTCATCTTCACCGGCAGGTAGTGCTCGGCGGCGGAACCTACGTGAACGTGGGAAACGAAGTGGTCCTGGGCGGCGTTGAACGCCTCGACGCGGGCCCACAGGGCATCGAACTTGTCGGCCGGGAACGGGCGGTTGATGTTGCCCCAGGCGATCTTCGCCTCGGTGCTCGGCTCCTGGACGATGAAACGGTCGGCAGGCGAGCGGCCGGTGCGATGACCGGTACGGACAACCAGAGAACCGTTGGCGGCCAGTTCACCCTCGCCACGGCGAATGGCCTCTTCGACCAGTTGGGCGGCGCTGATGTCGGTGTAAACGGCGTTGTTGGCTTGCGTCATGTGGGTCCCCGTCGGCCGGCGGCCGAGTCTTCCGAACGTTGTGTAGTGCGCGTGAAAACGCACTACAGCGATAAAAAAGTCGCGGGAGTATGCCAGAAAAGCTCGTCTCTTGGCAGCCTCTTGTCCGCTATCCCCCTCAATAGAGTGCGGCTATCGCACTCAGTGACGGGTCTGCGACGGCGCCTGGCTGTCGCCGGTGGCGAACAGCTGGGCCACGTCGCTGGCATCGAAGAAGTAGCGCTGGTTGCAGAACTGGCAGTCGATCTCCACCTGGCCGCCACTCTCCTCCAGCAGCGCTTCGGCATCCGCCTGACCGATACTGATCAGGGCGCGCGCCGAACGCTCGCGCGAGCAGCTGCAGCGGAACTGCAGCGGGCTCGGTTCGAACAGGCGCAGCTCCTCCTGGTGATAGAGGCGGTGCAGCAGGGTGGAGTTGTCCAGCCCCAGCAGCTCCTCGGCGCTCAGGGTATCGGCCAGGGTCAGCAGGTGGTTCCAGCTCTCCTGGCGTTCCTCCGCCTCGGTCTGGTGGTGCGGCGGCAGCTGCTGCAGCAGCAGGCCACGGGCACGCTGGCCGTCGGCACGCAGCCAGAAACGGGTCGGCAATTGCTCGGAGGTGGCGAAGTAGGCGGTCAGGCTGTCGGCCAGGCTGTCGCCCTCCAGCTCGACGATGCCCTGGTAGCGCTGGCCCTTGGCCGGGTCGATGGTCAGCGCCAGCACGCCGTCCGGCATCAGCTCGCGCAGACCGGCGCCGGCATCCACCGCTTCGGCGTCGTAGCGGGCGATGCCACGCACTTCGCGCTCGCTGGAGCACTCGATCATCACCAGCGGCACCGGGCCGGAGGAGCGTGCCTGCAGCACCAGCAGCCCCTCGAACTTCAGGGTGCCGACCAGCAGGGCGGCGGCGGCGAGCATCTCGCCGAGCAGCTGGGCCACCGGCTGCGGATAGGGGTGCTTGGCCAGCACGTGCTGGTAGCTCTCGGCGAGGCTGACCATCTCGCCGCGGACATCGTTGTCGTCGAACAGGAAGCGCTGGGTGAAATCGAGGTCGTGCATCGGGTACCGCCTGGCGAAAGGAATGACGGGCGCCTCCGCATCAGTCAATGCGGCACGTGCAGGCCCGGGGAATGGCGGAATTTTAGGGACAAACGCCCGCACATCCAAGCTGCGCGGGATGGCCGGCGCACTCAGCCGCGCAGGCCTAGCAGCTGGCGCCGCTGTTTCTTGTTCGGCTTGCCTTCGGTCTGCACGCCGAGGGCGCCGGCCTTGCGCAGCGCCACCGCCTGCTCGCGGCGGGCCAGGCTGTCGGCGGTTTCCTCGTACAGCAGCTGCGCCTCGGGCGCGCCACGACGCACCACGGACAACGCACGCACGACCACGGTGCGCTCGTCGAAGCCGCTGCGGATCACGTACTCGTCGCCGATCTTCGGCTCCTTGCCCGGCTTGCAGCGCTCGCCGCGGCAATGCACCTTGCCGCCTTCGATGGCCTCCTTGGCCAGCGAACGGGTCTTGTAGAAACGCGCCGCCCACAGCCACTTGTCCAGGCGCACCTTGTCGTCGTCTTTGTCGCTCATCTCGGTTCCGCTGCTTGCCGATCACAGCTACGAATCTTGCCTGATGCCGTTGTCACTTGGCACAGCTAGAATCCCCTGAATTTCCGTGGAAAGCCTGCATTGAAGACTTTCGACCAACTGTCGGTGATCGGCCTGCGTGAATGGATCAACCTGCCCGAACTGGGCATGGTCGGCCTGCGTGCGAAGATCGACACCGGCGCCAGCACCTCGACCCTGCACGCCAGCGACATCGTGCCCTTCGAGCGCGACGGCGAGCGCTGGGTGCGCTTCACCGCGCACTTCGGCACCCTGGTGCAACGCCGCCACCCGTGCGAGGCCAAGGTGGTCTCGGTGAAGACCATCAAGAGCTCCAACGGCCAGGCACAGAGCCGCTACGTGATCCGCACCCAGCTGGCCCTCGGCGATCGCAGCTGGCCGGTGGACTTCACCCTGGCCTGCCGCAAGAGCATGCGCTACCGCGTGCTGCTCGGCGCCAAGGCGCTGGTCGAAGGCCAGCTGGTGGTCAATCCGGCGCTGACCTACGTGCAAGACAAACCGCAGCTTCCCAGCCTTTCCGGTGCCCCATGAAGATCGCCATCCTGTCGCGCAACCCGCGCCTGTATTCGACCCGCCGCCTGCTGGAGGCCGGCCAGCAGCGCGGCCACGAGATGCAGGTGATCGACACCCTGCGCGCCTACATGAACATCGCCAGCCACAAGCCGCAGATCCATTACCGCGGCCAGGCACTGGAGGGCTTCGATGCGGTGATCCCGCGCATCGGCGCCTCGGTGACCTTCTATGGCTGCGCAGTGCTGCGCCAGTTCGAGATGCAGGGCGTGTTCCCGCTCAACGAGTCGGTGGCCATCAGCCGCTCGCGCGACAAGCTGCGCTCGCTGCAGCTGCTGTCGCGCAAGGGCATCGGCCTGCCGGTGACCGGCTTCGCGCACTCGCCGGACGACATCCCCGACCTGATCCAGATGGTCAATGGCGCGCCGCTGGTGATCAAGGTGCTAGAAGGCACCCAGGGCATCGGCGTGGTGCTCTGCGAGACGGAGAAGGCCGCCGAGTCGGTGATCGAGGCCTTCATGGGGCTGAAGCAGAACATCATGGTCCAGGAATACATCAAGGAAGCCGGCGGCGCCGATATCCGCTGCTTCGTGGTCGGCGACAAGGTGATCGCCGCCATGAAGCGCCAGGCCAAGCCCGGCGAGTTCCGCTCCAACCTGCATCGTGGTGGCAGCGCCAGCCTGATCAAGATCACTCCGGAGGAACGCTCGACCGCCATCCGTGCGGCCAAGGTGATGGGCCTGGCGGTGGCCGGGGTGGACATCCTGCGCTCCAACCACGGCCCGTTGGTGATGGAGGTGAATTCCTCGCCCGGCCTGGAAGGCATCGAGACCACCACCGGCCAGGACGTGGCCGGCATCATCATCCAGCACCTGGAAAAGCACGCCGCCCCGGGGCAGACCCGCACCAAGGGCCGCGGCTAGCGCCCGCACCCCTCGGCGGGCAGCGCGTCCAGGGCCCGCAGCAGCAGCGCCTGGCTGCGCTGGCTGAGCAGGATGCCGGTGTGGCTCTCCTCCAGCACGAACAGGCGCTGCGCCCCGTCCTGGGCCGCCGCGCGCAGCTGGCTGGCCAGCGGCACCACGCCATCGCTCGGCTGGCGCCCGCCGGGCTGATAGCTGGCCAGCAGCCAGTGCCGCGCCTGCGCCGGCAGCGGCGTGGCGAACAACTCCTGCAGGTAGCGGCTGCCCGGCGCCATGTCGCGCCACACCGGCGCCACCACCGGCGCCCTGGCCACTCCCCTGGCGGCAGCCGGATGCCCGTCCCAGGGCGTGGACAGGGTCATGAACAGGCACAGGTCGGCGCTGCTGCCGGGGTCGAGCAGCTGCACGCTGCGCCGCGCCACCAGGCCACCCATGCTGTGTGCGAGCAGATGGAAGCGCGGGGCTCCATGGCGCAGCCGCACATCACGCAGGGCCTCGCTCAGCAGGTAGGCACTGTTGTTCAGCGGCGAACCGCTGGGGTAGTGATAAAGCAGGACCTGGAAGCGCTGCGGATCGATGGCCGCGGCCAGCTGGCGCCAGCTGCGCGGCGAGTCGTTGATGCCATGCACCAGCACCACCGGCTCCCGCCCCGCCTGCCAGGGCCGCAGCAGATACAGGCCGTAGCCGACCTCGCGAACGAAATCCAGCGGGCGCCAGGCGCCCTGCTCGATGCGCGCCGGGTCGAAGCGCGGATCGTCGAACTCGACGACCTGCAGGTAGTTGTGGCGCAGGCGCGGATGCTCGCGGTACAGCCGGCCGAGGCTGAGGTCCGCCGCCGGCACGGCACTGCCGTCATCGCGGCGCGGCGCCAGGGGATTGAGCCCGGCCAGCTCGGCACGCTGGGCGGGGGTCGGTTGCAAGCGCAGCGCCACGGCGTCGGCGGCCGGCAGGAAGTGGCGCGGCTCGCCGGGGTCGAGGCGGAAGTTGTGGTTGTCGTCGACGAAGGCCAGCAGGCGGTAGTCGCCGCGCTCCACGCTGAAATAGAACTGCTCGTCCGGCGCCACGATGCGGTAGCCGACCAGGGCGTCGTTTTCGTCGAGCAGCACGACCAGCGCCTGCCGCTCGCCCTGCAGCTGCCCCGGCACCAGCAGCAGCTCGCGCTGCGCACTGTGCAGCTGGCGGTCGAGGTCGAGCAGCTGGCAGCCCGCGAGCAGGCCGGCCAGCAGCGGCAGCGCGACGCGCAGCCCGCGCATGCCTAGGACGCTTCCACCTTGAGCAGCACGCCGTCCTGCCCGGTGACCCGCACTTCGCTGCCGGCCGGCAGGTCGGGGCCGCTGACCAGCCACAGGGTATCGCCGGCCTTGATCTTGCCGCGCCCGCCGACGATCGCCTCATGCAGCACGAAGGTGCGGCCGACGAACTCGCGACCGCGCTGGTTCAGCCCCGGCACATCGGAGGGCTTGGCGGCGCTGCGCTGGCGCTGCCACCAGAGCACGGCGGTGAGCACCGAGAGCAGGGCGAAGACGATGAACTGCCAGGCCCAGGGCAGCTCCGGGAACAGGTAGGTGAGCACGCCGACGCAGGCGGCGGCCACGCCTATCCACAGCAGGTAGCCGCCGGCGCCGAACACCTCGAGGATCAGCAGGACGGTGCCGAAGGCCAGCCAGTCCCAGAACGACAGGTGCTGCAGGTATTCCATCATGCCTTCTTACCGTCCTTGCCATCGAAGGTGGCGCGCACGATCTCGCCGATGCCGGCCACCGCGCCGATCACCTGGCTGGCCTCCAGCGGCATCAGTACCACCTTGCTGTTGTTGGCGGAGGCCAGCTGGCCGAGGGCATCGACGTATTTCTGCGCGACGAAGTAGTTGACCGCCTGCACGTTGCCCTGGGCGATGGCCTCGGAGACCATGCGGGTCGCCTCGGCTTCGGCCTGCGCCGCGCGCTCGCGCGCCTCGGCCTCGAGGAAGGCGGCCTGGCGCTCGCCTTCGGCCTTGAGGATCTGCGCCTGCTTCTCGCCCTCGGCGGTGAGGATCTCGGCCTGGCGCTTGCCCTCGGCCTCGAGGATCTGCGCGCGCTTGAGGCGCTCGGCCTTCATCTGGCTGGCCATGGCTTCGACCAGGTCGGCCGGCGGGCTGATGTCCTTGATCTCGATGCGGGTGACCTTGATGCCCCAGGGCGCGGTGGCCTCGTCGACGGTGCGCAGCAGGCGCTCGTTGATGGCGTCGCGCTGGCTGAGCATGGCGTCCAGCTCCATGGAGCCGAGCACGGTGCGGATATTGGTCATCACCAGGTTGCGGATGGCGTGCTCCAGGTTGTTCACCTCGTAGGCCGCCTGGGCCGAGTTGATCACCTGGAAGAAGCACACCGCGTCGATGGTGACGATGGCGTTGTCGGCGCTGATCGCCTCCTGCGGCGGGATGTCCAGCACGCTCTCCATGACGTTGAGCTTGCGCCCGATGCGGTCCATCACCGGCACGATGATGTTGAGCCCCGGCTTGAGGGTGTTGGTGTAGCGGCCGAAGCGCTCCACTGTCCACTCGTAGCCTTGCGGCACCACCTTGAAGCCCATGAACACCACGGCCACGGCCAGGCCGACGAAGAGAAAGATGACGCTACCAAGTTCCACGGGGCAAAACTCCTTTGCTGGGGGTGCGGGGTAAGCATAGCGCCGCGGCGCCTTCAGGGGTGTGCGGAGAGCAACGCGGCGAGCAGCGCGGGGTCGCGCTGGTAGATGTCGGGGAAGTAGCGCAGCCGTCCGTCGACGACTTCCGCGGTCCAGTAGCCGAGGAGCAGCGCCACCGACTGCTGCAGGCGGTACTCGCGGGTCTTGCCGCTGGCGATGCCGTCACGCACGGCCTGCAGTTCGTCCTCCGCCAACAGCCAGGGCAGCAGCTGGTCGACCGCCTCGATGCGCACGCAACCGGAGCTGAACAGCCGCGGCGCCTTGTCGAACAGCGCCTGGCTCGGGGTGTCGTGCAGGTACACGGCAAAGGGGTTGGGGAAGCGCAGTGCCACCCGGCCCAGCGGGTTGCCCGGCCCGGCGGCCTGGCGCAGGAGGATCGCCCCGGGCCGGCTCCAGTCCAGCTGCTGCGGGTCGAGCAGGTTGCCCTGCTGGTCGTAGACGCTCATCTGGTGCTGCTGCAGGAAGCCGATATCGGCACGGATGGCCGGCAGCTTGTCCTCGCGCAGGATGGTCGGCGGCACCGTCCAGGTCGGGTTGAGGGTCAGCCGCTCGATGCGCGAGGCCAGCAGCGGGGTCGCCCGCGCGGGGCGCCCCACCTGGGTGCGGGTGCGCCACAGCTCGCGGTCGCCGTCGATCACGCTCAGCTCGGCGGCGGCGACGTTGATCAGCACGCGGGCCTGACGCAGGTCGTCGACATGCCAGCGCAGGCGTTCGAGGTTGACGCGCAACTGATCGCGGCGCGCCAGGGCACTGACGTTCAACTCGGACAGGGTGGTTGGGCCGAGCACGCCGTCGGCCTGCAAGCCGTGCTGTCGCTGGAAGCGCTGCAGGGCGAGCACACTGGCCGAGTCGAATGCACTCGACGCGTCCTCGGCACTCGCCAGGTAGCCCTGGGCGGCCAGGCGCTGGCGCAGCAGGGGCAACCGCGCGTCCTGGCCGCCGGGCTTGAGCAGGGGGCCAGGGGGCAGCGGCGGCCATGCCGGCAGCGGCTGGCGGCGGGCGAAGGCATAGGCGGCGCGCAGGTCGAGGTAGCGGCGCGCGGTGGGGCGCACGGCGGCGAAGGCGGCGGTCGGGTCGTCTGCATGCTGCCGCGCGGCCGCGAGCACGGCCCGCCGAGGGTCGGGACGGACCTCGCTGTCCGCGCGCCACAGCCGTTCCGCCGGCATGTCCGGCTGGCGCCCCCGGCGCAGGTCGAGCAGGCCACGCAGGTAGCTCAGGCTGAACTGGCGCTCCGTGCAGGCATCGTAGCCGTCCGGCAGGGGGTAGTCGGCCGGGTTGAGGCCGTCGTCGGCCAGGGCCTGCAGTTCGGCCCGCAGCCAGTTGCGGCGAAAGGCATCGGCCCAGGCCGGCTGCCCGTCGCGCTCGCGGTAGAAGTCATCCAGCAGGCCGCGCGTGGCATCGTCTAGGCTGAGGGAAGGAGAGGCGCAGGGCGCCGGCTGCGGCGCGGCGAGGGCGACCAGCGGTAGAACGAGCAGGACGATGCTCGGGTAGCATGCGCATTCTTTGAACAACATACTGCTCCAGTCCATGGCTCAGGGCGCCGCGCGCCGCAACGCCGACCAGTATAGGCCGGCCGCGGGCGAATCCTGTGACAGGGCGAGGGGCACGTGCTTTTTCAGGGGTATGGCGCGAATGTTCGGACGAATTGGCCGGTTCTGCCTGGCCGGGCTGCTGCTGGTCGGCACGCCACTGCTGGCGGCCGCGGCGCAGACCAGCGTGCTGGTCGAGGAGCTGTCCCGCGCCGCGCCCGGGCTCGACCGGCAGGCCCTGAGCGACGCCGTGGCGGCCATGCAGTGCGCGCTCAACCAGGGCGCCGAGCCCGCCCGCCGGCTGGCGGTGATCGACTACTCGCAGCCCTCCACCGCCCGCCGCCTGTGGATCTTCGACCTGCACAGCAAGCGCCTGCTTTTGCGCGACTACGTGGCCCACGGCCGCTTGTCCGGGGAGAACTACGCCAGCCGCTTCTCCAACCGCCTCGGCAGCTACCAGAGCAGCCTGGGCCTGTTCCGCACCGCCGAGAGCTATCACGGCAAGCACGGCTACTCGCTGCGCATGGACGGCCTCAACCCCGGCATCAACGATCAGGCGCGCGAGCGGGCCATCGTCATCCACGGCGCGGCCTACGTGAACCCGGCGCTGGCGCGCAGCCATGGCCGCATCGGCCGCAGCCTGGGCTGCCCGGCGGTGCGCCCGGAAATCGCCCGGCTGGTGGTGGACAAGCTCAAGGGCGGCCAGTTTCTCCTGGCCTGGCATTCCGACCCGCGCTGGCTGAACCGCGCCGCCCTGCTCAAGTGCCAGGCGCAGCCGCTGCGCCTGGCGCGCCGCGACGACTGAAGCGCCTCAGCGCTGCTCGCTCTGCGGGGTCACCCGCAGCACTTCCTCGAGGGTGGTCTGGCCGGCGGCGACCTTCTGCGCCCCGGACAGGCGCAGGCTGCGCATGCCGTCCTTGAACGCCGCGCGGCGCAGGGCGATGAGGTCGGTGTCATGGGTGATCAGCGGCTTGATCGCATCGTTCAGCAGCATGATCTCGTAGACCCCGGCACGCCCACGGTAGCCGGTCTCGCGGCACTCCAGGCAGCCGACGGCATGGTGCGCCCCGGTCGGCAGCGGCGCGCTCCAGGGCCGGGTCAGGCTCTGCCAGTCCTCCTCGCTGATCTCCACCGGCGCCTTGCAGTGCGGACACAGGGTACGCACCAGACGCTGGGCCATCACGCCCAGCACGGTGGCCTTGATCAGGTAGTGCGGCACGCCCAGTTCGAGCAGGCGGGTGATGGCGCTGGGAGCGTCGTTGGTGTGCAGGGTGGACAGCACCAGGTGGCCAGTGAGCGCCGCCTGGATGGCCATCTCGGCGGTCTCCAGGTCACGGATCTCGCCGACCATGATAATGTCCGGGTCCTGGCGCATCAGCGCGCGCACGCCACTGGCGAAGGTCAGGTCGATGTTGTGCTGCACCTGCATCTGGTTGAAGGCACCTTCGATCATCTCGATCGGGTCCTCGATGGTGCAGACGTTCACTTCCGGCGTGGCCAGCTGCTTGAGCGTGGTGTACAGGGTGGTGGTCTTGCCCGAGCCGGTCGGGCCGGTGACCAGGATGATGCCGTTGGGCTGGCAGGTCATGCTCTCCCAGCGACGCAGGTCGTCCGGGGAGAAGCCCAACTGGTCCGGGCTCTTCAGCAGCACCTCGGGGTCGAAGATACGCATCACCATCTTCTCACCGAAGGCGGTGGGCAGGGTCGACAGGCGCAGCTCGACTTCGCCGCCGTCCGGGGTCTTGGTCTTGACCCGGCCATCCTGCGGCTTGCGCTTCTCCGCCACGTTCATCCGTCCCAGGTGCTTGAGGCGGCTGACCACCGCCATGGTGACCTGGGCGGGGAACTGGTAGACGTTGTGCAGCACGCCGTCGATGCGGAAGCGCACGCTGCCGACTTCGCGACGCGGCTCGATGTGGATGTCGCTGGCGCGCTGCTGGAAGGCGTACTGGAACAGCCAGTCGACGATGTTGACGATGTGCGCGTCGTTGGCGTCCGGCTCCTGGTCGCTGGCACCCAGGTTGAGCAGCTGTTCGAAGTTGCCGACGCCGCTGATCTTCTGGTCGGCCGCCGTGGCGCCGGTCACCGAGCGGGCCAGACGGTAGAACTCGGTGGTGAAGCGCTGGATATCGGCCGGGTTGGCCACCACGCGCTTGATCGGGCGCTTGAGCACGTGGGTCAGGTTGCTTTCCCAGTTGTGCACGAAGGGCTGGGCACTGGCGATGGTCACCGCCTCGCTGTCCACCGCCACGGCGAGGATCTTGTGGCGCTGGGCGAAGGCGTAAGACATCAGCGGGGTGACGGCGGCGACGTCGATCTTCAACGGGTCGATACGCAGGTAGGGCTGGCCGGAGAAGTTGGCCAGCCACACCGTGAGTCCTTCCAGATCGTGCTTGCGGCCCGGTCGCTGCAGATCGTCGACCTGCTGCGCGGCAAGGAACTCCAGGGGGTGCAGCTGCGCGTTGCTCGAGGCACGGCGCAGCACCATGCACTGCTCGGCCTGCTCCTGGGAGACACGTCCCTGGGCCACCAGTTCGCGGAGGATATCGTTGAGGTCGAGCCAGCGATCCTGGGCGGGCGAAGCGAGGGCGGACATGGCGCTCCCTTTGGGCGGATGACGGGATGGGCAGCTTATTTCAACAGCAGCTTCCAGGGTTTGAGCGTGGCCACAGTATGGGCTTGTGCCACCCGCGCGGCCAACACCTCGGTATCGTTGCCGCGCCCGGCCAGCGCCTCCAGCTTGTCCAGCTCGCCATACAGGCGATCCAGCTCCGGCAGCTCGGGCACCTGCCGCGCCAGGCGCAGCCAGGCCTGCAGGCGCTCGAAGCGCGGCAGCTGTTCGGCCAGGGCCTCGGGGAACTGCTGGTAGTGCTTCAGGCGCAGGCCCGCGGCCTCCTCGGCCAGCAGGGTCGGCAGCCAGTTGCCCAGAGGCGCCGCGCCCTGGCGCTCGCCGCGGGCGTTGCGGCCGAGGGTCCAGCCACGCAGCAGCAGCCAGCGCGACAGCTGGAGCGACAGCAGGCCCCAACGATTGCCCTGCAGCTCGCCGGCGAACATGGCCAGTGCGTTGTGGCGCAGCGCCTCGTCGTCGCGGCCGGCAGCCAGGCGCGGCCGCCAGTCGCCCAGCAGCGCGTCCAGGCCTTCGCGCAGCTCACGGCTGGAGGCGCGCGGCGCGGCCTGGCCGAGGCTGCCGAGCAGGGCACGCAGGTCGATCAGCTGCTGCAGCCACTGCTCCAGCAGTTTCCAGTGACCGTTCCAGCGGTACTGCTCGGCCAGGCGCTGGCTGCTGCCGAGCAGGTGCCAGGCGATGGCCGCGAAGGCGTCATCCAGACTCATCTCGGCGTTCAGCGCAGGCAACGGCAGACTCAGGCTGTAGCTGGCGGCATCGAACAGGCGGTAGCCGCGCTCGGCCTTGCTGATGTCACAGGGCATCAGCGGCAGGTCGGCGGCCAGCTCGCAGGCCAGCTCCAGCAGCGCCGCCGGCTCGCCCTGGCGCAGCTCCAGCTCCAGCTCGCAGATCTCCTCCTCGCCCTCGCCGGCGAGCACCTTGCCCAGATCGAGGGCCGCCTCGATCACCGTCCTGGCCTTGCCGCGCCCCCAGGCGATCTCGGCCTTCTGGCGAACGAAGTCGGTGGTGAAGATCGGCTGCAGGCTCTTCTTGTCCAGCTCGGCCAGGCTGGCCGGCCAGCACTCGTCGCCGAGCAGCTTGGTGTCCAGCTTGGCCTTCTTCAGGTACCAGTCCCACTCGTTGCGCTCGGACAGCCCGGCCACGCTCTGGCCGCGGGTCTTCAGGGTCTGGATGAACTGCTCGCCATCGCGGCGCAGGCGCAGCGCCACGCGGGCCGCGGCCAGATCGCGCTGCGGGGTGTCGTAGTACTGGTTGAACAGCTCGCGGGTTTCCCAGCCGGACTTGTTGCGCTTCTTCAGCAGCGGGTGCTCGCGCAGGGCATTGAGGGTCTCGCGGCTGACGCGCAGCTTGATTTCGGTTTCTTTATTCATAGGACTCTGCGGCAGAGGTCATCTGGCCTGGCGGGAATGACGGGTACTGATCGGGGACGGACCGGCCTGTTGCTCGATCTGCTCCGAGGCGTAGCGGGTGACGAACAGGTGGTCGTCGGGGATGTCCTTGTTGACGAAGGCGGCCGCGGCGATGGTGACATTGTCGCCGATGCGCAGGCCGTCGCCGATGATGCAGGCGTTGGCCCCGATCGTGACATTGTCACCGATGCGGATGGGTGCGCTGGCATCGTTCTTCTGCCCGATGGTGGTGTTCTGGAAGATGCTGAAGTTCCTGCCGATCACCGCCTTGCGGGTGATGACGATGCCGACCGGGTGGGGAATGAACAGCCCCTCGCCGATCTGCGCGCCGAGTGCGATCTCGATGCCGAAGCGTTCGGCGATACGGTCGCCGAGGCGCTGGGCACGCTTGCGCAGGAACTTGAAGCGGCTGCTTTGCAGGTACTGGGCGAAACGGAACCAGAACAGGTAGCGGTAGCGCGAGCGCTGCCGATACTTCTCGCGCAGGCGGCGCCAGGTGAAGCGCTTGTCAGTACCGCCGAGCAGTTCGATATGCCAGTAGCGTTTGAGTTGAGCGAAGGTCATGGATGGCAATTCTACTAATATCGCTGGGAAGTCTCGGCCGACGGACCGCTTGGCAGCCCGCTGGCGGGGGCCAAAGGTGATCCGTATACTTGCCGCCTCTTTTTAGCCAGGGGTATCCCCCATGCCAACCAATCCCTTCGTCAGCCTGTTCGGTCGTTCGCCGATCGGCCCCATGCAGCAACACATCGCCAAGGCTCATGAATGTGCAGCCAACCTGGTGCCCTTCTTCGAGGCGGTGATGGCGCAGGACTGGACCCAGGTGGCCCAGGTGCAGCAGGAAATGGTGCGCCTGGAGAAGGAAGCGGACAAGCTGAAGAAAAGCGTGCGCCTGCACCTGCCCAAGAGCCTGTTCCTGCCGGTGCCGCGTTCGGACCTGCTCGAACTGCTCAGTGTACAGGACAAAGTCGCCAACCGCGCCAAGGACATCGCCGGCCTGATGCTCGGCCGCGAGATGGCGATCCCCACCGAGCTGCAGCCGCTGATCCGCACCTTCGTGCAGCGCACAGTGGATGCCAGCGCCCAGGCGCTGAAGGCCATGAACGAGCTGGACGAGCTGCTGGAAACCGGTTTCGGCGGCCGCGAGGCCAAGCTGGTGGAAACCCTGGTGGAGGAACTCGACGATATCGAGGACGACACCGACCGCCTGCAGATCGAGGTGCGCCGCGCCTTGTTCAAGCTGGAGAAGGACATGCCGGCCGTGGACGTGATGTTCCTCTACCAGATCATCGACTGGGTCGGCGATGTCGCCGACCGTGCCCAACGCGTGGGCAACCGTCTGGAACAACTGCTGGCGCGCTAAGCGCCAGTGTCCTTTCTGGGATAACGGGTAAAACTACTTATGTCTCTTATTGCGGATTACGGCTTCGTACTCCTGGTACTCGCCTGCCTGTTCGGCTTCTTCATGGCCTGGGGCGTCGGCGCCAACGACGTGGCCAACGCCATGGGCACCTCGGTGGGCTCGCGCGCACTGACCATCAAGCAGGCGATCCTGATCGCCATGGTCTTCGAGTTCTGCGGCGCCTACCTGGCCGGTGGCGAAGTCACCGAGACCATCAAGAACGGCATCGTCGACGCCGAGGCCATCAGCCCCGACCTGATGGTGCTGGGCATGATGTCGGCGCTGCTGGCCGCCGGCACCTGGCTGCTGATCGCCACCCGCAAGGGCTGGCCGGTGTCCACCACCCACTCCATCGTCGGCGCGGTGATCGGCTTCGCCGCGGTCGGCGTATCCACCGACGCCGTGCACTGGGAGTCGGTCGGCCCGATCGTCGCCAGCTGGGTGGTCACCCCCTTCCTCTCCGGCCTGGTCGCCTTCGGCCTGTTCATGAGCGTGCAGGCGCTGATCATCAACACCGACAGCCCGTTCAAGAACGCCAAGCGCTTCGTGCCGCTGTACATGTTCCTGACCGGCTTCATGGTGTCGATCATGACCCTGTCCAAGGGGCTCAAGCACATCGGCCTGAACCTCTCCAGCAATGAAAGCCTGCTGCTGTCGGTGGGTGTCGGCGCCCTGGTGATGCTGCTCGGCATCGCCATCCTCAGCCGCATCCAGATCGACGAGGAAGCCGACAAGGCCTTCCACTTCGCCAGCGTCGAACGCGTGTTCGCCGTGCTGATGATCTTCACCGCCTGCGCCATCGCTTTCGCCCACGGTGCCAACGACGTGGCCAACGCCGTCGGCCCGCTGGCCGCCATCGTCGGCGTGATCGAGTCCAACGGCACCGCCGAGATCGCCGCCAAGTCCGCCGTGCCGGGCTGGGTGCTGCTGCTCGGCGCCATCGGCATCGTCATCGGCCTGGCCACCTATGGCTACAAGGTGATCGCCACCATCGGCAAGGAAATCACCGAGCTGACCCCCAGCCGCGGCTTCGCCGCCGAGCTGGCCACCGCCTCCACCGTGGTCGGCGCCTCGGCCATCGGCTTGCCGGTATCCACCACCCACACCCTGGTCGGTGCCGTGCTCGGCATCGGCATCGCCCGCGGCATCGGCGCGCTGAACCTGGGCGTGATCGGCTCGATCTTCATGTCCTGGATCATCACCCTGCCGGTCGGCGCCGGCCTGTCGATCCTGTTCTTCCTGATCCTGCGCGGCATCTTCCTCTAAGAAGCCCTTCCGCAGGCGGTTTATTCCGCGGCGCCGATGGCCCTATGATGGGCCGTCGCCCGCGGAGACCGCCGATGCCCTTGCCTTCCCTCAAAGACCAGTTCGCCGCGCTGATCGCCGCGCCTTCGGTGAGTTGCACCCAGGCGCACTGGGACCAGTCCAACCGCGCTGTCATCGACCTGCTGGCCAACTGGCTGGCCGAGCTCGGCTTCGCCTGCGAGATCCAGGAGATCGCACCGGGCAAGGCCAACCTGCTGGCCAGCTTCGGCAGCGGCCCCGGCGGTCTGGTGCTGGCCGGACACAGCGACACAGTGCCGTTCGACGCCGCCCTGTGGCAGAGCGACCCATTGAGACTGACCCAGGTCGGCGACCGCTGGGTGGGCCTCGGCGTATGCGACATGAAGGGCTTCTTCCCGCTGGTGATCGAGGCGGTGCGCGGGCTGCTCGATAGGCCCTTCAAGCAGCCGCTGCTGGTGCTGGCCACCTGCGACGAGGAAAGCTCGATGGCCGGCGCGCGCGCTCTGGCTGCGGCTGGCCGGCCCCTGGGGCGCGCGGCAGTGATCGGCGAGCCGACCGGCCTCAAGCCGATCCGCCTGCACAAGGGCGTGATGATGGAACGCATCGACATCCTCGGGCAGAGCGGCCACAGCTCCGACCCCAGCCTCGGCCATAGCGCCCTGGAGGCCATGCAGGATGTGATGGGCGAGCTGCGTGCCCTGCGTGCGCAATGGCAGCGCGAGTTCCACAACCCGCAGTTCGGCGTGCCGCAGCCGACCCTCAACCTCGGCTGCATCCACGGCGGCGACAACCCCAACCGCATCTGCGGCCAGTGCGCCCTGGAATTCGACCTGCGCCCGCTGCCGGGCATGGACCCGGAGCAGCTGCGCGCGGCCATCCGTGGCAAGCTGGCACCGCTGGCCGAGCGGCACCAGGTGCGCATCGACTACGCGCCGCTGTTCGCCAACGTGCCGCCCTTCGAGCAGAGCGCCGACAGCGAACTGGTGCGCGTTGCGGAAAAGCTCACCGGGCATGCAGCGCAGGCGGTGGCATTCGGCACCGAAGCCCCGTATCTTCAGCAGCTCGGCTGCGAGACCATCGTCCTCGGCCCGGGCGACATCGCCTGTGCCCACCTGCCGGGGGAATTTCTCGAGCTGGCGCGCATCGAACCGACCGTAACCCTGCTGCGCCAGCTGATCCAGCACTACTGCCTATGACCCGCCAGACCGACCGGAGCCTGTTCACTGTGCTACGACGATAACCACGGACTACCCCCTCTCCCATTCATGGGAGAGGGTTGGGGAGAGGGCGAGCTTATGTCCCTCTCCCCCGGCCCCTATCCCGCAAGCGGGATAGGGGAGTCATGGACCCCGTACTGCGAACACTCTCAATGCACGACTACGTCAACTGGCTCCGCCACGCTTCGCCCTACATCAACGCCCACCGCGACTGCACCTTCGTGGTCATGCTGCCCGGCGAGGGCGTAGAACACCCGAACTTCGGCAACATCGTCCACGACCTGGTGCTGCTGCACAGCCTCGGCGTGCGCCTGGTGCTGGTGCACGGCTCGCGCCCGCAGATCGAGGCGCGCCTGGCCGAGCGCGGGCTGACCCCACGCTACCACCGCGACCTGCGCATCACCGACGGCCCGACCCTGGACTGCGTGATCGACGCCGTCGGCCGCCTGCGCATCGCCATCGAAGCCCGCTTGTCGATGGACATGGCCGCCTCGCCGATGCAGGGCTCGCGCCTGCGCGTGTCCGGCGGCAACTTCGTCACCGCGCGGCCGATCGGCGTGGTCGACGGCATCGACTATCACCACACCGGCGAAGTGCGCCGGGTCGACCGCAAGGGCATCGGCCGCCTGCTCGACGAGCGCAGCATCGTGCTGCTGTCGGCGCTCGGCTATTCGCCCACCGGGGAAATCTTCAACCTGGCCTGCGAGGATGTCGCCACCCGCGCCGCCATCGACCTGCAGGCCGACAAGCTGCTGCTCTATTCTGCCGAGCGTGGCCTGCTCGACGAGCACGGCAAGCTGGTGCGCGAGCTACGCCCGCAGCAGGTGCCGGCGCACCTGGCTCGCCTGGGCAGCTGCTACCAGGCCGAGCTGCTCGACGCCGCCGCCCAGGCCTGCCGCGGCGGAGTCAAGCGCAGCCATATCGTCAGCTACATGGAGGACGGCTCGCTGCTCACCGAGCTGTTCACCCGCGACGGCGGCGGCACCCTGGTCGACCAGGAGCAGTTCGAGTCGCTGCGCGAGGCGACCATCGAGGACGTCGGCGGCCTGATCGAGCTGATCACCCCGCTGGAGGACCAGGGCATCCTGGTGCGCCGCTCGCGCGAGGTGCTGGAGCGCGAGATCGGCCAGTTCAGCATCGTCGAGCGCGACGGCCTGATCATCGCCTGCGCCGCGCTCTACCCGATCGCCGACTCGGACGCCGGTGAGCTGGCCTGCCTGGCGGTCAACCCGGAATACCGCCATGGCGGCCGGGGCGACGAACTGCTCGAGCGCATCGAGGAGCGCGCCCGCGCGCTGGGCCTGAAGACCCTGTTCGTGCTCACCACGCGCACCGCCCACTGGTTCCAGGAGCGCGGCTTCGAGGCCAGCGGCGTCGAGCGCCTGCCGGCGGCGCGCGCCTCGCTGTACAACTACCAGCGCAATTCGAAGATCTTCGAAAAGGCGCTTTGAGCCTGCGCTGAAACAAGAAGGGCCGCGATTGCGGCCCTTTTGCATGGGGGATGGATCAGGCACTGCGCCGCTGGTGCTGCTTGAACTGCTCGTTGCCATCGTCCCAGCCAGCCTCCCAGGCAGCGGCCGGCACCTCGGCAGCATAGGGCTGCAGGTGCATGGGCTGGCCGGTGAGACCGGCCATATAGCCTTGCTGGTAGGCCTTGTTCAGGCTCTCCAGGCTCCAGTCGTGGTTGTCCATGGCGACGGGCCGTTACGGGTTTCCCCATAGGCTAGCCCGCGCCGGCCAGCCTGGCTGGTCGAGGTGGTGGATTTGTGACGGAATGCCGTCGAAACCACCACCACGTTCACCAGGTGCCTGATTTCACTGGCTAATACCGAGGATACTGGCCTGGTAGGCGGCGACGAAGCTGTCGAAATCACCGGCCGGTGCGGCCTCCAGCTCGGCCTGCTCGGCCAGCGATGCGCGCGCCATGCGCTCGAAGTCCTGTTCCTCCGCGGCGCTCAGCGGCTGGGCGCGGAAGGTCTCGGCGTGGGCCTTGCTCTGGCGCAGGGCGAAGGCGCGGAAGCTTTCGCCATGGTGCTGCAGTTCGGCCAGCACCCGCGCCGAGGGGGTCAGCGCGGGATCCTGCACCTTAGCCCGCTGCGCCTCGAGGGCCTCGCGGTAGGCGCCGCCACCGTGGGCGCGGTCGAGCAGCGCGGCGATCGGCGCGAAGGCATCGAGCAGCTCGCCGGCCCAGGTGCGCAGCTCCACCTGCTGGCCGTCGTGCTGCAGATGCAAGCCAGGACGGCGGCCTTCCTTGACCGTCTTGAGGAAGTTCTCGGTGCAGGCGCGGCATTCAACGCCGGCCAGCAGCGGGCTGTCGGCCAGGGCGCAGAACAGGATGAAGGCATCGAGGAAGCGCGCCTCGGCCAGGTCGATGCCCAGTGGCAGGTAGGGGTTGATGTCCAGGCAGCGCACCTCGACGTACTGCACGCCGCGGCTCATCAGGGCCTGGATCGGCCGTTCGCCGGAGCGGGTGACGCGCTTGGGGCGGATGCTCGAGTAGTACTCGTTCTCGATCTGGATGATGTTGCTGTTGAGCTGCTGCCATTCGCCACTGGCGTCGTGGGTACCGATCTCGGCATAGGCCGGATAGGGCGTGGCCACCGCGTTGCGCAGGCTCTCGGTGTAGCTGGCCAGGTCGTTGTAGCAGGGCGTCAGGCCGGACTGGGCGCTGCTCTGGTAGCCCAGGTCACTCATGCGCAGGCTGGTGGCCCAGGGCAGGTACAGGGTGTCGGCGTCGAGCTGCTGCAGCTGGTGCGGGCGGCCGCGCAGGAAGCTGGCATCCAGCGCCGGCGAGGCGCCGAACAGGTACATCAGCAGCCAGCTGTAGCGGCGGAAGTTGCGGATCAGCGCGATGTAGCTGGCCGACTGGTAGTCGCGCGCGCTCTGGCCGTCGCCGTCGAGCCGCTGCAGCAGCGGCCAGACCGCCTCGGGCAGGCTGAAGTTGTAGTGGATGCCGGCGATGCACTGCATGGTCTTGCCGTAGCGCAGGGCCAGGCCGCGGCGGTAGACGTACTTGAGGCGGCCGATATTGGAGCTGCCGTAGCGGGCGATCGGGATCTGTGCCTCGTCCGGCAGCAGGCCAGGCATCGACGGGCTCCACAGGTACTCGTCGTCCAGGCGGCTGGCGGCGAAGCGGTGGATGCGCTCGAGATCGGCCAGGGTGTCGGCCGGGTCGGGCTCGGCCGGGGTGATGAACTCCAGCAGGGCCTCGGAATAGTCGGTGGTGATCTGCGCGTGGGTCAGCGCCGAGCCCAGCGCGACCGGGTGCGGCGTCTGCGCCAGCTCGCCCTGCGCGGTGACGCGCAGGGTCTCGCGCTCGATGCCGTGCAGGCACTGGGTGAGCAGGGACAGGTGGTCGGCCTCGCCGAGCAGGGCCAGGCGGCGGTTGAGGAGATCGCTCAAGATTCTTGTTCCTTCACTCGACGGTCGCCCCTATATGGGGGTGGAGCCGCCACACTGCAAGTCGGGTACGCGGACGGACGCTGTCGCCTGACCGGAAGGGGAGGATGCGCCGAGCGGGGTGCTCGGCGCAATCCCGAGAAAGCGGGTGGGTTATGCGAAGGGTGAGGCAGCTCAGGAAGCCCGCCGCGCCGCCATCACTTGCAGATAAAGGTGGCCTGGGCGGTGGCGATCAGCTTGTCGCCCTGTTCCACCTTGGCCTCCAGCACATGCACCTTGCGCCCGCCGTTGAGTACGCGGGCGTGGCAGACCACCTCGCCGGACTCGACGCCGCGGATGTAGTTGACCTTGCACTCCAGGGTCATGCTGCCGGCCTCGCCGCCGAACAGGCTGTGGCTGGCCTGGCCGAGGGCGGTGTCGATCAGCGAGTAGAGCGCGCCGCCGTGCATGCGCCCGTGCAGGTTGAGCATCTGCTCCTGCATGGCCATGCGCAGCTCGGCCTCGCCGTTCTCGGCGCGCAGGATGCGGATGCCGAGCAGGCGACTGAAGTTGCTGTCCTGGCCGACCGGGGATTTCTCGCTCATGGGTTACTTCCTCAGCTGCTTGGCGTTGGCGAACAACGAGGCCATGGCCGCGTTGGCCGGCGCCGGCTTGTCCTGGCTGGAGTGGCGTTCGCTGCGCGGCGAGTTGCCGCCACGGTTCTGCCCGCCACCGCGCGGGCCCTCGGTCTTCTGCCCCGGGGTATCGCTCATGCGCATGGACAGGCCGACGCGGTTGCGCGGGATGTCCACTTCCATGACCTTGACCTTGACGATATCGCCGGCCTTGACCACCTCGTAGGGGTCCTTGACGAACTTCTCCGACAGCGCGCTGATGTGCACCAGGCCGTCCTGGTGCACGCCGATGTCGACGAAGGCGCCAAAGTTGGTGACGTTGGTCACCACGCCTTCCAGCACCATGCCCGGCTGCAGGTCCTTGAGGCTCTCGACGCCGTCCTGGAACTCGGCGGTCTTGAACTCCGGGCGCGGGTCGCGGCCGGGCTTGTCCAGTTCCTTGAGGATGTCGGTGACGGTCGGCAGGCCGAAGGTCTCGTCGGTGAAGCGCTTGGGATCGAGGCTGCGCAGGAAGCTGGAGTCGCCGATCAGCGAGCGGATGTCGCGGCCGGTATCCTGGGCGATGCGCTGCACCAGCGGGTAGGTTTCCGGGTGCACGGCGGAGGCATCCAGCGGGTTGTCGCCGTTCATCACGCGGAGGAAGCCGGCGGCCTGCTCGAAGGTCTTCTCGCCCAGGCGCGGCACCTTCTTCAGGTCGCTGCGGCTCTTGAACGCACCGTTGGCGTCGCGGAACTGCACGATGTTCTGCGCCAGGGTGCTGTTGAGGCCGGAGATGCGCGCCAGCAGGGCGGCGGAGGCGGTGTTGACGTCCACGCCGACGGCGTTCACGCAGTCCTCGACCACCGCATCCAGCGAGCGCGCCAGCTTGAGCTGCGACACGTCATGCTGGTACTGGCCGACACCGATGGATTTCGGGTCGATCTTCACCAGCTCGGCCAGCGGGTCCTGCAGGCGGCGGGCGATGCTTACTGCGCCGCGCAGCGACACGTCGAGGTCGGGGAACTCGCGGGCGGCCAGCTCGGAAGCGGAGTACACCGAGGCGCCGGCCTCGGAGACCATCACCTTGGTCAGCTTAAGGCCCGGCAGCTTCTTGATCAGGTCGCCGGCCAGCTTGTCGGTCTCGCGGCTGGCGGTACCGTTGCCGATGGAGATCAGGTCCACAGCGTGCTTGGCGCACAGCTTGGCGAGGATGGCCAGGGTGCCGTCCCAGTCGTTGCGCGGCGCGTGCGGGTAGACGGTGGTGGTTTCCAGCACCTTGCCGGTGGCGTCGACCACCGCCACCTTGCAACCGGTGCGCAGGCCCGGGTCCAGCGCCAGGGTGGCGCGCGGGCCGGCCGGGGCGGCCAGCAGCAGGTCGTGCAGGTTGCGGGCGAACACGGTGATCGCCTCGTCCTCGGCCTTCTCGCGCAGCTCGCCGAGCAGGTCGGTTTCCAGGTGGGTATAGAGCTTGACCTTCCAGGTCCAGCGCACCACTTCGCCCAGCCACTTGTCGGCGGCGCGGCCACGCTGCGCGATGCCGAAGCGCTCGGCGATCATCAGCTCGCAGGGGTGCAGGGTGCCCGGCGCTTCCTCGCCGACCTTGAGGCTGGCGCCGAGGATGCCCTCGTTGCGCCCGCGGAAGATCGCCAGGGCACGGTGCGAGGGCACGCTTTTCAGCGGCTCGTCATGTTCGAAGTAGTCGCTGAACTTGGCGCCCTCGGCCTCCTTGCCGGCGACCACGCGGGCGCTCAGGGTGGCTTCGTGCTTCAGGAAGGAACGCAGCTTGTCGAGCAGGCTGGCGTCCTCGGCGAAGCGCTCCATGAGGATGTACTTGGCGCCTTCCAGCACCGCCTTGACGTCGGCGAAGCCCTTCTCGGCATCGACGAAACGGGCGGCCTCGGCTTCCGGGTCCAGCTCGGGGTTGCCGAACAGCGCGTCGGCCAGCTCGCCGAGGCCGGCCTCCAGGGCGATCTGGCCCTTGGTGCGGCGCTTCTGCTTGTACGGCAAATACAAGTCTTCGAGACGCGTCTTGGTGTCGGCCTCATCGATCTCGCGCTTCAGCTCGGGAGTCAGCTTGCCCTGCTCCTCGATACTGGCGAGGATGGCGGCGCGGCGCTCGTCCAGTTCGCGCAGGTAGCGCAGGCGCTCTTCCAGGTGGCGCAGCTGGGTGTCGTCCAGGCTGCCGGTGACTTCCTTCCGGTAACGGGCGATGAAGGGCACGGTGGAGCCTTCGTCGAGCAGGGCCACGGCGGCGGCGACCTGTTGCGGGAGGACGCCGAGCTCGGCGGCGATGCGCTTGTTGATGCTGTCCATGAAACCTACCTGCAATGGAACGGGGA
This sequence comes from Pseudomonas alcaligenes, assembly GCF_041729615.1. Taxonomy (NCBI): domain Bacteria; kingdom Pseudomonadati; phylum Pseudomonadota; class Gammaproteobacteria; order Pseudomonadales; family Pseudomonadaceae; genus Aquipseudomonas; species Aquipseudomonas alcaligenes. Next base: position 2,678,182 of record NZ_CP154874.1, on the reverse strand, counting down.
CCGCACCGGCCGGTGCGAAAGCGCCGCATTATAAACACCGCTTCCCGTGGCCGGCGGCAACTCCATCGGGAAAAATCTGCTAACAATGGCTGGCGCGGCAGCCTGCGGCCTTCGGCCATAATGCCGCCACTGCCAAAGGGGAGAATGCATGAGCACTGCCGCTGCGCCGGAAGGCGAAAAAATCCTGATAGTCGACGACGACCCCGGCCTGCGCCGCCTGCTGGAGCGTTTCCTCAGCGAGCAGGGCTACCGCGTGCGCGCGGTGGAGAACGTCGAGCAGATGGACCGCCTGCTGGCCCGCGAGCTGTTCCAGCTGCTGGTGCTCGACCTCATGCTGCCCGGCGAGGACGGCCTGTCCGCCTGCCGCCGCCTGCGCGAGGCGAACAACCAGATGCCGATCATCATGCTCACCGCCAAGGGCGACGAGGCCAGCCGCATCCAGGGCCTGGAGGGTGGCGCCGACGACTACCTGGCCAAGCCGTTCAACCCGCGCGAGCTGCTGGCACGGATCAAGGCCGTGCTGCGCCGCCAGGCGCCGGTGGTGCCGGGCGCCCCGGCCAGCGCGGACGAGACGGTCAGCTTCGGCGACTACGAGCTATCGCTGGCCACCCGCGAGCTGAAGAAGGGCGACGAGGTGCACATGCTCACCACCGGCGAGTTCGCCGTGCTCAAGGCCCTGGTGCAGCACGCCCGCGAGCCGCTGACCCGCGACAAGCTGATGAACCTGGCGCGCGGCCGCGAGTGGGACGCCCTGGAGCGCTCGATCGACGTGCAGATCAGCCGCCTGCGTCGGCTGATCGAGCCGGACCCGTCCAAGCCGCGCTACATCCAGACCGTCTGGGGCGTGGGCTACGTGTTCGTGCCGGATGGCAACAAGTGACGCAGTGGGATTGAGGCGCCACTGTTCGGCCGTGCTGCAGATATTGCTGCTCAGTGCGGCGGCCGTGCTGTCGTTCATGATGTTGCATGAAGCTGCCGTGATGGTGGCCGCCGACCATGGCCGCAGTGTGCGCGGCGGTGTCGGCTGGGGCATCACGGTTCAGCTCGCGCTCTACCTATTCGTCGCCTGGGTGCTGGTACAGAATGTCGCAGCACTGCGCTGGCCTAGCAGGCGCCTGCATCTGTTCTTGGCAGCCTGGCTGACGTTCGCCGTACTGCTGACGCTGCTGGCCAATCCCTCTGGCCCATGGGCCCACCCCTATCGTTTCCTGCTGTTGCAGTTGTGTGCACTGGCCGGCTTTGCTCTGTCGCTCGCAGGCCAATGCCTGTGGCCGCTCCGCCCTCCCGTTCGCCAAGGGTTCGCCCGATGAAAACCCCCGTCTGGTTCCCGCAAAGCTTCTTCGCCCGCACCCTGTGGCTGGTGCTCATCGTCGTGCTGTTCTCCAAGGCGCTGACCCTGGTCTACCTGATGATGAACGAGGACGTGCTGGTCGACCGCCAGTACAGCCACGGCGCGGCGCTGACCCTGCGCGCCTATTGGGCGGCCGCGCCGGAAGACCGCGCGCACATCGCCAAGGCGGCGACCCTGGAACGCATAGAAGCCAGCGCAGTGCCGCCGACCGAGCAGCACTGGCCCTACTCGGAGATCTTCCAGCGGCAGATGCAGGCCGAGCTGGGTCCGGACACCGAGGTGCGGGTGCGGGTGCGCAACCCGCCGGCGCTCTGGGTGCGGGCGCCGAGCCTGGGCGATGGCTGGGTGCAGGTGCCGCTGTATCCGCACCCGCTGCGCGGCCAGCGCATCTGGAGCGTACTCGGCTGGTTCCTCGGCATCGGCCTGCTGTCCACCGCCGCCGCCTGGATCTTCGTGCGCCAGCTCAGCGCCCCGCTCAAGCGCCTGGTGTTCGCCGCCCGCCAGCTCGGCCAGGGGCGCAGCGTGCGCCTGCCAGTGGGCGACACGCCGAGCGAGATGACCGAGGTGTACCGCGCCTTCAACCAGATGGCCGAGGACGTCGAGCAGGCCGCGCGCGAGCGCGAGCTGATGCTGGCCGGGGTATCGCACGACCTGCGCACGCCGCTGACCCGCCTGCGCCTGTCACTGGAGATGCTCGGCGGCGATGCCGAGCTGACCGAGGACATGGTCCGCGACATCGAGCACATGGACACCATCCTCGACCAGTTCCTCGCCTTCATCCGCGACGGCCGCGACGAGAAGCCGGAACCGACCCTGCTGGAAGAGCTGGTGCGCGAGACGGTGGCGCCCTACAACCAGCACAGCGAGCGGGTGCGCCTGTGCCTGGAGCCGGTGCCGCCCTTCCCGCTGCGCCGCGTGTCGCTCAAGCGCCTGCTGGTCAACCTGCTGGACAACGCCCTGCGCTATGGCGGCAAGGGCGTTGAAGTGGCCGCCTATGTCTCCGGCGACAGTGCCGCGCCCTACGTAGTACTCAGCGTGCTGGATCGCGGCCCGGGCATCGCGCCGGCGGAGATGGGCGAGATCTTCAACCCCTTCATCCGCGGCGACCGCGCCCGTGGCGGCAAGGGCACCGGCCTCGGCCTGGCCATCGTCAAGCGCATCGCCGCCCTGCATGGCGGCAGCGTGGAGCTGCGCAACCGCTCCGGCGGCGGCCTGGAGGCGCGCATCTGCCTGCCACTGGGGCTGCTGCTGCCACGCGACGCCAATTGAGCCCGCCGCTCTAGCGCCGTGATCTATGCTGCTCTGGTGATCAGCATGAGGTCAGCATGGCTGTGGATTCCGACCGACTGCCGAGGTGGACCTGGTGGCTGCCGCTGCCACTGCTCCACCTGGGAACCTGGATGTCCCTCTCGACCCAGTTCGTCAGCGGCGCGGCGCTCTGGTACCTGCCGTTCGCCCTCGGCCTGGCCTTCATTCTCTGGTGGGGGCCGCGGGTGCTGCCGGCGCTCTACCTCAACGCCCTGTTCAGCATTCCCCTGTGGGGGCTCGACTGGCGCTGGGCGCCGCTCTACGCCCTGCCGGAAACCCTGTGCATCGGCCTCGCCTGGCTGCTGCTCAAGCAGCGGCGCTGCGACGCCCAGCTGCCGGACGTGCGCAGCCTGCTCGCCTTCATCCTCCTCGGCACCCTGCTGCCGGCGCTGCTGGTCGGGCTCTGGGTACAGGGCAACCTGCAGCTGAGCGGCCAGCTGGCCAGTGAGCAGTGGCGGCAGACCGCGCTGACCCTGTGGCTGGCCGACAGCCTGACCGTGCTGGGCACCAGCCTGCCGCTGCTGGTGCTGGCCACCCCCTGGCTGCGCCGCCGCGGCTGGGCCCTGGCCGCGCCCGGCGCGAGCGGACCGCCGCCACAGGCGGCCCGGCATCTGCCCTGGTGGCTGGCCGGCGCGCTGCTGCTCGGCGTGCCGCTCCTGCTGCTGTGGCTGCCGCTGCTGCTGGTATTGCCGATGATCGGCGCGATGATGCTGGCCCTGGCATTGCTCTGGGGCTTTGGCGGTGCGCTCTGGGGCGGGGCACTGACCAGCCTGGCGGTGCTCGCCATGCCGCTGCTCGGCGGCTTCGCCGGTATCGACTGGCACAGCCTGCAACATCTGGAAATGCACTTCAGCGTGCTGTTGCTGATGATCGCCGCCCTGCTGGTCGGCCGCGCCCTGGGCGACCTGCACAACGCCCTGCAGCACAGCGAGGCGATGCAGAAGGAGCTGACCCTGGCCAACCTGGCCCTGCAGGCCTGCCCGCTCGGCGTATCGATATCCGATGTGCGCCAGGCGCAGGTGCCCTTCATCTATTGCAACCCGGCGATGGAGCGCATCAGCGGCTACAGCCGGGCGGAACTCATCGGCAGTTCCAGCCGCCTGCTGCTGGCCGAACAGGGCGAGACACCGCAGCTGCTGCGCATCCGCCAGGCCATCGCGCGCGGCCAGGTGCACCAGGAGGTGCTGCGCAACGTGCGCAAGAATGGCCAGCCGTTCTGGAACGAGGTGACCATCGCCCCGCTGCTCGACGAGCAGGGCCGGCTCAGCCATGTGATCGCCCTCAACCACGACGTGACCCAGCGCGAGTGCCTGGCCACCGAGCTGGCCGCGCGCCGCGAGGAGCTGCTGCGCCAGACCCACCTGCTGACCCAGACCGAGGCGGTGGCCGACATCGGCGGCTGGGTGCTGGAGGTGGCCAGCCAGCGCATGTACTGGACCGAGGGCTGCTTCCGCCTCAACGAACTGGACCCTGCCGGCGGCGCGCCGGACATGCAGGGCGCCCTGGCGCGCTACGACGAGCCCAGCCAGCGCCTGATGAACGAGACCCTGCAGCGAGTGCTGGCCAACGGCGAGCCATTCGACATGGAGGTACGCCTGATCGGCGCCCGCGGCACGCAGCGCTGGATACGCCTCAAGGGCCTGCCGGAGCTGGATGGCAAGCGCGTGGTGCGGCTATATGGGGCGATCCAGGACATCAGCGCGCGCAAGCTCACCGAGCGCCGGCTGCGCGAGCGCGACGAGTGGCTGCGGCTGTTCTTCGAGGCGCCGCTGGTCGGCATGGCCATGGTCAGCCCGCAGCGCCAGTGGCTGGAGGTCAACGCCAAGCTGTGCCAGATCCTCGGCCGCAGCCGCGACGAGCTGCGCGCCAGCCACTGGCTGGAGATCAGCCACGCGCAGGACCTCGAGCAGGAAGAGGCGCTGTTCGCCGACCTGTGCGATGGCCGGCGCGACGACTACGAGCTGGAGAAACGCTTCCTGCGCAAGGATGGCAGCCCGGTCTACACCCGCCTCAGCCTGCGCGCGGTGCGCGACCCGCAGGGTCGCCTGGAGGCCTGCCTGACCCTGGTGGAGGACATCACCGCGCGGCGCGAGGCCGAGGCGCGCTACCGCACCCTGGTCGAGCACGCGCCGGAGGCCATCCTGCTGTTCAACCCGGAAGGCGGCATCATCGATGCCAACGCCAATGCCCTGCGCCTGTTCCGCCTCGCCCGCAGCGATCTGCTCGGGCGCAAGCCGAGCGAGCTGAGCCCGCCGCGCCAGGCCGACGGCAGCCTCTCCGAACCGCTCAGCCGCGGGCATGTCGAGGCCGCCATCGCCGGCCAGACCCCGGTGTTCGAGTGGCTGCACCGCGACAGTGGCGGTCGCCTGCTGCCCTGCGAGGTGCGCCTGGTGCGCATGCCGGGCGAACCGCTGCTGATCCGCGCCAGCATCACCGATATCTCCGAGCGCCAGCGCTACCAGCGCGAGATCGAACGCCTGGCCTACAGCGACGAGCTGACCGGCCTGCCCAACCGCCGCCTGCTGCAGGACCGCCTGCAGCACGCCATGGCCCGCGAGCGCCGCGAGGGCAGCTTCGGCGCCCTGCTGTTCATCGACCTGGACCACTTCAAGACGGTCAACGACAGCCTCGGCCACCCGGTCGGCGATGCCCTGCTGCGCGAGGTCACCGCGCGCCTGGGGCAGCACCTGCGCGCCGAGGACACCCTGGCGCGCCTGGGGGGCGACGAGTTCGTGGTGCTGCTGGAGGCCCTGGCCGAGAGCCAGGAGCAGGCCGCCGAACTGGCCGCCGAGGTGGGCGACAAGCTGCTGGCCAGCCTGCAGGGCAGTTTCCATATCCACGAGCACGACCTGGCGGTGACCGCCAGCATCGGCGTGACCCTGCACCCGCTGCCGGGGCAGAACGCCGCCGATGCGCTCAAGCAGTCCGACACCGCCATGTACCGGGCCAAGCATGCCGGGCGCAACGCCCTGCACTTCTTCGCCGCGGAGATGCAGGCGGTGATCGACCAGCGCCTGCAGCTGCAGAGCGAACTGCGCCAGGCGATGGCGCGCGGGCAGCTGTACCTAGTGTTCCAGCCGCAACTGGCGCTGGCCACCGGCCGGGTCGCCGGTGCCGAGGTGCTGCTGCGCTGGCGCCATCCGGAGCGCGGCGAGATCCCGCCGGCGCAGTTCATCCCACTGGCCGAGGAAACCGGGCTGATCCGCGAGCTCGGCCACTGGGTGCTGGAGCAGGCCTGCGCCTGCCTGGCACGCTGGCAACGGCAGTGGCCGCAGCTGGTGCTGGCGGTCAACCTCAGCCCGCGCGAACTGCGCCAGCACGACTGCGCCGCGCGCATAGAGGCCTGCCTGCAACGCCACGACCTGCCCAGCGGCGCGCTGGAACTGGAGATCACCGAAGGCGTGCTGCTGGAGGACGTCGAGCACTGCATCGCCACCATGCATGCGCTGCGACAGCGCGGCGTGCGCTTCGCCATCGACGACTTCGGTACCGGCTACTCCTCGCTGACCTACCTCAAGCGCCTGCCGCTGGACCGCCTGAAGGTCGACCGCAGCTTCATCAACGACCTGGAAGGCGCCGAGGACAGCGGTCGCCTGCTGGTGCAGACCATCCTGGTGATCGCCCGCAACCTCGGCCTGGAGTGCGTGGCCGAGGGCATCGAGAACCCCGCCCAGCTCGACTGGCTGCGCCAGCAGGGCTGTTCGTTGGGCCAGGGCTACCACTTTGCCCGGCCACTGGCCGAGGCCGAGTTCCTGCAGTGGATGGCGCACCACGCCGGCTAGAAACACAGAGGCCGCCTCATGGGCGGCCTCTGCATCGGCGCTGAAGCACGGAACCGACCCAGGATCTCGCGGGCCGGATCACGGGCAGCTCCTTACTCGCGGTAGTCGTCCATCGGCACGCAGGCGCAGAACAGGTTGCGGTCGCCGTAGACGTTGTCCACGCGGTTCACCGCCGGCCAGTACTTGTGCGCCAGGGTGTGGGCAGACGGCGTCACCGCCTCGGCGATGCTGTACGGACGATCCCACACGCCGGTGACGTCGGCCAGGGTGTGCGGCGCGTTTTTCAGCGGGTTGTTGTCCGCCGGCCACTCGCCGCTGGCGACCTTGGCGATCTCGGCGCGGATGCTCAGCATCGCCTCGATGAAGCGGTCCAGCTCCTCCTTCGACTCGCTCTCGGTCGGCTCGATCATCAGCGTGCCCGGTACCGGGAAGCTCATGGTCGGGGCGTGGAAGCCGTAGTCCATCAGGCGCTTGGCCACGTCCTCCTCGCTGATGCCGGTCTCCGCCTTGAGCGGACGCAAATCCAAGATGCACTCGTGCGCGACGCGGTCGTTGCGGCCGCTGTAGAGCACCGGGAAGGCGCCCTTGAGCTGGCTGGCCAGGTAGTTGGCGTTGAGGATTGCGGTCTCGGTGGCGGTGGCCAGCTGCGGGCCCATCATGGCGATGTACATCCAGCTGATCGGCAGGATGCTGGCGCTGCCCCAGGGCGCGGCGCTGACCGCGGTGTTCTGAGGGTTCGGCCCCTGCAGCTCGACCACCGGGTGGTTGGCGACGAAGGGCGCCAGGTGCGCGCGCACGCCGATCGGGCCCATGCCCGGGCCGCCGCCGCCGTGCGGGATGCAGAAAGTCTTGTGCAGGTTCATATGCGACACGTCGGCGCCGATGTCGGCCGGGCGCGCCAGGCCGACCTGGGCGTTGAGGTTGGCGCCATCCATATACACCTGGCCGCCGAAGCTGTGGACGATCTCGCAGATCTCGCGGATGCCTTCCTCGTACACGCCGTGGGTCGAGGGGTAGGTGATCATCAGGCAGGACAGCTTGTCGCCGGCTTCGGCCGCCTTGGCCTTGAGGTCGGCCATGTCGACGTTGCCGGCGGCGTCGCACTCGACCACCACCACGCGCATGTTGAGCATCTGCGCCGAGGCCGGGTTGGTGCCGTGGGCCGAGGCCGGGATCAGGCAGATGTCGCGGTGGCCTTCGTTGCGGCTCTCGTGGTACTTGCGGATCGCCAGCAGGCCGGCGTACTCGCCCTGGGCGCCGGAGTTGGGCTGCATGCAGATGGCGTCGAAGCCGGTGATGGCGCGCAGCCAGGCTTCCAGCTCGTCGATCATCAGCTTGTAGCCGGCGGCCTGGTCGGCCGGCACGAAGGGGTGCAGGGCACCGAACTCGGGCCAGGTGACCGGGATCATCTCGCTGGTGGCGTTGAGCTTCATGGTGCAGGAACCGAGCGGGATCATGGCCTGGTTCAGCGCCAGGTCCTTGTTCTCCAGGCGCTTGAGGTAGCGCAGCATGTCGGTTTCGCTGTGGTGGCTGTTGAACACCGGGTGGGTCAGGTAGGCCGAGGTGCGCTGCAGGGCGGCCGGGATGCCATCGTTGACCAGGCTCGCATCCAGCTCGGCGACGGACAGGCCGTGGTCGGCGCCGAGGAAGATGCACAGCAGCTGCTCGACGGTCTGCTCCGAGCAGGTCTCGTCCAGGCTCACGCCCAGCTTGCCGCGGCCGAGGATGCGCAGATTGATGCGCGCAGCCTTGGCCGACTCGATGATGGCGGTCTGCATGCCGCCGACATCCAGGGTCAGGGTGTCGAAGAAGAACTGGTTGTCACGCTTGACGCCCTTCTGCTCCAGGCCGGCGGCCAGCACGGCGGTCAGGCGATGCACACGCTGGGCGATGCGCTTGAGGCCCTGCGGGCCGTGGTAGACGGCGTAGCAGCTGGCCATGTTGGCCAGCAGCACCTGCGAGGTGCAGATGTTGGAGTTGGCCTTCTCGCGGCGGATGTGCTGCTCGCGGGTCTGCAGGGCCATGCGCAGCGCGGTGTTGCCACGGGCGTCCTTGGACACGCCGATGATGCGGCCGGGCATGGCGCGCTTGAATGCGTCGCGGGTGGCGAAGAAGGCCGCGTGCGGACCGCCGTAGCCCATGGGTACGCCGAAGCGCTGGGCCGAGCCGAACACCACGTCGGCCCCCAGCTCACCCGGCGGGGTCAGCAGCAGCAGGCTGAGCAGGTCGGTGGCCACGCAGGCCAGGGCGTTCTGCGCGTGCAGCTGCTCGATCAGCGGCTTGATGTCGCGAATCTCGCCGTGGGTGTCCGGGTACTGCAGCAGAGCGCCGAACACTTCCAGGCCAGCCAGTTCGTCCAGCGCGCCGACCTTGACCTCGATGCCGAAGCCTTCGGCACGGGTCTGCACCACCGAGATGGTCTGCGGGTGGCTGTTCTCGTCGACGAAGAACAGGTTGCTCTTGCTCTTCGCCACACGCTTGGCCAGGGCCATGGCCTCGCCGGCGGCAGTGGCCTCGTCGAGCAGCGAGGCGCTGGCCAGGTCCAGGCCGGTCAGGTCGATGGTCAGCTGCTGGAAGTTCAGCAGCGACTCCAGGCGACCCTGGGCGATTTCCGGCTGGTAGGGGGTGTAGGCGGTGTACCAGCCCGGGTTCTCCAGCAGGTTGCGCAGGATCACCGTGGGGGTGATGGTGCCGTGGTAGCCCATGCCGATCAGGCTGGTCCACAGCTGGTTCTGCTCGGCATAGCCCCTGATCTTGGCCAGGGCGCCCTGCTCGTCCAGCGCCGCCGGCAGGTCCAGCTCGCGGTTGAGACGGATGGCCGGCGGCACGGTCTGCACGATCAGCTCTTCGCGGCTGGCGACGCCGAGGGCGTCGAGCATGGCCTGCTCCTCGCGGGCGTCCGGGCCGAGGTGGCGGCGAAGGAAGGCATCGGGCTGTTGCAGTTGATCGAGACGGGGCGTCTGGGACATGGCGTGGCTCTCGGAAAATGACAGAGCCTCGACGGATCGAGGCTCGACAGCGGAAATCGGGTTGCGCGGCGCAGACCGCGTGCTAGACGCGGCCAGACACCTTAGGCATCGGCGGAGCAGACGGCCTGGTAGCCGGCGGCGTCGAGCAGCTCTTCCAGCTCGGCCGGGTTGCTCGGCTTGAGCTTGAAGAACCAGGCGGCGTAGGGCTCGCCGTTGACCTGCTCGGGGGCATCGGCCAGGGCCTCGTTGACCGCCAGCACTTCGCCGGAGATCGGCGCATAGATGTCCGAGGCGGCCTTCACCGACTCCACCACGCCGGCTTCCTGGCCGCTGGCCAGCTGCTTGCCGACTTCCGGCAGCTCGACGTAGACCACGTCACCCAGGGCTTCCTGGGCATGGTCGGTGATGCCCACGGTGACCGAACCATCGGCCTCCAGGCGGATCCACTCGTGGCTGGCGACGTAACGCAGATCGGCGGGAATGTTGCTCATGTCGTACTCCTCGAAATCGCTGGGCGGATCGGCCGCCCGGAAAATTTAGCAGCTGGCGCGGGCTCTGCCCCGCGCCATCCGAATCAGATGACAGCTTTACCGTTGCGCACGAAGTTCGCTTGCACGACGCGCACCGGATACCACTTGCCGCGAATCTCCACCTCGGCGCGGTCGCCGGTGGCGGCCGGCACGCGGGCCAGGGCGATGGACTTGTTCAGGGTCGGCGAGAAGCTGCCGCTGGTGATCTCGCCCTCGCCCACGCCTTCCACCCGCACCACCTGGTGGGCGCGCAGCACGCCGCGCTCTTCCAGCACCAGGCCGACCAGCTTGGGCTGGCTGCCTTCGGCGCGCTGGCGCTCCAGGGCACTGCGGCCGATGAACTGGCGCTCGGCCGGCTCCCAGGCGATGGTCCAGGCCATGTTGGCGGCCAGCGGCGAGGTGTCTTCGTCCATGTCCTGGCCGTACAGGTTCATGCCGGCTTCCAGGCGCAGGGTATCGCGCGCGCCCAGGCCGATCGGGGCGATGCCGGCGCCGACCAGTTCACTGAGGAAGGCCGGGGCCTCGACGGCCGGCAGCATGATTTCCAGGCCGTCCTCGCCGGTGTAACCGGTGCGGGCGATGAACCAGTCGCCTTCCGGCAGGCCCTGGAACACCTTGAGCTCGTGGATCAGCGCGGCGCGCGCCGGGGTCACCAGCTCGGCGGTCTTGGCGCGGGCGTTGGGGCCCTGGATGGCGAGCATGGCCAGCTCGGCGCGCTCGTTGAGGACGACCTCGAAGCCGGCGGTCTGCGCCTGCATCCAGGCCAGGTCCTTGTCACGGGTGGCGGCGTTGACCACCATGCGGTAGCCGAAGTCGGTGAGGTAGACGATGAGGTCGTCGATGACCCCGCCGCGCTCGTTGAGCATGCCGCTGTAGAGGGCCTTGCCGGGGGTCTTCAGGCGCTCCACGTCGTTGGCCAGCAGGTGCTGCAGCCAGGCCTTGGCCTGGGCGCCGGTGATGTCGACCACGGTCATGTGGGAGACGTCGAACACGCCGCAGTCGCGGCGCACCTGGTGGTGCTCCTCGACCTGGGAACCGTAGTGCAGCGGCATGTCCCAGCCGCCGAAATCGACCATCTTGGCGCCGAGCGCCAGATGCTGTTCATACAGGGGTGTACGCTGTCCCATGGATAACTCCTTCTGCGGGCCCCTGCCCTGCCGGTTGGCGGCGGGTGCGGGGTTCATGGACGGCTGCGTAAGCAGGCGCGCATTGTAGCCCCGCGCACGCGCCCGGTCACCCCGGTAGCCGACCGACCGGTCAGAAGCCGGTCAGTGCCCGGGCTGGCGGGCCGAGCGGCGGATCAGGCCGATCACCGGCAGCAGGCCGACCAGCACCAGGGTCAGCGCCGGCAGCGCGGCGCGCGCCCATTCGCCCTCGCTGGTCATCTCGAAGATGCGTACCGACAGGGTGTCCCAGCCGAAGGGGCGCATCAGCAGGGTGGCCGGCATTTCCTTGAGCACGTCGACGAACACCAGCAGCGCCGCCGACAGTGCCCCTGGCAGCAGCAGCGGCAGGTAGACCCGCAGGAACAGCGCCGGCCCGCCGACGCCGAGGCTGCGCGCGGCCTGCGGCAGCGACGGACGAATGCGCGCCAGGCTGCTTTCCAGCGGGCCGTAGGCCACCGCCATGAAGCGCACCAGGTAGGCCAGCAGCAGGGCGAACAGGCTGCCCAGCAGCAGTGGCTTGCCGGCACCGCCGAGCCAGGCGGACAGCGGTATCACCAGCTCGCGGTCGAACCAGCTGAAGGCCAGCATGATGGCCACCGCCAGCACCGAACCGGGCAGCGCGTAACCCAGGTTGGCGGTGCTGACCAGCGCGCGCATCGGCCGGGTCGGCGCCTGGCGGCGGGCGAAGGCCAGCAGCAGGGCCACGCCCACGGTGAGCAGGGCCGCGCTGGCGCCGAGCCAGAGGGTATGCAGGATCAGGCCGACGTAGCGCTCGTCCAGGTCGAAGCGGCCGCGCTGCCAGAACCACACCAGCAGCTGCAGCATGGGCACGACGAAGGCGCAGGCGAACACCAGGCCGCACCAGGCGCTGGCGGCGAAGGCCTGCCAGCCGTGCAGGCGGTACAGCGGCTTTCCGCGCGGCCGCTCGCTGGCCGGGCGGCTGGCGCCGCGGGCACGGCGCTCGCCGTAGAGCACCAGCAGCACGGCGAGCAGCAGCAGGCTGGCCAGCTGGGTGGCGCTGGACAGGCTGTAGAAGCTGTACCAGGTCTTGTAGATGGCGGTGGTGAAGGTGTCGAAGTTGAACACCGAGACGGCGCCGAAGTCGGCCAGGGTCTCCATGATCGCCAGCGCCAGGCCGGCGCCGATGGCCGGCCGCGCCATCGGCAGGGCCACCCGCCAGAACGCCTGCCAGGGCGACAGGCCGAGCACCCGCGCCGCCTCCATCAGGCCCTTGCCCTGGGCCAGGAAGGCGCCGCGCGCGAGCAGGTAGACGTAGGGGTAGAACACCAGCACCAGCACCAGGATCACCCCGCCGCTGGAACGCACCCGCGGGAAGCGGATGCCGCTGCCGAACCACTCACGCGCCAGGCTCTGCAGCGGCCCGGCGAAATCCAGCAGGCCGACGAAGACGAAGGCCAGGACATAGGCGGGGATGGCGAAGGGCAGCATCAGCGCCCAGTCCAGCCAACGCCGCCCGGGAAACTCACAGAGGCTGGTGAGCCAGGCCAGGCTGACGCCGAGCAGCACCACACCGACGCTCACCCCGCTGACCAGCAGCAGGGTGTTGCCCAGCAGGCGCGGCATCTGCGTGGCCCACAGATGCGCCCAGATCTCGCCATCGACCTCGTGCCAGGACAGCAGCAGCACCGACAGCGGCAGCAGCACCAGGGCGGCGATGGCGAGCGCGATGGGATACCAGCGGCGCTGTACGGAATGGCTCACGCGGACTCCTGGCAGGCGGAAACGAAACGCCCCGGGCGGGCCGGGGCGTTGAGTATAACGGTGTCACGCCGCGATTGAGCGACGCGACACCCGGTCGCGGCTTAGTTCCAGCCGGCGCGGTCCATCAGCTTGGTGGCTTCGGCCTGGCGCTTGCCGGCCACTTCGACCGGCACGCTGTCGGCCTTGAACTCGCCCCAGGCCGCCACTTCCGCGGACGGCTTGACCGCCGGGTTGGCCGGGTACTCCTGGTTGAGGTCGGCGAACAGGTTCTGCGCCTCCGCCGAAGTCATCCACTCCAGCAGCTGCTGGGCGGCCTCGGCATGCGGGGCATGCTGGGTCACGCCGGCACCGGAGAGGTTGACGTGCACGCCACGGTCGGCCTGGTTTGGCCAGAACGGCTTGACCTTCAGCGCCGGGTTCTGCTTGGCCAGGCGACCGTAGTAATAGGTGTTGGTGATGCCGACGTCGCACTGGCCGGCGTCGATGGCCTGCAGCAGCGCGGTGTCGTCGGCGAACACGTCGGTGGCCAGGTTGTTCACCCAGCCCTTGATGATTTCCTCGGTCTTGGCCTCGCCATGGGCCTCGATCAGGGTGGCGGTCAGCGACTGGTTGTAGACCTTCTTGCTGGTGCGCAGGCACAGGCGGCCTTCCCAGTTCTTGTCGGCCAGGGCCTCGTAGGTCGACAGCTCCTGCGGCTTCACCCGCTCGGTGGAGTAGAAGATGGTCCGCGCGCGCAGCGACAGGCCGGTCCAGGCACCGCTGCTGGCGCGGTACTGGGCGGGAATGTTGGCTTCGATGACCGGGGACTTGAGCGGCTTGAGCACGCCTTCCTGCTCGGCCTGCCAGAGGTTGCCGGCGTCGACGGTGATCAGCAGGTCGGCCGGGGTGTTCTCGCCTTCGGCCTTGAGGCGCGCCAGCAGCGGGGCTTCCTTGTCGGTGATGAACTTGATCGGGGTACCGGTCTTGGCGGTGTAGGCGTCGAACACCGGCTTGATCAGTTCGTCGATACGCGCGGTGTAGACCACGATCTCATCGGCGGCCTGGGCGGTGCCGGCCAGGGCGGAGAGGGCCAGAGTGGCCAGGAAACCGGAGCGGAGCTGCATGGGTGCTGCCTCTTGTTGTTTCGAAAGAGGCTGAATGGTAGTGAATGCTATTTAGCTTATCAACGTGACTTTAGGCCGCAGCGTTACCGGGTGTTGCCCGCCCCCGCCTCAGGCCTGGGCCAGCGCGGGCAGATCGCCGACCAGGCCGAGGGCACGGCGGACGAACAGGGCCTTGGCGTCCGGCAGTTCGTCGACCCAGTTGAGGCCACTGTTGCGCAGCAGGCGCAGCGGCAGCGGGTCGGCCTGGAACAGGCGCTCGAAGCCCTCCATGGCCGCCATCATCGCCAGGTTGTGCGGCATGCGCCGGCGTTCGTAGCGGCTGAGCACGCGCACGTCGTTGGGCTGCTCGCCGCGCTGCAGCGCATGCAGCAGCACTTCGGCCAGCACTGCGGCATCGAGGAAGCCGAGGTTGACCCCCTGCCCCGCCAGCGGGTGGATGCTGTGGGCGGCGTCGCCAATCAGCGCCAGGCCGCTCTCCACGTAGCGCTTGGCGTGACGCTGGCGCAGCGGGATGCACAGGCGCGGGTCGGCCGCCGTGACCTGGCCCAGGCGCCATTCGAAGGCCTTACCCAGTTCGTGGCGGAACGCCTCGTCGTCCAGCGCCATCAGGCGCTCGGCCTCGGCCGGCACGGTCGACCAGACGATCGAGCACCAGTGCTGGTCGCCCTGGCGCGCCAGCGGCAGGAAGGCCAGTGGACCGTCGTCGGTGAAGCGCTGCCAGGCGGTTTCCTGGTGCGGCCGCTCGCAGCGCACGCTGGTGACGATGGCGTGGTGCAGGTAATCCCATTCGCGGGTGGCGCAGCCGGCCAGGCGGCGCACCGCCGAGTTGGCGCCGTCGGCGGCCACCAGCAGCGGCGCGCGCAGCTCGCGGCCGTCGGCCAGGGTCAGCAGCCAGCCATCACCGGAGCGACGCAGCTGCTCCAGGCGGGCGCTGCCGAGCAGGCCGATATGGCTGTCGTGCAGGCGATCGAGCAGGGCATCCTGGACCACGCGGTTCTCGACGATATGGCCGAGAACCTCGGCATGCACGCTGGCGGCGGCGAAATGCACGCTGCCGGTGCCGGAGCCGTCCCACACTCGCATGTCGCGGTAGGGCGACACGCGCCGCGCGGCGATGCCGTCCCACACGCCGAGGCGTTCGAGGATGCGCTGGCTGGCGGCGGACAGCGCGCTGACCCGCGGCTCGAAGGCGCCCTCGGCAGCGAAGGGTTTGACGCTGAGCGGGCCACCGTCGACCACCAGGATCTCCAGGCCGCTGTGCTCCAGGGCCAGGGCCAGGGCGCTGCCGACCATGCCGGCGCCAACGATGATCAGGTCCGCTTGCATGCTGTTTCCTTAGGCTGTCTGCCGCGCACGCGGCTTGAGGCGGATGTACAGGGTCTTGTGCACGATGGCGACCAGGGTGCCCTCGTCGTCACGCACCTCCACGCGCAGCTCGGGCAGGTACTTGTCGCCGCCCGCGGTGTGCTGGCGAATCTGTGCCAGCAGCTCGTCGTCGATGCGGAACTCGGCATGCACCGGGCCCTTGCCGGGGCTGATGAAGTCGATGCTGGCGGCCTTGTCCCAGACGATGTAGTCGCGCCCCAGCAGCTGCATCAGCATGAGCATGAAGAAGGGGTCGGTCATGCTGTACAGCGAGCCGCCGAACTGAGTGCGCACATAGTTGCGGTTGTACCAGCCGAGGCCCATGCGCACCCGCACGCGGCGAAAGTCCGGGCTGATCTCGCGCACGCGGATGCCGGCGCCGAGGTAGGGCGGATAGAGGTTCAGTCCCAGGCGCAGCAGGCGAGCGCGACGGGCAAGCTTGCGCTCAGTCATAGGCTGCGGGTGCCCAGCCCCATGGCCTGGCGGGCGAACCAGCGCTTGGCCGGCGGCAGCAGGTCGAGGCCGAGCAGACCGAGGGTGCGCCCGGCCACCAGCAGCGACTCGTCGCGGCCGAACAGGCGGGTTACGCGGTCGGAGAAGCCGACGGTCATCGCCTGGTCCTGGCTCTGCCGCTGCAGGTAGTGCTGCAGAGTGGCGAAGTCGCCAGGCACCTGCGGCCCGGCCAACAGGCACTCGGCCAGGGTCTGGGCATCGCGCAGCGACAGGTTGAAGCCCTGCCCGGCCACCGGGTGCAGGCTGTGTGCGGCATTACCCAGCAGCACCAGATGCGGGCGCACCTGTTCGGTGGCCTCGACCAGCGCCAGCGGGTACAGGTGCCGCGCGCCAACCTGGCGCAGGCTGCCGAGGCGATAGCCAAAGGCCTGCTGCAGCTCGCCGAGGAAGGCGCGCTCGGGCAGCTGGTGCAAACGTTCGGCATCCACCGGCGGGCGGGTCCAGACCAGCGCGCAGCGGTTGTCCGACAGCGGCAGCAGGGCCAGCGGGCCCTGCTCGGTGAAGCGTTCGAAGGCCTGGCCGCCATGCGGCTCGGCGGGGGTGACGTTGGCGATCAGCGCGCACTGGTCGTAGGGCGTGTGGCGCACGGCGATGCCCAGCTGCTCGCGCAGGCCGGAACGGCCGCCATCGGCCAGCACCGCGAGGTCGCAGTCGAGGCTGGTGTCGTCGTTCAGGTGCAGGCGGTAACCGTCGCCCAGCGCCTCCAGACGGGTGACTTCCGCCGGGCAGCGCCATTCGACCACCGCTGGGTCCAGCGCCTTCCACAGGCAGTGCCCCATCCAGGCGTTCTCCAGCACGTAGCCGAGCGCCGGCACGCCCTCGTCCGCCGCACTGAGGCGGGTAGCGCCGAAACGGCCTTGGTCGGAGACCTGGATCTGCGTGATGGCCTCGGCGCGCTCGGCCAGCTGCGGCCACACACCAAGGCGCTCGAAGATCAGCCGGCTGCCCTGCGACAGCGCGCTGGAGCGGGCATCGTAGCTGGGCTGGTAGTCGTTGCCGGGGGCGAAGGGCTCGACCAGCAGGATGCGCCAGCCGCGCGCCCGCGCGCCGGCCTGCAGGGCCAGGGCCAGGCTCGCACCGACCAGGCCACCACCGATGATCGCCAGCTGCACGCGGCTCATGACTCAGGCCGCCTGCTCACGCGCGGCGGCCATCAGCGCCTCGATCTCGGCCACGGTCTTGGGCACGCCACCGGTGATGATCTCGCAACCGGTCTTGGTCACCAGCACGTCATCCTCGATGCGCACGCCGATGCCGCGCCATTTCTTGGCGACCTTGTCGTTGTCCACGGCGATGTAGATGCCCGGCTCGACCGTCATCGCCATGCCCGGCTCGAGCACCCGCCACTCGCCGCCGACCTTGTAGTCGCCGACGTCGTGCACGTCCATGCCCAGCCAGTGGCCGGCGCGGTGCATGTAGAAGGGCTTGTAGGCCTCGGCGGCGATCAGCTCGTCGACCG
This sequence comes from Pseudomonas alcaligenes, assembly GCF_041729615.1. Lineage (NCBI taxonomy): Bacteria > Pseudomonadati > Pseudomonadota > Gammaproteobacteria > Pseudomonadales > Pseudomonadaceae > Aquipseudomonas > Aquipseudomonas alcaligenes. Next base: position 2,660,914 of record NZ_CP154874.1, on the reverse strand, counting down.
CGCCTTCGAGCAGGCCCAGCTCGACCAGGCCGGCGGTGATCACCCGCACGGTGGCCTCGTGGGCCTCGTTCCAGTGCTTGCCCGGGGCGATCTCCTTGAAGGCGGCCTCCTGGGCGGCTAGCACCAGCTCGTAGATGGCCTTCTGCTCGGGCGAGAACTTGCCGCTGACCGGGAAGGTGCGGGTGATGTCGCTGGCGTAGCAGTCGATCTCGCAACCGGCGTCGATCAGCACCAGGTCGCCGTCGCGCAGCACTGCGTCGTTCTCGCGGTAGTGCAGGATGCAGGCGTTCTTGCCGGCGGCGACGATTGAGCCGTAGGCCGGCATCTTCGCCCCACCCTTGCGGAACTCGTAGTCCAGCTCGGCTTCCAGGTGGTACTCGTAGAGGCCGGCGCGGCTGACCTGCATGGCGCGCACATGGGCGCGCGCGCTGATCTCGGCGGCCTCGCGCATGACCTTGGCCTCGGCCGCACTCTTGTACAGGCGCATGTCGTGCAGCAGGTGGTCGAGGGCGACGAATTCGTTGGGCGGAGTCGCGCCCTGGCGGGCCTTGGAGCGGATCACGTTGATCCACTCCATCAGCCGGTGATCGAACTTCTCGTTGGTGCCGATCGCGTAGTAGACCCGCTCGCGGCCCTCGATCAGGCCGGGCAGGATGTCGTCGATATCACCGATGGGGAAGGCATCGTCGGCGCCGTACTGTGTCACCGCGCCGTCCTGGCCGGCGCGCAGGCCGTCCCACAGCTCGCGCTCGGGGTCGCGCTCGCGGCAGAACAGCACGTACTCGCCATGCTCACGGCCGGGGATCAGCACCATCACCGCCTCCGGCTCGGGGAAGCCGGTGAGGTACTGGAAGTCGCTGTCCTGGCGGTAGACGTGCTCGACGTCGCGGTTGCGGATATAGACCGGCGCCGCCGGCAGGATGGCGATGCTGTTGGGCTCCATCTGCTCCATCAGCGCCTTGCGCCGGCGGGCATATTCTGCGCGGGGGATGCTGACCATGGGCTCGACCTTAATGCAGGGAAGGTTTCGGGGCCGGCGCGGCGGGCTTGCCACATTCGGCGAACAGCAGCAGCGGGGCGACGCGCAGGTACTCCATCACCTCCATGTAGTCGCTCTCGCCGTCCTCGGACTCCTCCAGGCCGCTCTGCACCTGGGCGATGGCGGAGAGGTCCTGCAGCACTTCCATGGCCTCGGCGCTCAGCGGTGCGTTGCCGACCACCATGCCGAAGCCGTCGAGGAAGCCCTGGCACCACTGGCCCAGGGCCTTGGCCCGCTCGGCCAGCGGCGCGTCATCGCCGGGCAGCAGCAGGACCAGGGTGATGTCGCTGCCGGACAGCTCGCCCTTGACCATCTCCTGCAGGCCGACCAGCGCCTGGCGCACGTTGTCGGCCGGCTCGCCACCGAGCAGCTCGCTGGCATCGGCGATCCAGGGCTCGGCCTCGAAGCCGGCACCGGCGCAGCTGCGACCGAGCAGCAGGCCATGCAGTTCGGCAGGGGAAACGGGTTTGCCAGTGCTCGCCAGCAGGGCGGCGAAGGCGGCGTAGGGGGAATTCGAAGTGGACATGGCAACTAGGCGCTGAACCGCGCGATCTCTAGAATGGAGGCTCCGTATCCTAGCACCGGCAGGCGCACGCGGGCCATCGCACCGCCGCCGCGCATCCTTTATAGTGCAGCCACTCATAGCCCTGGTAGAGCCGATGGAAGACGCCGAACTGCAAGCCCTCTCGCGCAAGCTGGAACTCTTGATTCAGCGCGTCGAGCAGCTCAAGTCGCAGAACCGCGCCCTGCTGGCCAGTGAGAAGGCCTGGCGCGAGGAACGCGCCCATCTGATCGAAAAGAACGAAATGGCCCGGCTCAAGGTCGAAGCGATGATTTCGCGCCTGAAGGCCCTGGAGCAGGACTCATGACCCAGCCGAACACCGTTACCGTACATATCCTCGACAAGGAATACTGCATCGCCTGCCCGGCGGACGAGCGCGCCAACCTGGAGAGCGCCGCCCGCTACCTGGACGGCAAGATGCGCGAGATCCGCTCCGGCGGCAAAGTCATCGGTGCCGACCGCATCGCCGTGATGGCCGCGCTGAACATCACCCATGACCTGCTGCACAAGCAGCAGCGCCTGGACCAGGAAGCCGACTCCACCCGCGCCAAGGTGCGCGACCTGCTGGAGCGCGTCGACGGCGCCCTGGCCGCCGATCCGGATGGCCAATTGCTCTGATGCCAGAGCGGCGCGATGGGGTATACTGCCGGCCAGCTCCCTGGAGTGTTGGCCAGTCGGTGATGTCCCTGAGCCGATACGCACAACCACGGGGGTTGCCAGTGGGGCCGGTGTGCATGTCCGCCTGACGGAAAGCCTTAACGCCCTCTGCAACCTCCACCTTGAACTTTCGGGTTCAAGGGCTAACCCGACAGCGGCACGCCCGGGGAGTCCCGATTCTCATGCTTGAAGCCGGCAATCTGTCCCGCCCGGCCCTGCGCCGCCAGCTGCGCCAAGCACGCCGCACGCTCTCCCCGCAACAGCAGAAACGTGCTGCCCGCGACCTCTATCGCCAACTGGCGCAGCACCCGCTGTTCCGCCGCTGCCGCCACATCGCCCTGTACCTGCCCAACGACGGCGAGATCGACCCGCGCCCGCTGCTGCGCGAGGCCCAGCGCCGCGGCAAGGCCACCTACCTGCCGGTGCTGAAGCGCTGGCCGCGCACCCGGATGAGCTTCCAGCGCGTGCGACCGCACGAAAGCATGACCCGTAACCGCTTCCGCATCGCCGAGCCGCAGGACCTGCCCGCTCGCCAGCGCAAAGTCTGGACCCTGGACCTGGTACTGCTACCGCTGGTGGGGTTCGACGAACAGGGCGGGCGCCTGGGCATGGGCGGCGGCTTCTATGACCGCAGCCTGGCCTACCGGCAATTGCGCAAAAATTGGCACACGCCGACGCTGCTGGGCGTTGCCCATGAATGTCAGAAAGTGGATCGCCTGGCGCTGGCCAGTTGGGACATACGCCTGCAGGGCGTGGTGACGGATCGGCGCTGGTACGCCTGAGATGGAGCGAGGCGCCGCGCTCCCTGCGGCGTTCGTCGACTGCGGTTACTGCTCGGCCTGGCTGGCGGTCACGCTATCCTGACGGTCCCAGAGACTCTGGGTGTAACCCGTGGTAACCATGCCCAGGCTGAAGATGATCACCAGTACCCACAGCATATCGGGCTTGCGTTTCATCGATTTGCCTCCCCCTTTTCGGCACACTGCATCGCTTGACCGGTAGTGGTGTTGTTATTGGCCTTGTGAGGCGCCGGCGAGCTTGCGCTACGGCAGGTTGCCCTGCAGTGATATGTCTCGCAGTTCTGGCGCCAAGCGACTGTCATATCCTGGAACGATTTGCAGTTCCAGCGCAAAGACCGGCAAAAAGGAGCAAAGTTCATGCCTTATTGGTTGATGAAGTCGGAACCCGACGAACTGTCGATCGCTCACCTGCGCCAGCTCGGTCGTGCACGCTGGGATGGCGTGCGCAACTACCAGGCACGCAACTTCCTGCGCAGCATGCAACCGGGCGAGCTGTTCTTCTTCTATCACTCCAGCTGCCCGCAGCCGGGCATCGCCGGCATCGCGCGGATCGCTTCGGCAACCTATCCCGACCCCACGGCCCTGGACCCCGCCAGCCACTACTTCGATGCCAAGGCCAGCGCCGCGAAGAATCCCTGGAGCGCGCTGGATGTGGAGTTCGTCGAGGCCTTCCCGGACGTGCTACCGCTGGCCCGCCTGCGCAGCAACCCGGCCCTGACGGAGCTGGCCCTGGTGCAGCGCGGCAGCCGGCTGTCGGTGATGCCGGTGAGCGCAGCCGAATGGGCGGCGATTCTCGCCATGCGTTGAGTCGCCGATGGCGCTGTGCTATGACCAGTGCATAGCCTGCGGAGCCGATCATGCGCGCACAAACCGTCTGGCCTGCGCGCCTGGCGCTGGCCCTCCTCTTCCTGGTGCTGTGCTCGGCCAGCCTGATGCTCTGGCACCAGCTGGAACGTGACCAGCAGGCGCGCCTGGAGGAACGGGTCGGCTTCCAGGCACGCAGCCTGGCACGCCAGCTGGAGACGATCCTGCATGGCGAAGTGGAGGGGCTGGGACGCATTGCCCGGCTGTGGAACAACCTCGGACGGTTGCAGCGCGAAGACTGGGAGCAGGAGGCCGAACTGGCGCTGATGGACTTCCCGGCCTACCAGTCGGTGCAGTGGGTCGGCCCCGACCTGCGGATGCGCTGGCTGCTGCCGCTGCGCGGCAACGAGGCGGCTGCAGGCTTCCGCCTCGGCAGCGACCACCCCAACTACCCGCTGGCCATGCAGGCCAAACAGAGCGGCGAACAACGCTTTTCCAACAGCTTCCAGCTGGTTCAGGGCGGGCGCGGCTTCGTCCTCTACACGCCGCTGTACCTGCAGGACGCCCAGGGCCAGCAGCGCTTCGACGGCTTCCTGCAGGGCGTGTTCCGCGTCGAGCCCCTGATGGACCAGCTGCTCGCCCAGCTCAACGGCGACAGCTTCAGCGTGCGCCTGCTGGAGAACGGCCAGAGCCTGTACAGCCGCGAGCGCCCGGGCACCCTGGCACACATGGCCAGCGAGGTACCGTTACGCCTGCTCAACAACAGCTCCTTCAGCCTGCAACTGAGCCCCACCGCGAGCCTGCTGCAGAGCCTGTCCACGCCGCTGCCACAAGTGGTGCTGGGCGCCGGCCTGGCGATCAGCCTGCTGCTCACCGCGGCCCTCGGCCTGGCCCTGGAGAACGCCCGCCGCGCCGGCGCCCTGCAACAGACCAATCGCCGCCTGCAGGAGGAGGCCAGGCGCCGCGAGGAGATCGAGCGCCACCTGCGCGACAGCCGCGAGCGCCTGCAACTGGTGCTCGACCTGACCGATTCCAGCCACGACAGCCTGTTCATCTTCGACACCCGTAGCCGCGAGCTGCTGCACATGAACCAGGCGACCTATGCCGACCTCGGCTACCGGGCCGAGCAGTTCGCCCAGCTGCTGCGCGACGAGCCGGAAAAACTGCTGCCCGGCTTCCACAGCTGGCTGGAACTGGTCCGCCATGCCCAGCAGGACAACCAGTCGCGCATCTTCCAGCGCGAGCTGATCCGCCGCGACGGCAGCCGCCAGCCGGCAGAGATCAACACCCAGCTGGTGCAGCAGGGCGGGCGCGAGTACCTGATTGCCGTGTCGCGCGACAACAGCGAGCGCCTGGAGCTGGAGGCGCGCCTGCAGCGCCTGTCGCAGCTGGACGGGCTGACCGGCCTGTACAACCGGCGCTTCTTCGACCAGCAGCTGCAGAGCGAATGGCGCCGCCTGCGCCGGATCGGCGCGCCGCTGGCGCTGCTGATGGTGGATATCGATCACTTCAAGGCCTACAACGACAACCTCGGCCACCTGGCCGGCGACGACGCCCTGCGCCAGGTCGCAGCCGTGCTGCAGGACAGCCTGCAGCGCGAAGGCGATGTGGCCTGCCGCTACGGCGGCGAGGAGTTCGCCATCATCCTGGTCAACACCGGCCTGGAAGGCGGCGAGCACGTGGCGGCACGCATCCACGAGCTGGTCGCCACCCTCGGCATCGCCCATCCCGCCAGCCCCGAGGGTCGCCTGACCCTGAGCATCGGCCTGGCGGTGGCCGAGCCGGTCGCCGAGGAACAGCACGGCGGTCTGGTGGCACGCAGCGACCAGGCGCTGTACCGGGCCAAGCATGAAGGCCGCAACCGTACCTGCGTGTGGAGCGCCAATGGCGTGAAGGTGGATCCGCCCGCTTGACCTGCATCAAGCCACCGAAACGACCAACGGCAGAAAATGGAAGCCTGCTAGCCATTGCCCCGAGCGGGCGCTGAAGGGAAGCCCTGATGATGAACGCGCAACGCCCCCTGCCCTACCTGATCGCCGCCGGCCTCGCCCTGCTGGCGGCGGCCGCCTGGTGGCAACTGCGCCCGGCCGGGCTGGGCGAAGGCTTCGCCAGCGGCAACGGGCGTATCGAAGCCACCGAGGTGGATGTCGCCACCAAGCTGGCCGGGCGTATCGCCAGCATCGCCGTGGACGAGGGCGACTTCGTCCAGCCCGGCCAGTTGCTCGCACAGATGGATACCCAGGTGCTCGACGCCCAGCTGGCCCAGGCCCGCGCCCAGCTCAAGCAGGCCGAGAATGGCGAAGTCACCGCGGCCAGCCAGATCCGCCTGCGCGAGAGCGAGAAACTCGCCGCCGAGGCTGTGGTGCGCCAGCGCCAGGCCGAACTGGAGGCCGCCCGCAAGCGCCACAGCCGCAGCGCCAAGCTGGTCGAGCGCAACGCCCTGGCCCAGCAGCAGCTGGACGACGACCTGGCCCGCCTGCAGAGCGCCGAGGCCGCGCTGGCGGCGGCGCGCGCCCAGGTCAGCTCGGCCGCGGCCGGCATCGCCGCCGCGCAGTCGCAGGCGATCGAGGCACAGTCCGCCAGCGAAGCGGCACGCGCCATGGTCGCGCGACTGCAGGCGGACATCGACGACAGCCAGCTCAAGGCGCCGCGCGCCGGGCGCGTGCAGTACCGGGTGACCCAGCCGGGCGAAGTGCTCGGCGCCGGCGGCAAGGTGCTCAACCTGGTCGACCTCACCGACGTCTACATGACCTTCTTCCTGCCCGAGCGCCAGGCCGGCCGCGTGGCCCTCGGCAGCGAAGTGCGCCTGGTGATCGATGCCGCGCCGCAGTACGTGATTCCGGCCAAGGTCAGCTACGTGGCCAGCGTCGCCCAGTTCACCCCGAAGACCGTGGAAACCGCCAGCGAGCGCGAGAAGCTGATGTTCCGGGTCAAGGCGCGCATCGATCCCGAGCTGCTGAGCAAGCACCTGCAGCAGGTGAAGACCGGCGTGCCCGGCATGGCCTACCTGCGCCTTGATCCCGAGGCCGAGTGGCCGGCACACCTGGCGATCAAGGTTCCGCAATGAACCCGGCGGTCGCCCGCCTCAGCGGCGTCGGCCTGCGCTATGGCGCGACCTGCGCCCTCGAGGCCATCGACCTGAGCCTGCCGGCGCAGCGCATGGTCGGCCTGATCGGCCCGGACGGCGTCGGCAAGTCCAGCCTGCTGGCGCTGATCGCCGGGGCGCGGAAGATCCAGGCCGGCAGCGTCGAGGTACTCGACGGCGATATGGCCGACGCGCGCCACCGCCGCCGCGTCTGCCCGCATATCGCCTACATGCCCCAGGGCCTGGGCAAGAACCTCTACCCCACGCTGTCGGTGTTCGAGAACCTCGACTTCTTCGGCCGCCTGTTCGGCCAGGACGCCGCCGAACGCGAACGACGCATCGACGACCTGCTGCGCAGTACCGGCCTGTCGGCGTTCCGCGAACGCCCGGCGGGCAAGCTGTCCGGCGGCATGAAGCAGAAGCTCGGACTGTGCTGCGCGCTGATCCATGACCCCGACCTGCTGATCCTCGACGAGCCGACCACCGGCGTCGACCCGCTGTCGCGCAACCAGTTCTGGGAGCTGATCGCGCGTATCCGCGCGCAGCGCCCGCAGATGAGCGTGCTGGTGGCCACCGCCTACATGGAGGAGGCCGAGCGATTCGACCACCTGGTGGCGATGGACGCCGGCCGCGTACTGGCCGAAGGCAGCCCGGCCGAGCTGCGCACGCGTACCGGCTGCGCCAGCCTGGAGCAGGCCTTCATCGCCCTGCTGCCGGAGGAGAAACGTCGCGGCCACCGCGAGGTGGTGATCCAGCCCCTGCAGGACAACAGCGAGATCGCCATCGAGGCCAAGGGCCTGACCATGCGCTTCGGCGACTTCGTCGCGGTCGACGCGGTGTCGTTCCGCATCCGCCGCGGCGAGATCTTCGGCTTCCTCGGCTCCAACGGCTGCGGCAAGAGCACCACCATGAAGATGCTCACCGGCCTGCTGCCCGCTTCCGAAGGCGAAGCCCTGCTGTTCGGCCAGACGGTGGACCCGCGCGACATGGCCACGCGCCGGCGGGTCGGCTACATGTCGCAGGCCTTCTCCCTCTACAGCGAGCTGACGGTACGCCAGAACCTGGAACTGCACGCCCGCCTGTTCCATGTGCCGGCCACACAGATCGACGATCGCGTCGCCGCGATGGCGCGCCGCTTCGACCTCGGCGCGGTCATGGACATGCTGCCCGAGCGCCTGCCGCTGGGCATTCGCCAACGCCTGTCGCTGGCCGTGGCGGTGATCCACCAGCCGGAGATCCTGATCCTCGACGAGCCCACCTCGGGCGTCGACCCGGTGGCGCGCGACGGCTTCTGGCAGCTGATGCTCGACCTGTCGCGCCAGGACGGCGTGACCATCTTCATCTCCACCCACTTCATGAACGAGGCGCAGCGCTGCGACCGCATCTCGCTGATGCACGCCGGCAAGGTGCTGGACAGCGACACGCCGCAGGGCCTGATGGCCAAGCGCGGGCTGGACAGCCTGGAAGCGACCTTCATCGCCTATCTGCAGGAGGCGGTCGGCGAGCAGCCGGCAAGCGAAGCACCACCGCTGCAACAGGCGCCGCCGCCCCAGCGCCAGCGCTTCAGCCTGCGCCGCCTGTTCAGCTACGCCCGCCGCGAGGCCCTGGAGCTGCGTCGCGACCCGATCCGCGGCGGCATGGCCCTGCTCGGCACGGTGCTGCTGCTGTTCATCATCGGCTACGGCATCAGCCTGGACGTCGAGGACCTGACCTTCGCCGTGCTCGACCGCGACCAGACCACCACCAGCCAGGAGTACCACCGCAACCTCTCCGGCTCGCGCTATTTCCTGGAGAAGCCGGCGCTGCGCGACTACACCGAGCTGGAGCGGCGCCTGCGCAATGGCGACATCAGCCTGGCGGTGGAGATTCCGCCGCACTTCGGCCGCGACCTCAAGCGTGGCGCCAGCCCGCAGATCGGCATGTGGATCGACGGCGCCATGCCGACCCGCGCCGAGACCATCAAGGGCTACGTCGCCGGCCTGCATCAACACTACCTGGCCGAGCTGGCGCGGCGCTCGCCGCAGCCGCTGGCCGCCAGCGCCGCCGGCCTGGAGGTGCGCTACCGCTACAACCCGGACGTGGAGAGCCTCAAGGCCATGGTGCCGGCGGTGATCCCGCTGCTGCTGATGCTGATCCCGGCCATGCTCACGGCGCTCGGCGTGGTGCGCGAGAAGGAGCTGGGCTCGATCATCAACCTCTACGTCACCCCGGTCACGCGCCTGGAGTTTCTCATCGGCAAGCAGCTGCCCTACATCGCCCTCGGCCTGCTCAACTGTGCCCTGCTGGTGTTGCTGGCGGTTACGGTGTTCGGGGTGCCGCTCAAGGGCAACCCATTCACCCTCGCGCTCGGCGCGCTGCTCTACCTGGCCTGCGCCACCGGCCTGGGTCTGCTGATGTCGACCTTCACCAAGAGCCAGATCGCCGCCGTGTTTGGCACCGCCATCGCCACCCTGCTGCCGGCCATCCAGTTCTCCGGGCTGATCTATCCGGTCGCCTCGCTGGAGGGAATCGGTGCCCTGGTCGGCCAGTTCTATCCGACTTCGCAGTTCCTGGTGATCAGCCGAGGACTGTTCTCCAAGGCGCTGGAGCTGCAGGACATGCTTGGCTACTTCATCGCCCTGGCGCTGACCGTGCCGCTGCTCACCCTGCTCAGCGCCAGCCTGCTGCGCAAACAGGAGGTGTGATGGAACGCCTGGCCAACATCCTCCACCTCGGCGTCAAGGAACTGCGCAGCCTGCAGCACGACCTGGCACTGGTGCTGCTGATCCTCTGGGCCTTCAGCCTGGGGGTGTATTCCGCGGCCACCAGTATCCCGGAGAGCCTGCACAACGCGGCCATCGCGGTGGTCGACGAGGACCGCTCGCAGCTCTCCGAACGCCTGATCCAGGCCTTCCAGGCGCCCTACTTCCGCACCCCGGAACGCATCGACCTGAGCCAGATGGATCAGGGCATGGACTCCGGGCGCTACACCTTCACCCTCAACATCCCGCCGAACTTCCAGCGCGATGTGCTGGCCGGGCGCAGCCCGGCGATCCAGCTCAACGTCGATGCCACCCAGGTGAGCATGGCCTTCACCGGCGCCGGCTACATCCAGAACATCGGCACGGTCGAGGTGAGCGAGTTCGTCCGCCGCTACCGTGGCGAGCTGCGGCAGCCGGCCGAACTGACTGTGCGGGTGGCCTTCAACCCGAACCTGACGCGCAGCTGGTTCGGTTCGGTGATGGAGGTGATCAACCAGATCACCATGCTGTCGATCATCCTCACCGGCGCCGCGCTGATCCGCGAACGCGAACACGGCACCGTGGAGCACCTGCTGGTGATGCCGGTGACGCCGCTGCAGATCATGCTGGCCAAGGTCTGGTCGATGGGCCTGGTGGTGCTGACGGCGGCAGCGCTGTCGCTGCTGCTGGTGGTGCAGGGCTGGTTGCAGGTGCCGATCGAAGGCTCGCTGGCGCTATTCCTCGGCGGCGCGGCGCTGCACCTGTTCGCCACCACCTCGATGGGCATCTTCTTCGGCACCGTGGCGCGCTCGATGCCGCAGCTGGGCCTGCTGATCATCCTGGTGCTGCTGCCGCTGCAGATCCTCTCCGGCGGCACCACGCCGCGCGAGAGCATGCCGGAACTGGTGCAGCAGATCATGCTGGCGGCGCCGACCACCCACTTCGTCGACCTGGCCCAGGCGATTCTCTATCGCGGTGCCGGGCTGACCATCGTCTGGCCGCAGCTGCTGGCCATCGCCGGCATCGGCACGCTGTTCTTCATCGCCGCGCTGACGCGCTTCCGCAAGACCCTGGCGCAGATGGCCTAGCTTCACCGTTGGCGAAGCGGACGCGGCCCGTGCCCGCGTTACTGGATGATCAGGTTGTTGAACAACAGGTCCTCGACGATCGGCTTGCCCTCTTCCTGGGTCAGCACCTCCTGCACCTGCTTCAGCGCTTCCTGGCGCAGCGTCTCCTTAGCGTTCTCGTCGGCCATGTTGGCCTCGCTCTGCTGGGAGAACAGCATCACTAGCTGGTTGCGGATCAGCGGCTCGTGATGCTCGACCTTCTCCTCCGCTTCGCTGCCGGTCACCCGCAGGGCGATATCGGCCTTGTAGAACTTCAGCTTGGGGCCCGTGCCGAAGTTGCCGACCAGGGCCGGTACCAGGCTGTAGTAGGCGACCTTGGGCGCGGCGTTCTCTTCCTCGCCACCGCCGCTGGCCAGGGCGACGCAGGGCAGGAGCAGGGCAAACAGCAGGGCGATGCTTTTCTTCACGGGACATTCCTCGGTGCGAATTGCGCCTAGCATAGCCATAGCCGCCCGCGCGCCCAAGCTTATGGTGTGCCATCAGGTGCGACCATGCTCGTTGACCCGCCGGGTGCGCCTCCTACACTGCCGGCAATCACGAACGCGAGGAAAGCGCGATGAAAGCCCTGCTCTGCAAAGCCTTCGGCCCGGCCTCCAGCCTGGTCCTGGAAGACCTGCCCAGCCCGGAACCGAAGAAGAACGAGGTGCTGATCGAGGTGCACGCCGCCGGCGTCAACTTCCCCGACACCCTGATCATCGAGGGCAAGTACCAGTTCAAGCCGCCCTTCCCCTTCGCCCCGGGCGGCGAGGCGGCCGGCGTGGTCAAGGCGGTCGGCGAGAAGATCACGCACCTGCGCGCCGGCGACCGGGTCATGGCCCTGACCGGCTGGGGTGGTTTCGCCGAGGAAGTGGCGGTGCCCGGCTACAACGTGCTGCCGGTGCCCAAGAGCATGGACCTGACCACCGCCGCCGCCTTCGGCATGACCTACGGCACCTCGATGCATGCACTGAAGCAGCGCGCCAACCTGCAGCCGGGCGAGACCCTGCTGGTGCTCGGCGCCTCCGGCGGTGTCGGCCTGGCGGCAGTGGAAATCGGCAAGGCCATGGGCGCCAAGGTGATCGCCGCGGCGAGCACCGCCGAGAAGCTGGAGGTGGCGCGCAACGCCGGCGCCGACCACCTGATCAACTACAGCGAGCAGAGCCTGAAGGACGAGGTGAAGAAGCTCACCGGCGGCCAGGGCGTGGATGTGATCTACGATCCGGTGGGTGGCGAACTGTTCGAAGAGGCGTTCCGCTCCATCGCCTGGAACGGCCGCTTCCTGGTGGTCGGCTTCGCCGCCGGCGGCGGCATCCCGGCCCTGCCGGCCAACCTGCCGCTGCTCAAGGGCGCAGCCCTGGTCGGGGTGTTCTGGGGCTCCTTCGCCCAGCGCCAGCCGCAGGACAATGCCGCCAACTTCCAGCAGCTGTTCGCCTGGCATGCCGAGGGCAAGCTCAAGCCGCTGGTGTCGCAGACCTTCCCGCTGGCACGCGGCGGCGAAGCCATCGACGCGCTGGGCCAGCGCAAGGCCGTGGGCAAGGTTGTCGTCCAAGTAAAGGCGTGACGCAATTCCCTCTCCCCCTGGGAGAGGGTGCCCGACAGGGCGGGTGAGGGTGTTACAGGCGACTCGGAGCCCTTACCCCCGGCCCCTCTCGCGCTGACTCAGCCTATCGGATGAACGAAAAAGCCGCCCGCGGGCGGCTTTTTCGTTGCCGGGCACTTACTCGCGCGGTGCGTAGGCAAACACGTCGGCGCGCATCTGGTGCGGGTCCATGCCCGCTTCCACCAGCGCATCCAGGGTGCCGTAGACCATCGCCGGCGAGCCGCTGGCGTAGACGTGCAGCGCCTTGAGGTCAGGGAAGTCCTGGCACACCGCCTCGTGCAGCAGGCCGCAGCGACCGCCCCAGGCAGCGGCCTCGCTGACCACTCGGTGCAGCTGCAGTCCCGCCTGCTGCTCCCAGTCCTGCCAGTGCGGCAGCTGGTAGAAGTCATCGGGATGACGCACGCCCCAGTAGAGGTGAACCGGGTGGCTGAAACCCACGGCGCGGCAGTGCTCGATCAGGCTGTGCATCTGTGCCATGCCAGTGCCGGCAGCGATCAGCACCAGCGGCCCGGCCGGCAGTTCGGCCAGGTGGGTATCGCCGAACGGCATCTGCACCCGCGCCAGGCGCGTGCGCTGCAGCTGCGCGACGATCTGCCGGCTGCTGTCTTCGCGGGTGAGGATATGCAGCTCCAGGTCACGCCCATGGTGCGGCGCGGAGGCTAGGGAGAAGGCCGACCACTCGCCGTCGTCGCGCTGCAGCAGCAGGTACTGCCCGGCGTGGTAGCGCGGCGTCTTGCCGGCCGGCGCGCGCAGCACCACCCGGCAGACATCGCCACCGACCTCGCTCAGCTCCAGCACCTGGCAGCCGAAGGTGCGCACCGGCAACTCGCCGGGGGCGAGCACGCCGTCCCAGTGCAGCACGCAGTCTTCCAGCGGCTCGGCCAGGCAGGTGAACAGCTCGCCGTGATCCAGCTCGGCGCCGGCCTGGCGCACCCGGCCCTCGACCAGCAGCGCGGCGCAGACATGGCAGTTGCCGTTGCGGCAGCTCTGCGGGCAGTCGTAACCGAGGCGCCGGGCACCGTCGAGAATGCGCTCGCCGGGCTGGAGCTCGAGCACCGCGCCGGAGGGTTGCAGGGTGACTTTCATCAGTCGATCCCGAGGCTCGCCCACAGCTCGTCCACGCGCTTGACCACCGCCTCGTCGCGCTCGATCACCCGGCCCCATTCGCGGTTGGTCTCGCCCGGCCACTTGTGGGTGGCGTCTAGGCCCATCTTCGAACCCAGGCCGGACACCGGCGAGGCGAAGTCGAGGTAGTCGATCGGCGTGTTGTCGATCAGCACCGTGTCGCGCTTGGGGTCCATGCGCGTGGTGATGGCCCAGATCACGTCGTTCCAGTCGCGGGCGTTGATGTCGTCGTCGGTGACGATGACGAACTTGGTGTACATGAACTGGCGCAGGAACGACCACACGCCGAGCATCACCCGCTTGGCATGGCCGGGGTACTGCTTCTTCATGGTCACCACCGCCATGCGGTAGGAGCAGCCTTCCGGCGGCAGGTAGAAGTCGGTGATCTCCGGGAACTGCTTCTGCAGGATCGGCACGAACACCTCGTTCAGCGCCACGCCGAGGATCGCCGGCTCATCCGGCGGCCGCCCGGTGTAGGTGCTGTGGTAGATCGGATCACGCCGACGGGTGATGCGTTCGACGGTGAACACCGGGAAGGTGTCGACCTCGTTGTAGTAGCCGGTATGGTCGCCATAGGGCCCTTCCGGCGCGGTCTCACCCGGATGGATCACGCCTTCGAGGACGATCTCGGCACTGGCCGGCACCTGCAGGTCGGAGCCGATGGCCTTGACCAGCTCGGTGCGATGGCCACGCAGCAGGCCGGCGAAGGCGTATTCGGAGAGGGTATCCGGCACCGGCGTCACCGCGCCGAGGATGGTCGCCGGGTCGGCGCCGAGGGCCACGCACACCGGATAGGGCTTGTCCGGGTGCTTCAGGCACCACTCGCGGTAATCCAGGGCGCCGCCGCGGTGGCTGAGCCAGCGCATGATCACCTTGTTGCGGCCGATCACCTGCTGGCGGTAGATGCCGAGGTTCTGCCGTTCCTTGTTCGGCCCGCGGGTGATGGTCAGGCCCCAGGTGATCAGCGGCGCGGCATCGCCCGGCCAGCAATGCTGGATCGGCAGTCTGGTCAGATCGACCGCCTCGCCCTCCTCGATCACTTCGTGGCAAGGCGCGTCCTTGAGCACCTTGGGCGCCATGCTGATGACCTTCTTGAAGATCGGCAGCTTGCTCCAGGCATCCTTCAGCCCCTTGGGCGGCTCCGGCTCCTTGAGGAAGGCCAGCAGCTTGCCGATCTCGCGCAGCTCGCCGACATCCTCGGCGCCCATGCCCAATGCCACGCGCTTCGGGGTGCCGAACAGGTTGCCGAGCACCGGCACGGCGAAGCCGGTCGGCTGCTCGAACAGCAGCGCCGGACCGCCCTTGCGCAGGGTGCGGTCGCAGATTTCGGTCATTTCCAGCACGGGAGAAACCGGGGTCTGGATGCGCTTGAGCTCGCCGCGCTTTTCCAGCTCGCGGATGAAGTCGCGCAGGTCGCGGTACTGCATGCTTGGGCCTCACAGGTCGGGGCGCAAAGTTTAGCGCCGAACTGGGTTATTCAGAAGGCTGCAGAAACGCAAAGGCCGGGTTTCCCCGGCCTCTGTGGCAACGCTGGAATCACTTCCGCTTCATGGACAGGAAGAATTCCTCGTTGGTCTTGGTGTCCTTCAGCTTGTCGGTGAGGAACTCGATGGCGGCGATCTCGTCCATCGGGTGCAGCAGCTTGCGCAGGATCCACATGCGCTGCAGTTCTTCCTCGCCGGTCAGCAGCTCCTCGCGACGGGTGCCCGACTTGTTGATGTTGATAGCCGGGAACACGCGCTTCTCGGCGATGCGGCGGTCCAGCGGCAGCTCCATGTTGCCGGTGCCCTTGAACTCCTCGTAGATCACCTCGTCCATCTTCGAGCCGGTCTCGACCAGCGCGGTGGCGATGATGGTCAGCGAGCCGCCTTCCTCGATGTTACGGGCGGCGCCGAAGAAGCGCTTGGGCTTCTCCAGGGCATGGGCGTCGACACCACCGGTGAGCACCTTGCCGGAGCTCGGGATCACGGTGTTGTAGGCCCGCGCCAGACGGGTGATGGAGTCGAGCAGGATGACCACGTCCTTCTTGTGCTCGACCAGGCGCTTGGCCTTCTCGATCACCATCTCGGCGACCTGCACGTGGCGGGTCGGCGGCTCGTCGAAGGTCGAGGCGACCACTTCGCCGCGCACGGTGCGCTGCATCTCGGTCACTTCTTCCGGGCGCTCGTCGATCAGCAGGACGATCAGGTAGCACTCGGGGTTGTTGCGGGTGATGTTGGCCGCGATGTTCTGCAGCATGATGGTCTTGCCCGCTTTCGGCGGGGCGACGATCAGGCCGCGCTGGCCCTTGCCGATCGGCGCGCAAAGGTCGATCACGCGGCCGGTGATGTCCTCGGTGGAGCCATTACCGGCTTCCATGACCAGGCGCTTGGTCGGGAACAGCGGGGTCAGGTTCTCGAACAGGATCTTGTTCTTGGCGTTTTCCGGACGGTCGAAGTTGATGGTGTCGACCTTGAGCAGGGCGAAGTAGCGCTCGCCTTCTTTCGGCGGGCGGATCTTGCCGACGATGGTGTCACCGGTACGCAGGTTGAAGCGGCGGATCTGGCTGGGCGAGACGTAGATGTCGTCCGGGCCGGCCAGGTAGGAGGAGTCCGCGGAGCGCAGGAAGCCGAAGCCGTCCTGGAGAATCTCCAGCACGCCGTCGCCGGAGATCTCTTCGCCGCTTTTCGCGTGCTTCTTGAGCAGGGCGAAGATGATGTCCTGCTTGCGCGAACGGGCCATGTTTTCCAGACCAGCCTGGTCGGCCATGTCCAGCAGTTCGGCAATCGGCTTTTGCTTGAGTTCGGTCAGATTCATAGGAATGACATGATTATGAGGAAGGGAAGGAAAGCACTGGGCTTTACAGGCCGCGCCGCGGAGAAGGCGACTGGATCGCTCGATCTTATCGGGGAGGGTGCGTCGGCGACGGCTTGAGGGGCAACGGGGAACCCGCTGCAGGCCCGAATGTAACACCGGGTTTGGCGCGACGTCCAGCCTGCGCCCAGAAAAAAGCCCCGCACTGTGCGGGGCTTTTTGCATGACGCCTTAGATGTTGGCGTCGAGGAAGGCGGCCAGCTGCGACTTGGACAGGGCGCCGACCTTGGTGGCCTCGACGTTGCCGTTCTTGAACAGCATCAGGGTCGGGATGCCACGCACGCCGTATTTCGGCGGGGTTTCCTGGTTCTCGTCGATGTTCAGCTTGCACACCTTGAGCTTGCCAGCGTAGGTCTGGGCGATCTCGTCGAGCACCGGGGCGATCATCTTGCACGGGCCGCACCACTCGGCCCAGTAGTCGACCAGTACCGGACCTTCGGCCTTGATCACGTCGTCTTCGAAGCTGGCGTCGCTGACGTTGGTGATGAATTCGCTCATGTACAGTCTCCGTGATCGGAAGCAAAAAAGTGGCGCCATGATAGCCCGCCTCGCTTCACGCCGAAAGCCGCTCGCCATTGAGCTTAACTATCAATGGATTTCATGGAGCTGATGAAAGAGTACGGCAAGCGGGCCGCGGGCGGTTAACATGCAGATCATTGGTGCAGCCGCCACCCTACCCCCGGCGCTGCCAGCATTCTGTTAAGGGACCTCCTGACCATGCCCAATGCCACCAAGCAGTTCCCCCTGATCGCCGCCATCGACCTCGGCTCCAACAGCTTCCACATGGTGCTGGCCAAGGCCGATCACGGCGAGATCCGCATCCTCGAGCGGCTGGGCGAGAAGGTGCAGCTGGCCGCCGGCCTCGACGACGAGCGCCTGCTCAGCGAGGAAGCGATGCAGCGCGGCCTGGACTGCCTGCGCCGCTTCGGCCAGCTGATCCAGGGCCTGCCCCAGGGCGCCGTGCGCATCGTCGGCACCAACGCGCTGCGCGAGGCGCGCAACCGTGACGCCTTCATCCGTCGCGCCAACGAGCTGCTCGGGCACCAGGTGGAAGTCATCTCCGGCCGCGAGGAGGCGCGCCTGATCTACCTCGGCGTGTCGCACAGCATCGCCGACACCCCCGGCAAGCGTCTGGTGGCGGATATCGGCGGCGGCAGCACCGAGTTCATCATCGGCCAGCGCTTCGAGCCGCTGCTGCGCGAGAGCCTGCAGATGGGCTGCGTCAGCTTCACCCAGCGCTACTTCAAGGACGGCAAGATCACCCCGGCGCGCTATGCCCAGGCCTACACGGCCGCGCGCCTGGAGCTGATGAACATCGAGCAGGGCCTGCAGCGCCTGGGCTGGCAGGAGGCCGTCGGCGCCTCCGGCACCATCCGCGCCGTGGGCCTGGCGATCAAGGCCGGCGGCCTGGGCAAAGGCGAGGTCAACCCGGAGGGGCTGGCCTGGCTCAAGCGCAGGCTGCTCAAGCTCGGCGAAGTGGACAAGCTGGACATCGACGGCGTCAAACCGGATCGCCGGCACATCTTCCCGGCCGGCCTGGCCATCACCGAGGCGATCTTCGACGCCCTCGACCTGCAGCGCATGGACCACTCCGAAGGCGCGCTGCGCGAAGGCGTGCTCTACGACCTGCTCGGCCGCCACCACCACGAGGATGTGCGCGAGCGCACCCTGGGCGCGCTGATGGAGCGCTACCACGTCGACCTGCAGCAGGCCGCACGGGTCGAGGCCAAGGCCCTGCATGCCCTGGAGCAGGTGGCCACGGCCTGGCAGCTGGACGACGACTGGCACCGCGACCTGCTGCAGTGGGGCGCGCGAGTCCACGAGATCGGCCTGGACATCGCCCACTACCAGTACCACAAGCACGGCGCCTACCTGATCGAACACTCGGACCTGTCGGGCTTCTCGCGCCGCGACCAGCTGATGCTGGCCCTGCTGGTGCGCGGCCACCGCCGCAACATCCCCAAGGACCGTTTCGCCGAGTTCGGCGAGGACGGTGTGCAACTGCTGCGCCTGTGCGTGCTGCTGCGCTTCGCGATCCTCTTCCACCACATCCGTGGCACTCAGGAAATGCCCAGGGTGCAGTTGCTGGCCGGCCCGCAGAGCCTCGACCTGACCTTCCCCGACGGCTGGCTGGAGGCCAATCCGCTGACCCAGGCCGACTTCGAACAGGAAGCCGAGTGGCTCAAGCGCATCAACTTCACCCTCAGGGTGCACTGAGCCCATGAAAAAGCCCCGCCGAGGCGGGGCTTTTTCATCCGGGTGCCCGGCGCTAGCGCAGCTGTGGTGTGGTGAGCTTCTCCAGCAGCGCCGTCTGCGCGTTACGTGGATTGGCGTTGCCACTGGGGCTCAGGCGCAGGTAGCGACCATCCGGCTGCAGCACCCAGGCCTGGGTGTTGTCGGACAGGTAGCTCTCCAGCTCCTTCTTGACCCGGGTGATGAGCTTCTTGCCTTCCACCGGGAAGCAGGTCTCCACGCGCTTGTCGAGGTTGCGCTCCATCCAGTCGGCACTGGAGAGGAACAGCTGCTCATCACCGTCGTTGCCGAAGTAGTAGATGCGGCTGTGCTCGAGGAAGCGACCGACGATGGAGCGCACCTGGATGTTGTGCGACACACCGGGTACGCCCGGACGCAGGCAGCACATGCCGCGCACCACCAGGTCGATGCGCACGCCCATCTGGCTGGCCTTGTACAGGGCGCGGATGACCTTGGGATCGGTCAGCGAGTTGACCTTGGCCATGATGTGCGCCGGCTTGCCCTCGCTGGCGAACTGCGCCTCGCGGGCGATCATGTCGAGCAGGGTCTTCTTCAGGGTGAAGGGCGCGTGCAGCAGCTTCTTCATGCGCAGGGTCTTGCCCATGCCGATCAGCTGGTTGAACAGCTTGGACACATCCTCGCCCAGCGCCTCGTCGGCGGTCAGCAGGCTGTAGTCGGTGTACAGGCGGGCGTTGCCGGCGTGGTAGTTGCCGGTGCCGAGGTGCGCGTAGCGGCGCAGCTCGCCGTTCTCGCGGCGCAGGATCAGCATCATCTTGGCGTGGGTCTTGAAGCCGACCACGCCGTAGATCACCACCGCGCCGGCGGCCTGCAGGCGGCTGGCCAGCTGCAGGTTGGACTCCTCGTCGAAGCGCGCGCGCAGCTCGATCACCGCGGTGACTTCCTTGCCGTTACGGGCCGCCTCGACCAGGGCATCGACGATCTCCGAGTTGGCCCCGGAGCGGTACAGGGTCTGCTTGATCGCCAGCACGTTGGGGTCCTTGGCGGCCTGGCGCAGCAGGTCGATCACCGGGGTGAAAGACTCGAAGGGGTGCAGCAGCAGGATGTCCTGCTTGCCGACCACGTTGAAGATGTTCTCGGCGTTCTGCAGCAGCTTGGGAATCACCGGCGTGAAGGGCGCATGCTGCAGTTCCGGGTGGCTCTCCAGCCCGGTGATGCTGAACAGGCGGGTCAGGTTGACCGGGCCGTTGACCCGATACAGTTCGCTCTCGGAGAGGTTGAACTGCTTGAGCAGGAAGTCCGAAAGATGCTTGGGGCAGGTGTCCGCCACTTCCAGGCGCACCGCGTCGCCGTAGCGGCGGCTGAACAGCTCGCCACGCAGGGCGCGCGCCAGGTCTTCCACATCCTCGGCATCCACCGACAGGTCGGCGTTGCGGGTCAGGCGGAACTGGTAGCAGCCCTTCACGCTCATGCCGTGGAACAGGTCGTCGGCGTGGGCGTGGATCATCGACGAGAGGAACACGTAGTTGTCGCCAGGGCCGCCGACTTCTTCCGGCACGCGGATGATGCGCGGCAGCAGGCGCGGCGCCGGGATGATGGCCAGGCCGGAGTCGCGACCGAAGGCGTCGACGCCTTCCAGCTCGACGATGAAGTTGAGGCTCTTGTTCACCAGCAGCGGGAAGGGGTGCGTCGGGTCGAGGCCGATCGGGGTGATGATCGGCGCGATCTCGTCGCGGAAGTAGCGACGCACCCAGGTCTTCAGCTTGGTGGTCCAGTAGCGGCGGCGGATGAAGTTGACCTGGTGCTTGGCCAGCTCCGGCAGCAGCACGTCGTTGAGCAGCGCGTACTGGCGCTCGACCTGCTCGTGGGCGATCTCGGAGATGCGTGCCAGCACCTGGCTGGGCAGCAGGCCGTCGGCACCGGCCTGTTCGCGGGCGAAGTTGATCTGCTTCTTCAGGCCGGCGACGCGAATCTCGAAGAATTCGTCGAGGTTGCTGGAGAAGATCAGCAGGAACTTCAACCGCTCCAGCAGCGGGTAGGACTCGTCCAGCGCCTGCTCCAGCACGCGGATGTTGAACTTCAGCTGCGACAGCTCGCGGTGGATGTACAGGCTGCTGTCATCCAGGCCGGGAATCGGCGCGGGCGCGGGGGCCGGCTCCGGCTCGACGACGGGCGCCACCTCGGCGGCGACCTCCAGCGGCACGGGCGGTTCGACCTCGAGCTGGGCGTCGACGATCTGCTTGTTGCTGAGTCCCTCGGTGTTCATGTCCTGCTTCCCTGGGGCGCTTCAGCGCCCCGCTTTCAAGAGTTCTGCCGCACGCACGGCGAAGTAGGTGAGGATGCCATCGGCGCCGGCGCGTTTGAAGGCGGTCAGCGATTCGAGAATCACCGCCTCGCCCAGCCAGCCGTTCTGGATGGCGGCCATGTGCATGGCGTACTCGCCGCTGACCTGGTAAGCGAAGGTCGGCACCTTGAAGGCGTCCTTCACCCGCCAGACGATGTCCAGGTAGGGCATGCCCGGCTTGACCATGACCATGTCGGCGCCTTCGGCGAGGTCCGCGCCCACTTCGTGCAGGGCCTCGTCGCCGTTGGCCGGGTCCATCTGGTAGCTGGCCTTGTTGGCCTTGCCCAGGTTGGCGGCCGAGCCGACCGCGTCGCGGAACGGGCCGTAGTAGGCGCTGGCGTACTTGGCCGAGTAGGCCATGATGCGCACGTTGGTGTGCTCGGCCACTTCCAGCGCCTCGCGAATCGCCTGGATGCGCCCATCCATCATGTCCGACGGCGCCACCACCTGGGCCCCCGCCTCGGCGTGCGACAGCGCCTGCCGGACCAGCGCATCGACGGTCACGTCGTTCATCACGTAACCCTCGTCATCGAGGATGCCGTCCTGGCCGTGGGTGGTGAAGGGGTCGAGGGCCACGTCGCTGATCACCCCCAGCTCGGGGAAACTGGCGCGCAGCGCGCGGATGGCACGCTGGGCGATACCGTCCGGGTTCCAGGCCTCGGCGCCGTCGAGGGACTTCTTCTCCAGCGGCGTCACCGGGAACAGCGCCAGCGCCGGAATGCCCAGCGCCACCCAGTGCTCGGCTTCCTTGAGCAGCAGGTCGATGGACAGGCGCTCGACACCCGGCATCGAGGGAATCGCTTCGCGGCGATTCTCGCCATCGAGGACGAACACCGGCAGGATCAGATCGTCGACGCTCAGGCGATGCTCGCGCACCAGGCGGCGGGAGAAATCGTCACGACGGTTGCGGCGCAGGCGGGTGGCGGGGAACAGGCGATTAGCGGGGGTAAAGCTCACGACGGACTCCAGAACCCGCACGGCGGGCGAGTGTGACAGGTATATCCGACCATTATGACCAAATAATGACTGTCACACCCAGACTGCGACGGGCAGCCGCAGTTCCCTTCAGGCCGGCTGGGTCTTCGCCTGCCGTGGCCACAGCAGCCAGCTCAGGCTGGCCAGGCTCCAGGCGGCCAGCAACCACCACACCAGCATGCCTCCCGCCACCAGGCCCACCTGCTGGGCCCAGAGCAGCGCGGGCAGGTTCAGCGCCAGACGCAGCAGCTCCAGAGCGCGGGCAAAAGGCCGGTTCTCCAGCCAGGCACCGATGCAGTACAGGCCGAAGGCCACCCACAGCCAGGCGCCGGCCAGCAGCGCCAGCGGCTGCGCCTCGGCCACCGCCAGCAGCCAACTGGTGCCCAGCACATAGATACCGAACTGCAGCGCCGCATAGAGCTTCTGCCCCCGGTCCAGAGGGATGTCGAACTTGCGGAAGCTGGCCAGGTCCGGTTTGTCCAGCGGGTAGCGCGCCGCCACATCGGCCGGGCGCCAGCCGGTGGGCATGAACCAGATGCGCAACCTGTCCCACCAGGAGCCGGCACGCACCGCGTCGCGCCACAACTGCACGTAGAACTGCAGGTTGGCCCACAGCGGGTTCCAGCTGCGCAGCGGCATGGTCACGCCGAACACCACCGGCTGCTCGTCCAGCTCCTCCTGGAAGGTGCCGAACAGGCGGTCCCAGAGAATGAACACGCCGCCGTAGTTGCGATCCATGTACACCGGGTTCTGCGCGTGGTGCACCCGATGATTGGACGGCGTGACGAAGAACCACTCGTACCAGCCCAGCTTGGGCACGTGGCGAGTGTGCACCCAGAACTGGTAGAGCAGGTTGAGCGCGGCGACCGTGACGAACACCAGCGGCGGCACGCCGGCCACGGCCATCGGCAGGTAGAAGATCCAGCTCAGCAGAAAGCCCGTGCTGGTCTGGCGCAGGGCGGTGGACAGGTTGTAGTCCTCGCTCTGGTGGTGCACCACGTGCGAGGCCCAGAAGATGTTGCGCTCGTGGCCGATGCGGTGGTTCCAGTAGTAGCAGAAGTCGTAGAAGACGAAGGCCAGCACCCAGACCCAGGGCTCGTCCGGCAGCGCCGTGAGGTGCAGGTGCTCGTAGGCGAAGGCATAGCCGAGCACGGCGATGGCCTTGCTCAGCAGGCCGCTGGCCTGCGACAGCACGCCGGCGCTGAGGCTGTTCAGCGAGTCCGCCAGGCGGTAGGTGCTGACCCCGCGCACGCGGTCGGCGAGCAGCTCGAGGGCGATCAGCAGGAAGAAGAAGGGAACGGCGAGCAGGATCAGATTCATGGTTCGGCACGGCACGGGTTGACCTAAGCTGATCCTATGCCTGCCGCGCCGGATACTCGCGGCGGTGAATGCCAGCCGATGTGACATTTGGCGACACTCGGGCAGCAGGTAAACTGCCGTCAGGTTTCGGTCATTTCTTGGAGAACAGCATGCAAAGAAAAGTCGCGGTCATCCTCTCCGGCTGTGGCGTCTACGACGGCGCGGAAATCCACGAGAGCGTGATCACCCTGCTGCGCCTCGACCAGCGCGGCGCCCAGGTGCAGTGCTTCGCCCCCAACATCGCGCAGATGCATGTGATCGACCACCTCACCGGCGCCGAAATGCCGGAGAGCCGGAACGTGCTCACCGAGGCTGCGCGCATCGCCCGTGGTGACGTGATGGACGTGCGCGAGCTCAAGGCCGAGCAGTTCGATGCGCTGATCCTGCCCGGCGGTTTCGGCGTGGCCAAGAACCTCTCCAACTTTGCCCAGGAAGGTGCCAACTGCAGCGTGCAGCCTGACGTACTGGCCGCCGCCCAGGCCTTCGCCCAGGCCGGCAAGCCGATCGGCCTGATCTGCATCGCCCCGGCCCTGGCGGCGAAGATCTATGGCGAAGGCGTCACCTGCACCCTGGGCGCCGCCGACGATCCGGCCGCCTCCGCCCTCACCGCCATGGGCGGCCAGCACATCGAGTGCACGGTGGAAGACATAGTCGAGGACGCCGAGCGCAAGCTGGTGAGCACCCCGGCCTACATGCTGGCCGAATCCATCGCCCAGGCCGCCGCCGGCATCAACAAGCTGGTCGACCGCGTGCTGGAGCTGGCCCAGCCGCACTGACCCGGGAGGCTCGCCCGTGAACCGCTGGAGCATTCCACCCTGGCTGGAAGAAGCTGTGCTGGAGCGTGATCAGGCGTGCATCTACTGCGCAGTGCCATTCTCTACTCCGGCCAATAGGCGAGGCGACCGCCCCTCGTGGGAGCACATCATCAACGATATGAACATAGTGACGCTGCAAAACATCGCGCGCTGCTGCCTCTCATGCAATGCCAGCAAGGGGGCAAAGCATCTGCGCAGCTGGCTGCAATCGCCCTATTGCCTGCGTAAGAATATTAGCGAGAGCACAGTGGCCCCTATTGCCCGACAGGCCCTATTGAACGGTTCGGCCATTCAATAAGGGCCGTTCCGGCCAATTCGCGCGGCGCCTGCGCCGCGCCCCTGTTCAGCGCAGCACGGCTGCGGCAGCGTGGCCGGCAGTGATCGAGTCGCAGGAGTGCAGCATGCACGAGCCGGTTTTCCAGCTTTCCGAGGAACAGCGCCAGGGTGTGGAAGCCTTCTTCCAGCGCATTCCGTTCAACCAGATGCTCGGCATCCGCATCGACGAACTGCGCGGCGACCGGGTGGTGATGAGCCTGCCGATGAAGCCCGAGCTGATCGGCAACTTCGTCCACGGCATCCTGCATGGCGGGGTGATCTCCTCGCTGCTCGACGTCGCCGGCGGCGCCATGGCGCTGATCGGCGCCTTCGACAAGCACCAGCACCTGAGCCAGCAGGAGCGCATGCAGCGCCTGTCCAAGCTGGGCACCATCGACCTGCGCGTGGACTACCTGCGCCCCGGCCGCGGTCAGCTGTTCAGCGCCACCGCCGTGCTGCTGCGCTCGGGCAACAAGGTGGCGGTGGTGCGCAGCGAACTGCACAGCGACGACGGCACCCTGGTGGCGGTGGGCACCGGCACCTATCTGTGCGGCTGAGGCATGCTCACTGCGTCAGCCTGTGCCCCCGATGCAATCCGGGAAGCAGGCAACTCCATCCCCGGATTGCATCCGGGCTACTTCATCAGGCGGGTCAGGATACGGTCGAGTGCGTTGGCGAAGGCCTGGCGGTCCTTGTCCGCGTAGGCCGCCTGGCCACCGCCCATCTGCCCCTGCTCGCGCAGGTCGGTAAACAGGTTGCGCACCGCCAGGCGCTCACCCATGTTGCGCTCGTCGAACTCGCGGCCGCGCGGGTCGAGCGCCGCCACGCCCTTCTTCACCAGGCGGTCGGCCAGCGGGATATCGCTGCAGATCACCAGCTCGCCAGGCACGGCGTGCTCTACCAGATGGTCGTCCGCCGCATCCGGGCCGCTCGGCACCACCACCAGCCTGACGCAGGCGAAGTTCGGCCGCGCCACCGCCTGGCCGGCCACCAGCACCACCTCGAAGCCGCGCTTGAGGGCGAACTTCACCACCTGATCGCGGGCCAGCCGGGGACAGGCGTCGGCGTCGATCCACACACGCATGTTTTGACAATCCTCAGGGAACAGCGACTAGTATGCCCCAGCCCATCGGCCATCGAAAAAACAGGCATTCCCATGCAGTTCTGGCAGCGCATCGAAGAACCGGCCCAGGTGCTTGTCGCCGGGGCCAGTCGTGGTATCGGCCTGGCACTGACGGCGCAGCTGCTCGAGCGCACCGAAGTGGGCAGAGTCATTGCCGTGGCGCGCCAGGCACCTGCAAGCGACGATCTGCTGGCCCTGCAGGCTCGCCATGATTCGCGTCTGCAGCTGCTGGCCTGCGACCTGCGCAGCGACGCTGCCGTAGCCGAGCTGGCCAGCCAGGTGCGCGCGCAAACTGAACGCCTGCACCTGCTGCTGTGCAGCGTAGGAATTCTCCAGAGCGAGGCTGCACGTGCCGAAAAAAGCCTGACACAACTCAGCCTTGAGGGGCTGATGGCCAGCTTCCACAGCAACTGCTTCGCCCCCATTCTGCTACTCAAGCACCTGCTGCCCCTGCTGCGCGGCAAGCACCCTTGCAGCGTGGCGGCCCTGTCGGCCAGGGTGGGCTCTATCGGCGACAACCGCCTGGGTGGCTGGTACAGCTACAGGGCCAGCAAAGCAGCATTGAACCAGCTGCTGCACACAGCCAGCATCGAACTCCGGCGACTCAACCCGCAGAGCTGCGTACTGAGTCTGCATCCCGGCACCACCGACACCGAGCTGTCGCGGCCGTTTCAAGCCAGTGTCGCGGCCGACAAGCTGTTCAGCCCCGACTTCGCCGCTCGCTGCCTGCTGCAGCAGGTAGCCGAACATGGGCCGGAAGACAGCGGCAGCTTCTGGGCATGGGATGGACAGCGGATTCCCTGGTAGGTCAGGCCGTGCGCCGCACCGTGGCCAGCAAGGCCGCGGCGGCCATGAACAGACCGCCGAAGGTGCGGTTGAGCAGGCGCTGCTGGCGCGGCGAGCGCAGCGCACGCAGCACCCGCGCGGCCAGGCCGGTATAGCCGGCCATGACGATCAGGTCGACCGTGACCATGGTCGCCGCCATCACCAGGTACTGGATCAGCAGAGAGCCCCTGGGGTCGAGGAACTGCGGCAGCACGGCGAGGATGAAGATGATCGCCTTGGGGTTGCTGGCGTTGACCAGGAAGCCGCGCAGCACCAGGGTCAGCGGCCGCCCCAGCGGGCGCTCGGCATCGCCGGCGGCGATCTCGCCGGGCAGGGCCACCCACTGCTTCCAGCCGAGGTAGACCAGGTAGGCCACGCCGAACCACTTGATCAGGTTGAACGCCATCTCCGAGGTGGCCAGCACCGCGCCGAGGCCGGCGGCGACCACGGCGATCTGCATCAGCAGTGCCAGCTGCAGGCCCAGGGCATTCCAGTAGCCCCGCCAGAAGCCGTAGCGCAGCCCGGCGCTCATCGAGGCGATGGCGCCGGCACCCGGCGACAGGCTGATCACCCAGCAGGCGACGAAGAAGGCGAGCCAGATATCCAGGGCCATGGGGCAGTACCTCGCAACGAATGGACGGAAAGCAGACGCAACAGCCTACTCCCTGGTGCGCGCCTTGTGCAGCCCGGGCTCAGCGCCAGCGCCGCACGGCGCGTTGGAAGAACAGGCTGTTGGGTACCTGGATCAGCGCCCCGGCATGTTCCTCGCCGAGGTCTTCGAGGGTGGTGTAGAACAGGTTGATGGCCACCACCCTGCCCTTCACCCCGGGCTTGTCGGCGCTGTCGATCAGCTCCACGGTATCGCCCAGGCGGAACGGGCCGAGGGTGAAGATCAGCAGGGCGCAGAACAGGTTGGACAGCACGCTCCAGATGGCGAAGAAGGCCACCGCGGCCACCGCGACGAAGCCGGTCAGGGCCGTCCACAGCACTTCGGCGGATACGCCGAGGCGCTCCAGCACCAGCATCAGCGCACTGCCGATGATCAGCCAGCGCAGCAGGCCGCGCAGCGGCAGCCAGAGTTCGGCCGGCAGCGCCGCGTAGCGCTCGCCGAGGCGGGTGATGCCGGCGCTGACCAGGCGCTGGCCGATCCAGGCCAGCAGCAGGATCAGCAGAATCTGTCCCGCCAGGGTCAGGGGCTCGCGCCAGTCGCCGAGCAGGGCCAGTTGTTCCATCAGTCGCTCTCCTCCAGTTGCTGCTGCAGCGCCTCCAGGGTCTCCAGCGCCACCAGCCAGGCCTCCTCCACCTCGGCCTCGCGGGCCTTGAGGCGGGCCTGCTCGGCCAGCAGCTCGCGCAGCTCGTCCTTGCGCGCGGCCTCGTACAGGCCGCTGTCGCCGAGCTTCTGCTCGACGCCGGCGAGCTGCTCGTGGAGCTTGCCCAGCTCCTGCTCCAGCTTGTCGGCCTGCTTCTTGTGCGGCGCCAGCTGCTGGCGCAGGGCGGCGGCGGCCTGGCGCTGGGCGCGCTTGTCGGTCTTGTCGACGGCCGGTGCTGCCGCGCTCTGCGGCTGCTGGCGGGCACGGTAGTCGATCAGCCAGCGGGCGTAGTCGTCGAGGTCGCCCTCGAACGGCTGGATGCGCCCGTCGGCCACCAGGAGGAACTCGTCGGTGGTGCTCTTGAGCAGGTGGCGGTCGTGCGACACCACCAGCACGGCGCCGGCGAAGTCCTGCAGGGCCATGGTCAGGGCCAGGCGCATTTCCAGGTCGAGGTGGTTGGTCGGTTCGTCGAGCAGCAGCAGGTTGGGCTTCTGCCAGGCGATCAGGGCCAGGGCCAGGCGCGCCTTCTCGCCGCCGGAGAAGTTGAGCACCGGCTCGTCGCAACGCGGCCCCCGGAAATCGAAGCCGCCGAGGAAGTCGCGCAGGGTCTGCTCGCGCTCGCTCGGCGCCAGGCGCTGCACATGCAGCAGCGGGCTGGCCTTGGGGTCGAGGGCGTCGAGCTGGTGCTGGGCGAAGTAGCCGATGGCCAGGTTCTCGCCGCGCGCCAGGCTGCCGCCGAGCACACCGAGGTCGCCGGCCAGGGTCTTGATCAGGGTCGACTTGCCGGCGCCGTTGGGCCCCAGCAGGCCGATGCGCGCGCCGGGCGCCAGGCTCAGCTTGACCTTGTCCAGCACCACCTTGTCGCCGTAGCCGAGGCGCGCCTCGGACAGGTTGAGCAGCGGGCTGGAGACCTTGTCCGCCTCACGGAAGACGAAGTCGAAGGGCGAGTCGACATGCGCCGGGGCCAGCTCTTCCAGACGCTCCAGGGCCTTGATCCGGCTCTGCGCCTGGCGCGCCTTGGTGGCCTTGGCCTTGAAGCGACGGATGAAGTCCTCCATGTGCGCGCGCTGCGCCTGCTGCTTCTCGTAGGCCTGTTGCTGCTGCGCCAGGCGCTCGGCGCGGGTGCGCTCGAAGGCCGAGTAGCCGCCGCGGTAGAGGGTCAGCTTCTGCAGCTCGAGATGGGCCACGTGGTCGACCACCGCATCGAGGAAGTCACGGTCGTGGGAGATCAGCAGCAGGGTGCCGGGGTAGCCCTTGAGCCACTCCTCCAGCCAGAGGATGGCGTCCAGATCCAGGTGGTTGGTCGGCTCGTCGAGCAGCAGCAGTTCGGACGGGCACATCAGCGCCTGGGCCAGGTTCAGGCGCATGCGCCAGCCACCGGAAAAGTCGCCGACGCGTCTGTCCATCTGCTCGGCGGTGAAGCCGAGGCCGGCCAGCAGCTTGCGCGCACGGGCGTCGGCCGTGTAGCCCTGGGCGTTGTCCAGTTCGGTGTGCAGGCGGGCGATGGCGGCGCCGTCATGGGCCGCCTCGGCCCTGGCCAGCTCGGCCTGGATCGCGCGCAGCTGCACGTCGCCATCGAGCACGTAGTCCACCGCCAGGCGCTCGAGGTTGTCCACCTCCTGGCGCATATGGGCGATGCGCCAGTCGGCCGGCAGCTGGCAGTCGCCGGCGTCGGGACCGAGCTCGCCGCGCAGCAGGGCGAACAGGCTGGATTTGCCGGCGCCATTGGCACCGATCAGGCCGACCTTCTGGCCGGCGTGCAGGGTCAGTTCGGCGCCTTCGAGCAGGCGCTGCGGACCACGCTGTAGAGTGAGGTTCTGGAGTCGGATCATAATGGCGGCGCAGTCTACCAGCTTCGCCCTGCCCTCGCCTGGAGCGCCGCATGCCCACCGACCTGTGGAATTTCGCCCTCGCCTGCTATGCCCGCCCCGGCGTGGAAGCGCTGTGCCTGCGCCTGCAGGAAGGCGGCGCGGATGTCTGCCTGCTGCTCTGTGCCCTGTGGCTGGAGCGGCGGCGGGTGGCCTGCGACGAACAGCGCCTCGACCAGCTGCGCGCCATCGCCGAACCCTGGCAGCGCCAGGTGGTGCAGCCCTTGCGCGAACTGCGCCGAGGCCTGAAGACACCGGCGCAGAGCGATCCGCAGCTGGCGCGCCGGCGTGAACAGATCAAGGCGCTGGAGTTGGAGGCCGAGCAGGAACTGCTCAGGCGGCTGGAGGGTGCGAGCCAGAAATGGCAGGCCACGGAGGATGCCGTGGCCTGGCTGGAGCAACTGGTGGACGACCGCGACGCGCGCGGACTGCTGCGCGCCGCGGCCAACCAGACTTAGGCGGAGGGTGCGGCGCTGCCGTTGCCGGTGCCCGGAGCAGCGGCCGGGGCCGCAGTCGGCGCGGCGGCGCTGGCCGGCGCTGCCGGCTTGGGCGCAGGTTTGGCGGCCGGTTTGGCAGCAACCGGCTTCTTCGCCGCCGGCTTGGCTGCGGGTTTCGCCGCCGGCTTCGCGGCAGGCTTGGCCACAGCTTTGACAGCCGGCTTGGCCGCAGCTTTGACCGCCGGTTTCGCGGCAGGCTTCGCAGCAGCCTTGGTCGCGGGTTTGGCAGCGGGCTTGGCCGGCGCCTTGGCAGAGGCAGGCTTGGCCGCAGCTTTAGCGGCGGGCTTGGCAGCTGGCTTCGCGGCTGCTTTGGCGGCCGGCTGGCTGGCGGGTTTGGCCGCCACCTTGGCCGCAGGTTTTGCGGCAGGCTTGGCCGCCGGCTTGGCGGTACTGGCGGCCTTCTTCACCGCCGGCTTGGCGGCAGCCTTGGCAGCGGGTTTTGCCGCAGGCTTGGCGGCCGGTTTCGCCGCAACCTTGGCAGCCGGCTTGGCAGCACTCTTCGCTGCGGGTTTCGCCGCGGGTTTGGCGGCGGCCTTGCTGGCGGGTTTGGCGGCAGGCTTCTTCGCGGCCGGCTTGGCCACGACCTTGGCCGCGGGCTTGACCGCGCTGCGGCTGTCCAGGGCCTTGGCCGCGGCCTCGCGCACCTTGCCTACGCCCTGGGCCAGCTTCAGGCTCTCCTGGGCATCACGCTTGAGTTGCGCGATATAGCCGCGGGTCTCGGCCTGGCGGGTCTTGAGTCCCTCCAGCAGCTCCTCCAGTTCGGCGACCGCGGCCTTGGCTTTTTCCTGGGCCTTGGCCTTGCCGGCCTTGGCCGCCTCCTGCAGTTTGGCACGGGTGTCATGCAGCTTTTCCTGAGCCTTGCCGCGCTGCTTTTCAAGCTTGGTCAGCAGCTGTTCGGCATCCACCAGCGCTTGCGAGCAGGCCTTCTCCAGATGTTCGAGCAGGCTGTGGGAAAGTTGCTGAAGCAGGTGCAGAGGGGTGCTGACGGACTTCTTATTGTTGGTCGGCATGACGTGCCTCCTAACGGACGTTGGTGCACCCCATACTAGACGCCCGACTCGCCGGTCGCTAGCACCCGCGCCAGCAGCAGGCATAATCGCCGGCAAATTCCGTGGAGAACTCCCCATGTTGCGTCACGCGCTGCTGTTGCTGTGCCTGTTTCCGTCCCTGCTGCCGGCGGCGCCGCAGTACGAGGATCTGGCCTACAGCCTGGGAGTACGGCTGGGTGAACGCTTGCGTACCGAGGTGCCCGATCTGCCCATCGACGAGCTCGTCGCCGGCCTGCGCCAGGCCTATCTCGACCAGCCGCTACGCCTGCCGGAGCAGCGCATCGACACCCTGCTGGAGAACCACGAGGCGAGCATCGCCAACCTCCGCCAGGAACAGGCACGGCAGGCCGAGGGACGCTTCCTGGCCAGAGAGAAGGCCACCTACGGTGTGCGCGAACTGGCCGGAGGCGTGCTGGTGCGCGAGCTGCGCGGCGGAACCGGCGCCAGACCCGAGGCGAACAGCCGGGTGCGGGTGAACTACCGTGGTGAGCTGGCTGACGGCCGCCTGTTCGACCAGAGCGAGGGGCCGCAGTGGTTCCGTCTCGGCGCGCTGATTCCCGGCTGGCAGACCGCCCTGCGGCAGATGCCGACCGGCGCGCGCTGGCGCGTGGTGATTCCGTCCGCCCAGGCTTATGGCGAGGAAGGGGCCGGCGACCTGATTCCGCCAGATGCACCTCTGGTGTTCGAGGTCGAGCTGCTGGAAGTGGCCGACTGAGCGCCCAGCAAAAAGCCGCCCCGGGGGCGGCTTTTCATTGCGCCATCCGCCTCAGAGCGGGGTCGCGGTGGCCTGCTGCTGATGGGCGTTGTGCAGCACCTCGATCAGGCAGTCTTCCAGTTCGAAGCGCTCGTGCAGCAGCTGACCGAGTCGCTTCAGCTCGGCGCTGAGCGAGGCGGTGTCGCGGCAGTCGCCGTTGTCGCAGCGGTCGTTGAAGGCCAGGGCCACCTCGGTGATGGCCTCGATGCGCGGGTAGATCTGCTTGGCCAGTTCCAGGCCGCGCTGGTCACCGAAGGCCTTGGCCTCGACGGTGAGCTGCTCGTAGACCTCGAAGTGCCCGGCCGACACGTAGTCCACCAGGATTTCGCAGAAGCGCTGGATATCGGCGGCATTGGCCGCCGGGGCCTGCGGCTTGTCGCACAGCGCACCGAAGGCGCCGACCAGCTCATGACGCTCCTGCAGCCAGCGGTCGATCAGCTGGTGTACTCCGCCCCAGCGTTCCTGGGCGTTCTGGCAGCTCTCGAGCATGATGTCCTCACTTCCCTACTGGTGAATGCTGAATACGCCAGCCCCGAGACATTTTATTGTCAGCTCGCGAATTCCCGGGGAACGCCTCGCCGGTTTTATGGCGAGACGTAGGGCCAGAGTATGCCCACTCGACGCGGGCATCAAGTCACCCCGTGCGGGAAATCTGCACCTCTCATGGCGCGGGCTTGTAGAAGCTCAGGGTCACCTGCCCCAGCTCGACGCCCCACTTGCTCATGCGCGCCCGGTTGAGCATGACACGCTGGTCCATGAGGAACATCCAGTCGTCGAAGTCGACCAGGTACTCCTCGCCGTCCACCTTCAGGCGCAGCTGGTAGCGCCAGTGCAGGGCGTTGCCGGCCACCTCTCCGACGGCCTCGCCGACCACGTCGGCGGCCGTGCCGCGCCAGCTGCCGTCGGCCTGGCGGCGCAGGGTCCAGACCCGCCGTTCGGTAGTGCCATCGCTGTAGGTGAAGCGTTCGTCGAGGGTCCCGACATCGCCCTGCCAGGTGCCGGTCATGGCCACATGGAAACGCTTGACCACCTCGCCGGAGCGGTTCTGAAACATGCCCCAGGCTTCCAGTTCGCCATTCAGGTAGTCGGACAGTTCGAGGCGCGGCTGTTCGCTGGCGTACTGGCGGATATCCGGGCCGCTGCAGGCGGTGAGCCCGAGCAGCAGCAGGCAGAGCAGGACGAGACGCATGGCATTCCTCCGCGGCGCGATCGTGAGCGCAGAACTATCGCGCGCGATCGCGGCGGCGGCAAACCGGGGGCGTTACAGGCTGTTGCGCCGCAGCAGCTGGAACAGGGCGAACAGGATCATGCCGATGAAGGCCAGCAGGCTCCACTCCGGCACGCTGAGGCCGAACAGGGTCCAGCTCACCTCGGCGCAGTCGGCGGTGCCATGGAACACCAGGCGCACGATTTCCTGCAGCGGCAGGGCCTCCATCATGAATTCCAGGCTCGGCAGGCAGGCCTCCAGCTGGTCGGCCGGCACGCTCTGCAGCCACACCTGGCGCGCCGCAGTGCCGGCGCCGCCGGCGGCAAACAGCAGCGCCAGCCCGGCATAGATGCGCTGGCCGAGACGCTGCGGGCCATGGATGGCGGCGACCAGGCAGACCAGAGCGAAGAGGATCACGAAGACCCGCTGCACGATGCACATCGGGCAGGGGTTGAGGCCGACCGCATGCTCCAGGTAGAGCGCCCCGCCCATCAGGGCCAGGCAGCCGAGGAAGGCCAGCAGGAACAGCGAACGCGGATTGGCCAGCGCCATGGGAACTCCGATGCAGGGCGGGAAAGGCGCCTACGGTAGAGGAAAGCCGAACGGCCTTTCAAGGCACAGGCGGACGCCCCGTCAGCGACAGGGCGCCGCACGTCAGGCCGAGGGTTGCGGCAGCTCGGGCAGGGAGCGCCCCTGCAGGGCCAGCGTTTCCTGCAGCAGCTGGTTGCTGCGCGCGACGTCGCCCTGGCTGGCCAGCAGGCGCGCCAGTTCGGCGCAGGTCTCGGCGCTGCGGGAAAACTCCAGGCTGATCTCGAAATACTCGCGGGCCTTGCCCCACAGGCCGTTGATCAGGCACAGGCGGCCCAGGCTGAGCAGCAGCAGCGGGTCCTGCGGCTGCTGCTTGAGCAACGCTTCGGCAGTCTGCAGCTGGCGCGCCGGATCGCGCCCGCGCAACTGGCCGTAGAGGCGCACCAGGCGGCCGTCGTAGCCCTGTTTGAGAGCCTTGCGCAGCACCTCCTCGGCCTCTTCCTGGGCGCCCAGGGCGCGCAGCTGGCCGGCGTAGGCCAGCAGCAGCTCGGGATCCTGGCGCTGCGCTGCGGAGAGCTGCTGCCAGGCGCCGGTGAGCGGCTGCAGGGCCGCCTCGCCCTGGTCCAGGCCCTGCTCGCCGGCGGCCTGCAGGCGGGCGATCCATACCCGGCGCTCCAGCTCGACCAGCGCCTCCCCCTGCAGCACCTTGCCCTTGCGCAGCTCCGGCAGCAACTCCAGCAGCGCCGCCCAGTCGCCCCGCTCGACCAGGGTGCGCTGCAGCTGCTCGAGCACCTGGTGATGCTGTGTGTGCCGCTCGCGCATGGCCTGCAGGGTGTTCAGCGCGCCGTCCAGGTCACCCTGCTCGCGCTGCAGCTCGGCATGCGTCAGGGCGATCGCCAGCTCGGCCTGGGGCTGGCGGCGCAGGGCCTGCTCGAGCAGTGCCTCGCTCTGCTCCATGCGCCCCAGCTTGTGGGCGGCGCGGGCGGCGCCCAGGTAGTACATCAACGGCTGGCGCTCACCTTCGGCAGCGAGGGAGAGATGGCGCACGGCGCGCTCCCAGCGCCCCTCGATCAGGTCCAGCAGGCCCTTGTCGGCGGCCAGCTGCTGGCGCCGCCCACGCTGGCGGCGCGACCAGGGATTGAGCAGGCCGCCGGACACCAGGCCCAGCCGGATCAGCCCGCGCAGGCCGCGCAGCAGCAGCCAGGCCAGCAGCAGCAGGAGCAGGAAGACCCACAGGCTGGACTCGTAGCGCAGGCCCTTCCAGGCGATCAGCACGTAGCCGCTGTGTTCGGCGATGGCCAGGCCCAGCGCGGTGGAACCGGCCACCACCAGCAGCAGGAGCAGGACGGCGCGGATCATTGGCCGTCCTCCTCGACCGCCTCGGGCAGCAGCTCGGCGGCCTCGCGACGCTTGAGGTAGGCCTGCAGGGTGTTCAGCGCATCGTCCAGCGGGGGCACGCCGGCCACCAC
Organism: Pseudomonas alcaligenes; assembly: GCF_041729615.1. NCBI lineage: Bacteria > Pseudomonadati > Pseudomonadota > Gammaproteobacteria > Pseudomonadales > Pseudomonadaceae > Aquipseudomonas > Aquipseudomonas alcaligenes. The sequence goes on along the minus strand of NZ_CP154874.1, from coordinate 2,625,914 downwards.
CGACTGCCCGGCCAGCTCGTCGACGCGCTTGCGCAGGGCCTGCACGGCCTGGTTGTCGCGGTCGAAGTAGGTATCCAGCACCTCGGCAGCGGCGGCCAGGGCCTGGCGGTAGACTTCCGGCTCGCCATTCAGCGCGCCCCACTGGGCCTGCTCGAGGGCCAGCGCCAGGGTCAGGCGCACCTGCGCCAGGCTCTGCCCGGCCAGCTGCGGGCGCACGTCCTGGTCGGCGTGCAGGTCGATGCGCACATAGCGCGACAGCTGCTCCCACAGCGCCTGCCAGCGGCTGCTGTCGCTGACCGTGACACTGCTCGGCACCTCGGCCGGGACAATGTACTCGGGGGCCAGCAGCTGCAGCCCGGCCACCTGCTCGCGCAGGGCGGCCAGCTGCAGGAACAGGCCGCTGCGGTCGACCTGCGGCAGGCTGCGCAGCGCCTCCAGCACCTTGATCAGTTCGCCACGGGCGGCGAAGGCCTGCGGGTCGTTCTGCGCCCGCAGGATGTCGTCGGCGCCCTGCACCAGGGCGATGGCGCTGTCCACGTCCTGCAGCGCGGAGAGGCGCAGCATGGCCAGGCGCAGCAGGTGCTCGGCCTCGGCCAGGCGCCAGTCCTCGCGGCTCTTGCCGAGCACGCCGGAGAGGCTCTGCGCCAGGCGCTGCTGCTCACCCTGCAGGCTCACCAGCAGGTCGCGCTGGGTGGCCAGCTCGTCCGCCGTGGGCAGGCCGGCCAGGCGCTTGGCGACATGCTCCTCGCTGGCCTGGAGACGCGCCTGGGCCGCCTCGCCGACCTGCTGGAACTGCGCCAGCTGCGCCGCTGCCTGGCCCTGCTGCTGGTGCAGCTGCCAGGCGCTCCAGGCGCCGGCGCCGAGGCCGGCCAAGCCGACCAGCAGCGCCAGCCAGGCCGGACCACGCCCCTTGGCCTTGGCCACGGGCGGTTGCTCGGCGGCGGGTTGCGGGGTCGGTTCGCTGATCTGCGGGGCTGTTTCGCTCACGAGTCCTTTTCCTTCGAGTCAGTGGGCCGGCGCCGGATGGGCGCGCAGGGCCGCCAGAACGGCCGCGGCACTGGCGCCGCGACAATCGATGACCTGCCGGGCGCCGGCCGCGCGGGCCAGTTCGGCCACCCGCGGGCTAGGCACCAGCAAGGGTAGCCGAGCCAGCTCCGTCCAGGCAGCGGCGGCCTGCTGGCGCAGGTTGTCCAGGCCCTGGGCACTGCTCACCAGCAGGGCGTTGAGGCGCTGCGCCGCCACCAGCTGCGGCAAGGTGCCGCTGGGGTATTGAGGACACAGACGCCGGTAGAGTGGCAGATAGTCCACCGCCACGCCGCGCGCACGCAGGGTCTCGGCGATCAGCTCGCGGCCGCCCTCGCCACGCATCAGCAGCACCCGCGGGTTGGCCACGCGCAGGGCCTGGTCGAGCTCGGGCAGGGCCAGCAGGGCCTCGCTGTCGTCGCCCTGGCTCGGGCAGCAGGCGCCCAGGCCATGCGGCCGCAGGTAATCATCGAGCAGCTGCGCGGTGGCGGCACCGACGCTGAACCAGCGCGGCCCCGCCGGCGGCTGCGACCAGTGACGGTCGAGCAGGGCCAGGCCCAGGCGCGCGGCCGGCTTGCTCACCACTATGACCGCGCAGTAGCGCTGCAGGCCGAGGATGGTGGCGCGCTGCTCGGGCGTCTCGGCCAGCGCCTCGGTCTCCAGCAGTGGCAGGCTGCAACTGAACACCCCGGCCTCGGCCAGGGTGGCGGCCAGGGCCGCGCACTCGGCGGCCGGGCGGGTCAGCAGCAGGCGCCAGCCCGTCACTCGGGGGCGGCCTCGCCGTAGACCGCCTTGAGAATGGCCTCGGCGCCCTGCGCCAGCAGCTGCTCGGCCACCTGCACGCCGAGCGCCTCGGCGTCGCTGCCGCGGCCCTCGGCGCGCAGCAGCAGGCCGCCGTCGGGCTGGCCGACCAGGCCGCGCAGCCACAGCTGCTCGCCTTCGCGCAGGGCATAGCAGGCGATCGGCACCTGGCAGCCGCCGTTCAGGCGCTTGTTCAGCGCGCGCTCGGCGGTGACCCGCGCGGCCGTCTCGGCGTGGTGCAGCGGCGCCAGCAGGGCATGGATCTCGGCATCGGCGCTGCGGCACTCGATGCCCACGGCGCCCTGGCCGCCGGCCGGCAGGCTGTCGTCGACGCTGATCGAGGCGCGGATGCGCGCCTCGAAGCCGAGGCGGATCAGGCCGGCAGCGGCGAGGATGATGGAGTCGTACTCGCCGGCGTCCAGCTTGGCCAGGCGGGTGTTCACGTTGCCGCGCAGGAAGTGGATCTTCAGGTCCGGGCGGCGCGCCAGCAGCTGGGCCTGGCGACGCAGGCTGGAGGTGCCGACCACGCTGCCGGGGGGCAGCGCGTCGAGGCTGTCATAGGTATTGGAGACGAAGGCGTCGCGCGGGTCTTCGCGCTCGCAGATGCAGAACAAGCCGAGCCCCGCGGGGAAGTCCATCGGCACGTCCTTCATGGAGTGCACGGCGATATCGGCGTCGTTCTCCAGCAGGGCGGTTTCCAGTTCCTTGACGAACAGGCCCTTGCCGCCGATCTTCGCCAGCGGCGCGTCGAGCAGCTTGTCGCCACGACTGACCATGGGCACCAGGCTGACCTTGAGCCCGGGGTGAGCCTGCTCCAGGCGGGCCTTGACGTACTCGGCCTGCCACAGGGCCAGGGCGCTCTTACGGGTGGCGATGCGGATTTCGCGGGACATGGGCAATTCCAGAAAACGGACTGCCGGGGATGATAACAGGATGGTCGGCGCACGCCCGCAGGCGGAATCGTCGCAGGACGTCCGCCGCCGGGCTCAGAGGTTGTGCATCAGCTTGCGCACGCCGGCCACGTGACGGCGGCTGACGGTCAGGGCATCCGCCCCCAGGCCCTTGAGGTAGAGCTGGAAGTGCCCCAGCGGCGTGCGCTGCAGGCGCTCGATGCGCTCGCGGGCGACCAGGGCGTTGCGGTGGATGCGCACGAAGCGCTCGCCGAACTCGTCCTCCAGCGCCTTCAGCGGCTCGTCCAGCAGCACCTCGCCACCCTCGTGGCGCAGGGTCACGTACTTGTGGTCGGCGATGAAGAAAATCACCTGCTCCAGCGGAATCAGCTCGATGCCCTTGCGGGTGCGCGCGCTGATATGGCTGCGCGGGCCGGCGCCATTGCCGCCGGCAGCCGGACGGGTCAACGCGGCCAGCTGCACGCGGTTAGGCCGCTCGGCCTTCTTCAGGGCGGCGGCCAGGGCCTCCGGGCGCACCGGCTTGACCAGGTAGCCGACGGCGCTGACGTCGAAGGCCTCCAGGGCGAACTCGTCGTGGGCGGTACAGAAGATCACAGCTGGCGGCGCCTCGCGCTCGCACAGCCTGGCCGCCACCTGCAGGCCGTCGAGGCCGGGCATGCGGATATCCAGAAGGACCACGTCCGGGCGCAGGCTGTCGATCAGCGCCAGCGCCTCCTCGCCGTTGCTGGCCGAGGGCTCGAGGACACGATAACCCTCGAGTTCGCCGACCATGCGGGTCAGGCGCTCGCGGGCAAGGGGTTCGTCATCGACGATCAGCACATTCATATTGCTCGGGCTTCCTGCATGAGTCTCGAACAAGGATAGCGTAGACAGGTGAAGTGGCGCCCGTCACGGCGATCCACGCTGAGACTGGCACCGGGGCCGAAAAGTGCCGCCAGGCGCGCGTCGATATTCACCAGGGCCTGGTGGGTCCCGCGCGACGGTTGCTGCTCGGCGACTTCCTGGAAGGGGTTGCTCACGCAGAGCTGGAACACCCCGTCCCGGTAGTCCGCCTCGATCCGTACCAGGCCGCCCTCGATGCGCGGCTGGATGCCGTAGATCAGGGCATTCTCCAGCAGCGGTTGCAAGGTCAGCTGGGGGATCGGCAGATCCGCCGGCACATTCTCCACCTGCCAATCCAACTGTAGCCGGTCGCCGAGCCGATAGTGCTCGATCGACAGATAACGCTTGGCCAGCTCCAGCTCCTCGCCCCAGGACACCAGGGTGCCAGGCCGGGCCAGGCTGGCGCGGAACAGGTCGGAGAGGTCGAGCACCGCCTGCTCGGCCTTGTGCGGGTCGACCGCCACCAGGCTGGCGATGCTGTTCAGGCTGTTAAACAGGAAGTGCGGGCGGATGCGCGCCTGCAGCGACTCGATGCGTGCCTTCAGCTCGGCCTGCTGCTGGCGGCGCCACTGGCTCTGCAGGTAGAAGTAGCGCAGCAGCAGGCCGGACATGATCAGGCTGATCAGCGCATGGCGCAGGTACAGGTTGACCTCGCCGTCGCGCGGCAGCATCCCGCCCAGCTCGTAGAAGTCGGCCACCGCCGTGCAGACTAGGGTCAGGCCCACCACCAGGGCGCAGCACAGGCTGCCGGCCAGCGCCGCGCGCAGGCGCGCCAGCAGCGGGCGCAGGCGGCACAGCAGGGCAGCGGAGAGCAGCACTATCCACTGCACGAACAGCGAGGTCAGCGCCAGGCGCACCCAGTTGAAGCCCGGCAGCATCGGCTCGGCCAGCACCAGCACCAGCACCAGCAGCTCGGCCAGCAGCACCATGCTGAGCAGGGCCTCGGGCTCGCACAGTTCCGGGAGGAAGAAATCGTCGTCCGGGGCCAGGGTGCGCCCCTTGTTGAACCAGTGGATTTTCATCCGCGCAGTTTCCTCGCGTGCGCACCCGGGCGGCAAGCCAGAGCGTTCCAGCCGGGCCAAAAGAGGGCCCCAGCTGCCGACGACCGTGGAAAACTGTGACGCGCCCTGCAGATCGGCGCGGCCTCGGTTTTCCCGGCAAGGCTGTTATTATCGGCACACTTTGTCCGATCCGCAGGCCCGCGCCTGCCCTGCCACGAGTCCAGCCATGAGCAGCGATAAAACCAACCAGTCCTGGGGCGGCCGCTTCAGCGAGCCCGTCGACGCCTTCGTCGCCCGCTTCACCGCCTCCGTCGACTTCGACAAGCGCCTGTATCGCCACGACATCATGGGCTCCATCGCCCACGCCACCATGCTGGCCAAGGTCGGCGTGCTGACTGCGGAGGAGCGCGACGCCATCGAGGCGGGCCTCAAGCAGATCCAGGCCGAGATCGAGGCCGGCCAGTTCGACTGGCGCGTCGACCTGGAAGACGTGCACATGAATATCGAGGCACGCCTGACCGACCGCATCGGCATCACCGGCAAGAAGCTGCACACCGGCCGTTCGCGCAACGACCAGGTGGCCACCGACATCCGCCTGTGGCTGCGCGACGAGATCGACATCATCCTCGCCGAGATCACTCGCCTGCAGCAGGGCCTGCTGGGTCTGGCCGAGGCCGAGGCCGACACCATCATGCCCGGCTTCACCCACCTGCAGACCGCCCAGCCGGTGACCTTCGGCCACCACCTGCTGGCCTGGTTCGAGATGCTGTCGCGCGATTACGAGCGCCTGGTCGACTGCCGCAAGCGGGTCAACCGCATGCCGCTGGGCTCGGCCGCGCTGGCCGGCACCACCTACCCGATCGCCCGCGAGATCACCGCCGAACTGCTGGGTTTCGACGCCGTTGGCGGCAACTCGCTGGACGGCGTGTCGGATCGCGACTTCGCCATCGAATTCTGCGCCGCCGCATCCCTGGCGATGATGCACCTATCGCGCTTCTCCGAAGAGCTGGTGCTGTGGACCAGCGCGCAGTTCCAGTTCATCGACCTGCCGGACCGTTTCTGCACCGGCTCCTCGATCATGCCGCAGAAGAAGAACCCCGACGTGCCCGAGCTGGTGCGTGGCAAGAGCGGCCGCGTGTTCGGCGCCCTGACCGGCCTGCTGACCCTGATGAAGGGCCAGCCGCTGGCCTACAACAAGGACAACCAGGAGGACAAGGAGCCGCTGTTCGACGCCGCCGACACCCTGCGCGACTCGCTGCGTGCCTTCGCCGACATGGTCCCGGCGATCAAGCCCAAGCGCGAGATCATGCGCGAGGCGGCCCGCCGCGGCTTCTCCACCGCCACCGACCTGGCCGACTACCTGGTACGCAAGGGCCTGCCCTTCCGCGACTGCCATGAGATCGTCGGCCATGCGGTGAAGTACGGCGTGCAGAGCGGCAAGGACCTGGCCGAGATGAGCCTGGACGAACTGCGCCAGTTCAGCGACCAGATCGGCGACGACGTGTTCGCCGTGCTGACCCTGGAAGGCTCGGTCAACGCCCGTGACCATATCGGCGGCACCGCGCCGAATCAGGTACGTGCCGCCGTGGCCCGCGGCAGGGAACTGCTGGCGAAGCGCTGATCGCCCGCCAAGGGAAAAGGACTTCCCATGCTTGAGCTGTTTCTACGTGGCCTGCTGTTCCTCGGCGAGGCCACTCTGGAGCTGATCTTCAGCTACTTCTTCTACAGTGCCGGCTGGCTGCTGTTGCGCCTGCTGACGCTGGGGCGCTATCCGCGCCTGCCACTGCGCCAGATCGATCCGGAGAGCCCACGCGGCAACTGGATCGCGGCCTTCGGCGTCCTCTGCCTGGTTGCCCTGCCACTGGCTGTACTGGTTCTCCTCTACGGCTAACCACTTCGAGAGTATTCGCATGAGCCTGCATATCCGTACCGCCAGCGCCGACGACGCCGCGCTGATCCTGCGCTTCATCACCGACCTGGCCATTTACGAGAAGGCCGAGCACGAGGTGCAGACCGACGTCGCCGGCATTCGCGACAGCCTGTTCGGCGAGGGCTCGACCACCCACGCGCTGATCTGCGAGCAGGATGGCGTGGCGATCGGTTTTGCCGTGTACTTCTTCAGCTACTCGACTTGGCTGGGCAAGCACGGCATCTATCTGGAAGACCTCTACGTATCCCCCGAATACCGCAAGCTCGGCGCCGGCAAGGCGCTGCTGCAGCATCTGGCGCAACTGGCCGTGGCCAGGGGCTGCGGACGCCTGGAGTGGGCCGTGCTGGACTGGAACACGCCGGCCATCGAGTTCTACGAATCCTTCGGCGCCCGCCCCAAGGACGACTGGATTTCCTACCGCCTGACCGGCCAGGCCCTGCTCGACTTCGCCGCCGGCTAAGTACCTGCCGCGGACCTGCTGCGCGGCGGCCATGCTTGGCTGGCAAAGGGCCTCGGGCGCTCGCGCCCTCGCCCCTCGTCCGGCTCCCGCTCGCGAGATCGCCGGCAGGCTCTGAGCCTCACGCCTTGCTCTTGATATAGGCCATGAACTCGGCCATGCCGGACTCCTTCTGCGCGGCGATCAGCTGCACATGGGGGTTGTCCTGCAGCTTCTGCAGCAGCGCGCGGGCGGCGGGGAAGTCCTGCAGCAGGTCGAAGCCCAGCACCTTCTGCGCCACCACCTCGGCCAGGTCGATGCTGTAGAGGAAATACAGGTCGGCCAGGCTGAACTGCTCGCCAGCCACATAGGGGGCGAAGCGACCGTGGCGCTTGAGCGCGGCGATGCCGGCCTGCAGTTCGGCCCGCGCCTTGTCCTTGATCGCCGCCTCCACCGGCGTGCGGAAGAACGCCTCGGCGTAGCAGCTGCGCGCCGGCAACTCGATGTACAGCTCAATCTCTCTGGCCAGGGCGCGCACCTGGGCGCGGGCGAACGGCTCGGCCGGCAGCAGCGGGCGCCCCTGGCCGAGGTCCTCCAGGTAGTCGAGGATGGCCCCGGTCTCGCTGAGGTAGCCGTGCTCGGTCTGCAGCACCGGCACCTTGCCGCGCGGGCTGATGGCCAGGAACTGCGGCTCCTGGCTGGCGTATGCCTTGACCGTGTCGAAGGCCAGGCCCTTTTCCAGCAGGGCCAGGTGCACCATGTTGTAGTAGTTGCTGACGGCGAATCCGTGAAGTCTGAGCATGGGTTGATACCAGGCAGGGAAAACCCAGTTATAGCCTGCCGGCAGCCGCGGTGAAGCTCCATCAGGCGGCTGAATGCCCCGGCCGCGGCCTGGCCGTGGCACACTGCAGGCCTGCCACCGAGGAGCCGCCATGAGCGAACACGACGACCAGGACGAAGAAGCCTTCGCCGAACAGACCCTGATCCAGGCCATCGAGAACCAGCTGGAGGCGGACAACCCGCCGGCGGCCAAGGCGGTCTACAACAAGCTGACCCTGGTCGGCTACGAACGCGAGGAGATCCTCGAGCTGATGGCCCTGGTCCTGGCCCACGAGATCGACGCCATGCTGCGCGACGACCGCCCCTTCGACGCCGCCTGGTACGAACAGGCCCTGCGCGCCCTGCCGGAGCTGCCGGAACAGGACTGAGAGCCGACTACACTGAACAACAGCCTCCTCCCGCCGCGCGCCACGCGCGGCGCCACACAACAACAATGCGGAGTCGTCATGGCCTATACCCCCGAGCTGATCGCCGAACTGGAAATCCTCGCCCTGTACAACCTGGACAACCACCAGGAGGGGCTCAAGGTGCACAACAACGCCTCGTCCCGTGCCCAGGCCGCCATCACCCGCCTGCACGAGAAGGGCCTGGTGACCCAGGCCGATGGCGGCTACCTGACCAGCCTGGGGCTGGACGCCGCCGAGCACGCCCAGGCGCTGCTGACCATCCTCCGCACCGCCCCGGTACGGGCCTGAACCACCGGGGGCGGCGCGGCCCCCGGAGTTTCCCCTGCAGCCGCGGCCGCTGGCCGCCGATACACTGGCAGGAATGGCTGCCAGGCGCCCCCGGCGCTGGTAGTCTTGCTGCCACCACCGCTACGAGCAGTACATGACGCGCACCCAGGAAATCCGTCCGGACATCAACGACGGCATCGACCGCAAGGTCCTGGCGCAGCTGCGCGCGCGCTTCCTCAAGGTCAACGCCGGACGCCTGGGGCGCGCCACCCAGGCACTGTCGACGCGCCAGCAACTGGTGCTCAAGCTGCTGCCGCTGCTGTTCCATGTGAACCATCCGCTGCTGCCCGGCTACGTCTCGGCCAGCACCCCAGCCGGGCTGTCCGGCTTCGAGCCGGACGACGAACTGCTCGCCGAGGCCCAGCGCCTGACCCGCTCCTTCGCCTACAAGGCGCGCCGCGGCAGCGCCGGCGGCAAGGCGCCGACACCCATCCACGGCCTGTTCCTGATGGGCAGCCTGGGCACCGTGGCACAGGCCGAGCAGAGCGACATGGACCTGTGGGTGTGCCACGACCCGGAACTGCCCGAGCGCGCGCTCGCCGAGCTGCGCCGCAAGTGCGACCACCTAGAGGCCTGGGCCGCCACCCAGGGCGCCGAGGTGCACTGCTTCCTGATCGACCCGGCGCGCTTCACCTCCGGCGACCGCGAGGCGCAGCTGACCTCCGACGACTGCGGTACCACCCAGCACTACCTGCTGCTCGACGAGTTCTACCGCACCGCCATCTGGCTCGGCGGACGCACCCCGCTGTGGTGGCTGGTGCCGGTGTACGAGGAAGCCAACTACCGCGGCTACACCCATGCCCTGCTGAGCAAGCGTTTCGTGCGCGCCGAGGAGGTGCTGGACCTCGGCCACCTGGCGCGCATCCCGCCCGGCGAGTTCATCGGCGCCGGCATGTGGCAGCTGTTCAAGGGCATCGACTCGCCCTACAAGTCGGTGCTCAAGCTGCTGCTCACCGAGGTCTATGCCAGCGAGCACCCGCGGGTGGAGTGCCTGAGCCTGCGCTTCAAGCAGGCGGTGTATGCCAACCGCCTGGAGCTGGACGAACTCGACCCCTACATCGTGGTGTACCGCCGCCTGGAGGAATACCTCACCGAGCGCGGCGAGCTGGAACGCCTGGAGCTGATCCGCCGTTGCCTCTACCTCAAGGTCGGCAAGAAGCTCAGCGTGCCGCCGCGGCAGCGCGCCAAGAGCTGGCAGCGCCTGCTGTTCGAGCGCCTCACCGCGGAGTGGCGGTGGAGCCCGCGCGAGCTGGCCCTGCTCGACAGCCGCAGCCAGTGGAAGGTGCGCCAGGTCAGCGCCGAGCGCCGCGCCCTGGTCAACGAGCTGACCTACAGCTACCGCTTCCTCTCGCAGTTCGCCCGCAGCGAGCAGACCGCCATACCGCTCAACAGCCGCGACCTCGGCGTGCTCGGCCGGCGCCTGTACGCCGCCTTCGAGCGCAAGGCCGGCAAGATCGAGTTCATCAACCCCGGCATCGCCCCGGACTTGGCCGAGGACACCCTGACCCTGGTGCAGAGCCCCAGCCCGGAGGCCGCTGACGAGGTGCAGTGGGCGCTCTACCACGGCAGCCTGAATGGCCAGGAGTGGCCCGATTTCGCCCCGCTCAAGCGCGCCCGCCAGCTGATCGAGCTACTCGCCTGGTGCCACCGCAACGGCGTGATCGACCCCAGCACGCGCCTGTCGCTGCATCCCGGCAGCAGCGACCTGACCGAGTTCGAGCTGTCCAGCCTGCTCGCCAGCCTGCAGCAGACGGTACCGCTGCCGCTGCCGGCGGTGGACGAGGACGCCCTGCTGCACGCCGCCGAGCCGGCCGAAGTGCTGCTGCTGGTCAACGTCGGCGTCGACCCGCTCAAGGCGCACAGCCAGCTCAACGTCCACCTGACCACCGGGCGCACCGACTCGCTGGGCTATTCCGGGGTGCGCGAGAACCTGGTGCTGACCCTCGACCAGGTCAGCCTGAACAGCTGGAACGAGCTGATGGTGGCCCGCTACGACGGCCCGCACGCCCTGCTCGACTGCCTGCGCGACTACCTCAACGCCCTGCCGGCCAGCGGGCGCCGGCCGCGCCTGCAGGTGCGCTGCTTCTGCCGCAACCGTGCGCAGGCCATCGCCCAGCGCGTCGAGGAGCTGTTCCGCGACACCCTGGCCAGCCTCACCGGCGCCGCCGGCAGCCGCTTCCTGCTGCAGGTGCAGCAGCACTACCACGTGCTGGAACTGCAGCCGGGCCAGGTCAGCCACGCCACCCTGGCCGATCTGCCCAGCCTGGTCGAGCACCTGGGCGAGGAGCAGTCGGCCTACAGCCCGCTGCACCTGGATCGCTTCGCCCTGGAAGGCGAGGACCTGGCACTGATCCTGCCGCTGGGCCGCCCCGAGTGCATCCAGGTGTTCTACCGTATCGACGGCGCCCAGGCCGAGCTGACCGTGCTCGACGAGTACAACGCGCTGTGGCGCCAGCGCCTGCCGTTCCGCGACGAACAGAGCCTGCTGACCCCGCTGCAGCGCTTCCTGCAGTCGGTGCTGTACCGCCGCAACGCCCTGCTGCCGCTGGACAGCCCGCTGCCGCCGGCGGCCCTGGAACTGCTCTACTACGAGGTGCTGCCGGCGCCGCCGCAGCGCGCCCGGCATCTGGAGCGGCGCGCGCCGCCGCAGGCACCGGTGGCCCACTCCTTCTACGACGTGCAGGCGATCATCGAGCCGGCGGAGGGCGGGCGGGTGCACGTCACCCTGTACTGCAACCACCGCGAGTTCTCCGAGCTGGAGTACGGCGCCGAGCTGTTCGCCGCCGTGGCCCGGCATATCCTGGCCCAGCGCCGCGGCGCGGAACGCTACCCCTGCTACATCACCGACCTCGATCTGTCGCGCATCCTCGGCGAGGGCCAGGCGCAGACCATCCACTACCTGCGCTACAAGGCCGAGCTGGAAACGGCGCTGAACCGGGCCCTGCAGAACGCCTGAAGGCCAGGCGCCGGCTCAGCCACGCATCGGCGCCTGCGGGTTGCTCAGCGCATACAGGTAGCAGTCGCTCATGCTGTGGTTGGCGGCGACCCCGGCGTAGCTGGCGGTGAAGGTCACGGCCAGGCCCAGGTGCTGATACAGCAGGTCGGCGCTCACCGCCGGCGGCATCTGGGGCACCAGGTCGCTGTCGTTGACCAGGCGGAAGGTCGGCACCCCCAGGGCGTTGTAGGCCGCGGCGAAGTCCGGCGCGGCCAGGCGCGGGCTGGCGAAGTTGTAGTGCTGCAGGGCCTGGTCCGGCCAGCGCTCGCGCAGGTCGAGCAGCGCCAGGCTGGACAGCGCGCTGCCCAGGCTGTGCCCGCAGACCCACAGCGGTCCGCTCGGCTGCAGGCTGTCCAGCGCCGCCAGGGCCAGATCGCGCAACGAACCATAGAGCTTGAGGAAACCGGCATGCACCTGGCCCTGGCCAATGCCCCAGGGCCAGGGCGCCTGCGCCAGATCGAGGTCGTCCAGCCAGTCCTGGGCCGACTCGGTGCCGCGCAGCACCAGGTAGGTCTCGCCCTGGTCGTTGGCGGCGGCGAAGCCGAAGGGCTCCGACTCGTTGAGAAAGCGCAGCTCGCTGAGAATGCTCCAGATCGGCGCGGAGAAGCGCCAGCCACGCAGCTGCGGCGGGCTCCAGTGAAAATCCTGGGGCCGGTGCGGCCGCCCCTGGGCCTGCCACTGGCCGTACTGGGCATAGGCCTGTACTAGCAGATTGGCGCAGGTCAGGGCGCGGTCGAGGGAGAAACCCTGGGGGAAGTACAGGGGCAGGCTGGACATGGCGGCCTCCTTGCCGGTGATGGGTCAAAACACTCTAGCCCAGTGACCGGGCACTGCCGCTGGAGTTCCACCGCGGCCGCACAACCATCAATTTCCCTGATAGTTGATACGAAGCAGGACCATTATTCAATCGAATCATCCTGAGTAAAGCTGGCGCCACTCCAGCAACTTCTCGGGAACGGCACCATGAGCAGACTCATTCCCCCGCACGCAGACAGCGGCGCCCTCGCCGGCCTCGGCCTGCTGGTCATCGCCGGCAGTCTGGTCCTGGCCCTGGGCCTGGGCAGCAGCGCCGCCCTGCTGGAAGCGCAGGCCACGCCGGACCCGGTGCAGACCCTGCGCAACCTGCTCGCCGCCATCCGGGTGGGGGGCTGAACATGCAGCTGTCGGCTCCCAGGGCGCTGCTGCTCTCCCTGCTGCTGGCGCTGCTCAACGGGCCGGCGCTGCTCGGCCAGGGCCAGGTCAGCGGTGGCGGCATCGCCCGCACCATCGAATGCAACCAGAACATGGCGCGCAGCCTGGAGCTGGACGAGATGCGCCGGTACAGCGACGCGCCGCCATGCCGCAAGCGCGCGCCGCTGCCCGGGCGCTTCCGGCTGGCGTAGCGGCTCAGCGCTGGTAGGCGCCAGCAGCCTCGGGCTGGTACTCGACGGCCAGCAGGGTGAGCTTGAGTGGCTTGCCGGCCGGGCCCGGCCAGTCGATCTGCTGGCCGACGGAGAGACCGAGCAGGGCACAGCCGACCGGGGCGAGGATCGATACCTTGCCCTCGCCGCCGGCATCCTCGGGGAACACCAGGGTCAGGTGGTAGTCCTTGCCGCTGCCTTCCTCACGACAGTGCACCCGCGAATTCATGGTCACCACCCCGGCCGGCACCTCGTCGTGGCCCACCACCTGGGCGCGCGCCAGCTCCCTCTCCAGCGCCTCGGCGGTCGGGCCGAAGTCCTCCAGGCTGTCGAGCAGACGCTCCAGGCGCTGCAGGTCGAGACGGGTGATGGTGATGGCGGGGGTGCTGCTCATGGTGGCGGGGACTCTCCTTGGGCCAGATAAAGCAAAACCCCGCCCGGAGGCAGGGTTTTGATCGGTTGGTCAGTTCCGGGGAAGCTACCACAAGCCCAGTAATAAGCAAGACCGCCCGGTCAACCGAACGGCGACGGGCGCAGGCGGCGCTGCGCAGCCTGGCAGATCTCGCGGCGCCGGGCGCCGTCCGCCTTGCCCCACTCGAGGATCTCGCTCAGGCAGCGGCCACAGCCCAGGCAGACGTCATGCTCGTCCAGGCAGCACTGCCGGCGGCAGGGCGAGGCGACGGCCTCAGAGTTCGTCGAACTCGAGCTCTTCACCGGCCTGCTCGCGGGTCACCCGGGTCAGCAGCTCGCCCAGCGGTTCCTCACTGGTGTCGCAGATCCACAGGCCCTGCTCCTCGTCGTAGTCGAAGTGGAAGCCGCCGGAGCGCGCCGCCACCCACAGCTGGCGCAGCGGCTCCTGGCGGCTGAGGATCACCTGGCTGCCATTCTCGAAGCGCACGGTCAGCACACCACCGCTGTTCTCCAGATCGAGGTCCAGGTCGCTGTCATCGAATATGTCCTCCACGGCCTGCTGGGCGGCATCGACCAGGTCATGGAAACGGGCTTCGCTCAAACTCATTACAACGTCCTCAGGATTGGGAGGCGGAATCTAGCAGACTTTGTCGGTAGGCGCCGGGACTCTGCCCGGTCCAGCGGCGGAACGCGCGGGCCAGCGAGCCGGCCTCGCTGAAGCCGACCAGGAAGGCGATCTCCGCCAGCTCCAGCGCCGGGTCGCGCAGGTAGTGCAGCACCAGTTGCTGACGGGTCTCGTCGAGCAGCTCGCTAAACGACAGCCCGGCCTCGCGCAGGCGCCGTTGCAGGGTGCGCGCACTGAGCTGCAGGCTGTGCGCCAGCAGCTCGAGGTCGGCGCCCTGCTCCGGCAGCTGGCGCGCCAGTTCGCGGCGGGCGCGATCGAGCACGCTGTGGCCCTGGTTGAGCTGGCCGAGCAGGCGGTCGGCGTGGGCGTCGAGCAGCTGGCGCAGCTGGGCATCGGCCTGGCCCAGCGGGGTGCTCAGCAGGCGCTTGGGAAACACCAGGGCGTTGTCGGCCTGACCGAACAGCACCGGGCAACCGAAGATGCGCCGGTGCTCGCTGGTATCGGCCGGCGCCGGATGCTGGAAGCGCACTTCGGTGGGCGAGATCTGCAGACCGGTGATCCAGCGCCCGAAAGTCAGCCAGCCGGCCAGCGTCTCCTCGCTGTGCTGGCGCTGCTGCTGGTGGATCAGCGGCTCCCAGCTGTGCGCCACCTGCGGCTCCAGCCCCTCACGCGGCGGCTCCTCGTCGAGGTCGACGCGGCCCAGGTTGCCCACCAGCGCGGCATAGCGGGCCTGGCGATGCAGGGCATCGGCCAGGGTCGCGCAGCTCATGATCAGGTAGCCGAGCACCCCGTAGTAGCCGGGGCGCATGGCCTCGCCCAGGTGCAGGCCGAGGTTGGCGTCGCCGGTCAGGCGCACGCCCTCGCCGAGCAGCTCCAGGTAGGTGCTGACGGCGATGCGCTGGTCGCGCTGAGCGAGGATCACCGGGTTCAGCTGCACCTTGGCCAGCAGCTCGGCGCTGGCGAAGCCCTGGCGTTCCAGGTAGTCGAGCAGGCCCTGCAGGTAGGCGACCGAGACCGAGCTGGCGGCGGGAACGGGGACTTCCATCGCGACTCCGTGATTTTTTAGCCGCCATGCTAGCCGCAAACCGGCCGGCACGGGCAAGCCGAACGCGCCACGACAAGGGGCGCAGCCCCCGCCAGGCGTGCATAGGCAAGGGGCCGGGGGGTGGGTATACTCCGGGCCATTCACGATTTTGCAAAGGACTCCACCATGAAGCGCCTGCTGCTGCCCTTCATCGCGCTCGCCGTGTTCACCGCCGCCCTCGCCGGCTGTGGCCAGAAAGGCCCGCTGTACCTGCCCGACGACGACAAGACCGTCAAAGAACGCGACAAAGACGTCTTCCTCTAAGGGGGTTCCATGCAAGCCTTTACCAGCCGCGACGGGCAACTGTTCGCGGAGGGCGTGGCCCTGTCCGCCATCGCCGAACGCTTCGGCACGCCCACCTACGTCTACTCCCGCGCCCACATCGAGGCGCAGTACCGCGCCTATGCCGATGCCCTGGCAGGCATGCCGCACCTGGTGTGCTTCGCGGTCAAGGCCAACTCCAACCTGGGCGTGCTGAACGTCCTGACGCGCCTCGGCGCCGGCTTCGACATCGTCTCCCGCGGCGAACTGGAGCGTGTGCTGGCCGCCGGTGGCGAGCCGAGCAAGATCGTCTTCTCCGGCGTCGGCAAGACCCGCGACGACATGCGCCGTGCCCTCGAAGTGGGCGTGCACTGCTTCAACGTCGAATCGGTGGACGAGCTGGAGCGCCTGCAGCTGGTGGCCGCCGAACTGGGCAAGACCGCCAGCATCTCGCTGCGGGTCAACCCGGACGTGGACGCCGGCACCCACCCGTACATCTCCACCGGCCTGAAAGAAAACAAGTTCGGCATCGACATCGAGCAGGCCCCGGCCGTGTATGCCCGCGCCGCCGAACTGGCGAACCTGCGCATCGTCGGCGTGGACTGCCACATCGGTTCGCAGCTGACCAGCCTGCCGCCCTTCCTCGACGCCCTGGAGCGCCTGCTGGCACTGGTCGACCAGCTGGCCGCGCAAGGCATCCAGATCCAGCACCTGGACCTCGGTGGCGGCCTCGGCGTGCAGTACCGCGACGAGCAGCCGCCGCTGGCCGGCGACTACATCGCCGCCGTACGCGAGCACCTCAAGGGTCGCGAGCTGGCCCTGGTGTTCGAGCCGGGCCGTTCCATCGTGGCCAACGCCGGCGTGCTGCTGACCCGCGTGGAATACCTCAAGCACACCGCGCACAAGGACTTCGCCATCGTCGACGCGGCGATGAACGACCTGATCCGCCCGGCCCTGTACCAGGCCTGGATGGACGTCACCCCGGTGCAGCCGCGTGACGGCGAGGCGCGCAACTACGACCTGGTCGGGCCGATCTGCGAGACCGGCGACTTCCTGGCCAAGGGCCGCGAGCTGGTGCTGGCCGAAGGCGACCTGCTGGCCGTGCGCTCGGCCGGCGCCTACGGCTTCGTCATGAGTTCCAACTACAACACCCGCGGCCGCGCCGCCGAGGTGCTGGTGGACGGTGAGCAGGCCTTCGAGGTGCGTCGCCGCGAGACCCTCGCCGAACTCTACGCCGGCGAAAGCCTGCTGCCGCAGTGAGGGCGCGATCATGCTATTGCGCTTCACCAAGATGCACGGCCTCGGCAACGACTTCATGGTCCTCGACCTGATCAGCCAGCACGCGCATATCCAGCCCAAGCACGCCAAGGCCTGGGGCGACCGCCACACCGGCGTCGGCTTCGACCAGCTGTTGCTGGTGGAGGCGCCCACCAACCCGGACGTGGACTTCCGCTACCGCATCTTCAACTCCGACGGTTCGGAAGTGGAACAGTGCGGCAACGGCGCGCGCTGCTTCGCCCGCTTCGTGGTGGACAAGCGCCTGACCGTGAAGAAGCAGATCCGCGTCGAGACCAAGGGCGGCATCATCGAGCTCAACCTGCGTCCGGACGGCCAGGTCACCGTGGACATGGGCGCGCCGCGCCTGGTCCCCGAGCAGATCCCCTTCCAGGCCGACGCCGAGGCGCTCAGCTACGCGGTGGAGGTGGACGGTCAGTCCGTGCAGCTGGCCGCCGTGTCCATGGGCAACCCGCACGCCGTGCTGCGCGTCGACAACGTCGACAGCGCGCCGGTGCACAGCCTGGGACCGAAGCTGGAACACCACCCGCGCTTCCCCAAGCGGGTCAACGTCGGCTTCCTGCAGGTCATCGACCGCAAGCAGGCGCGCCTGCGCGTGTGGGAACGCGGCGCCGGCGAGACCCAGGCCTGCGGCACCGGCGCCTGCGCCGCGGCCGTGGCCGCCATCCGCCAGGGCTGGATGGACTCGCCGTTGCAGCTGGAGCTGCCGGGCGGCAAGTTGTCCATCGAGTGGGCAGGGCCCGGCCAGCCGGTTATGATGACCGGACCCGCCGTTCGCGTGTACGAAGGACAGGTTCGTCTATGAGTGACCAGGATCAGCTCGTGAAACTCGACTCCGAGAGCGTCGCCGCCTACCTGCGGCAGCACCCGGAATTCTTCGTCGACCATGAGGAGCTGATCCCCGAGCTGCGCATTCCGCACCAGCCCGGCGAGGCCGTGTCGCTGGTGGAGCGCCAGGTCAAGCTGCTGCGCGAGCGCAACATCGAGATGCGCCATCGCCTGTCGCAGCTGATGGACGTGGCCCGCGACAACGACCGCCTGTTCGACAAGACCCGCCGCCTGGTGCTCGGCCTGCTCGATGCCGGCAGCCTGGAAGAAGTCATCGGCGCGGTGGAAGACAGCCTGCGCCATGAGTTCCAGGTGCCCTTCGTCAGCCTCATCCTGTTCAGCGAAACGCCGCTGGGCGTCGGTCGTTCGGTCAGCTCGGCCGAGGCCCACCAGGCCATCGGCGGCCTGCTCGGCGGCGGCAAGACCACCTGCGGCGTGCTGCGCCCGGCCGAGCTGGAGTTCATCTTCGGCGCGGACGAATGCACCCAGGTCGGCTCGGCCGCCGTGGTTAGCCTGACCCACCAGGGCCTGCACGGCGTGCTGGCCATCGGCAGCCCGGACCCGCAGCACTACAAGAGCAGCCTCGGCACCCTGTTCCTCGGCTACGTCGCCGAGGTCCTGGCCCGCGTCCTGCCACGCTTCGCCGCGCCGCTGCGCTCGGTACGCTAAGCCCCGGGCCGCGTGCGGCCCATCGTCGTCTGCCGGAGTCGCCATGCAGAGCAGCCTCGACGCCTTCCTCGAACACCTGCGCAGCGAACGCCAGGTGTCCAGCCATACCCTCGATGGCTATCGCCGCGACCTGCTGAAAGTGCTCGCCCTGTGCGAGAAGGGCGCCATCGCCAGCTGGGCCGACCTCGACACCCGCAGCCTGCGTAGCTTCGTCGCCCGCCTGCATGCCCAGGGTCAGTCCAGCCGTTCGCTGGCGCGCCTGCTCTCGGCCGTGCGCGGTTTCTACCAGTACCTCAATCGCGAGGGCCAGTGCCGGCATGACCCGGCGGGCGGCCTGTCCGCGCCCAAGGGCGAGCGCCGCCTGCCGCGCGCGCTGGATGCCGACCGCACGGCGCAGCTGCTGGATGGCGGCGTGGAGGACGACTTCATCGCCCGCCGCGACCAGGCCATGCTCGAGCTGTTCTATTCCTCCGGCCTGCGCCTGTCCGAGCTGGTCGGCCTGGATCTCGACGGCCTCGACCTGCCCGCCGGCCTGGTCCGGGTGCGCGGCAAGGGCAACAAGGCGCGCGAGCTGCCGGTCGGACGCAAGGCCTGCGAGGCCATGCAGGCCTGGCTGCCACTGCGCGCCCTGAGCAACCCGCAGGATGGTGCGGTGTTCGTCGGCCGCCAGGGCAAGCGCCTGACCCCCCGCGCCATCCAGCTGCGGGTACGCCAGGCCGGTGTGCGCGAGCTGGGCCAGCACCTGCACCCGCACATGCTGCGACACTCCTTCGCCAGCCACATGCTGGAATCCAGCCAGGACCTGCGCGCCGTGCAGGAGCTGCTCGGCCATGCCGATATCGCCACCACGCAGATCTACACCCACCTGGACTTCCAGCACCTGGCCAAGGTCTACGACGGCGCCCACCCCCGCGCCAAACGCAAGAGCGAGACCCCATGAGCCTGCGCCTGATCACCTTCGACCTCGACGACACCCTGTGGGATGTAGCCCCGGTGATGCACGGCGCCGAGGCCGCCCTGCGTGACTGGCTGGCTGCCGAAGCGCCGCGCCTGGGGCCGGTGCCGATCGAGCACCTGTGGGCGATTCGCGCACGCCTGCTGGGCGCGGATCCCATGCTCAAGCATCGCCTCAGCGAGCTGCGCCGGCGCATCCTGTTCCACGCCCTGGCGGAGGCCGGCTATCCCGCGCTGGAAGCGCAGGCACTGGCCGAGCAGGGCTTCCAGGTGTTCCTCGCCGCGCGCCACCGGGTCGAGTTCTTTCCCGACGTGCACCGCATCCTCGAACACCTGGCCGAGCGCTACATCCTCGGCGTGATCACCAACGGCAATGCCGAGGTGGCCCGCCTGGGCCTGGCCGACTACTTCCGCTTCGCCATCAGCGCCGAGCAGATGGGCATCGGCAAGCCCGATCCCAAGCCCTTCCAGGCCGCCCTGCAGCGCGCCGGGGTCGAGGCGCCGCAGGCCGCGCACATCGGCGACCATCCCGGCGACGACATCGCCGGGGCCAAGGCCGCCGGCCTGCGCGCCATCTGGTTCAACCCGCAGGGCAAGGACTGGCAGGGCGAGGCCACGCCGGACGCACAGATCCGCCGCCTGGCCGAGCTGCCGGCGCTGCTGGCCGGCTGGAGCGCCATGCGTTAGACCCGCCCATGAAAAAGCCCGCCGGATGGCGGGCTTTTTCATGGCGGCGACCGTCCTCAGATGGGGCGGCTGCCGTACTTGCTGTCCGGCTTCTTGGGCGGATCGGCCACCACGTTGGGCTCGATCTCCTGGACCTTGCCACCGCGCGAAAGGAACTCTTCCATGGCACGGGCCAGGGCGTCGCGCTCCTTCTGCTTGGCTTCTACACTGGGCAGTTCCTCGACTTCCTCGGCTGCCTTGGCCTTCTTGCTCGGCTTGCTGCCAGGCTCTACGGCATCGCTGCCGTCGTCCTCGCCATCATCACCGGCATCGGCCGCTTCCAGCTCCTCGCCGTCATCCTCGTCGGCGCCTTCCAGGTCGTCCTGTTCCAGTTCTTCGTCGCTCATGTTCTACCTCATGACTTGCGCAAAGCAGGTTACTTATAGCCCAGTGGCACGCATTGCAAACATGCCACCGGAAAAAATTCTTCGGTCTTCAACGCCATTCGCCCTGCAGGGTCGCCAGTACCCGGCGTGAACCACCATGATCGCGGTGCTCGCCGAGATAGATACCCTGCCAGGTGCCAAGTGCCAGGCGCCCCTCGCTGACCGGCAGGCTCAGCTGACAGCCGAGCAGGCTCGACTTGAAGTGCGCCGGCAGATCGTCCGGCCCCTCGTAGTCGTGCTCGTAGCCACCT
This sequence comes from Pseudomonas alcaligenes, assembly GCF_041729615.1. Taxonomy (NCBI): domain Bacteria; kingdom Pseudomonadati; phylum Pseudomonadota; class Gammaproteobacteria; order Pseudomonadales; family Pseudomonadaceae; genus Aquipseudomonas; species Aquipseudomonas alcaligenes. The sequence continues at coordinate 2,605,470 of NZ_CP154874.1, read as the reverse complement.
TCGCCCTGGGGCACAAGACGGTTGAAGAAGCGCTCGAAGTCACGCCGTACCGCGCCATCGGCATTCTCGTTGATGGTCAGCGAGGCCGACGTGTGCTGCAGCCACAGGTGCAGCAGACCGATGCGGCACTGGGCCAGTTCCGGCAGCGCCGCCACCAGCTCGTCGGTCACCAGGTGAAAACCGCGCGCCCGCGGGCGCAGTTCGATCAGCCGTTGTTGCCACATCGCAGCCGCCCGCAGCATCCGTTGGGGGCGCATTCTAGCGCGGCCGCAGAAAAAGCAAAGGGCGCCGCAGCGCCCTTTGCAACGACTGCCGAGGCGACTATTTGCGGGTGAACTCGGGGTAGGCCTCCATCCCGCACTCGGCGATGTCGACCCCCTCGTACTCGTCCTCCTCGCTGACGCGCAGCCCCATCACCAGCTTGATCAGTCCCCACACCAGCAGGCTGGCTATGAATACCCAGGCGAAGATGCAGGTAACACCGAGCAGCTGCGCGGAAAAGCTGGCATCGGCATTGGTCAGCGGCACGGCCAGCACACCCCAGATACCGCTGGCGCCATGCACCGAGATGGCGCCGACCGGGTCGTCGATGCGCAGCCGGTCCAGTAGCAGGATGCTGAACACCACCAGTACGCCGCCGACCGCACCGATCAGCGCGGCCTGTACGCCGCTCGGCGTCGACGGCTCGGCGGTGATGGCCACCAGGCCGGCCAGGGCACCATTGAGGATCATGGTCAGGTCGGCCTTGCCGAACAGGATGCGTGCCACCACCAGCGCCGCCAGCAGGCCACCGGCAGCGGCCAGGTTGGTGTTGACGAACACCGCGGCCACCGCGTTGGCGTCGGCGATGGTGCTGATCTTCAGCTGCGAGCCGCCGTTGAAGCCGAACCAGCCGAACCAGAGGATGAAGGTGCCCAGGGTGGCCAGCGGCAGGTTGGCGCCTGGGATGGCGTTGATCTGTCCCTGGCTGCCGTACTTGCCCTTGCGCGGGCCGAGCAGGATGACCCCGGCCAGGGCCGCGGTGGCGCCGGCCAGGTGAACGATGCCGGAGCCGGCGAAGTCCTTGAAGCCGGCCTCCTTGAGGAAGCCGCCGCCCCAGGTCCAGTAGCCTCCCACCGGGTAGATCAGGCCGCACATGAACAGGGCGAAGACCAGGAAGGCCCACAGCTTCATGCGCTCGGCCACGGCACCGGAGACGATCGACATGGCGGTGGCGACGAACACCACCTGGAAGAAGAAGTCGGCGCGCTTGGCGTAGTAGGGCGCACCCTCGCCACCGGCCGCCACCGTGTCCACGGCGTGCTCGGTACCGATCAGGAAGCCGAAGTTGGGCAGCACGCCACCGGCGGCGCCGCCATACATCAGGTAGTAGCCGAGCAGCAGATAGACCACGCAGGCCAGGGCATAGAGGACGATGTTCTTGGTCAGGATCTCGGTGGTGTTCTTGGCGCGCACCAGGCCCGATTCGAGCATGGCGAAGCCCGCCGCCATCCACATCACCAGGGCGCCACAGATGAGGAAATAGAAGGTATCCAGCGCGTACTGCAGGGGGATCAGGGCCGTACTGTCCATGGGGTACTCCTTTGTACCGGGAACGCATCGCGCCGCCGTTGGCGCGGACAGAAAAACGCCCGGCGGACCGGGCGTTCTCTTACAGCTGCGAGGCTTACAGGTTGTAGCCGCGCTCGTTGTGCTCGGAGAGGTCGAGACCGACGGTCTCTTGCTCCTCGGTCACGCGCAGGCCCATCACCAGGTCCAGCACCTTGAGGATGACGAAGGTGACGATGCCGGTGTAGACCACGGTGACCAGCACGCCGACGATCTGGATCCAGACCTGGGCGCCAATGTCTTCCACGCTACCGAAGCCGCCCAGTACCGGTGCAGCGAACACGCCGGTGAGGATGGCGCCGACGATACCGCCGATGCCGTGTACGCCGAAGGCGTCCAGGGAATCGTCGTAGCCCAGCTTGCGCTTGAGGCTGGTGGCGCAGAAGAAGCAGATCACGCCGGAAGCCAGACCGATCACCAGGGCGCCCATCGGGCCGGCGGTGCCGGCAGCCGGGGTGATGGCGACCAGGCCGGCGACCACGCCGGAAGCGATGCCCAGGGCGCTCGGCTTACCGTGGGTGATCCACTCGGCGAACATCCAGCCCAGCGCTGCGGCGGCGGTGGCGATCTGGGTCACCAGCATGGCCATGCCGGCGGTGCCGTTGGCGGCGATGGCGGAGCCGGCGTTGAAGCCGAACCAGCCGATCCACAGCATGGCGGCACCGACCAGGGTGTAGCCGAGGTTGTGCGGCGCCATCGGGGTGGTCGGGTAGCCCTTGCGCTTGCCCAGCACCAGGCAGGCCACCAGACCGGCGATACCGGCATTGATGTGCACCACGGTGCCGCCGGCGAAGTCCAGCACGCCCTCGTCCCACAGGAAGGCGCCGTCACCGGACCAGACCATGTGGCACATCGGCGCGTAGACCAGGGTGAACCACACGGCCATGAAGATCAGCATCGCGGAGAACTTCATGCGCTCGGCGAAGGCACCGACGATCAGGGCCGGGGTGATGATGGCGAAGGTCATCTGGAAGACGATGAACACGCTCTCCGGGAAGGCGCCGATCAGGCTGTCCGGGGTCAGGCCGCTGAGGAAGGCCTTGTTCAGACCGCCGACGAAGGAGTTGAGGTTGGTGACGCCCTTCTCCATGCCGGTGGTGTCGAAGGCCAGGCTGTAGCCGTAGACCACCCAGAGAATGCTGATCAGGCCGGTGATGGCGAAGCACTGCATCATCACCGAAAGAACGTTCTTGGAGCGCACCATGCCGCTGTAGAACAGCGCCAGGCCCGGGATGGTCATGAACAGCACCAGCGCGGTCGCGGTAAGCATCCAGGCGGTGTCGCCGGAGTTGAGAACAACCTCGTCAGCCATGGCCAGGCCAGGGGTTACGAGGGACAGCAGGGCTCCAAGCCCTGCGATCTTACGCAGAGTCATGTGTTTTTCTCCTGGGGCGTGTGGGGTTCTGAGGCTTAAACTGCGTCGGTGCCGGTTTCGCCGGTACGGATGCGGATGGCCTGTTCCAGATTGACGACGAAGATCTTGCCGTCACCGATCTTGCCGGTGTTGGCCGCCTTGGTGATCGCCTCGATGACCCGGTCCAGCTGGTCGTCGGCGATGGCCACGTCGATCTTCACCTTGGGCAGAAAATCCACCACGTATTCCGCGCCGCGATACAGCTCGGTGTGGCCCTTCTGCCGGCCGAAGCCCTTGACTTCGGTCACGGTGATGCCCTGCACGCCGATCTCCGACAGCGACTCGCGCACGTCGTCCAGCTTGAACGGCTTGATGATGGCAGTGACTAGCTTCATGAAACTCTCTCCCGTATTGGTGGACTCGCCCCAGGAAAACGAACCCGGCTCAAGTCTAAGCGCAGTGTCTGGCTTTTGAAACGCATCGGCCGCCTTAGCCCGATGCCAACCAACCGCATCCACCGAGACACTCCCCCGCCTCGGCCTGCGCACCGGTACTGCATCGGTGCACGCGTCACGGGGTGTTAAGCAGAAAGCTTGCCAGCTATGCCAAAAGGCCACTTTTTCATGCAGTTAGGGCGGACCGCAGAAATCGCCACAACAACGACCGATCAGTCATTGCACAGCATTGGTGCAGAGCCGGCGCGCCCAGTGAGCGAAAATCGTGCACCTGCCCCGTCCGGCCCGGCCGGCGCGCCCCGCGTGCTACACTGCCGCCGTTTGCCACCGGAACGACCCGCCATGCTGCCGCCCAAAGCCATCCTCGACACCCTCGCCAGCCACGCCTCGCGCCTGTTCAGCGGCGACAACCCGCTGCCGCGCGGCGAGATCGAAGCCCAGCTCAAGGCCCTGCTGCAGAGCGCCTTCGGCAAGCTGGACCTGGTCAGCCGCGAAGAATTCGACAGCCAGATGGCCGTACTGGCGCGTACCCGTGCGCGCCTGGAAGCCCTGGAGGCCAAGCTGGCAGAGCTGGAAGCCAGGCAGAACCCACCCGCCGAATAAGCCTCGGCGGCATGCGATCAAGGAGTGATCCATGTCCCTCGCCATCGTCCACAGCCGCGCCCAGGTCGGCGTCGAAGCGCCGCCCGTCACCGTCGAGGCGCACCTGGCCAACGGCCTGCCAGCCCTGACCCTGGTCGGCCTGCCGGAAACCGCGGTCAAGGAAAGCAAGGATCGCGTGCGCAGTGCGATCCAGAACGCCGGCTTCGATTTCCCGCCGCGGCGCATCACCCTCAACCTGGCGCCTGCCGACCTGCCCAAGGACGGCGGCCGCTTCGACCTGGCCATCGCCCTCGGCGTGCTGGCGGCCAGCGAGCAGGTGCCGGCGGCCGGCCTGGGCGAACTGGAATGCCTGGGCGAGCTGGCGCTGTCCGGCGAGCTGCGCGCGGTACAGGGCGTGCTGCCCGCCGCCCTGGCCGCCCGCGCCGCCGGACGCACCCTGGTGGTGCCGCGGGCCAATGCTGAGGAAGCCAGCCTGGCCTCGGGCCTCAAGGTGCTGGCAGTCGACCACCTGCTGCAGATCGCCGCCCACCTCAACGGCCACACGCCGTTATCGCCCTATCAGGCCAACGGCCTGCTGCGCCAGGAAGCGGCTTACCCCGACCTGGCCGAAGTGCAGGGCCAGCTGGCGGCCAAGCGCGCCCTGCTGATCGCCGCCAGCGGCGGCCACAACCTGCTGCTCAGCGGGCCTCCGGGCACCGGCAAGACCCTGCTGGCCAGCCGCCTGCCCGGCCTGCTGCCCGCACTGTCCGAGGAGGAGGCGCTGGAAGTGGCGGCCATCCATTCGGTGGCCAGCCATGCGCCGCTCACCGCCTGGCCGCGCCGACCCTTCCGCCAGCCGCATCACAGTGCCTCCGGGCCGGCGCTGGTCGGTGGCGGCAGCCGCCCGCAACCCGGCGAGATCAGCCTGGCCCATCACGGCATCCTGTTCCTCGACGAGCTGCCCGAGTTCGACCGCAAGGTCCTCGAGGTCCTGCGCGAGCCTCTGGAGTCCGGCCATATCGTGATCGCCCGGGCCCGCGACAAGGTGCGCTTCCCTGCGCGCTTCCAGCTGGTGGCGGCGATGAACCCCTGCCCCTGCGGCTACCTGGGCGACCCCGGCGGCCGCTGCCGCTGCACTCCTGAACAGATCCAGCGCTACCGCGCCAAGCTGTCCGGGCCGCTGCTCGACCGCATCGACCTGCACCTCACCGTGGCGCGCGAAAGCACCAGCCTGCTGGCCAGCAGCCAGGCTGGCGAGAGCAGCGCCCGGGTCGCCGCCCGCGTCAGCCAGGCACGCCAGCGCCAGCTCGCGCGCCAGGGCTGCGCCAATGCCTTCCTCGATCTGCCGGGCCTGCAGCAGCATTGCCGCCTGCCCGAGGCCGACCGGCTGTGGCTGGAGCAGGCCTGCGAACGCCTCAACCTGTCGCTGCGGGCAGCCCATCGCCTACTCAAGGTGGCGCGCACCCTGGCCGACCTGGAAGGCGCCAGCGAGATCGGCCGCGCGCACCTGGCCGAGGCCCTGCAGTACCGTCCCAGCAACGGCATCTGATCCAACGGAATTATCAGGAGCAGACTCCTCAGAGAAAAAAGCTATCGATCTGTGTTAGGATGGCTGGCCTTCCGCCCTTGGCGGCCCATCCGATAACAAGGAGAGCTAGCTCAATGGAGGCATCTTCGTCTTCGCTCAACCGGCCGGTATTCTTCGGCTCCGCCCTTCTCATCCTCGCCCTGGTGCTCTACAGCGTGCTGCTGCCGGAGCATGCACAAGACCAGTTCGCCTGGCTGCAAAGCTGGATCATCGACAAGGCCAGCTGGTTCTACGTCCTCACCGTCGCCCTGATCCTGATCTGCTGCGTATTCCTCGCCGTCAGCCGCTATGGCGACCTCAAGCTGGGCCCCGACCACAGCCAGCCCGAGTACCGCAACACCACCTGGTTCGCCATGCTGTTCTCCGCCGGCATGGGCATCGGCCTGATGTTCTTCGGCGTGGCCGAACCGCTGATGCACTTCACCGCCCCGCCAGTGGGCGAGGCCGGCACGGCGCAGGCCGCGCGCGAGGCGATGAAGCTGACCTTCTTCCACTGGGGCCTGCACGCCTGGGCGATCTACGCCATCGTCGCGCTGATCCTGGCCTTCTTCTGCTTCCGCCACGACCTGCCGCTGACCCTGCGTTCGGCGCTCTACCCGCTGATCGGCGAGCGCATCCACGGCCCCATCGGCCATGCGGTGGACACCTTCGCCATCCTTGGCACCGTGTTCGGCGTGGCCACCTCGCTGGGCTACGGCGTGCTGCAGATCAACAGCGGCTTCCACCACCTGTTCGGCCTGCCAGTCAGCCCCCCGGTGCAGATCAGCCTGATCGCCGCCATCTGCGCCCTGGCCACGCTGTCGGTGGCCAGCGGCCTGAACAAGGGCATCCGCATCCTCTCGGAGCTCAACCTGGCGCTGGCAGTGTTCCTGCTGCTGTTCGTCCTGGTGCTGGGGCCGACGGTGCTCCTGCTCAAGACCTTCGTGCAGAACAGCGGCGCCTACCTCTCCGAGATCGTCAGCAAGACCTTCAACCTCTACGCCTACGAGCCGACCGACTGGATCGGTGGCTGGACCCTGCTGTACTGGGGCTGGTGGCTGTCCTGGTCGCCCTTCGTCGGCCTGTTCATCGCGCGCATCTCGCGCGGCCGCACCATCCGCGAGTTCATCAGCGGCGTGCTGTTCGTGCCGGCCGGCTTCACCCTGCTGTGGATGACCGTGTTCGGCGACACCGCCATCCACCTGGTGCTCAACCAGGGCCTGGGCAGCCTGGCCGAGACGGTAAATGCCGACAGCTCGCTGGCGCTGTTCGCCTTCCTCGAACAGTTCCCGCTGAGCGACCTGCTGTCGCTGGTCGCGGTGGCCATGGTGGTGGTGTTCTTCGTCACCTCGGCCGACTCCGGCGCCCTGGTGGTCGACATGCTGGCCTCCGGCGGCAGGACCGTCACGCCGCTGTGGCAGCGCCTGTTCTGGTCGATCCTGATCGGCGTGGTGGCCATCGCCCTGCTCCTGGCCGACGGCCTCAAGGCGCTGCAGACGGCCACCATCGCCAGCGCCCTGCCCTTCTCCATCGTCCTGCTGGCGGCCATCTGGGGCATGCTGCGCGCGCTGAAGCTGGACGCCACCAAGCGCGGTGTGCGCTTCCAGGCGCTCAACGGTTCACGCCCGCTGGCCCGTCAGCACGGCGGCTGGCAGCGGCGTCTGCGCAACCTGGCGATGTTCCCGCGCCGCGCCCACGTCACCCGCTTCATCGACGAAGTGGTGCAGCCGGCCTGCCAGGCGGTGGCCGAGGAGCTGCGCAAGCAGGGCCTGCCGGCGACGGTCGAGAGCGGTGCCGACGGCCGCGTGCGCCTGGCCGTGGCGCATGGCAGCGAGACCGACTTCAGCTACGAGGTGCGCCCGCGCGCCTTCGCCCAGCCCAGCTTCGCCCTGCGGGACACCGGCGACGACGGCAACGAGGAGCGCAAGTACTTCCGCGCCGAAGTCCACCTGCGCGAGGGCGGCCAGGACTACGACGTGATGGGCTGGGTACGCGAGGCGGTAATCGACGACATCCTCGACCAGTACGAGAAGCACATGCACTACCTGCACCTGGTGCGCTGAAACGAAAAAGCCCGGCATATGCCGGGCTTTTTCCAGGACCTGCAGGCTCAGGCGGCGCTGCGCTGGCCACCTTTCTGGTGCTGGCGGCAGGCCTCGCCGAAGGCCTCGAACATCTTCACCGAATCCGGGTTCTGCGCGGCCTGCCACTCCGGGTGCCACTGCACGGCGAACAGGAAGGGCGACAGGCTCGGCGCGTGGAAGGCCTCGATCAGGCCGTCCTCGGCACGGGCCAGCGGCTCCAGGCCCTTGCCCAGGGTCTTGATGCCCTGGCCATGCAGCGAGTTGACGCCGATCTCCTCGCGCCCCAGCACCCGGGCCAGCCAGCTGTTCGGCTCGATGCGCACCTTGTGCGCCTCGGCGTACTGCACCGCCACCGGGTCCTCGGGGTTTTCGCGATGGTCGTTGAAGCCCGGCTCGGCATACACCTTCTGGTGAATGTCGCCGCCCAGGGCCACGTTGATTTCCTGCATGCCGCGGCAGATGCCGAAGACCGGCAGGCCACGGGCGATGGCGGCCTTGATCAGCGGCAGGTCGAACAGGTCGCGGTCGCGATCCTGACCCTTCTCCGGGGTGAGGTTCTCCTGGCCGTAGAGGGTCGGGTCGATGTTCGAACCGGCACCGGTCAGGTACACGCCGTCGGCCATGTCCAGGTATTGCTCGAGGTCATCGGCACCACAGCAGGTGGGCACCAGCACGGGTACGCAGCCGGCGATCTCCACCAGCGGCGTGATGTATTTGTGAGTCATTACCTGATAGTCGTGGCCCTTGCGCTCCTGGGCGCCCATGGACATCAACACGACGGGTTTGCGTTTGGAAGAAGTGTTCTTGGCACTGTTGTTGGACATACGTCACCTTGGGGCAGATCGATCTGCCGTTGCTGTGCAGGTGGGTCGGGAGATCGACGCGCTACCTGTTTGGCACGGTTCCGTCTGTCGGCGGCGTAGCTGGGCCTCACCTGGAGGCATGGGAATGGGAGGTAACGGACCACCCGCGACGGCCGCATAACAGTCGAACCGCCCACACAGTCTCTCCAGAGACGTAAAATATGTCAAACATTTCAGGCGGATGGCGTAAAAAGAGCATAGCGCCAGCAGGGCTGCAGGCGCCAAAAAACGGCCACTTACCCCGTAAGCCCCTGCTGGGGCGCGGCCTCATGGTCCATTATTTTTTACGCACCCGGCATGATGCGCTCGACGGCCGGCAGACGCATCTGCGCCACCTCGGCCAGCAGGAAGTCACGCAGCCGACGCAGGCGCGCCTGCGCGCGGTGCGTCTTCGGCCACACCAGGTAATAGCTGCAGCCGCTGTACACGGCGGTCGGCCTGGGTAAACCCAGGCGCCCGGCATTGACGTCCTCGGCGACCAGCAGCAGATCGCCGATGGACACCCCGTAGCCACGGGCGGCGGCGACGATGCCCAGCTCCAGCATGTCGAACAGCTGGCCGCCCTTGAGCGGCACCCGGTCGCTCAGGCCGGTGGCCTGCAGCCACTGGCGCCAGTCGCGGCGATCCGGAGTCGGGTGCAGCTGCTCGGCGGCCTGCAGCCGGGCCAGGTCCCAGGGGCCGTCCTGCACCGCCTCGGCGGCACACACCGGGATCAGCCACTCCTCGAACAGCAGCACGCTGTCCCACTCCTCGGGAAAGTCGCCATTGCCCAGCAGCACGGCGCAGTCGAAGGGTTCGTGGTGGAAGTCGACCTTGTCCACGTCCATCCAGGCACTGGTCAGCTGCACCTCGCTGTCCGGGTTGCCCAGGCGGAACAGCGACAGGCGCGCCAGCAGCCAGCGCATGGTCAGGGTCGAGGGCGCCTTCAGGCGCAGGCAGGCGTCCTCGTTGCGCAGGGTGGCGCAGGCCTTCTCCAGCGCATCGAAACCCTCGCGCACGCCGGGCAGCAGGCCGCGCGCCGTCTCGGTCAGCTGCAGGTGGCGACCACTGCGCTCGAACAGGCGGCAGCCGAAGTGCTCCTCCAGGGTGCGGATATGCCGGCTCACCGCACTCTGGGTGATGGCCAGCTCGGCGGCGGCGCGGGTGAAGGAGGCATGCCGCGCGGCCGCCTCGAAGGCACGCAGGGCATAGAGCGGCGGCAGGCGCCGGCTCATGCGCCAATCCCATGAGTATTAGTCATGCCAGGCATCGCTTTTTTCCTTTTGTGCGCGTCGCGTCGACTCCCGAGAATGGCGCCATTCTCCGCCCGCCGGATTTTTCCCGGCAAGTCTTCTCTTGAGCCTGACTCATCATGCCGCAGTCCGTCCGCACCGAACTGGTCGCCCTCTTCCGCCTCGCCGGCCCCTTGATCGCCGCGCAGCTGGCCCATGTGCTGATGGTGTTCACCGACACCCTGATGATGGGCAAGCTGGGCCCCGCCGAGCTGGCCGCCGGCGGCCTGGGCGCGGCCAGCTATTCCTTCGTGTCGATCTTCTGCGTCGGCGTGCTGGCCGCAGTGGGCAACCTGATCGCCATCCGTCACGGCGCCGGCGACAGCACCGGGGTCACCCGCCTGGCGCAGAACGGCCTGTGGCTGGCCGGCGGCCTGGCCCTGGCCAGCGGCCTGCTGCTGTGGAACCTCGGCCCGCTGCTGGCGCGCTTCGGCCAGGAGCCGCACAACATCGAGGGGGCGATGCAGTTTCTCTCCACCCTGGTGTTCGCCCTGCCCGGCTACCTCGGCTTCATAGCCCTGCGCGGCTTCCCGGCGGCCATCGGCCGGCCGGGCCCGGTGATGGCCATCAGCATCGGCGGCGCGGCGGCCAACTTCGCCCTCAACTGGGCGCTGATCCACGGCTGGTTCGGCCTGCCGCCGCTGGGCCTGGCCGGCATCGGCCTGGTCACCGCGCTGGTGGCCAACGCCATGACCCTGCTGCTGTTCCTCCATCTGCTGCGCCACCCGGCCTACGCCGCCTACCCGCTGGCGCGCGGCCTGCTGCGCCCGCGCCTGGCCGAGCTGCGCGAGCTGCTGCGCCTAGGCCTGCCGATCGGAGGTACCTATGCGGTGGAGTCCGGCATGTTCGCCTTCGCCGCCCTGTGCATGGGCGCCATCGGCAGCGACGCGCTGGCCGCACACCAGATCGCCATCATGTCGGTGTACGTGGCCTTCATGGTGCCGGTGGGCATCTCCTACGCCACCACCTTCCGCATCGGCCAGCACTTCGGCGCCGGGCGCCTGGCCGATGCCCGCCGCGCCGGACGCCTGGGCATCGGCGGCGGCGCCTGCTGCATGCTGGCCTTCGCCCTGCTGTTCTGGCTAGCGCCGGAATGGGTGGTGGGGCTGTTCCTCGACCGCCACGACCCGCAGTTCGCCGCCGTGGTGGCGCTGGCCGTGAGCCTGCTGGCGGTGGCCGCCTGGTTCGAGCTGTTCGACGGCATCCAGACCATCGCCATGGGCGCGATCCGCGGTCTCAAGGACGGCAAGACCACCCTGCTGGTCGGCATTCTCTGCTACTGGGTGATCGGCATTCCGCTGGCCTGGGCGCTGGCCTTCCCGCTCGGCTGGGGCGCCGAAGGCGTGTGGTGGGGCCTGGCCGGCGGCCTGGCCTGCGCGGCCATCGGCCTGACCCTGGGCTTCGAATGGCGCATGGTGCGGATGCTGCGGCCGCACGCGGTACCGGCAGAGGCCTGCCTGTCGTAGCAATCCGGGAAACAGGTGAGCCCGCCCCCGGATTGCATCCGGGCTACCGGCCAGGTCGTGCGGGCTACCTGGCCTAGGACGGTAAGCCACCGAGCAGCGGCTGACGCAGGCCGAACACCAGGAAGCGCGCCAGCTCGGCCAGCGGCAGCGGCTTGCTGATCAGGTAGCCCTGCACCTGGTCACAGCCGAACTGGCGCAGCAGGGCCAGCTGCTCGGCGTTCTCCACGCCCTCGGCGACCACCTCCAGGTGCAGGTTGTGCGCCAGGTTGATCATGGCCCGCACCAGCTGGCGATTCTCCGCGCGCTCGCCCATGCCGCCGACGAAGCTCTTGTCGATCTTCAGCAGGGTGATCGGCAGGTTGTTCAGGTGCACGAAGGAGGAGAAGCCGGTACCGAAGTCGTCCAGCGAGAAGCGCACGCCGAGCCGGCCGAGGGCCTGCATGGTCTGCCGCACCTGCTCGCTGCGGCGCATCACCGCCGTCTCGGTCAGTTCGAACTCCAGCCACTGGGCATCCACCCCGCGCTCCTCGATCAGGCGGCCGAGGGTGGCCAGCAGCTGGCTGTCCTGGAACTGACGGAATGACAGGTTGACCGCCATGTGCAGCGCCGGCAGGCCGCGCCCGCGCAGCCACTGCATGTCGCGCAGGGCGCGGGCGATCACCCAGTAGCCGAGCGGCACGATCAGCCCGCTCTCCTCGGCCAGCGGCACGAACTCGTCCGGGCCGAGCAGGCCGCGCTCGGCATGCCGCCAGCGCACCAACGCCTCCAGGCCGAGGATGCGCCCGCTCTGCAGGCACAGCCGTGGCTGATAGTGCAGCTCCAGCTCGTCGCGGCGCAGGGCGCGGCGCAGCTCGCTCTCCAGGTCGGCCATGCTGCGCGCGCCGCGGTGGATGCGCTCGTCGTACAGGTGATAGGTACAGCCCTGGGCCGCCTTGGCCTGCTGCATGGCGATGTGCGCATGCCACAACAGCGGGTCGGCACTCTCGCCAGCGCGGGCATGGGCAAGGCCGAGGCTACAGCCGAGCAGCAGGCTCTCGCCGTCCACCCAGTAGGGCTCGGACAATACCTCGGTGATGCGCTCGGCCACGCGCTCGGCACGCCCCGGCTCGCGGCGCAGGTCGAGAAGCAGGGCGAATTCGTCGCTGCCCAGCCGCGCCAGGGTATCGCCGGCCTCCAGCTGGGCCTTGAGACGGGCCACCACCTGCAGGATCAGGCGGTCGCCGGCCTGGTAGCCGAGGGCGTCGTTGACGTGCTTGAAGTTGTCCAGATCGAGGTGACCGAGGGCCAGGCCGCGCCCCTGATATTCGGCCAGGCGCGCCGCCAGCAGGGTCTGGAAGCCCTGGCGATTGGCGATGCCGGTCAGCGGATCCTGTTCGGCCAGACGCTGCAGGGTCGCCTGCAGGCGCCCACGCTCGCCGGCATAGCGCAGGCAGCGGCGCAGCATGTCGACACCCAGGTTGTCGCGTACCAGCCAGTCACAGACATCGGCCGGCTCCGTAGCAGGTTCCTCGTCGAGCAGCAGGATGGTCGGCAGCGAACAGCGGCCGGGCGCCGGCTGGCAAGCGGGAGTGGTCAGCAGCAGCCCAGGAGCGCCATCGTCGAACAGGCTGCTGGCCGCCTCCCAGGACGGCGCGGTGATCAGCGGGAAGATGCCGTCCAGGGCCTCGAGTCGCGCGCGCAGCAAGGCAGCCCACTGTGGCTCTTCGGCCAGCAGGACCAGGCGCATGGGTTCGACGTGCGCGGACAAATGACCTCCCCAGGGTCGGATTGACAGACCATTCCTGTCTGCGTGCACCGTTCAACGGCGTTCTCTTGCTGCCCATCCTGTGCAGATTTCTGCGCATCCTGCGGGAAAGGCTTAGCAGCGGCAACGGGGGCCGACTGGCACAAGCGTACATGATCTTTAAAAATAGTGACTTAGCACACAATCTTTAAGCTTTTTATTGGGAACCCGGCCTGCCGGGCGGCGGTCTGCATGCGCCCCGGCGGCGCCCTGCGGCTGCTAGAATGCCGCCTCGTTTTTTCTGACCGAATTCCCCCCATGTCGCGACTCAATCCCCGGCAGCAAGAGGCCGTGAACTACGTCGGCGGCCCGCTGCTGGTGCTGGCCGGCGCCGGCTCCGGCAAGACCAGCGTGATCACCCGCAAGATCGCCTACCTGGTGCAGCAATGCGGCATCCAGGCCCGCCATATCGTCGCCATGACCTTCACCAACAAGGCCGCGCGCGAGATGAAGGAGCGCGTCGGCACACTGCTCAAGGGCGCCGAGGCGCGTGGCCTGACCGTGTCGACCTTCCACAACCTGGGCATGAACATCATCCGCAAGGAGTACGCGCGCCTGGGCTACAAGCCCGGCTTCTCGATCTTCGACGACGGCGACATCAAGGCCCTGCTGACCGACATCATGCAGAAGGAATACGCCGGCGATGACGGCGTGGACGAGATCAAGAACCTGATCGACAGCTGGAAGAACGACCTGATCCTGCCCGACGAGGCGCTGGCCAAGGCGCGCGGCCCCAAGGAGCAGACCGCTGCGGTGGTCTACCTGCACTACCAGCGCACGCTCAAGGCGTACAACGCGGTGGACTTCAACGACCTGATCCTGCTGCCGGTGAAGCTGTTCCAGGAGCACGCCGACATCCTCGAGAAGTGGCAGAACCGCATCCGCTACCTGCTGGTAGACGAGTACCAGGACACCAACGCCAGCCAGTACCTGCTGGTCAAGCTCCTGGTCGGCATGCGCCACCAGTTCACCGTGGTCGGCGACGACGACCAGTCGATCTATGCCTGGCGCGGCGCGCGCCCGGAAAACCTGATGCTACTCAAGGAAGACTACCCGTCACTCAAGGTGGTGATGCTGGAGCAGAACTACCGCTCCACCAGCCGCATCCTCAAGTGCGCCAACGTGCTGATCGCCAACAACCCGCACGTGTTCGAGAAGCAGCTGTGGTCGGAGATGGGCCACGGCGACGAGATCCGTGTGATCCGCACCCGCAACGAGGACGCCGAGTGCGAGCGGGTGGCCCTGGAGATCCTCACCGAGCACCTGCGCACCGAGCGCCCGTACAGCGACTTCGCCATCCTCTACCGCGGCAACTACCAGGCCAAGCTGATGGAGCTGAAGCTGCAGCACCACCAGATCCCCTATCGCCTCTCCGGCGGCACCAGCTTCTTCGCCCGCCAGGAGGTGAAGGACCTGATGAGCTACTTCCGCCTGCTGGTCAACCCGGACGACGACAACGCCTACCTGCGGGTGATCAACGTGCCGCGCCGCGAGATCGGCTCCACCACCCTGGAGAAGCTCGGCAACTACGCCAGCGAGCGCGGCATCTCGATGTACGCCGCCAGCGACGAGCTGGGCCTGGCCGAGCACCTGGACAGCCGCTACACCGAGCGCCTCGCCCGCTTCAAACGCTACATGGACAAAATCCGAGAGCTGTGCGCCGGCAACGACCCGATCGGCGCCATTCGCAGCATGATCATGGATATCGACTACGAGAACTGGCTGCGCCAGAACGCCTCCAGCGACAAGGTCGCCGAGGCGCGCATGGGCAACGTCTGGTTCCTCGTCGAGGCGCTGAAGAACACCCTCGACAAGGACGAGGACGGCGACATGACCATCGAGGACGCCATCGGCAAGCTGGTCCTGCGCGACATGCTGGAGCGCCAGCAGGAAGAGGAAGAAGGTGCCGAGGGCGTGCAGATGATGACCATGCACGCCTCCAAGGGCCTGGAGTTCCCCTCGGTGTACATCATCGGCTTCGAGGAGGAGATCCTCCCGCACCGCTCCAGCATCGAGGCCGACACCATCGAGGAGGAGCGCCGCCTGGCCTACGTCGGCATCACCCGCGCCAAGCGCAACCTGACCCTGACCTTCGCCGCCAAGCGCAAGCAGTACGGCGAGATCATCGACTGCTCGCCGAGCCGCTTCCTCGACGAGCTGCCGCCGGAAGACCTGGTCTGGGAAGGCCAGGAGGATGCCCCGGCCGAGGTCAAGAGCGCGCGCGGCAACGATGCCCTGGCCAACATGCGCGCCCTGCTCAAACGCTGAGGCGCGACAATCGGCCGCAGGCCAGACAGGCACAAAAAAGCCGCCCGCGGGCGGCTTTTTCGTCGAGGCCGGTGTTACAGGCCGGACATCTTCTTGATCGCGCCGAGCAGCTCGTCGTCCGAGCAGGTGGCGCAGGTGCCTTTCGGCGGCATGGCGTTGATGCCGGCGATGGCCGACTTGAGGATGCCATCCAGGCCACCCTTGGCATCGGCACGCGCTTTCCAGGCGGCGGTATCGCCGACCTTCGGTGCGCCCAGCACGCCGGCATTGTGGCAGGCGCCACAGTGGGCGGCGATCACGTCGTCCGGGGACTTGGCGCCACCGCCGGCGGCCACGGCCACGGCGCCGACGCCCTTGCATTCTTCACCCTGGATGCAGACCTCGCCCACCGGCTTGATGCGCTCGGCGATCTCGTCGTTGGTCGCAGCCTGAGCGCTC
Source organism: Pseudomonas alcaligenes (assembly GCF_041729615.1). Classification (NCBI taxonomy): domain Bacteria; kingdom Pseudomonadati; phylum Pseudomonadota; class Gammaproteobacteria; order Pseudomonadales; family Pseudomonadaceae; genus Aquipseudomonas; species Aquipseudomonas alcaligenes. Next base: position 2,589,731 of record NZ_CP154874.1, on the reverse strand, counting down.
ACAGCCCACAGGGCCAATACGGCAGCTTGAGCCGCCAGCATCTTCTTGATCAGGTTCACGGTACACCCTCATTGGCTAGACACGCCCGCGGCCACGGTTTCGCGAGCGGGCGCAGTATAACGGTTAGGCCGGCCGGCCGGAACAACCCAACTTGTCGCAGGGGCATTGGACGTGCGGCGCGCGCCGAACGTCCGTGGCCGCCTCAGAAGTTCGCCGGCGTGGTGGCGCTGATCAGCCGCGCCGGCTGGTCGAACGGATTGCGGAAGCGGTGCGGCTTGGTGCTGTCGAAATAGTAGCTGTCGCCCGGCTCGAGGATGAACACCTCGGCACCCACGGTCAGCTCCAGGCGCCCGTCCACCAGCATGCCGGCTTCCTCGCCGTCGTGGTTGAGCATTTCCTCGCCGGTGTCGGTACCCGGCGGGTAGGTTTCGTCGAGGAAGGTGATGGCCCGGCTGGGGTGCGCCTTGCCGATCAGCTTCATGGTCACGGCGCCGCTGGAAAGGTCGGTCAGTTCGTCGGCCCGGTACACCACCTGGGTGTGGTTGTCCTGCTCCAGGTCGAGGGAGAAGAACTCCACCAGCGACATCGGGATGCCGCCGAGCACCTTCTTCAGCGAGCTGATCGAGGGGCTCACGCTGTTCTTCTCGATCATCGAGATGGTGCTGTTGGTGACGCCCGCCCGCTTGGCGAGTTCACGCTGGGAAAGGCCTTTGAGTTTGCGAATAGATTGCAGTCGAACACCGACGTCCAATGCGGGGGTCCTCCTTGGGAGCAAGGCAGTTGGGTGGCCGTATGATGCGGCCAGTGTTCAGTATTTACAACACTGCAAACGCAATTGCCCCGCGCCCTGACAGCTAGCCCCCGGAATAGAGCCGCGGCACCCGCTTGAGGTTGCAGAACAGCTGGTACGGAATGCTGCCGCAACCATAGGCCACGGCGCTGGCGGAGACGTTGCGCCCCCACAGCTCGACCCGGCTGCCGAGACCGGCCTGCGGCAGGTCGGTGAGGTCGACGGTGAGCATGTCCATCGACACCCGGCCGATCAGACGAGTCATCTGGCCCTCGACCAGCACCGGCGTGCCGGTGGCGGCATGCCGCGGGTAGCCGTCGGCATAGCCCATGGCGACTACGCCGACGCGGGTCGGCCGCTCGGCGACGAAGCGCGCGCCGTAGCCCACCGGCTCGCCGGCCGGCAGTTCGCGCACGCTGATGATCTTCGATTCCAGGGTCATCACCGGCTTCAGCCGCGCCGCCTGGGCCTGGTCCTGCTCGAAGGGGGTGGCGCCATAGAGCATGATGCCCGGGCGCACCCAGTCGCTGGCGATGCCCGGCCAGCCGAGGATGGCCGGCGAGTTGCGCAGGCTGACCTCGCCCTGCAGCCCGGCGCGGACCTGCTCGAACAGGGCGACCTGCTCCTCGCTGCGCGGGCAGTCCAGTTCGTCGGCGCGGGCGAAGTGGCTCATCAGCACGATCTTCTCGACCTTGCCGCTGGCCAGCAGGCGGGCGTAGGCGTCGCGGTATTCGGCCGGGTGCAGGCCGACCCGGTGCATGCCCGAGTCGAGCTTGAGCCACACCTGCAGCGACCGCCCCAGGCGCGCCCGCTCGATCGCCTCGACCTGCCAGGCGGCATGTACCACGCACCACAGCTGGTGCTGGTCGATCAGGCTCAGCTCGCTCTCCTCGAAGAAGCCCTCGAGCAGCAGGATCGGCTGGCGGATGCCGGCGTAGCGCAGTTCCAGCGCCTCCTCGATGCAGGCCACGGCGAAGCCGTCGGCCTCCGCCTCCAGCGCCTGGGCGCAGCGCACCGCACCGTGACCGTAGGCGTCGGCCTTGACCACCGCCAGGGCCCTGGCGCCGCTGACCTCGCGGGCGAGGCGGTAGTTGTGACGCAGGGCTTCGAGATCGATCAGGGCACGGGCGGGACGCATGGCGGCTACTTCGTTCGGTTAAAAAAAGCCCGGCGGGGGTGCCGGGCCAAAGGGATGTTCAGGCTTGCGCGGCGACGACCATCATCTCCACCAGCACGCGCGGGTCGTACAGCTTGGCCTCGACACAGGCGCGGGCCGGGGCGGCGCCCTCGGCGACCCAGGCGTCGTACACCTGGTTCATGCCGGCATAGTCGGCCATGTCCTTGAGGTAGATGGTCACCGAGAGGATCTTGGTCTTGTCGCTGCCGGCCTCGGCCAGGAAGCGGTCGATGTTGGCCAGGGTCTGGCGGGTCTGCTCACGGATATCGCCGTCGTAGTCATCGGCCAGCTGGCCCGCCAGGTAGACGGTGCCGTTGTGGATGACGATTTCGCTGTAGCGCTTCTCAATGCGCAGGCGCTGGATGGACATGCTTGTGGCTCTCCTTGGTGCGGCCATAACGGGAAATATCCAGGCCTTCGGCGCTGATCTGCGGACGCTTGTTCGCCATCAGATCGGCGAGGAAGCGACCGGAGCCGCAGGCCATGGTCCAGCCAAGGGTACCGTGTCCGGTGTTGAGGAACAGGTTGCGGTAGGCGGTGGCGCCGACGATGGGCGTGCCGTCCGGGGTGGCCGGGCGCAGGCCGGTCCAAAACTCGGCGCGGCTGACATCGCCGCCCTGCGGGTAGAGATCGTTGGTGATCATCTCCAGGGTGGCGCGGCGGGCCGGGTTGAGGCTCAGGTCGAAGCCGGCGATCTCGGCCATGCCGCCGACACGGATGCGGTTGTCGAAGCGGGTGATGGCGACCTTGTAGGTCTCGTCGAGGATGGTCGAGGTCGGCGCCATCGCCGGGTCGGTGATCGGCACGGTCAGCGAGTAGCCCTTGAGCGGGTAGACCGGCGCCTTGATGCCCAGCGGCTTGAGCAGCTGCGGGCTGTAGCTGCCGAGGGCCAGCACGTAGCGGTCGGCGGTCTCCAGCTTGCCGTCGATCCACACGCCATTGATGCGGTCGCCGGCGTGGTCCAGGCGCTGAATGTTCTGCCCGAAACGGAACTCGACGCCCAGGGCCTTGGCCATTTCGGCCAGCTTGCTGGTGAACATCTGGCAGTCGCCGGTCTGGTCGTTGGGCAGGCGCAGGGCGCCGGCCAACTTGTGCTTGACCCCGGCCAGGGCCGGCTCGACGCGGGCGATGGCGTCGCGGTCGAGCAGCTCGTAGGGCACGCCGGAGGCTTCCAGCACGGCGATGTCCTTGGCCGCGGCATCGACCTGGGCCTGGGTGCGGAACAGCTGGGTAGTGCCGAGCTGGCGGCCTTCGTAGGCGATGCCGGTCTCGGCGCGCAGCTCGTCGAGGCAGTCGCGGCTGTACTCGGACAGGCGCACCATGCGCTCCTTGTTCACCGCGTAGCGGGCGGCGGTGCAGTTGCGCAGCATCTGCGCCATCCACAGGTACTGGTCGATGTCGGCGGTGGCCTTGATCGCCAGCGGCGCGTGCTGCTGCAGCAGCCACTTGATGGCCTTCAGCGGCACGCCCGGGGCGGCCCAGGGCGAGGCGTAGCCAGGCGAAACCTGGCCGGCATTGGCGAAACTGGTTTCCAGGGCCGGGCCGTTCTGCCGATCGACCACCACCACCTCGAATCCGGCACGGGCCAGATAGTAGGCACTGGCGGTACCAATCACGCCGCTGCCGAGTACCAGAACACGCATCTTCGCCTCCTCGCTGCGGGGCGAACCCGCGAGCGTTTGTTATTTTGACCGTAGATGTGCGCAGTATAGGAAGGCGCGAGCAGCGATATTCACTGTTTATCGATCGGCATTTGGCGTTAGTTCTCGGCGCAGAGCGGTTTCACAGGAACACATCCAGGCGATATGGCTATATTTACGCCATACTGCCAGTGAATTATCGCGTTAAGTTATTCCACACGGAGCCCGCCATGCGCACCCAGCACCAGAGCCGCCGCGAACTGGACAAGATCGACCGCAACATCCTGCGCATCCTCCAGGAGGACGGGCGCATCAGCTTCACCGAGCTGGGCGAGCGGGTCGGCCTGTCCACCACGCCCTGCACCGAGCGCGTCCGCCGCCTGGAGCGCGAGGGCATCATCATGGGCTACCACGCCCGGCTCAATCCGCAGCAGCTCAAGGCCAGCCTACTGGTGTTCGTCGAGATCAGCTTGGACTACAAGTCCGGCGACACTTTCGAGGACTTCCGCCGCGCCGTGCTCAAGCTGCCGCATGTGCTGGAGTGCCACCTGGTGTCCGGCGACTTCGACTACCTGGTGAAGGCGCGGATCAACGAGATGGCCAGCTACCGCAAGCTGCTCGGCGACATCCTGCTCAAGCTGCCGCATGTGCGCGAGTCGAAGTCCTACATCGTCATGGAGGAGGTCAAGGAGTCGCTGACCCTGCCGGTGCCGGAGTGACGCAAACGCGGGGATCTCGCGAGCTAGAGCGCGACAAGGCAGAAATGGCCGAGGGCGCGGAGTTTACGAGTTGCAAAAATGAGCAGACTCGCTTCGGGCCGCGCTGAAGCGCGTTAGCCGCAAGCGGCTTGCCGAGGCCATTCGCCGACGCGTAGCAGATACTCACACCAGGCGCTGGCGGGTACTGGCGATCAGCCGATGTACCTGGCGCTCGACGGCCGGCTCGATCGGCGTTTCCGGCCCCTGGCCGTGCGGGCAGGGCAGGTTCGGCGTGGTGCCGAACAGGCGACAGATCAGCGGGCGCTGGTCATACACCGTGCAACCCTGCGGGCCGAGGTGCACGCAGTTGTACTCGGCCAGCGCCGCGTCGTGCTCGGCATCGCTCCTGACCGGCAGGCGCGCCAGTTCCTCGGACGAGGCGGTGACCGGGCCGCAGCAGTCATGGCAGCCGAGCACGCAGGCGAAACGCGGAATCTGCCGGCGCAGCTGGTCGATCTTGCGGTCGGTGCAACTCATTGACGGGCCTTGTGCTGAATGCCGCTAGTGTATCCGCGCGGCAGTGGCGTCGATGACTGCGAGTGAAAAGAGTTTTTCCTGGGGCGCTCTTGGCGCCTGGCATGGGCCATGCTTAAGCTGCGTAAAATTTTAACAACACATAACTCAGGATTTCGCACATGAACGCCCGCGTTCACCAGCCGCAACGCCCCGCCGTGCACAGCGACCAGCACGCCGCCTCCTACTACGCCGCCACGGCCAACCGCCAGCTGAGCTACCCGACACTGGCAGGCGAGGAACTGGCCGACGTGTGCATCGTCGGCGGCGGCTTCTCCGGCCTCAACACCGCCATCGAACTGGCCCGCAAGGGCTTCTCGGTAGTGCTACTGGAAGCTCATCTGGTCGGCTGGGGTGCCAGCGGGCGCAACGGCGGCCAGCTGATCCGCGGGGTCGGCCATGGCGTCGAACAGTTCGAGCCGGTGATCGGCGCCGACGGCGTGCGCCAGCTCAAGCTGATGGGCCTGGAGGCGGTGGAGCTGGTGCGTCGCCGCGTGGAAGAGTTCCAGATCGACTGCGACCTGACCTGGGGCTACTGCGACCTGGCCAACAAGCCGGCCCACCTGGACGGCTTCGCCGAGGACAAGGCCGAGCTGGAAAGCCTCGGCTACCGCCACGAACTGCGTCTGCTGCAACCGCAGCAGATGCACCAGGTCGTCGGCTCCGACCGTTACTGCGGCGGCATGATCGACATGGGCTCGGGCCACCTGCACCCGCTCAACCTGGCCCTGGGCGAGGCAGCCGCGGCGGCCTCGCTGGGCGTGCGCCTGTTCGAACACTCGCCGGTGAGCCGCATCGACTACGGCCCCGAGGTGAAGGTACACACCGCCCGCGGCAGTGTGCGCGCCAAGACCCTGGTCCTGGCCTGCAATGCCTACCTCAACGGCCTGGACCCGGAGCTGGGCGGCAAGGTACTGCCCGCCGGCAGCTACGTGATCGCCACCGAGCCGCTGGGCGAAGCGCGCGCACGCGCGCTGATCCCGCAGAATATGGCGCTGTGCGACCAGCGCGTGGCGCTGGACTACTATCGCCTGTCGGCCGACAAACGCCTGCTGTTCGGCGGCGCCTGCCACTATTCCGGCCGCGATCCGGCGGACATCGCCGCCTATATGCGGCCGAAAATGCTGAAAGTCTTCCCGGAGCTGGAGGATGTGCGGATCGACTTCCAGTGGGGCGGCATGATCGGCATCGGCGCCAACCGCCTACCGCAGATCGGCCGGCTCAAGGATCAGCCCAACGTCTACCACGCCCAGGCCTATGCCGGGCACGGCCTCAACGCCACCCACCTGGCCGGCAAGCTGCTGGCCGAGGCGATTGCCGGCGAACAGGGCGGCGGCTTCGAGCTGTTCAACCGCGTGCCGCACATGACCTTCCCCGGCGGCAAGCACCTGCGCTCGCCGCTGCTGGCCCTGGGCATGGCCTGGTACCGCCTGAAGGAGGCGGCGGGTCTGGTCTGAAACCGGCCGAGCCCTCCCCCGTTTACGAGAGAGGGGGCGGGGGAGAAGGTAATGTGCCAGCGCTGCCCTCTGCCTAACCCTCTTCCCGGCGGGGAGAGGGGACACATCGAGCCCTGCTAGCGCAACAGTGGGTAGCCCGGATGCAATCCGGGGGCGGAGCTGCCTGCCTCCCGGATTACATCCGGGCTACAGGTGGTCGGAACCCGGCTGGCAGACCGCAGAGTCCGCACCTAGCGCAACAACCGCCACCAGGGCCGGGTCGCCTCGGCCCGCGCCTGCTCGGCGCTCAGGCCGATGTCCTGCAGCTGCTCGGCATCCAGCTCGAGCAGCGCGCGGCGGGTCGCCAGGTGCCGGCGCAGCAGGTGCCAGCGCCGCCCCAGCTCGCGCAGTGGCAGGCGCTCGCCACTGTCCCGGCGCTCCCGCAGCGCCACATACAGACCTCCGAATTCGCGCATGGTCGGCCCTCCGTCAGGCTGTTCCCTTGGGAGACCATGATGGCGGCGACCATACAGACGATACAGATTCAAAAATTGTTAATTAACACCATACAGAGCGCTCGACTGCGCGGCTGAATGCTCTATTCTGGCGGCATCTGTATTGCTCGCCCGGCATCAGGGCAAGGCATCTGTCATGACCCTCTACATGAACCTGGCCGAGCTGCTCGGCACCCGCATCGAGCAGGGCCTGTACCGCCCCGGCGAACGCCTGCCCTCGGTACGCGCCCTCAGCCAGGAGCACGGCGTCAGCCTGAGCACGGTGCAGCAGGCCTACCGCCAGCTGGAGGACGATGGCCTGGTGGAGCCGCGGCCGAAGTCCGGCTACTTCGTGCCGCTAGGCCGGCAGAAACCGGCGCTGCCGATGGTCAGCCGCGCGGCACAGCGCCCGGTGGAGGTGTCGCAGTGGGACCAGGTGCTGGAGCTGATCGCCACCCCGCCCTATGGCGACATGGTGCAGCTCGGCCGCGGCATCCCCGACATCGCCGCACCGACCCTGCGCCCGCTGCTGCGCAGCCTGTCGCGCCTGAGCCGGCGCCAGGGCCTGCGCGAGCTGAGCTACGGCAGCCTGGAGGGCGACCTCGGCCTGCGCGAGCAGGTGGCGCGCCTGATGCTGGACTCCGGCTGCCAGGTGCCGGCCGAGGACATCGTCATCACCACCGGCTGCCACGAGGCGCTGTCGGCCGCGCTGCGCGCCATCTGCCAGCCCGGCGACATAGTCGCGGTGGACTCGCCGAGCTTCCACGGGGTGATGCAGGCGCTCAAGGGCTTCGGCCTCAAGGCCCTGGAGCTGCCCACCGACCCGCTCACCGGGATCAACCTGGAAGCCCTGGAGATGGCCCTGGAGCAGTGGCCGATCAAGGCCATCCAGCTGACCCCGACCTGCAACAACCCGCTCGGCTACATCATGCCCGAGGCGAACAAGCGCGCCCTGCTGGAACTGGCCCAGCGCTACGACCTGGCGATCATCGAGGACGACATCTACGGCGAGCTGGCCTACCGCTATCCACGCCCGCGCAGCATCAAGTCGTTCGACGAGGACGGCCGCGTGCTGCTCTGCAGCTCCTTCTCCAAGACCCTGGCGCCGGGCCTGCGCATCGGCTGGATCGCACCCGGCCGCTACCTGCAGCGGGTGCTGCACATGAAGTACATGGGCACCGGGATGAGCGCCCAGCTGCCGCAGCTGGCGCTGGCCGAGTTCATCGGCGCCGGCCTCTACCAGCCGCACCTGCGGCGCATGCGCAGCCAGTACGCGCGCGGCCGCGAGCTGATGACCGGCTGGGTCAGCCGCTATTTCCCCGCCGGCACCCGGGTCAGCCAGCCGCAGGGTGGCTTCATGCTGTGGGTGGAGATGCCGCAGGGCTTCGACAGCCAGCGCCTCAACCGCCTGCTGGCGCCGCACAAGGTGCAGATCGCGCCGGGCAGCATCTTTTCCGCCGCCGGCAAGTACCGCAATTGCCTGCGCATGAACTTCGCCACCGCCCAGGGCGACGCCATCGAGCAGGCGGTGCGGCGGGTCGGCGAGACGGTGGCGCAGCTGCTGGCCGAGCAGGCCTGACTACTGGGCCCGGTCCACCAGTTCCACGCGCCGGTTCAGCGCCCTGCCCGCCTCGTCGCGATTGCTCGCCACCGGCGCGGCCATGCCGACGCCAACCGCCGTCAGGCGCTCGCGGGCAATGCCGTGCTGCGTCACCAGCGCCTCGACGATGGACTGCGCGCGGCGCTGCGCCAGCTCGCGGTTGTAGTCCAGCGCGCCCTGGGCGTCGGTATGCCCGACCACCAGCACCTGCAGCTGCGCGCGGGCCTGCAGCAGCTTGGCGATCTCCGCCAGCTGGGCCGCCGAGTCGGCGCGCATCTCGGCCTTGTCGGTGTCGAAGTACAGGCCGTACAGCGCCACCCTTCCCTGCTGGTCGAGCCCCTGCTGCAGCTCGCCGGCCTCGACCACCAGCATGCGCTGCTCCATCGCCTTGCGCTCCAGCACATCCAGCTGGATCAGGCTGCGGCCCTTGTTCGGCCCGCCGCCGGACTGGTTGAGCACCACGTAGAGCGCGGCATACAGATCACCTTCCGGCCGCTTGAGACGGGCATACAGATAGCGCTGATCCTGGTGATACTCGCGAAAGTGCATGTCCATCGTGATCGCATGGTTGAAGTTGCGCCCGCCGCATTCCTCGCGCGCACAGACGAACAGGGTCTCGAAGCCGGCGTCGGCCAGGGCCTGCTGGTAGTTGCGCAAGATCTCCAGCGGCGTGCGCTCGGCCGGCGCGCGGTAGCTCAAGCGGGTCAGCTTGCCTTCCAGCACCTCGGTGGCGCCCAGGTTCTTCTGCAGGCCGCCGTAGGCGCTGGCCGGCGCCTTGAGAAAGCGCCAGTCGGTATAGGCCTGCGTCTGGTAGGCGTAGATTTCCGCGCCCTCGTAGCGCGGGATGGCCGGGTGGTCGGCGCTGCCGGGCAGATCGGCGGCGCCGGCGGCGAACGCCAGCAGAGCCAGAGGCGCGGCGAGGATTCGGCTGTACATGCTGGTCTCCCGGCGGATGGGCCTGGGAGACAACCCTAGTCGCCGGCCAGCGGGCTCGCCAGCGGCGCCTGGAAGGCCGCGCGGCGCCAGGCCAGGGCGACGAACAGCGCGGCACCGGCGGCCATCAGCAGCGGCAGCGCATGGCCGCTCAGCCACTGGCTGGCGGCGCCGGTGGACAGCGGCCCGAGCAGGCAGCCGACGCCCCACAACAGGGCGATATGGGCGTTGGCGCGGACCAGCGCGTCATCGCGGTAGAACTGCCCAACCAGGATCAGCGACAGGGTGTAGAGACCACCGGCGGAAGCGCCGAACAGCACCAGCAGCGGCCAGATCAGCAGCGTGTGCAGCAGTGCCGGGATGGCCAGGCTGGACAGCAGCAGGACCACGCCGCAGACACGGAACAGGGTGGCGCGCGACACCCGGTCGGCGAGCAGGCCGATGGGCAGCTGCAACAGGGCATCGCCGACCACCACCACACTGGCCATCAGCAGCGCCGTCTCCTGGGCGAAGCCTTCGCGGATCAGGTAGACCGGCAGCAGGGTCAGGACCATGGCCTCGAAGGCGGCGAACAGTGCCACCGCCCAGGCGATGGCCGGCTGGCCGCGACAGAAACGCAGGAAGCCACGCCCGGAGGCGCTGTGCGCATCCACCCGCGGCGCCCCGCTATGGCCGAGCAGCACCAGGCTGCCGGCCACCAGCAGGCCGACCGAGAGCCAGAAGCCGAGGTCGCTGGTGCTGCCGATGACCGTCAGCGCCAGCGGTCCGGCCAGCTGGCTGAGGGCGAAGCCGGTGCCGTACAGGGCCACCAGGCGGCCGCGCAGGCGCTCCTCGACCAGCTGGTTGATCCAGCTCTCGCCGAGGACGAAGACCACGGTCAGGGAAATGCCGATCAGCAGGCGCAGCAGCAGCCACAGCGGGTAATAGGGCAACAGCGCCAGCAGGCCGACCGAACAGGCACTGGCCAGCAGGCACAGGCGCAGGCTGCGCGGGGTACCCAGCCAGCCGGCCAGGCGCCCGGTCAGACGGGCGCCGAGCAGCACGCCGACGGCCGGCATGGCCGCCATCACGCCAATGGCGAAGGGCCCGTAGCCCCAGCTTTCCAGGCGCAGCGAGACCAGCGGCAGGGTCACCCCCAGCGCCAGTCCGACTATGACCACCGCCGCGGTAACGGCGAAGTAGGTTCCCCAACGCATAGCCCAATCCTTTCCGGCCAAAGCAAACGGCCGGGTTCCCAAGGAAACCCGGCCGCAGGTGTGGCTCACTCGGGAGCCGGCCCCGAAGGGCGGACCTTAAAGTACGGTCAAACTAGCCCAACATCGATGAAGATCTCCTGGGCTAAGGCCAGGACCAACGACCAACGGGAGTAACAGCCGTTAGGCTGGCCCGAAGGGCGAGCGTCAGCGAGTCAGGCGCCCCGCAGCTTTTAAACGCAGCGTACTGCAGTACGTGAGCATTAAAAGCGAGGACGCAACGCCGTATGGCCGACGACCAGGAGATCGTCCCGCGTACTTACAGCTTGATCCAGGTGGCCTTGATCTCGGTGTATTTGTCGAAGGCGTGCAGCGACTTGTCGCGGCCGTTGCCCGACTGCTTGTAGCCACCGAACGGTGCGGTCATGTCGCCGCCGTCGTACTGGTTCACCCACATGCTGCCGACGCGCAGGGCCTTGGCGGCCAGGTGCGCCTTGGACAGGTTGCTGGTCCAGATGGCGGCGGCCAGGCCGTAGATGCTGTCGTTGGCGATGGCGATGGCTTCCTCGGTGGTGTCGAACGGAATCACCGTCAGCACCGGGCCGAAGATCTCCTCCTGGGCGATGCGCATCTTGTTGTGTGCGTCGTCGAAGATGGTCGGCTCGACGTAGACCCCACCGGTTTCTTCCAGGGTGCGCTTGCCACCGCAGAGCATCTTGGCCTGGTCGGCATGGCCGGCCTCGATGTAGGACAGCACGCTGTTCAGGTGACCCTGGTCGACCAGCGCGCCGACCTGGGTCTCCGGGTCCAGCGCATGGCCGACCTTCCAGCCCTTGAGGGCCTCGACCACCATGGGCATGAACTGGTCCTTGATCGAGCGCTGCACCAGCAGGCGCGAACCGGCGGTGCACATCTCGCCCTGGTTGAAGCAGATGGCCATGGCAGCGGCCTCGGCGGCCTCCTTCAGGCAGGGCGCATCTTCAAACACGATGTTGGCGCTCTTGCCGCCGGCTTCCAGCCAGACGCGCTTCATGTTCGATTCGCCGGCATAGATCATCAGCTGCTTGGCGATCTTGGTCGAACCGGTGAACACCAGGGTGTCGACATCCATGTGCAGGGCCAGGGCCTTGCCCACGGTGTGGCCGAAGCCCGGCAGCACGTTGAGCACGCCGGCCGGAATACCGGCCTCAAGCGCCAGCTCGGCCATGCGGATGGCGGTCAGCGGGGATTTCTCCGACGGCTTGACGATCACCGAGTTGCCGGTGGCCAGGGCCGGGCCCAGCTTCCAGGCGGTCATGATCATCGGGAAGTTCCACGGCACGATGGCGGCGACCACGCCCACCGGCTCGCGGGTCACCAGGCCCAGTTCGTCGTGCGGGGTGGCGGCCACCTCGTCATAGATCTTGTCGATCGCCTCGCCGCTCCAGCGGATGGCGCGCGAGGCACCGGCCACGTCGACGCTGAGGGAGAAGGCGATCGGCTTGCCCATGTCCAGGGTTTCCAGCAGGGCCAGCTCCTCGGCGTGGGCGTCGAGCAGGTCGGCGAAGCGGATCATGATCTTCTTGCGCTCGACCGGCTTCATGCGCGACCACACGCCCGACTCGAAGGTGGCGCGGGCATCGCGCACGGCGACCTCGGCATCGGCGGCGTCGCAGCTGGCAATCAGGCCCAGGAGGCGGCCATCGACCGGGCTCACGCACTCGAAGGTCTGGCCGGAAACGGCATCGCGGTGCTCGCCGTGGATCAGGGCGCGGCCTTCGATCTTCAGGTTCTTGGCGCGCTGTTCCCAGTCGGCACGAGTCAGGGTGGTCATGCGAGTATCCTCGGTGGAAGCGTGTGGCAAATAGGCAACACGCACTGTCAATTATTCTGCCAGGCCGATTGCCGGCCATCGTGCGGGCAACACTAAACCAGAGCGAATCACCTTTTCAATATTTTTGACAAACCGCCGGTCAAACGCCTTGCAATGTTCGTTTTATCAAACATAGACTGCCGCTCATCGACAGCCCACAACACCAGGACCCCACGCCATGAATGTCGCCCAGATCGTCGATTTCGCCAGTGCCACCACCGCGCCGGAACACTACCGCCCGGCCGCCGAGAAGATCCTCAAGGGCGACCCCGAGCAGAGCGTGCGCAACCATTACAGCAGCCCCTGCGGCCAGTTCCACACCGGTATCTGGGAAGGCGCCGTGGGCCAGTGGACGATCAACTACACCGAGCACGAGTACTGCGAGATTCTCCAGGGTGTGTCGGTGATCCGCGATCAGGACGGCAACGCCAAGACCGTGCGCGCCGGCGACCGCTTCGTCATCCCGGCCGGCCTCAAGGGCACCTGGGAAGTGCTGGAGCCCTGCCGCAAGGTCTATGTGATGTTCGAAAGCAAAGCCTGACCGGGCACTTTCAACGTCTATCCTGCGTCACCCTTGTAGCCCGCTGCCCGCGGGCTTTTTTTCGCCTGCCCCTCGGCCGGCCGAAGCACCTATAATTCGCCTCCCCTCCTCCACACGCAGAACCCGCGATGACCCAGGATCAGCTCAAGCAGGCCGTGGCCCAGGCCGCCGTCGACCACATCCTCCCCCAGCTCGACAGCAAGAGCGTGATCGGCGTCGGCACCGGCTCCACCGCCAACTTCTTCATCGACGCCCTGGCCCAGCACAAGATGGCCTTCGACGGCGCCGTGGCCAGCTCCGAAGCCACCGCCGCGCGGCTCAGGGGCCACGGCATCCCGGTGTACGACCTGAACGCGGTGGACGGCCTGGAGTTCTACGTCGACGGCGCCGACGAGAGCGACCAGCACCTCAACCTGATCAAGGGCGGTGGCGCCGCCCTGACCCGCGAGAAGATCGTCGCGGCCGTGGCCAAGACCTTCATCTGCATCGCCGACGCCAGCAAGCTGGTGCCGGTGCTGGGCGCTTTCCCGCTGCCGGTGGAAGTCATCCCCATGGCCCGCAGCCATGTCGCCCGCCAGCTGGTGAAGCTGGGCGGCGACCCGGTGTACCGCGAGGGCGTGGTCACCGATAACGGCAACATCATTCTCGACGTGCACAACATGAGCATCGTCGACCCGGTGAAGCTGGAGGCCGAGATCAACGCCATCGTCGGCGTGGTCACCAACGGCCTGTTCGCCGCGCGCCCGGCCGACCTGCTGCTGCTCGGCACCGCCGAAGGGGTGAAGACGCTGAAGGCCTGAGCATCCCGTCATGCCCGCTGGCGGGGGAGCGTCTAGGCTTAGCGGACTCCCCCACCACGACAGGAGTCGGACCATGGCCAGCAAATTCCACCTGAAGAAAGCCAGCGACGGGCAGTTCCACTTCAACCTGCTCGCCGGCAACGGCGAGATCATCCTCAGCAGCGAGCTGTACAAGGCCAAGCCCTCGGCCCTGGACGGCATCGAGTCGGTGCGCAAGAACGCGCAGCGCGACGGTGCCTTCGAGGTCAAGGAAACCAGCAGCGGCAAGTTCCATTTCGTGCTCAAGGCCACCAACGGCCAGGTGGTCGGCCAGAGCCAGCACTACGCCAGCCGGGCCAGTGCGGAAGGCGGCGTGCAGTCGGTGCAGAAGAACGCGCCGGGCGCCGAGCTGAAGGACGAAAGCTGAGCCGGCCAGGGGCGCACTCGACAAGAGCGCGCCCCATCCCCTCAGGCGGCGCGCAGCGCCTTCCAGGCCCTGCCGCCGGCAGTCACCAGCAGCAATACCAGGGCACCGACCACGACGCCGAACAGGGCGTCGACCAGGGTCGGCGTCAGCACGGCCAGCACGCCGCCGATGGCCGGCAGTGCCTCGATCGCCTCGACCCAGTGGTGCACCAGATCGTGCGCGCCCGGTATGCCGTGGGTGAGGATGCCGCCACCGACCATGAACATGGCCGCGGTGCCCACCACCGACAGCAGCTTCATCAGCCCCGGCGCCAGCCACAGCAGGGCCCGGCCCAGGCCTTGCGCCGCGGCGCTGGTGCGCTGGCTGAGGTAGAGGCCGGCGTCATCCAGCTTGACGATGCCGGCCACCAGGCCGTAGACGCCGACCGTCATCAGCAGGGCGATGCCGGACAGCACCAGCACCTGCTGGGTGAAGGCCTGTTCGGCGACCACGCCGAGGGTGATGGCGATGATCTCGGCGGAGAGGATGAAGTCGGTGCGCACCGCGCCCTTGATCTTGTCCTTCTCGAAGGCCTGCATGTCCACCGCCGGGTCGGCCAGGGCCTGGACGTGCTCAGCGTGGTGCTGCTGGTCTTCCTCTTTGCTGTGGAGAAACTTGTGCGCCAGTTTCTCGAAGCCCTCGAAGCACAGGAAGGCGCCACCGAGCATCAGCAGCGGGGTCACCAGCCAGGGCGCGAAGGCACTGATCAGCAGGGCCGCCGGCACCAGGATCAGCTTGTTGATCAGCGAGCCCTTGGCCACCGCCCAGACCACCGGCAGCTCGCGCTCGGCCTTGACCCCGGTGACCTGCTGGGCGTTCAGCGCCAGGTCGTCGCCGAGCACGCCGGCGGTCTTCTTCGCCGCCACCTTGGTCATCACCGAGACGTCGTCCAGCACGCTGGCGATGTCGTCGAGCAGAGTTAACAGACTGGCTCCGGCCACTTCCGATTTCCTTATATGAGTGGTTGCAGAAAAAGGCCCCGCAAGCGGGGCCCTGGCATTACTTGATCAGCCGCCAACACAGCGGGTAGCGGTAGGTCTGGCCCTCGTTGGCCTTGATCCCGGCGATGATGGTCAGCACCAGGGCGCCGAGGCCGAGCAGCGGCAGCAGCAGGAAGCCGATCACCACCACGGCCAGCAGGATGCACACCAGGGCGGCGATGGACACGGTGATGTGGAAGTTCAGCGCCTCCTTGCCCTGGTCGTCGACGAAGGGATCGAGATCGCGCTTGATCTGCCAGACCACCAGCGGGCCGAGCAGGTTGCCGAAGGGGATCAGCAGGCCGACGAAGGCCGCGAAGTGGCAGAACATCGCCCACTGACGGGCTTCCGGGCTCGGGGTGGGACTGAGGTTCTGCTCTTCCATGGGGCTCTCCGCGGGTTGTGGGAATCAGTCGGCCAGGGTCGCACGCTGCAGTTCGAACAGCTCGCGCATGCCCTGCTGGGCCAGCGCCAGCATGGCATTCAGTTCTTCCGGCTGGAAGGGGGCACCTTCGGCGGTGCCCTGCACCTCGATGAAGCCGCCGGCGTCGGTCATCACCACGTTGAGGTCGGTCTCGGCGGCCGAGTCTTCCAGGTAGTCCAGGTCCAGCACCGGCTCGCCCTGGTAGATGCCCACGGACACGGCGGCGACCATCTGCTTGAGCGGCTCGCCCTTGAGCGCGCCGCGCTTCTTCAGCACCTTGAGGGCGTCGACCAGCGCCACCATGGCGCCGGTGATGGAGGCGGTGCGGGTGCCGCCGTCGGCCTGGATCACGTCGCAGTCGATGTAGATGGTGTTCTCGCCCAGCTTGCTCATGTCCAGCGCGGCGCGCAGCGAGCGGCCGATCAGGCGCTGGATCTCCAGGGTGCGCCCGCCCTGCTTGCCGCGGCTGGCCTCGCGGGCGTTACGCTCGCCGGTGGCGCGCGGCAGCATGCCGTACTCGGCGGTCAGCCAGCCCTGGCCCTGGCCCTTGAGGAAGCGCGGCACGCCGGCCTCGACGCTGGCGGTGCAGATGACCTTGGTGTCGCCGAACTCGACCAGCACCGAACCCTCGGCGTGCTTGGTGTAGTTGCGGGTGATGCGCACGGAACGCAACTGGGTGGAAGCACGGCCGCTGGGACGTTTCATCTGCTGATACCTGTAGGGAAGCGGAAATCTCGGGCGCCGGGGCGCGCGAACCTGCCGGCATTATAGGGCGGCCCGGGACGCCGCGACATGGCGGATTGGGCCGGCGGTCGCACTGCGCTACAATCCCGCGCCTCATTCGCCATTCCACGAGGACCTCCCATGGTGCACAGCATGACCGCCTTCGCCCGCGTCGAAGGGGCCGGCGCCCACGGCACCCTGAGCTGGGAACTGCGCTCGGTCAACCACCGCTACCTAGAGCCGCACCTGCGCCTGCCGGAGGCCTTCCGCGACCTCGAAGGCGCGGTACGCGAAGCCCTGCGCCAGGGCCTGTCGCGCGGCAAGGTGGAGTGCACCCTGCGCTTCGCCGAGGAAAACGCCGGCCAGCGCCTGCAGGTCGACGAAAACCGCGCCCGCCAGCTGGTCGCCGCCGCCGAGCAGGTGGCCGCACTGATCCAGCAGCCGGCGCCGCTCAATCCCCTGGAAGTGCTGGCCTGGCCCGGCGTACTGGTGGCCGACGTGGCCGACCCGCAGGCGCTCAACGCCGCCGCCCTGCAGCTGTTCGAGCAGGCCCTGGGCGAACTCCGCAACGGCCGCGCCCGCGAAGGCGCCGAGCTGGCCAGACTGCTCAACGAGCGCCTGGACGACATCACCGCCGAAGTCGCCGCCCTGCGTGGGCTGATCCCCGAGATGCTGGCCAACCAACGCCAGAAGATCGAGACCCGCTTCGCCGAGATGCGTGCCGAAGTGGACCCGCAGCGCCTGGAGCAGGAGCTGGTGCTGCTGGCGCAGAAGAGCGACGTGGCCGAGGAGCTGGATCGCCTGGCCACCCACGTCGCCGAGGTGCGCCGCGTGCTCAAGGCCGGCGGCGCCGCCGGCCGGCGCCTGGACTTCCTCATGCAGGAACTCAACCGCGAGGCCAACACCCTCGGCTCCAAGGCCTTCGACCCGCGCAGCACCCAGGCCGCGGTCAACCTCAAGGTCCTGATCGAGCAGATGCGCGAGCAGGTCCAGAACATCGAATAAGCCGCTAGGCTTGAGTCAACGCCCTCCCAGGACATACAGATGACCGTCACCACCGGCACCCTCTACATCGTTTCCGCCCCCTCCGGCGCCGGCAAGACCAGCCTGGTCAAGGCCCTGCTCGACAGCGACGTGCGCATCCGCGTCTCCGTCTCGCACACCACCCGCGCCATGCGCCCGGGCGAGGTCGACGGGGTCAACTACCACTTCGTCAGCCGCGAGCAGTTCGTCGCCATGCTCGAGCGCAGCGAATTCCTCGAGCATGCCCAGGTCTTCGACAACCTCTACGGCACCTCGCAGAAGTGGGTCGAGCAGACCCTGGCCGAGGGTTTCGACCTGATCCTCGAGATCGACTGGCAGGGTGCCCAGCAGGTACGCCGCCTGATGCCGCAGGCCAAGTCGATCTTCATCCTGCCGCCGACCCAGGAAGCCCTGCGCCACCGCCTGACCAACCGCGGCCAGGACAGCTCGGAGATCATCGAGCGGCGCATGCGCGACGCGGTCAGCGAGATGACCCACTACGTCGAGTACGACTACCTGGTGATCAACGACGATTTCGCCCACGCGCTGGACGACCTCAAGGCGATCTTCCGCGCCAATCAGCTGCGCGCCAGCCAGCAGGAGCAACGTCACGCCGGGCTGCTGGGTGAACTGCTGGCCTGACCGGCCACCGAAAAGCCTTCCCTAAATGCTGGTGATTTTTTAGACTATTCAGTCCGCTCGCCCATCCGGGCCCAGCCTTATTTGCTATTTGCCACGAGGAACACCATGGCCCGCGTTACCGTTGAAGACTGCCTGGAGAACGTAGACAACCGCTTCGAGCTGGTCATGCTGGCCACCAAGCGCTCCCGTCAACTGGCCACCGGCGGCAAGGAGCCGAAGGTCGCCTGGGAAAACGACAAGCCCACCGTAGTGGCCCTGCGCGAGATCGCCGCCGGCCTGGTGGACGCCGAGTTCGTCGCCCAGGAAGACATCGTCGAGGAAGAGCCGCTGTTCGCCGCCGCCTTCGAGGAAGAGGCCAACGAGCCTCTGTAAGTCCATGCCTGGTCGAAGTCTAGCGGCGCAGGTTCAACCGTCAGCCCGGCAGGGGGTCAACCCATGCCGAGCATAGACACCCTCGCCGAGCGACTCTCGACCTACCTGGCCGCGGATCAGGTCAACCTGGTCCGCCGCGCCTACTTCTACGCCGAGCAGGCCCACGACGGCCAGCGCCGCCGCAGCGGCGAGGCCTACGTCACCCACCCGCTCGCCGTCGCCAACATCCTCGCCGACATGCACATGGACCATCAGAGCCTGATGGCGGCCATGCTGCACGACGTGATCGAGGACACCGGCATCGCCAAGGAAGCTCTCCACGCGCAGTTCGGCGAGACCGTGGCGGAGCTGGTCGACGGGGTCAGCAAGCTGACCCAGATGAACTTCGAGACCAAGGCCGAGGCCCAGGCCGAGAACTTCCAGAAGATGGCCATGGCCATGGCCCGCGACATCCGCGTGATCCTGGTCAAGCTGGCCGACCGCCTGCACAACATGCGCACCCTGGAAGTGCTGTCCGGCGAGAAGCGCCGGCGCATCGCCAAGGAAACCCTGGAAATCTACGCGCCCATCGCCAACCGCTTAGGCATGCACAGCATGCGCGTGGAGTTCGAGGACCTGGGCTTCAAGGCCATGCACCCGATGCGCTCCGAGCGCATCCGCGCCGCGGTCAGGCGCGCCCGCGGCAACCGCAAGGAAATCGTCGCCAAGATCGAGGAGTCGATCACCGCCTGCCTGCAGCGCGAAGGCATGGAAGGCCAGGTGATCGGCCGCGAGAAGCACCTCTACAGCATCTACCAGAAGATGCGCGGCAAGCGCCGGGCGTTCAACGAGATCATGGACGTCTACGCCTTCCGCATCATCGTCGACAAGGTCGACACCTGCTACCGCGTGCTCGGCGCCGTGCACAACCTGTACAAACCCCTGCCCGGCCGCTTCAAGGACTACATCGCGATCCCCAAGGCCAACGGCTACCAGTCGCTGCACACCACCCTGTTCGGCATGCATGGCGTGCCCATCGAGATCCAGATCCGCACCCGCGAGATGGAGGAACTGGCCAACAACGGCATCGCCGCGCACTGGCTGTACAAGTCCGCCGAGGACGAGGCGCCCAAGGGCAGCCACGCCCGCGCGCGGCAGTGGGTCAAGGGCATCCTCGAACTGCAGCAGAGAGCGGGCAACTCGCTGGAATTCATCGAGAGCGTGAAGATCGACCTGTTCCCCGACGAGGTCTACGTCTTCACCCCGAAGGGCAAGATCATGGAGCTGCCCAAGGGCTCCACCGCGGTCGACTTCGCCTACGCGGTGCACACCGACGTCGGCAACAGCTGCATCGCCTGCCGCATCAACCGCCGCCTGGCGCCGCTGTCGCAAGCCCTGGAGAGCGGCTCGACCGTCGAGATCGTCACCGCCCCCGGCGCGCGGCCGAACCCGGCCTGGCTCAACTTCGTGGTCACCGGCAAGGCGCGCACCCATATCCGCCACGCCCTCAAGCTGCAGCGCCGCTCCGAGTCGATCAACCTCGGCGAGCGCCTGCTGAACAAGACCCTCACCGGCTTCGACAGTCATCTGGAGAAGATCGGTGCCGAGCGCATCCAGGCCGTGCTCGGCGAATACCGCCTGGAAGTGCTCGAGGATCTGCTGGAGGACATCGGCCTGGGCAACCGCATGGCCTACGTGGTGGCGCGCCGCCTGCTGGCCGAGAGCGGCGAGGCCGCGCCCAGCTCCGACGGCCCGCTGGCCATCCGCGGCACCGAGGGCCTGGTGCTGAGCTACGCCAAGTGCTGCACGCCGATTCCCGGCGACCCCATCGTCGGCCACCTGTCCGCCGGCAAGGGCATGGTGGTGCACCTGGAAAGCTGCAAGAACATCGCCGACATCCGCCACAACCCGGAGAAGTGCATCCAGCTCAACTGGGCCAAGGATGTCGCCGGTGAATTCAACGTCGAACTGCGCGTCGAGCTGGAGCACCAGCGCGGCCTGATCGCCCTGCTGGCCAGCAGCGTCAACGCCGCCGACGGCAACATCGAGAAGATCGGCATGGACGAGCGCGACGGCCGCATCAGCGTGGTCCAGCTGGTCATCAGCGTGCATGACCGCGTGCACCTGGCGCGCGTCATCAAGAAGCTGCGCGCCCTCAAGGGCGTGATCCGCATCACCCGCATGCGCGCCTGAAGGCGCGCGGCGTCAACAAGAAAATCCATTGGAGCTGTCCATGAGCAAGACCGTCATCACCTCGCCCAACGCCCCGGCCGCCATCGGCACCTACTCCCAGGCGATCAAGGCCGGCAACACCGTGTACCTGTCGGGGCAGATCCCGCTGGACCCGAAGACCATGGAGCTGGTGCAGGGCTTCGAGGAGCAGACCGTGCAGGTGTTCGAGAACCTCAAGGCGGTGATCGAGGCGGCCGGCGGCTCGTTCAAGGACGTGGTCAAGCTGAACATCTTCCTCACCGACCTGTCGCATTTCGCCAAGGTCAACGAGGTCATGGGCCGCTACTTCGAGCAGCCCTACCCGGCCCGCGCCGCCATCGGCGTGGCCGCCCTGCCGCGCGGCGCGCTGGTGGAAATGGACGGCATCCTGGTCATCGACTGAGCCGCGCCATGCGCCATCTCCTCATCTTGGCTGCCGCCCTGCTGGTCGGCTGTGCCGGCCCGCAGAACGCGGACGGCACCTGGATCAACCAGCCGATCATCGACGCCGCGCGCGAGGGCATTCCCCTGCGCGAGGCCCTGCTGGCCCACGGCCCCACCCTGGAGTGGCGGCTGGACGGCCCGCGCGGCCTGGCCACCTACAGCAACGGCTTCGAGCTGCCGGAAGGCCGCCTGACAGCCGGTGAGGACGGCACGCTGCGGGTCGAGTACCCGGGTGACTACCAGGAGGCGCTGCACCTGCGCGGCGATGTCCTGGTGCAGCAGGCCAGCCCCTACGGCCCCGAGCAGCATTTCCGCCGCCCGCAACAGCAGGCGACGGAGGGCGCGCCGGTCGGCAGCAGCTTCGAATGGGCGCTGTACGAGGCCTACCTGGGCGGCGAGTGGAAGATCCGTGAGGGTGTCGGCGAGGGTGGCCTGGTGCTGTTCCACCCGGACGGCCGCCTGGAAGGCCTGCCCGGCGCCGAGCGCTATGCCCTGTGCCTGGCCGGCGACTGCGCCTCGATGGCCGGCGAGCACGACAGCCTGTGGCTGCAGCTGGGCAACCAGGGCGCGCCCTGGCTGTTCCAGCGCGACGGCGACCAGTTGCGCATCTTCCGCGCCCTCAACCGCGCCGCAGCAGACGAAGTGCCGGACCTGCATCCCGGGCGCCTGGCCTGGCTGCTCGAGCGCGACTGATGCCGCGCGCCCTGTTCCTGCTCTGCCTGCTGCTGGCGGGCCTGCCAGTACAGGCCGAGCAGCGCCATTACGACGACAGCGGACGCTATCTGGGCCGCACCGACGACGACGGCCGCGCCTACGACAGCTCCGGGCGCTACACGGGGCGCACCGATGCAGATGGCCGCCACTACGATGCCTCCGGGCGCTATACCGGCCGCACCGATGCCAACGGCCGCCGCTATGACGACAGCGGCCGCTATGTCGGGCGCCAGGATGAGGATGGTCGGCGCTACGACGATTCCGGACGCTACCAAGGCCGTACCGATCCGGACGGCCGCCACTACGATGGCAGCGGCCGCTACAACGGGCGCAGCGACGACTGAGCGTCGGCCAGCACCGCCGCATAGCCCTCGCGATAGCTGGGGTACTGCGGCACCCAGCCCAGCGCCCGCGCCCGCGCATTGCTGCAGCGCTTGCTGCCGGCGCGGCGCACGCTGTTCTGCTCGGCCCAGTGGCTCACACCCAGCTGTTCGCGCAGCCAACCCACCACCTCGTGCAGCGGCGCCGGTGCGTCGTCCACCCCCAGGTAGCAGTCCGCCAGCGGCGTGCCGGCGGCATCGGCCTGCAGCAGGAACGCCAGCAGGCCGGCAGCGTCCTCGACATGGATGCGGTTGCCATACAGCGGCGGCTCGCTGGCCACCCGGTAGCCCTGGCGCACCTGGTTGAGCAGCCACTGGCGACCGGGGCCGTAGATGCCGGTCAGGCGTACCAGGGTCGCCGGCAGGCCGCTGCCCAGGGCCAGGTCCTCGGCCTCGCGCATGATCCGTCCGGAATAACTGCTCGCCTGTGCCGGGGAGGTCTCATCCACCCATTCGCCGGCCTGCTGGGCATAGACCCCGCTGCTGGAGACGAACAGCAGGCGCCGCGGCCGTTGTCCACGCTCGGCCAGCCAGGCCAGCACATGGCGCAGGCCGTCGACATAGGCCGCGCGGTAGCCGGCCTCGTCATGCTGGCTGGCCGCCACGCAATACACCAGGTAGTCCAGCTCGCCCTGCGGCCAGGCCGACGGACATACCGGCTGTTGCAAATCGCCAGCCACCGGGCGTACCTCGGGGGGTAGACGCGCGGCATCACGCCGCAGGCCATACAGGGTCCAGCCGGCCGGCGCCAGGCGCTGTGCCAGGCGGCTGCCGACATCGCCACAACCAGCAATCATCAGGGTCTTGGACATGGAAAGGTTCTACCTTGGTGACTGGGGGGTCGGCACCGTGTCGGGGCACGGGCGGCCCGAGAGTTACAGTGTTTCTTTCACAAACAAGAATTACTTGCAATAATACATGCCGTTTCGCATTCAGGGCTCAGTTCCCCTCGCCCGCTGCTCCCTCACCTCAGGTCCGGCCAGCATGAATTCTAACGCCCTCCGCGCGCCCACCCATCTTTCCCTGATTGCCCTGCTGTTCGGCCTGCTGCTGCCGTTCGCCGCACTTGCCGAGGAAGTGACTCCGACCGCCCAGGTACCGGTTACCGACGCCTCGTCGGGCGCCGCTGCCGGCCAACAGATCGGCAGCGGGCAAACACTGCCGCTTGCGCCGCCGGTCCACCCGCAGGCAGCGACCCTCAAGGCCCAGCTGGACGCCCTGGGTGAGCAGGCCAGCGCCGAACAGGTCGAGGCCGCCCGCCAGGCGTTCCTGCAGCAGCACGGCATCACCGGTGCCGACGCCGAACAGCTGGCCGCCGCCGTGCAGGCGCTGCAGACCGAGGCCGCGCCGGCCGAGGAAGAAGTACTGCACGACCTGTCGCCCTGGGGCATGTACCAGAACGCCGACCGCGTGGTGAAAAGCGTGATGATCGGCCTGGTGCTGGCCTCGATCCTGACCTGGACCCTATGGATCGCCAAGGGCCTGGAGCTGCTCATCGCCCGTCGCCGCCTGCAGCGCGAGCTGCCCGATCTGAAGGGCGCGCGCAATCTCGGCCAGGCCGCCGAGCAGGCCCGCGCCAAGCACAGCTTCAGTGCCCTGTTGATCGAGGATGCCCGCGACGAGCTGCGCCTGTCCGCCGGCTGCAAGGACAAGGAAGGCATCAAGGAGCGCGTCAGCTTCCGCCTCGAGCGCCTGGTCGCCGCCAGCGGCCGCAGCATGAGCCAGGGCACCGGCGTGCTCGCCACCATCGGTTCCACCGCGCCCTTCGTCGGCCTGTTCGGCACCGTCTGGGGCATCATGAACAGCTTCATCGGCATCGCCGAGTCGCAGACCACCAACCTCGCCGTGGTCGCCCCCGGCATCGCCGAGGCCCTGCTGGCCACAGGCCTGGGCCTGGTCGCGGCGATCCCTGCGGTGGTCATCTACAACGTCTTCGCCCGCTCCATCGCCGGCTACAAGGCCCAAGTCGCCGATGCCTCGGCCCAGGTCCTGCTGCTGGTCAGCCGTGACCTCGACCAGCCGGTCGGCGAGCGCGCCCAGGCGCCGATCGCCAAGGCGGTATGAGCCATGGGGCTGCATCTGCACGAGGGCGGTGACGACCTCCAGGAAAACCACGAGATCAACGTCACGCCCTTCATCGACGTGATGCTGGTGCTGCTGATCATCTTCATGGTCGCCGCGCCGCTGGCCACGGTCGACGTCAAGGTCGACCTGCCGGCCTCCACCGCCAAGCCGGTGCCGCGCCCGGACAAGCCGGTCTACCTGAGCATCAAGGCAGACACCAGCCTGTACCTGGACAACCAGCAGATCGATCCAGCCCAGCTCGGTGCGGCGCTGGACGGACTGACCGGCGGCGACAAGGCGAAAACCATCTTCGTCCGTGGCGACAAGGACGTGGACTACGCCGACCTGATGAACGTGATGGACGGCCTGCGCAACGCCGGCTACCTGAAGATCGGCCTGGTGGGCCTGGAAACGGTTGGCCAGCAATGAGCCCGGCGCGTCGCCTGCCACTGTGGCTGGTCAGCCTGATCGTGGTGATCGGCCTGCACATCGGCCTCTACTACCTGGCCCTGCTGTGGAAGCCGGCAGTACCTCCGGTGCAGCTGGAGCCGGCGGCCATGCTCATCGAGCTGGAACCGGTGGCGGCCCCGCCGGAGCCGACGCCACCGCAGCCGATCGCCGAGCCGGAACCCGAGCCCATCCCCGAGGTGGTCGAGGCACCCGAGCCGAAGCTGGCCATCGTCAAGCCCAGGCCGCAGCCGCCCAAGCCGGAGATCAAGCCGCAAACCGAGCCCGCGCCCAGGCCGGCGAGCCAGGAGCAGGCCGCGGCGCCGGTGCGTGCGCCGACCCAGCAGCAGACCAGCCAGGGCGAGATCGACCGCGAGCGCGCCCTGTGGATGGCCAAGCTGCAGGCCTACCTGAGCAAGCGCCTGCACTATCCGGATCGCGAGCGGCGCTTCAACCGCCCCGGCAGCAAGCACGCCCTGCTGCTCAACTTCACCATCGACGGCCGTGGCCGTATCCTCGCCAGCGAAGTGAAGCAGTCCACCGCGCGCGCCTCCTTCGACCGCGACGTGCAGCGCCAGCTGCGCAAGGCCAGCCCGGTGCCGCCGCCACCGAAGAAGGTGCTGGCCAGCGGCAGCATGTCGATCGACTATCCGCTGAACTTCACCCTCACCCGTTGAGCCGCTGTCGCCGGGCCGCATCTTTGTTGGGCGGCCCGGTTGGTTCCATTGAATACAGTCGCTATGCTTGCCGGCATCTCAATGGAATTTACCTATGACCCTCACCGAACTGCGCTACATCGTCACCCTCGCCCAGGAGCAGCATTTCGGCCGCGCCGCCGAGCGTTGCCACGTCAGCCAGCCGACCCTGTCGGTGGGGGTGAAGAAGCTCGAGGACGAGCTCGGCGTGCTGATCTTCGAGCGCAGCAAGAGCGCCGTGCGCCTGACCCCAGTCGGCGAAGGCATAGTCACCCAGGCGCAGAAGGTGCTGGAGCAGGCCCAGGGCATCCGCGAGCTGGCCCAGGCCGGCAAGAACCAGCTGACCGCGCCGCTGAAGATCGGCGCCATCTACACGGTCGGCCCCTACCTGTTTCCCCACCTGATTCCGCAGCTGCACCGGGTCGCCCCGCAGATGCCGCTGTACATCGAGGAGAACTTCACCCATATCCTGCGCGACAAGCTCAGAACGGGTGAACTCGACGCGATCATCATCGCCCTGCCGTTCCAGGAAGCCGATGTGCTGACCAAGCCACTGTACGACGAGCCGTTCTACGCCCTGCTGCCGGCCGGCCATCCCTGGGCCGCGCGCGAAAGCATCGACACCGAACTGCTCAACGACAAGAGCCTGCTGCTGCTCGGCGAGGGCCACTGCTTCCGCGACCAGGTGCTGGAAGCCTGCCCGAGCCTGCGCAAGGGCGGCGAGGACGCGGCCAAGCACACCACGGTGGAATCCAGCTCGCTGGAAACCATCCGCCACATGGTCGCCTCGGGCCTGGGCATCTCGATCCTGCCGTTCTCCGCGGTGGACAGCCACCACTACGCCCCCGGCGTGATCGAGGTACGCCCGCTGACGCCGCCGGCGCCCTTCCGCACCGTGGCCATCGCCTGGCGCGCCAGCTTCCCGCGGCCCAAGGCCATCGAAGTGCTGGCCGACTCGATCCGCCTGTGCTCGGTGGCCCGCCCGCAGGGTGAAGCCCTGCCGGCATGACCGAGCTGGCGCAGGTCCCGGTCACCGCGCTGAAGGGCGTGGGTGAGGCGCTGGCCGAAAAGCTGGCCAAGGTCGGCCTGGAAAACCTGCAGGACGTGCTGTTCCACCTGCCACTGCGCTACCAGGACCGCACCCGCATCACCCCGATCGGCGCGCTGCGCCCAGGGCAGGATGCGGTGGTCGAAGGCGTGGTCGGCGGCGCCGACATCGTCATGGGCCGCCGCCGCAGCCTGCTGGTGCGCCTGCAGGATGGCAGCGGCACCCTGTCCCTGCGCTTCTTCCACTTCAGCCAGGCGCAGAAGGACGGCCTCAAGCGCGGCACCGCGCTGCGCTGCTACGGCGAGGTACGCCCCGGCGCCACCGGCCTGGAGATCTACCACCCGGAATACCGCGCGGTCAGCGGCGACGAGCCGGCGCCGGTGGAACAGACCCTGACGCCCATCTACCCGACCACCGAGGGCCTCACCCAGCAGCGCCTGCGCACCCTCAGCCAGCAGGCCCTGGCCCGCCTCGGCCCGCACAGCCTGCCGGACTGGCTGCCGGCCGAACTGGCCCGCGACTACCGCCTCGGCCCACTGGACGAGGCGATCCGCTACCTGCACCGGCCGCCGCCGGATGCCGATGTGGAGGAACTGGCCGAGGGCCGCCACTGGGCCCAGCACCGCCTGGCCTTCGAGGAACTGCTGACCCACCAGCTGTCGCTGCAGCGCCTGCGCGAGCAGGTGCGCGCGCAGCAGGCGCCGGCCCTGCCGAAGGCGCAGGCGCTGCCGCAGCGCTTCCTCGCCAACCTCGGCTTCGCCCCCACCGGCGCGCAGCAGCGGGTCGGCGCCGAGATCGCCTACGACCTCAGCCAGAGCGAGCCGATGCTGCGCCTGGTGCAGGGCGACGTCGGTGCGGGCAAGACCGTGGTGGCGGCACTCGCCGCCCTGCAGGCGCTGGAGGCCGGCTACCAGGTGGCGCTGATGGCGCCGACCGAGATCCTTGCCGAGCAGCACTTCCTCAACTTCAGCAGGTGGCTGCAGCCGCTGGGCATCGAGGTCGCCTGGCTGGCCGGCAAGCTCAAGGGCAAGGCCCGCGCCGCGGCCCTGGAACAGATCGCCGGTGGCTGCCCGATGGTGGTCGGCACCCACGCGCTGTTCCAGGACGAGGTGCGCTTTTCCAAGCTAGCGCTGGTGATCATCGACGAGCAGCACCGTTTCGGCGTGCAGCAGCGCCTGGCGCTGCGGCAGAAGGGCATCGACGGCCGCCTCTGCCCGCACCAGCTGATCATGACCGCCACGCCGATCCCGCGAACCCTGGCGATGAGCGCCTACGCCGACCTCGACACCTCGATCCTCGACGAGCTGCCGCCCGGGCGCACGCCGGTGAACACTATCCTGGTGGCCGACAGCCGCCGCCTCGAGGTGGTCGAGCGGGTCCGCGCCGCCTGCCGCGAGGGGCGCCAGGCCTACTGGGTGTGCACGCTGATCGAGGAATCCGAGGAACTCACCTGCCAGGCCGCCGAGACCAGCTTCGAGGAGCTCTCCGCGGCGCTGGGCGAGCTGCGCGTCGGCCTGATCCACGGGCGCATGAAGCCGGCCGAGAAGGCTGCGGTGATGGACCAGTTCAAGCGCGGCGAGCTGCAGCTGCTGGTCGCCACCACGGTGATCGAGGTGGGTGTCGACGTGCCCAACGCCAGCCTGATGATCATCGAGAACCCCGAGCGCCTGGGCCTGGCCCAGCTGCACCAGCTGCGCGGACGGGTCGGCCGCGGCAGCGCCGCCAGCCACTGCGTGCTGCTCTACCACGCGCCGCTGTCGCAGCTCGGCCGCGAGCGCCTGGGGATCATGCGCGAGACCTGCGACGGCTTCGTCATCGCCGAGAAGGACCTGGAACTGCGCGGCCCCGGCGAAATGCTCGGCACCCGCCAGACCGGCCTGCTGCAGTTCAAGGTCGCCGACCTGATGCGCGATGCCGACCTGCTGCCGGCCGTGCGCGAGGCCGCGCAGGAGCTGCTGGCGCGCTGGCCGCAGCACGTCAGCCCGCTGCTGGAGCGCTGGCTGCGCCACGGCCAGCAGTACGGCCAAGTGTGAGGCGGCGCACACTGTACCGCTGGTCGCCCGTCCGGCGGCCGAGCGGCCCCCGCGCAGCGCTGGTTATACTGCCAGGCAGTAGTTCCCAGTCGGATATCGCCCCATGACCGAAGTCGCCCTCGTCCCAGATGCCGCCCCGCGCCCACCGGCGGTGATCCTGCAGCTGCTGGAGAAACTCGGCGTGCCCTGCCTGGTCCGCCCGGAACACCCCGCCCTGCCGGCCGCGCGCCGGGTGCAGGCGGTGCTGCTGGACGACGCAGTCGGCGCCCTGCTGGTGCTGTTCCCGCAGAGCCAGCTGCTCGACCTCAACCGCCTGGCCGAGCTGACCGGACGCAAGCTCACCGCGGTCAAGCCCGAGCGCATGGAGCGCATGCTGGCCAAGCACAGCCTCGGCGTGCTGCCCGGCCTGCCGCCGCTGACCAGCTCGCCCTGCCTGTACGACGAGCGCCTGCTGCAGGAAGACAGCCTGCTGGTGGAGTCCGGCCAGCCCGGCGTGCTGCTGGAAATCGCCAGCGAGCACTACAAGGCGATCCTCCTGGCCAAGGCCAGCGCCGCGCGCTTCGGCGAACCGGTCAGCGCCATCCAGCCGAACCTCGACCGCCCGGACGACGACCGCGCCGAGATCACCCAGGCCGTGCAGGCCTTCACCGCCCGGCGCATCCAGCAGCGCCTGGAGGAGACCATCGAAATTCCGCCGCTGCCGGAGACCGCGCAGCGCATCATCAAGCTGCGCGTCGACCCGGATGCGACGGTCGACGACATCACCGGCGTGGTCGAGACCGACCCTGCGCTGGCCGCCCAGGTGGTCAGCTGGGCCGCCTCGCCCTACTACGCCGCGCCCGGCAAGATCCGCTCGGTGGAGGACGCCATCGTCCGCGTGCTGGGCTTCGACCTGGTGATCAACCTGGCCCTGGGCCTGGCCCTGGGCAAGACCCTGGCCCTGCCCAAGGACCAGCCGCAGCAGGCCACGCCCTACTGGCAGCAGGCGATCTACACCGCCGCGGTGATCGAGGGCCTGACCCGCGCCATGCCGCGCGCGCAGCGCCCCGAGGCCGGCCTGACCTACCTCGCCGGGCTGCTGCACAACTTCGGCTACCTGGTCCTGGCCCACGTGTTCCCGCCGCACTTCTCGCTGATCTGCCGGCACCTGGAAGTCAATCCGCACCTGTCCGCCGGCTACATCGAGCAGCACCTGCTGGGCATCACCCGCGAACAGATCGGCGCCTGGCTGATGCGTTTCTGGGACATGCCGGAAGAGCTGGCCAGCGCCCTGCGCTTCCAGCACGACCCGGACTACCAGGGTGCCTACGCGGCCTATCCGAACCTGGTCTGCCTGGCGGTCAACCTGCTGCGCAGCCGCGGCATCGGCACCGGCCCGCAGAGCGACCTGCCGGAGGCGCTGTTCGAGCGCCTGGGCATCAGCCGCGACAAGGCCGAGGACGCACTGAACAAGGTGCTGCAGGCGGAAGTGGCGCTGCGCGAACTGGCCTCGCAGTTCAACCATCCGCACTGAGTGCGCGCTAGCATGTGAAAAAGGGGCCTGAAGGCCCCTTTTTGCTTACTTGAGCTTGGCTCGCCGGGCCGCGAAGACTTCCGGCAGCGCCTGGGCGCTGGCCTCCAGCACCGCGCGCAGCGGCGCCTGCTCGTACAGCGCGGCATACTCCTCGAGTTGCTCGCTGGGGGTCTGGCGGTAAGCGTAAAGCATGAAGGCCTCCACGCCCTGGGCGCTGGATTCGCGCAGGGGCGCCCGCTGGGCGGCGGTCTGTTCGGCCAGGGCCTGCTCATCGAGATCGCCGCCGCGGGCGCGCAGCGCCAGCAGGGCCTGGGTCTTGCCCACCTCATAGCGCAGCAGGGTGGCCAGCTCGGTGGTATGGGCGGCCTTGTCCAGGCGGCGTACCAGCTCCACGCGCTTGCCCAGCGGCGGGCGCTGCTGCAGCTGCTGGCGATAGGCAGCCAGGCCGCCGTCCGCGCCCACCGCCCGCTCGGCGGCGGTGAAGTGCCGCGCCAGGTCGCTGTCCAGCAGCTTGAGGGCGGCGTCCAGCTGCCCGGGCTTTAGGCGGGCGGCGACGCGCTGGCCCAGGTCGGCGCACAGCGGGCCGGCGGCGAAGGCCTGGCCCAGAGCCTGCTGCTGCTCGGCGCTCATGCCGCGCTGCAGCAGCGGCGCGGTCTGCGCGCAAAGCAGCTGGACGCCGGCCAGGTCGAGCACGCGTGCGAGCGTGTCATCGGCCCGCACCGCAGGTGCGAGGGACAGCAGCAGGACGAAGAGCAGGGGCAAACGCATGTCGGTACTTCCGTGACAAAGGCCCAGCCTAGCCAAGTGGCGGGGCCGAGGGAAAGCAGCTCAGGCCGCTTTCTTGACCTCGGTCGGCTTTTTCTTCTTGGCCACCACGTGCTTGAGCAGGCCCTGGAACCAGATCACCAGCGCCGGGTTGCCCTGGATCTGGATGTCCTTGTTCTGGATGCCCTGCATGAAGGCCAGCTGCTTGTTCTTGGCGTTCATGGTGGCGAAGCCGTAGACGGCATCCTTGAAGCCGATGGCAAAGGCCGGCTCGCGGGCTGCACCGGCATGACTGGTGACGCGCTGGTCCTTGATCCGATAGTGACGGGCGACCTTGCCGTCGAGGGTGTGCAGCTGGAACACCAGCTCCTTGCCCTGCAGCTGCTGCTGGAACTCGGCATTGGTACGGCTGGCCTTGGCCATCAGGCGGCCCAGCATCCAGAGGAGAAAGCGGAATTTCATGGCGCGCAGCCTCGGGGTGGTGAAATCGGCGGCGCATTGTAGCGGTTTGCGCGGAACACTACATCCCGTCTGGCGGGACACCGGCGCAAGCCTGAGGGGTGATCCGGAGCCCTGCGGCTCCGGACCGGGACTTGCTCAGTTGACGGCGTCGCGCAGGGATTTGCCCGGCTTGAAGGCCACGGTGTTGCTGGCCTTGATCTTGACCGGAGCACCGGTCTGCGGGTTCTTGCCGGTACGGGCACCACGGTGGCGCTGCAGGAAGGTACCAAAGCCGACCAGGGTGACGCTGTCCTTGCGGTTCAGCGCGCTGGTGATCTCTTCGAGCACGGCGTTGAGTACGCGATTGGCCTGGTCTTTGGTCAGATCAGCCTTTTCGGCGATAGCCGCGGCGAGTTCAGGTTT
This sequence comes from Pseudomonas alcaligenes, assembly GCF_041729615.1. Taxonomy (NCBI): domain Bacteria; kingdom Pseudomonadati; phylum Pseudomonadota; class Gammaproteobacteria; order Pseudomonadales; family Pseudomonadaceae; genus Aquipseudomonas; species Aquipseudomonas alcaligenes. The sequence goes on along the minus strand of NZ_CP154874.1, from coordinate 2,558,238 downwards.
ACGCATAGATGCCTCTTTGACGGTTTGTTGTTGTTGTGTCCGTGCTGTCCGTCCAGAACAGCGCCAAAGGCGCCGCAACGGCTCTGCGCTGCGGCAGACCCCGGGAGAATGGCACGCCATCCGGGACTGCGCCAGTGCTGCCGGGCAGTTTGCGCGGACGATAACGTGACGATCACGACAGAACAGCCGGCATTTCCGCCAGAACCTGATCGATGGCCCGATTCATCCCCCCGCAAACGCGAACGGCGGCCCAAAGGCCGCCGTTCCGATGCCGCCCTAGAGCGGATCAGCCGATCTCGATCATCTCGAAGTCGGCCTTGCCCACGCCGCAGTCCGGGCACAGCCAGTCGGCCGGCACGTCTTCCCAGCGGGTGCCGGCGGCGATGCCGTCGTCGGGCCAGCCCTGGCTCTCGTCATAGATCAGGCCACAGACCACACATTGCCACTTCTTCATGCTCTACCTCTTCGCGGGCCGCCTACGGCGGCGAGGCCCTGTAAGGGTGGCCGCCAAGGATGGCAGGCCATCAAAAATCAGCAGGCTTTGTACTGGCAAGCGCGCCTTCGCGCAAGTCTCGGGCGACCGCCCGCCTCGTGCTAAGCTCGCCGCCGTCCCAGGTCGCCGAAGCCGTTGTCGTGCCCTCCTCCGCCCTCGCCCATCCGCCCCGCTGGCTCAGCGCGGCGCAGTTGCATCCCGCCCCCGCGCCCCTGCTGCGCGACTGGCTGTTCGACCAGGGGTCGCTGACCCGTCGCCTCACCGCGCTGAGCACCGGGCGCTTCGCCGTGCAGCCGCTGCAGCAGGGCTGGCAGGTGCTGCGCAACGACGAGTGCGCCGCGCTGCTGGTTCCGGCCGGCAGCCAGGGCTGGGTGCGCGAGGTGTTCCTGCTCGGCGCCGGCCAGCCCTGGGTGTTCGCCCGCAGCGTGGCCGCGCGCAGCGCACTGGAGGGCTCGGGCCTGGAGCTGGGCAAGCTGGGCAGCCGTTCCCTCGGCGAGCTGTTGTTCAGCGACCGCGCCTTCGCCCGCGGCGAGCTGCAGGCCTGCCGCTACCCGGCCGCCTGGCTGCCGGACGCGGTGCGCGCCGAGCAGCTGTGGGGGCGCCGCTCGTGCTTTCGCCGCGACGGCCTCGGCGTGCTGGTGGCCGAGGTGTTCCTGCCGGCGTTCTGGGACCACGCCGCCGCGAACTAGCGCCGCACCATGCCCGGTGCAGGCTCGTATAATCGGCGCACCCGGAACGGAGACCCACCGATGTACCAGTCCTTCCTGCTCGCCCTCAACCGCGTCCACCCGCGCAGCTGGGACTTCGTCCAGCTGATGCGCCTGGAGAAGCCGATCGGCATCTACCTGCTGCTGTGGCCGACCCTCTGGGCCCTGTGGGTGGCGAGCAAGGGCGTGCCGGACCTCAAGTGGCTGCTGATCTTCGTCCTCGGCACCCTGTTCATGCGCGCCGCCGGCTGCGTGATCAACGACTACGCCGACCGCCACTTCGATGGCCATGTGGCGCGCACCAAGGCGCGCCCGCTGGCCGATGGCCGGATCTCGCCGCGCGAGGCGCTGGTGCTGTTCGCCGTGCTGGTGGCGCTGAGCTTCGTGCTGGTGCTGTTCACCAACCTGACCACCATCCTGCTGTCCTTCGGCGGCCTGGCCCTGGCCGCCTGCTACCCCTTCATGAAGCGCTACACCTACTACCCGCAGGTGGTGCTGGGCGCGGCCTTCAGCTGGGGCATGCCGATGGCCTTCAGCGCGGTGACCGGCCAGCTGCCGCCGCCCGAGGCCTGGCTGCTGTACATCGCCAACCTGCTGTGGACGGTGGCCTACGACACCTACTACGCGATGACCGACCGCGAGGACGACCTGAAGATCGGCGTGAAGTCCACCGCCATCCTGTTCGGCGAAGCCGACCGCCTGATCATCCTCGCCCTGCAGGGCCTGGCCCTGCTGTGCCTGGCCATGGCCGGCGTGCGCTTCAGCCTGGGCATCTGGTTTCTGCTCGGCCTGCTCGGCGCCGCCGCCTGCTTCGCCTGGGAATTCTGGAGCACCCGCGGGCGCGAACCGCAGGCCTGCTTCGCCGCCTTCCTGCACAATCACTGGGCCGGCCTGGCGATCCTGCTCGGCATCGTCCTGGACTATGCCCTGCGCTGAGCAAAAGCCCGGCGCAGAGCTGTCATATCGCTGCAATAATTCCGTTATCTAATGCGGCGCAAGACAGACGACCCGAGGCTCGACCCATGGTTGGCAAGAACATCCTGATCGTTGACGACGAAGCCCCGATCCGCGAGATGATCGCGGTGGCCCTGGAAATGGCCGGCTACGACTGCCTGGAGGCGGAAAACACCCAGCAGGCCCACGCCCTGATCGTCGACCGCAAGCCGGACCTGATCCTGCTCGACTGGATGCTGCCCGGCACCAGCGGCATCGAGCTGGCGCGCCGGCTCAAGCGCGACGAGCTGACCGACGACATCCCGATCATCATGCTCACCGCCAAGGGCGAAGAGGACAACAAGATCCAGGGCCTGGAAGTCGGCGCCGACGACTACATCACCAAGCCCTTCTCCCCGCGCGAGCTGGTGGCCCGCCTCAAGGCCGTGCTGCGGCGCACCGCGCCGAGCGACGGCGAGGCGCCGATCGAGGTCGGTGGCCTGCTGCTCGACCCGATCAGCCACCGCGTCACCATCGACGGCAAGCCGGCCGAGATGGGCCCCACCGAATACCGCCTGCTGCAGTTCTTCATGACCCATCAGGAGCGCGCCTACACCCGCGGCCAGCTGCTCGACCAGGTCTGGGGCGGCAACGTCTACGTCGAGGAGCGTACCGTCGACGTGCACATCCGCCGCCTGCGCAAGGCGCTCGGCGAGGCCTACGAGAATCTGGTGCAGACGGTGCGCGGCACCGGGTATCGTTTCTCCACCAAGAGCTGATCCACGCCCTCCGCTGTCCAGAGTAAGGATGCACTAGGTGAACCAAGACTGGCGCGGCGCCCTGGTGCGCCGCCTGCTGCTGTTGTTGGTCGGTTGCGGCCTGGTCGGCCTGATCACCGGCGAGTACGCCTGGGCCCTGGCCGTCGGCCTCGGCGGCTACCTGCTGTGGCATCTCAAGCAGCTGCTGCGCCTGCACAAGTGGCTGCGCGAGCGCCAGCCGGACGAGGCCCCGCCCGAGGGCTATGGCCTGTGGGGCGAAGTGTTCGACAACATCTACCACCTGCAGCGCCGCGACCAGCGCGTGCGCGGCCGCCTGCAGGCGGTGATCGACCGCGTGCAGGAGTCCACCGCGGCCCTGCGCGACGCGGTGATCATGCTCGACGCCGAGGGCAACCTGGAGTGGTGGAACCGCGCCGCCGAGCAGCTGCTGGGCCTGAAGACCCCGCAGGACAGCGGCCAGTCGATCACCAACCTGGTGCGCCACCCGCGCTTCAAGGAATACTTCGAGGCCGGCAACTACCAGGAAGCGCTGGAGATCCCCTCGCCGATCAACGACCGCCTGCGCCTGCAGCTGCAGATCACCCAGTACGGCAATCGCGAGCACCTGATGCTGGTGCGCGACGTCACCCGCCTCTACCAGCTGGAGCAGATGCGCAAGGACTTCGTCGCCAACGTCTCCCATGAGCTGCGCACGCCGCTGACGGTGATCGCCGGCTACCTGGAGACCCTGCTGGACAATGTCGAGGAGGTCAACCCGCGCTGGCTGCGGGCCCTGCAGCAGATGCAGCAGCAGGGCGCGCGCATGCAGAACCTGCTCAACGACCTGCTCCTGCTGGCCAAGCTGGAGGCCACCGACTACCCCTCGGACAACCAGCCGGTGGCGGTCGACCTGCTGCTGCTGTCGATCAAGAACGACGCCCAGGCGCTGTCGGGCAACCGCAACCATCGCATCAGCCTGGAGGCCGACCCGCACCTGCGCCTCAAGGGCAGCGAGACCGAGCTGCGCAGCGCCTTCTCCAACCTGGTGTTCAACGCGGTGAAGTACAGTCCCGAGGACAGCGAGATTCGCATCCGCTGGTGGGGCGACGAACAGGGCGCGCACTTCAGCGTGGCCGACAACGGCATCGGCATCGAAGCCAAGCACCTGCCGCGCCTGACCGAACGCTTCTACCGGGTCGACTCCAGCCGCGCCTCCGCCACCGGCGGCACCGGCCTCGGCCTGGCCATCGTCAAGCACGTGCTGCTGCGCCACCGGGCACGCCTGGACATCGCCAGCCAGGTCGGCAAGGGCAGCACCTTCACCTGCCATTTCCCGGCCCAGCAGGTCAGCCGGCGCGCCTGATGCGCGGGGCGCGCTTGCAATCGCCCGCCCCAGCCGCCACCCTTTAGCGGTCTGCAACCACCCCGACCGTCCATGGACCCTTCCAGTAGCCTCTCGACCTCCACCCTCTTCGCTGACCTCGGCCTCGTGCTGTTCGCCCTGTTCCTCGTGCTGCTCAACGGCTTCTTCGTCGCCGCCGAGTTCGCCATGGTCAAGCTGCGCTCGACCAAGGTCGAGGCCATCGCCGAGCAGCACGGCTGGCGCGGGCACATCCTGCGCACCGTGCACAACCAGCTGGACGCCTACCTGTCGGCCTGCCAGCTGGGCATTACCCTGGCCTCACTCGGCCTCGGCTGGGTCGGCGAGCCGGCCTTCGCCGAACTGCTCACCCCGCTGCTGGCCGGAATCGGCATCGAGTCGGAGAAGCTGGTCCACGGCATCGCCTTCTTCATCGCCTTCTTCATCATTTCCTACCTGCACATCGTGGTCGGCGAGCTGGCGCCCAAGTCCTGGGCGATCCGCAAGCCCGAGCTGCTGTCGCTGTGGACCGCCGCACCGCTGTACGGCTTCTACTGGCTGATGTACCCGGCCATCTACCTGCTCAACGCCAGCGCCAACGCCATCCTGCGCGTCGCCGGGCAGGGCGAGCCGGGGCCGCACCACGAGCACCACTACAGCCGCGACGAGCTGAAGTTGATCCTCCACTCCAGCCGCGCCCGCGACCCCAGCGACCAGGACATGCGCGTGCTGGCCTCGGCCGTGGAGATGGGCGAACTGGAAGTGGTGGACTGGGCCAACTCGCGCGAGGACCTGGTGTACATCGAGGTCGGCGCCAAGCTGGACGAGCTGTTCAACCTGTTCCGCCGCCACAAGTTCAGCCGCTACCCGGTGTTTGATGAGGCCAGCGCCAGCTTCGTCGGCGTGCTGCACATCAAGGACCTGCTGCTGCAGCTGAGCCTGCTGGAGATGCTGCCGTCCAAGTTCAACCTGGCCGAGCTGATGCGCCCGATCGAGCGGGTCAGCAAGCACATGCCGCTGTCCTCGCTGCTGGAGCAGTTCCGCAAGGGCGGCGCGCATTTCGCCCTGGTCGAGGAGGCCGACGGCAAGGTGGTCGGCTTCCTGACCATGGAAGACGTGCTGGAGGTGCTGGTCGGCGACATCCAGGACGAACATCACAAGGCCGAACGCGGCATCCTCGCCTACCAGCCGGGCAAGCTGCTGGTGCGCGGCGACACCCCGCTGTTCAAGATCGAGCGCCTGCTCGGTGTCGACCTCGACCACATCGAGGCCGAGACCCTGGCCGGGCTGGTCTACGAGAGCCTCAACCGGGTGCCGGAAGAGGACGAAGTGCTGGAGACCGCAGGCCTCAACATCGTCATCAAGAAGATGAAGGGGCCGAAGATCGTCCTGGCCAAGGTGCTGCGGCTGGACTGAGCCGCGCGCCGCCGGTCGCTATCAGGCGGCCTGGGCGCGGCTGCCAGCCAGCAGATCCAGGCCGTGATCCAGGTGCTGGTCCACCAGCCAGCGGCCGTGGGCCAGCGCGGCGCGCTGGGCGCTCTCCAGGTCGGCGAAGAAGGCGAACTTCAGCGGCAGGGCGATGCGCCTGCTGCTGTGGCCATCCGGCAGGTCGATCTGGCAGCCCGCCGCCCAGGGCGTGGGGATGCCGGGGTGCTCGATGATGGCGGCGCTGATGAAATGATCGCGGTGGGTGCAGTGCAGGTTGTTCATGGCTCTGGCCTCGCAGGATGACTGCAGCGGTTCCGTCACCATAGGCCAGTTCGCGGCGCGCTCGCCGCGAACCGACAACCGGCACGCCTTACTCGCCGCCCACGGCGAAGTTGGGCAGGCTGTCCACCGGCTGGGCGAAGTTGAAGGGGATCGACTCCAGGGCCAGGCCGACGTTGCGCTGCACCACGAAGTGCAGGTGCGGGCCGGTGCTGTTGCCGGTGTTGCCGGAACGGGCGATCTGCATGCCGGCCGCCACCCGCTGGCCTTCCTGCACCGTCACCGAACCGCGCATCAGGTGCAGGTAGACGCCCATGGTGCCGTCGTCATGCAGGATGCGCACGTAGTTGCCGGAAGGGTTGTTGCCACGCCCGCTCTGGTGGTTCTCGGTCTTCACCACCACGCCGCCGCGCGCCGCGACTATCGGCGTGCCTTCGGGCATGGCGATGTCCATGGCGTAGCGGCCCTTGGGGGTGAAGTGGCTGTACTTGCCGCCGGCGCCCTGGGTCAGGCGGAACGGCCCGCCGCGCCAGGGCAGCGGGTAGCGATACAGCAGCGGCTGCAGGCGCGGATCGCCCATGGCGTAGCGCAGCCTGGGCTTGTAGCTCATCGGCTTGCCCGCCTCGCGCGGCGCCAGGGTGGCCAGGCGGATCTGGCTGCGCGGCGGCAGCACCCAGCGCAGTGGCTCGTCCGGCGCGCCGACGGCATTGACCAGTCGCTCCAGGCGCAACTCGATCTCCACCGGTGCATACAGGTCGTTGCGCACCAGCAGGGTCTCGCCGGCCTCGTGCTTCTTGGTCTCCAGCTTCACCAGGTTGTCGAGCTTCTCCACCATGCGGTCGCGGAACACGAACACCTGGGCACCGGGCACGGCCTGGTCGCTATAGGTCACCGTGCCGTGACGGTCGACATATTTGTAGATGGTCAGTGCACTGGCCTGGCCGGCGGCCAGCAGCAGCGCGCAGAAAAGCAGTGGACGCCCTAGCATGACTTCACGGATCGAGTGGTTATTGGTATCCGGGACTGGCAAGACTAGCAGCGTGACGCGGCATCGGCGAGGTGCTGGCGGCCGGGCTGTGATGCAGCGCACCGGCCAGGGTGCTAGGCACCCGGGACGAAATGCTTCTGCGCGGTGCCGCGGGCGATCAGGCGCGACAGGTAGTCGAGCTTCTGCGGGTCGCGGTCGACGAACTTGAAAGTCAGCTGCAGCCACTCGCTGTCGGGCTTGGGCTCCAGCGCCGCCACCGCATGCAGGTAGCCGTTGAGCCGCGCGGTTTCGGCGGCCTCGCCCTGCTCCAGGTCGAGCACCGCGCTTTCCAGCACCTGCGGCAGCAGCTCGGCGCGCCGGACCACCAGCAGCGCTTCCTTGAGGCTGAGTGCCTTGATCACGCAGGCCATGCTGCCGCCGGGCAGGCGCAGCTGGCCCTGGCCGCGGCCGGCCGGGGAGGCTGCGGCGGGCTTAGGGGCGGCGGCAGGCTTGGCGAACACGGCGGCGGCATCGGTGGCGGCCTGGGCGACGGGCTTGGCCGCCGGCTTGACCACCTCGGCCTTGCCGCCGGTCAGGGCAGCCAGCGAATCGTTGGCCAGGGCCGAGGTCAGCGGTGCCTTGCTGCCCTGGGCCGCCAGGGCGGCCAGCTTGCCGGCGCGGTGCAGGGCCTTCTTGACCTTGGTCACCAGCTGCTCGTTGGAAAAGGGCTTGCCGATGAAGTCGGAGACGCCGGCCTGGATGGCCTGTACCACGTTCTCCTTGTCGCCGCGGCTGGTGACCATGATGAAGGGCGTGGTCTTCAGCGACTCGTGCTCGCGGCACCAGGCGAGCAGTTCGAGGCCTGACATCTCCGGCATCTCCCAGTCGCACAGGATCAGGTCGGCCGGCTGGCGGGCGAGCATCTGCTGGGCCTTGCGCCCGTTGACCGCCTCCTCGATCTGGATGCCGGGGAAGTGGTCGCGCAGACCCTTCTTCACCAGATCACGGATAAAGGTGGCGTCGTCCACCACCAGCACGCTGACTTTGCTCATCGACCACTCCCGGCAAGAATGTCGACAAGCATAGCCGCGGATGATGGCCCAAGGCCAACCGAGGGCCCTAGGGGATTTCCCGAGCGGCCCGGGGATCGCTCCACCAGGCCGCCGGGCAGGCGCCTCACTCGCCCTTGCCGCCCTGCACTTCTTCCTGCATGCGCGCCAGGCCCAGGTGGCGCACGTCGGTGCCGCGCACCAGGTAGATCACCAGCTCGGCGATGTTGCGTGCATGGTCGCCGATGCGCTCCAGCGAACGCAGCACCCAGATCACGCTGAGCACGCGGGTGATCGAGCGCGGGTCTTCCATCATGTAGGTGACCAGCTCGCGCAGGGCGGTCTTGTACTCGCGGTCGATGGTCTTGTCGTACTGCGCCACGGACAGGGCCAGGTCGGCATCGAAGCGGGCGAAGGCGTCCAGCGCCTCCTGCACCATGCGCCGTACCTGGTCGCCGATGTGACGCACCTCGACGTAGCCGCGTGGCGCCTCGCCCTCTTCGCACAGCTGGATGGCGCGCTTGGCGATCTTCGACGACTCGTCGCCGATGCGCTCGAGGTCGATCACCGATTTGGAGATGCTGATGATCAGGCGCAGGTCGGAAGCCGCCGGCTGGCGCCGGGCGAGGATGCGCATGCACTCCTCGTCGATGTTGCGCTCCATCTGGTTGATCTGGTCGTCGATCTCGCGCACCTGCTGGGCCAGGCCGGAGTCGGCCTCGATCAGCGCGGTGACCGCGTCGTTGACCTGCTTCTCGACCAGGCCGCCCATGGCCAGCAGGTGGCTGCGCACCTCCTCCAGCTCGGCGTTGAACTGCTGGGAGATATGATGGGTGAGGCTGTCTTTGTTGATCATGGTCGAGCCCTTGTGCAGCAAATTAGGTTCTTGAAATTCAATCGTCCTGGCCTTTGCGAAATTGTGTCGGGCTAGGAGGCGCCGCGCAGACAGTACAACTCGTACGGCAAGCGGCGCCGACAACGCCCGGCGCGGTTTCGCATAGCCAGGGGTTAGCCGTAGCGGCCGGTGATGTAGTCTTCGGTCTGCTTCTTCGCCGGGTTGGTGAACAGGGTGTCGGTGTCGCCGAACTCAATCAGCTTGCCCATGTACATGAACGCGGTGTAGTCGGAGACGCGCGCCGCCTGCTGCATGTTGTGGGTGACGATGACGATGGTGTACTTGCTCTTCAGCTCGTAGATCAGTTCCTCGACCTTGAGGGTGGAGATCGGGTCGAGCGCCGAGCAGGGCTCGTCGAGCAGCAGCACTTCCGGCTGCACCGCCACGGTACGGGCGATCACCAGGCGCTGCTGCTGGCCACCGGACAGGCCGAGGGCGGATTCGTGCAGGCGGTCCTTGACCTCATCCCACAGCGCCGCGCTCTTCAGCGCCCATTCCACGGTCTCGTCGAGCACGCGCTTCTGGTTCACGCCCTGGATGCGCAGGCCGTACACCACGTTCTCGTAGATGCTCTTGGGGAACGGGTTGGGCTTCTGGAACACCATGCCCACGCGGCGGCGCAGCTCGGCGACGTCCACGCCCTTCTTGTAGATGTCCTGGCCGTCGAGGAGGATCTGGCCGTCCACGCGGCAGCCATCGACCAGGTCATTCATGCGGTTGAAGGTGCGCAGCAGGGTCGACTTGCCGCAGCCGCTTGGTCCGATGAAGGCGGTCACGCGCTGCTTCGGGATGTTCAGGCTGACGTCGAACAGCGCCTGCTTGTCGCCGTAATAGAGGTTGAGCTTGGGCACCTCCAGGGCGACCGTCTCTTCGGCCAGGTTGAGGCCCTGCTTCTCGCGGCCGAGGGCGGCCATGTCGATACCGTGGGTGTGTACTTCGTGCTGCATGGGAGGCTCCCTACGCTAACAAATCGTTCAGGCCGCCGCGGCCGGTGCCGCGGCGACGTACTCAATCAATGATCCAGCGCCTTGTACTTCTCGCGCAGGTGGTTGCGGATGAACACCGCGCTCAGGTTGAGCAGGGCGATCACCAGCACCAGCAGCAGCGCGGTGGCGTATACCAGCGGGCGGGCGGCCTCGACGTTGGGGCTCTGGAAGCCGACGTCGTAGATGTGGAAGCCCAGGTGCATGATCTTCTGGTCCAGGTGCAGGTACGGGTAGTTGCCGTCCACCGGCAGGCTCGGCGCCAGCTTGACCACGCCGACCAGCATCAGCGGCGCCACTTCGCCGGCGGCGCGGGCCACGGCGAGGATCATGCCGGTCATCATGGCCGGGCTGGCCATCGGCAGCACCACCTTCCACAGGGTCTCGGCCTTGGTTGCGCCGAGGGCCAGGGAACCTTCGCGCAGGGCCCGCGGGATGCGCGCCAGGCCTTCTTCGGTGGCGACGATCACCACCGGCACGGCGAGGATCGCCAGGGTCAGCGAGGCCCATAGCAGGCCCGGGGTACCGAAGGTCGGCGCCGGGGCGGACTCGGGGAAGAACAGGCGGTCGATCGAGCCGCCCAGCACGTAGACGAAGAAGCCCAGGCCGAACACGCCGTAGACGATGGCCGGTACGCCGGCCAGGTTGTTCACGGCGATGCGGATGATGCGGGTCAGGGTGCCCTGCTTGGCGTACTCGCGCAGGTAGATGGCCGCCAGCACGCCGAACGGGGTGACGATCACGGCCATGATCAGGGTCATCATCACAGTGCCGAAGATGGCCGGGAAGATGCCGCCCTCAGTGTTGGCCTCACGCGGGTCGTCGCTGAGGAACTCCCAGATCTTGGCGAAGTAGAAGCCGAGCTTGGCGAGCACGCCCATGGCGTTCGGCTGGTAGGCGCGCACCACCTTGCTCAGGGCGATTTCCTGCTCGCGGCCATCGGCGGTCTTGACCACCACGCTGTCGCGCGCCAGCTGCTGGTTGAGGTCGATCAACTCGGCCTCCAGCCCCTTGTACTGGGCGTCCAGCTCGGCGCGGCGGGCGTCCAGGTCGGCCTGGGCGGTGGCGTCCAGACGGCCCTCGAGCTCCAGGCCGCGGCTCTCCAGACGCAGCTGCTCGAGGCCATGGTTGATGCGGCCGATGTCCTTCTTCTCCAGGCGCACCAGCTGCGCGTGCAACTGGTCGACGCGGGCGATGCGGCCCTGCAGCTCGGTCCAAGCGGCGTCACCCTCGGCCACCACCTGGCCGGACTCCTTGATGCTCAGCAGGTAGCCATAGAAGTTGCCCCACTCGCGGCGCTCCATCACCACCAGGTTTTCCGGGGTCTGCGCATCGCTCAGCCACTCGGCCACCACCCAGCTGAAGTCGGCGCCATAGACCTCACGGTTGCCCACCTTGAGCAGCTCGCGGGTCATGAACTCGCCACCGTTGACGTCCACCGGCAGGCCGGCGGCGGCCAGGCGCGCGCGCGGTACTTCCTCCTGCTGCACCAGCTCGCCGGCCAGCAGGCGCGATGCCTCGCCCGGCACCTGGTAGCTGGCCTGCATCACGTCGGCCGGCCAGAAATGGCCGAGGCCGCGCACGGCGATCACGGCGAGCAGGCCGATGGTCATGATCACCGCGATGGACACGCCACTGGCGGTCATCCACACCCAGGGCGAACCGCTCTTGAACCAGGACTTGAGGTTTTGCTCTTTGCGTTTCACGGACTACTCCCAGTTCTCAGAGCGACGCGTATTTCTTGCGCAGGCGGGTACGGATCAGCTCCGCCAGGGTGTTCATCACGAAGGTGAAGCCCAGCAACACCAGCGCCGAGAGGAACAGCACGCGGTAGTGGGTGCTGCCCACCTCGGATTCCGGCATTTCCACCGCCACGTTGGCGGCCAGGGTGCGCAGGCCCTGGAAGATGTTCATGTCCATGATCGGCGTGTTGCCGGTGGCCATCAGCACGATCATGGTCTCGCCGACGGCGCGGCCCAGGCCGATCATCAGCGCCGAGAAGATGCCCGGGCTGGCGGTGAGGATCACTACGCGGGTCAGGGTCTGCCAGGGCGTGGCGCCCAGGGCCAGGGAGCCGAAGGTGAGGCTCTTCGGCACGCTGAACACGGCGTCCTCGGCGATCGAGTAGATGTTCGGGATCACCGCGAAGCCCATGGCCAGGCCGACCACCAGGGCGTTGCGCTGGTCGAAGGTGATGCCCAGGTCATTGCTGATCCACAGGCGCATGTCGCCACCGAAGAACCAGTTCTCCAGGTGGCCGCTCATGCTCAGGGAGAAGGCGCCGACCAGCAGGATCACCGGAACCAGCAGGGCCGCCTCCCAGCCATCCGGAACCACCAGGCGGATGCGCTCCGGCAGGCGGCTCCAGGCGTAGGCGGCGAGCAGCACGCCGACCGGGGTCAGCAGCAGCAGGCTGAAGATGCCCGGCAGGTGGCCTTCCACATAGGGCGCCAGGAACAGGCCGGCGAAGAAGCCGAGGATCACCGTCGGCAGCGCCTCCATCAGCTCGATCACCGGCTTGACCTTGCGGCGCATGGCCGGGGCCATGAAGTAGGCGGTGTAGATGGCCGCGCAGATGGCCAGCGGGGCGGCCAGCAGCATGGCGTAGAAGGCTGCCTTGAGGGTGCCGAAGGTCAGCGGCGCCAGGCTCATCTTGGGTTCGAAGTCGCTGTTGGCCGAAGTCGACTGCCAGACCTGCTTGGGCTCGTCGTAGCTCTCGTACCAAACCTTGCCCCACAGCGCGCTCCAGGAAATCTCCGGGTGCGGGTTGTCGATGTAGAAGCGCTGCAGCTGGCCGTTGGACTCCACCAGCACGCGGTTGGCGCGCGGCGACAGGGCGGCGATGGCGGCGCCCTCGGCCACCGGCTCGATCAGCAGGGTACGGTGCGCGGTGCTGTGGAAGACGCCCAGGCGGCCTTCGGCATCCAGGGCCAGGAAGCCCTTGCGGCGCTCTTCCGCAAGAATCTGGGTAACGGCCGCGTCGCCCAGCTGGAAGCCGCGGATGTGGGTCAGCGCGGCCTTGCCGTCGGCATCGCGGACCATGAACCACTGGCCGATGCCGCCCTGGCTGTCGCCGATCATCAGCGAGATGCCGCCGAGCAGCTGGCTGGCAGCGGTCACCTCGGCGCCGCCTTCGAGCAGCTTGTAGCGGCCATTGAGGGCTTTGCTGCGCAGGTCGAAGACGTCGGCGGTGGCCTTGCCGTTGATCACGAACAACCAGTGCTGGCGCGGGTCGATGAACAGCGCGCGGATCGGCTCGGCGATCTGCGGCAGGGCGATGCGCTCCTCGCTGAGGCTCACCTCGCCAGTCATCATGTTCTCTTCGCGGCTGAGCGCCAGCACCTGCAGCTCGCTGCCGACCGAGGCGCTGAGCATCAGGGTGTCGCCGTTCTGGCTGATGGCCACGTGATCGAGTTCCCGGCCCTGGGCGTCGAGGGCGATGGGCGCCTCGCCGAAGGGATAGTCCAGGCTGGGGGTGATGGTCTTGACGTTGTCCGGGTAGCTGATCTTGTAGTTGTGCTCGAACACCAGCACCTGGCCATTGGACAGGCCGAGCGCCACGCGGCGGCTGCCGGGCTGGTCCTGGCCGACCGAGACGATGCGACTGCCCTGCGGCAGGGGCAGCTGCACGTTGCTGAGTGCGGCGCCGTCCTTGAGCGCGAGGAACTGTATCCGGCCCGCGGCGTCGAGGCGCATGGCCACCTTGTTCTGCTCCTCCACCGCCATCAGCAGCGCCGGCTGCTGCTCGGCCAGCCAGGCCGGCTGCTGGGCCGGCTTGGCCTCCAGCTCGGCGCCGGCGAACATCGGTGCCACCACGTAGGCCAGGTAGAAGAAGATCAGGGTGATGCAGGCCAGCACGGCCAGGCCGCCGATGGACACGTACCAGTGCGCCAGGCGGTCCTTGAGGGCACGCATGCGCCGCTTGCGCAGCAGCGCCGGGGTGTTGAAGTCCAGCCTGTGGCTGTTCGAGGAAGCGCTCATGCTGTTGTTGGCCAAGTCGTTCATGAGGAGTTCTCAGGCGGGCACAGGCCGCGCGGAATACGGGTGAGTCAATCTATCCGCCTTGTGTGACAGAAAGATTACAGCGTGGTGACGCGCCGACGCCCGCGACTCCGAAGAGTAGCGGGCGTCGGTGCCACACGCCGGGCGGTCAGCCCGGCGGCAGCGACCGGTGCCTTACAGGCCCAGTTCTTTCTTGGTCTTCTCGACCACCTTGGACGGCAGCGGGATGTAACCGTCCTTGACCACCACTTCCTGGCCCTGCTTGGACAGGACCATCTTCACGAACTCGGCTTCCAGCGGGCTCAGCGGCTTGTTCGGCGCCTTGTTCACGTAGACGTAGAAGAAGCGCGCCAGCGGGAACTTGCCGGCCAGGGCATTTTCCTCGGAAGCCTCGAAGGCCTCGCCGCCTTTCTTCGACAGCGGCACGGCACGGACGCTGGAAGTCTTGTAGCCGATGCCCGAGTAGCCGATGGCGTTCAGGGTGCTGGAGATCGACTGGACCACGGAAGCCGAACCCGGCTGCTCGTTGACGTTGGCCTTGAAGTCACCCTTGCACAGGCCTTCTTCCTTGAAGTAGCCGTAGGTGCCGGATACCGAGTTGCGACCGAACAGCTGGATCGGCTTGGCCGCCCACTCGCCGGTCAGACCCAGGTCGCCCCAGGTGGTGATGTCCTTGGCGCCGCCGCACAGACGGGTGCTGGAGAAGATGGCGTCGACCTGGGCGATGTCCAGGGACTTGATCGGGTTGTCCTTGTGCACGAACACGGCCAGGGCGTCGATGGCCACCGGCACGGCGACCGGCTTGTAGCCGAACTTCTCTTCGAAGGCCTGCAGCTCGTTGTCCTTCATGGCGCGGGACATCGGGCCGAGGTTGGCGGTGCCTTCGGTCAGGGCGGGCGGCGCGGTGGAGGAGCCGGCGGCCTGGATCTGGATGTTCACGTTCGGGTACAGCTTCTTGTATTCCTCGGCCCACAGGGTCATCAGGTTGGCCAGGGAGTCGGAACCGACGCTGGACAGGTTGCCCGATACACCGGAAGTCTTTTCATAGGTCGGCAGAGCCGGGTCGATAGCGGCAACCGCACTAGCGGCGCTTACGCCAGCGGCGACGAAAGTCAGGGCCGCCATCAAACGCTTGAGTTTCATGCCTTGCTCCTAGCAGGAAGGGGTTGGATGGAACGGGCCCAAGTATCAGCAGGCCGCGTGAACACTCTATGAATGGATTGTGACAGTTCGATGAAAGCCCGGCAGAAAGTGCGCGAACGACCCGCGTCGATTCGTAGAAAAGCGGAACCGGGCGGTCGTGCGCCGCCGCGCGGCCCTATATACTGCGCGCCTGGCCAGCCGGGGCAGACCCGGCCGCATCCAATCATAAGAACCGCTGGGGCCGCACCCGCCATGATCGAATACGAACAGGAAGATCCCATTCCCCAGGGCGACCTCGCCCTGCAGATCACCGCCCTGC
Organism: Pseudomonas alcaligenes; assembly: GCF_041729615.1. Classification (NCBI taxonomy): domain Bacteria; kingdom Pseudomonadati; phylum Pseudomonadota; class Gammaproteobacteria; order Pseudomonadales; family Pseudomonadaceae; genus Aquipseudomonas; species Aquipseudomonas alcaligenes. The sequence continues at coordinate 2,542,922 of NZ_CP154874.1, read as the reverse complement.
CGCGCGAGACCAACGGTTTCGGCGATATCTACGGCGGCTGGCTGGTCTCGCAGATGGACCTGGCAGGCACCGCCATGGCCAGCCGGGTCGCCGGCGGCCGGGTCGCCACCGTGGCCATCGACCGCATGGCCTTCCTGGTGCCGGTGGCGGTGGGCGCCCAGCTGTCCTTCTACACCCAGGTGCTGGAAATCGGCCGCAGCTCGATCCAGATGCTGGTCGAGGTGTGGAGCGACGACCCGCTGTCCAGCGAGTGGCGCAAGGTCACCGAGGCGGTGTTCGTGTTCGTCGCCATCGACGGCAGCGGCCGCACCCGCCCGGTGCCGCCGCGCCGCGGCTGATCGCAGCCGCTCCGACAACGCCGACCTCGTGTCGGCGTTTTTCAGGGTGCTTGGCCTTTGCCGCCACCTGCGCTCAAATGGCTCGTCGACCTTCCGGAGCCGGCCATGAGCCAAGCGCAAATCGAACGAGTGGAACTGGGTGAGCTGACCTGCTGGCGCGTGCAGCTGGGCGACAGCGAATTGCTGGTGACCCAGCAGGGCGCGCAGATCCTGCATTACCAGCAGGGCGAGCAGCCGCCGATCCTCTGGCTCAGCGAGCAGGCCGGCTACCAGCGCGGCCAGTCGGTGCGCGGCGGGGTGCCGGTGTGCTGGCCCTGGTTCGGCGACCTGGCGCGCAACCCGCTGCCGCTGCAGGCGATGCACGACGACCCGGCCAGCGCGCCGGCCCACGGCGGCGTGCGCGGGCTGGACTGGCAGCTGCTGGGCATCGACCAGCAGGGCGAGGCGGTCAGCCTGCGCTTCGCCTTCGACAGCCGCACGCAGCCGCTGGCGCACTGGCCGCATGCCGTGGAACTGAGCCTGGAGATCCGCCTGGAGCAGCGCCTGCACCTGCGCCTGAGCAGCCGCAACCTCGACCAGCAGACGCTGCACCTGAGCCAGGCCCTGCACAGCTACTTCGCCGTCAGCGACATCCGCCAGGTCAGCGTGCTCGGCCTGGACGGCTGCCGCTACCTGGAGACCCTCGACGGCTGGGAGGAACGCCGCCAGCACGGCGCCCTGCAGTTCGCCGGGGAGACCGACCGCGTGTATCTGGACGTGCCGCCGCGCCTGGCCCTGGTGGATGCCGCCTGGAACCGGCGCATCCTCCTGGAGGCCACGGGCTCGCGCTCGGCGGTGCTGTGGAACCCCTGGATCGACAAGGCCCGGCGCCTGTCGCAGTTCGCCGGGGATGCCTGGCAGCGCATGCTGTGCATCGAGACGGCCAACGTCTGGGACGACTGCATCGAGCTGGCCCCCGGCGCCAGCCACGAGCTGCACCTGAGCCTGTGGAGCGAGGCGCTCTGAGGCCGCCTGCGGGGCAAAGAAAGGTTCTGCACGCCAGTGCGAGGATCAGGAGAGTGACACCGGACCGGCAAGATTGTGTGCCCTTGGCGTGACGGCTTGCCGCTTTCCGTGCTGGCGGAGGGTTCTGTTTTCGCCCCGCCGGGCGAGTCACTTTCTTGTTGCTTGCCCAACAAGAAAGTAACCAAAGAAGAAGGGCACCCCGACATCCGGGTCTGGCCTGCGGCCAGACTTCCCTCCTTCCGGCGCCGCTCCGGGGGCCGGCATACACGGGCCATCCCTGGCCCGTTATGCCTCTCGCCGCATCCTTGCGGCTCGCTCCCCTGCGCGACACCTCCACTCAGCCTCCTGACGGGGACTCGGCTGCGCGCCGCCTGACACGTCGCGCGTTCAGCCATCGGCTGTCCTGCTGTGCCCCCGCGGCCGTTCAGGCAGCAGTAAAGGTCCCTTGTAGGAGGACGAACGGCCCGGGAGGCAGCGAGAGGGCTGGGCATCCCAGCGCACATGAAAAAGGCCGGTGGGTCGCCCCACCGGCCTTTTCCGTTAGCGAGCCGCCGTCAGCCGCGGATCTTGTAGATGTCCTCCTCGGCGACCTTGGCGTACTCCTGCAGGCGCTTGAAGTAGGCGCTCTGCGCCTCGAACACCTTGGCCGAGGCCGGGTCGGCGGCGGCCGTCGCGGCCACCACCTCGGCGGCCACTTCCTTGAGCTTGGCCAGCACCTCGTCGGGCAGGCGGCGTACTTCCACGCCCTCGCCCTTGAGGGTTTCCAGGGCTTCCATGTTGCGCGCGTTGTACTCGTCGAGCATGTCGGCGTTCACGTCACGGGCGGCGGCGCGGACGATCGCCTGCAGGTCGGCCGGCAGGGTCTCCCAGGCCTTGAGGTTGACGTCCAGCTCGAAGGTCACGTTGGGCTCCTGCCAGCCCGGGGTGTAGTAGTACTTGGCCGCCTTGTGCAGGCCCAGAGCCAGGTCGTTGTACGGGCCGATCCACTCGGTGGCGTCGATGGCGCCGGTCTGCAGGGCGGTGAAGATCTCGCCGGCCGGCATGTTGACCACGGTGCCGCCCATCTTGGTCAGCACCTCGCCGCCCAGGCCCGGGGTACGCATCTTCAGGCCCTGGAAGTCGGCGACCGAGTTGATCTCCTTGTTGAACCAGCCGGCGGTCTGCACGCCGGTGGCGCCGCAGAGGATCGGCAGCACGCCGAACGGCTTGTACACCTCCTCCCACAGCTGCATGCCGCCACCCTTGAACAGCCAGGCGTTCATCTCGGCGGCATTCGGGCCGAACGGCAGGGCGCAGAAGAACTGCGCGGCCGGCACCTTGCCCTTCCAGTAGTAGGGTGCGCCGTGGCCCATCTCGGCGGTGCCGCGCGACACCGCGTCGAACACCTCCAGGGCCGGCACCAGTTCGCCGGCGGCGTAGACCTTGACGGTCAGGCGACCGCCGCTCATCTCGTTCACCAGCTTGGCGAAACGCTCGGCACCGACGCCCACGCCGGGGAAGTTCTTCGGCCAGGAGGTCACCATCTTCCAGGTGAAGGTCTGGCCGCCGCCCCCTTGCTGCGGCTCGCAGTTCGCCTCGGGCTGCTTGTTGCAACCGGCCAGCGCGGTGGCCGCCAGGCCGACACCGGCGGCGGCGATGATGTCACGACGTTTCATGCAAGACTCCTTATTGTTGTAATGCCCCGCGGCGCCATCGCGCCGAAGTGAAAATGGTCTGACCAGAGGATCGCCCGGGTCGGACTGAGCCCCATAACCTTAGGGGTTGCCGACTCTCAAGCCTAGCCGCTTCGACTAAAGTCGTAGTGAGATTGCTGCGCGCACATGCCTGCTGCCAGAATCGCCGCCTGCCCCGTGCAGCAGAAGGCCGCCACCCGCGGCCAACGCCTTGCCCACGCTGATAACAAGAAGGACCCACGATGTCCACCACTCCCCCGCTACTCGGCATCGCCCAGGCGTTCAACGCCGTGAATGCCGCCCTGGGCCGGGCCTGCGCCTGGCTGACCCTGTTCCTCGTGCTCGGCACCGCCGTGGTGGTGGTGCTGCGCTACGGCTTCGGCATCGGCGCCACCGCCCTGCAGGAGGCCGTGATGTACGCCCACGCCCTGGTATTCATGGGCGCCGCCGCCTGGACCCTGCAGCGCGGCGGCCACGTGCGCGTGGACATCTTCTACCAGAAGTTCTCCGGGCACCGGCAGGCGCTGGTGGAGATCCTCGGCAACCTGCTGTTCCTCCTGCCCTTCTGCCTGTTCCTCGGCTGGAACAGCTGGGACTACGTGACCGCCTCCTGGTCGACCCTGGAGAAGTCCGGCGAGTCCGGCGGCCTGGCCTTCGTCTACCTGCAGAAGACCATCATCCTGGTGCTGGTGGTCAGCCTGGTGCTGCAGAGCCTGGCCGAGCTGATCCGCTACGGCTACATCCTCGCCGGCAAGCTGCCCGCGCCGGAGGTGAAGCATGGCTGAGTTGATGGCGATCCTGCTGTTCGTCAGCATCTGCCTGGCCCTGATGGCCGGCTACCCGGTGGCCTTCACCCTGGGCGGCGTATCCCTGCTGTTCGCCGGCATCGGCATGGCCACCGGCACCTTCGACGGCGGCTACCTGCACGCCCTGCCCAACCGCCTGTTCGGCATCATGAACAACCAGACCATGCTGGCCGTGCCGCTGTTCGTGTTCATGGGCGTGATGCTGGAGAAATCCAGGGTGGCGGAAGACCTGCTGGAGTCCATGTCGCGGCTGTTCGGCACCCTGCGCGGCGGCCTGGCGATCTCCGTGTGCGTGGTCGGCGCGCTGCTCGCCGCCAGCACCGGCATCGTCGGCGCCACCGTGGTGACCATGGGCCTGCTGGCCCTGCCGACCATGCTGCGGCGCGGCTACGACCCGGCCATCGCCACCGGCACCCTGGCCGCCACCGGCACCCTGGGGCAGATCATCCCGCCGTCGATCATCCTGGTGCTGCTGGGCGACGTGATGTCCAGCGCCTACCAGCAGGCGCAGCTCAAACTCGGCGTGTTCTCGCCCAAGACCGTGTCGGTCGGCGACCTCTTCGTCGGCGCGCTGATCCCCGGCCTGGTGCTGGTCGGCCTGTACATCCTCTACCTGATCATCGTCGCCATCGCCCAGCCGAAGAAGCTGCCGGCGCTGCCGCAGGAAGAGCTGGGGCCGATCGAGTGGGGCAAGCTGATCGCCGCCCTGGTGCCGCCGCTGGTGCTGATCGCCGCCGTGCTCGGCTCCATCCTGACCGGCTACGCCACCCCCACCGAGGCCGCCGCCCTAGGTGCGGTGGGTGCCATGCTGCTGGCGATCGGCAAGCGCCAGCTGAACTTCACCCAGCTCAAGGAAGTGGCCTACGGCACCACCGAAATCAGCGCCATGGTGTTCCTCATCCTGATCGGCGCCTCGCTGTTCTCCCTGGTGTTCCGCGGCTTCGGCGGCGAGGTGCTGATAGAGGACGTGTTCGCCCAGCTGCCCGGCGGCGTGCTCGGCGCCTTCTTCCTGGTAATGCTGGTGATCTTCCTGCTCGGCTTCATCCTCGACTTCATCGAGATCATCTTCGTGGTGGTGCCGATCGTCGGGCCGGTGCTGCTGGCCATGGGCCTGGACCCGATCTGGCTGGGCGTGATGATCGCCCTGAACCTGCAGACCTCCTTCCTCACCCCGCCATTCGGCTTCTCGCTGTTCTACCTGCGCGGGGTCACGCCGAAGTCGGTCAGCACCATGGTGATGTACAAGGGGGTGGTGCCCTTCATCGCCATCCAGATCCTCATGCTGGTGGTCGCCTACTTCTGGCCACAGCTGATCACCTGGCTGCCGGAGCAGGTCTACGGCAAGTGACCCGGAGGGCCCGGCGCACGACGGGCCTTCTGCTTTTCACTCCCCGCGCAGCGCCTGCACCGGATGCAGGCGCGCCGCCGCGCGCGCTGGGGCCAGGCCGGCGAGCATGCCGATCAGCGCGGCGAGCAGCAGCGCCAGCAGCAGGAAGGCCGGGCGCAGCGCCAGCGGCAGGTCGGGCGCGGCCAGGTGCAGCAGGCCGAGCAGCAGCGCCATCAGCAGCAGGCCGAGCAGGCCGCCGGCCAGCGACAGCAGGGTGGCCTCGGCGAGGAACAGGCCGAGCACCTGCCGCGGGCTCGCGCCGATGGCGCGCAGCAGGCCGATCTCGGCGGTGCGCTCGCCCACCGTGGTGGTCATGATGGTGAGGATGCCCACCGCGCCGACCAGCAGCGACACCCCGCCGAGCACGGCAATGGCGTAGGTGAGCACGGCGAGGATGCGCCCCAGGCTGGCCAGCATGTCGTCCTGGGTGGTCAGGTTGAAGTCCTCCATGCCGTGGCGCTCGATCAGCAGCGCGCGGATGCGCTCGGCCATCGGCGCCGAGGCGGTGCCGGGGCCGAACACCACGTCGATCTCCATCAGCCCCTCGCGGTTGAACAGGGCCTGGGCCCAGTCCACCGGGATGTAGGCGATGTCGTCGAGGTCGAAGCCGAGCAGCTGGCCCTTCTCTTCCATCACCCCGATCACCCGGAAGCGCGTCCCGCCAATGCGCACCAGCTGGCCCAGCGGGTTGGCCTCGCCGAACAGCTCGGCGCGCAGCTTGTGGCCGAGCACCGCGTAGGGCGGCGAGCGGCCGTCGCGCGCCGGCGGCAGGAACTGGCCGAGGGCCAGGCGGAAGTGCCAGGCCTGGGCCAGCTGGTGGCCGGCGCCGAAGATGTCGCTGCTGCGGCTGAACTGGCCGTACTGGATATCGCCGGCGCCCTGGATCAGCGGCACCACCGCCTCGACATGCGGTAGCCGGCGCAGGGCGTCGGCATCGGCCAGGCTGAGCGGGCGCACGCTGCTGAGGATGCCGCCGAGGCCGCCGGTCTGGGTCTTGCCCGGGTGGATGGCGATGATCCGCGTGCCGAACTGCGAGAAGTTGTCCAGCACGTAGCCGCGCAGGCCCTCGCCGATGGCGGTGAGCAGCGCCACCGCGGCGATGCCGATGGCCACCCCGAGCATGGTCAGCAGGCTGCGCAGCGGCCGGCTGGTGAGCGCCGAGGCGGTCAGGGCGAAGCCATCCCGCAGGCGCATCATGGCCGGCCGCCCTCGCCCGGCAACCTGCCGGGTGGCAGTGGCCTGGCTTGCCGGCGCGGCTTGAACTGTGGGAGCGGCCTTGGCCGCGACAGGCGCCTGACCTCTGCACAAGAGCATCGCGGCCAAGGCCGCTCCCACGGGGGCCGCTTCCACCCAGACGGCAGGCCGCCCATCAGCGCGCAGCCTGCGGACGCAAGGCGTCCACCGGTTGCATGGCGGCGGCGCGGCTGGCCGGCAGCCAGGCGAACAGCAGGGCGGTGAGCAGCGCCAGGCCGAGGGCGCTGGCGCCGGCCCACCAGGGCGCGTACAGGGGGAAGTCCCACAGGCGCCGGCCGGCCCACAGCAGCGCCTCGCCCAGCAGCAACCCGGCGACGGCGCCGGCCAGGGTCAGCAGCGTGGCCTCGCCGAGGAACAGCAGGCGCACCTGCGCGGAGGTGGCGCCGATGGCCTTGAGCAGGCCGATCTCGGCGGTGCGCTGGCTCACCGAAATCCAGGTCACGTTCATGATCAGGATGCCCGCCACCAGCAGGCTGATGGCGGCGATGCCGGCCAGCGCCAGGGTCAGGGCGCGGAGGATGTCGGCGAAGGCGGCGAGCATGGCGTCCTGGCCGATCAGGGTGATGTCGTCCTCGCCCTCGTGGCGCTCGCGGATGGTGGCGCGGATCTGCTCCTTGCCACTGGCCAGCAGGTGCGGCCCGCGCAGCTCGGCGAACACGCGGAACAGCCCCTCGCGGTCGAACAGGGTCTGCGCGCTGGCCACCGGGATGATCAGCAGCTCGCCGAAGTCCATGCCCAGCGACTCGCCGCGCTCGGCGAGGATGCCGACCACGCGGAAGCGCCGGTCACCGGCGCGCAGCCACTGGCCCAGCGCCGGGGCGCTGCCGAACAGCTCGCGGCGCAGCTTGGCGCCGATCACGCAGACCGCCCGCGCCTCGTCGAAGTGCAGTGCCGGCAGGGCCTGGCCCTGGCTGACCTGAAGCTGGCGGATGGCGAAGAACTCGTGGCTGGTGCCGAGGGTGAAGGCCTCGCGGTTGCGGTTGCCAACGCTGACCTCGACCTGCCCGGCCTGCAGCGGCGCCACCCGCAGCACGCTGGGCAGGCGGGCGATGGCCTGGGCGTCCTGCAGGGTCAGGTCGCGCGGCGCCAGGCCGGTGATCGGCGGCATGCCGCCGCTGGTTTCCTTGCGCCCGGGCAGGACGATCAGGGTGTTGCGCCCGAGCACGGCGAACTCGCCTAGGATGTAGGTGCGCGCGCCCTCGCCGAGGCCGGTCAGCAGGTTCACCGCGACCACCCCGATACCCACCGCCAGCAGCAGCATCAGGCTGCGCGAGCGGTGCCCGCGCAGGGCGCCGAGCCACAGGCCGAGGGCATCGGCGGCGCGCATCAGGCCGGCTCCCGGCGGCGGTCCTCGACCACCTTGCCATCGCGCATGGCCAGCTGGCGACCGGCGCGCGCCGACAGCTGCGCGTCATGGGTCACCACCAGCAGGGTCAGGCCCTCGCGGTTGAGCTCCTCGAGCAGCGCCACCACCTCGCCGCCGGACTGGCTGTCGAGGTTGCCGGTCGGCTCGTCGGCCAGCAGCAGGGCCGGCTGCATGCACATGGCGCGGGCGATGGCGACGCGCTGGCGCTGGCCGCCGGACAGCTCGCCGGGGCGATGCGCCAGGCGGTCGCCCAGGCCCAGGCGCTCGATCAGCGGCGCGCTGCGGCGCTGCCGCTCGGCCGGCTCGATACCGGCCAGGAGCATCGGCAGCTCGATGTTCTCGCGCGCGGTCAGGCGCGGGATCAGGTGGTAGGACTGGAACACGAAGCCGATCCAGCGGCTGCGCAGCTCGGCGCGGCGCGCCTCGTCCAGCGCCGCGGTGGCCTCGCCGCGCAGCCAGTACTCGCCGCTGTCGGGGGCATCGAGCAGGCCGAGGATGTTGAGCAGGGTGGACTTGCCCGAGCCGGAGGGGCCGGTGACCGCCAGGTACTCGCCGGCGGCCACGTCCAGGTCCACCGCGTCGAGGCCCATCACCCGCTGCTCGCCAAGCTGGAAGCAGCGCGTCACGCCACGCAGGCGGATCATGGCGCTGGGGCTCCCGGGATGGAGGACGGGTGGTGGGCAACATGAACAGGGATGGTCGCGTGGTAGCCCGGATGCAATCCGGGGACGGTGCTGCCTGTTTCCCGGATTGCATCCGGGCTACGAGCCGCAGGCCTCGCTGTCCCGCTTACGCGCCTCACCGCGCGCCCTACCAGGAAAGCGCTATTGGCCGTCGCGGTATTCACCGCGCGTCCTCCTGCGGGCGCACTGCCAGGCCGTCCGCCAGGTTTTCGATGTCGAGGCCGGCGAGGATGCGCTCGCCCGGCTGCAGGCCGCCGACGATCTCGGTCCAGCGCCAGTTGCCCAGGCCGGTGTCGACCCGCACCTCGCGCAGCACCCCGGCGGCCTCGTCGTAGCGGTACACCCGGCCGCCCTCGAACAGGGTCTCGGTGGGCACCCGCAGCACCTCGGCCTTTTCCTCCAGGAGGATTTCCACGTCGGCGCTGTAGCCGGTGAGCAGCAGCACCTCGGGCGGCACGCTGGCGAAGCGCACTTCCACGTCGACGGTACGCGCCTGCTTCTCCAGGTCGCGAACGAAGGGCGCGATGCGCGTCACCTCGCCCTCGAAGTGGCGCGTGCGGAAGGCGTCCAGGCCGATGCGCACCGGCATGCCCGGGCGCACGCGGGCGGCGTCGACCTCGTCGATCGGCGCCTCGACGTACAGGCAGCTGTCGTCGATCAGGTCCACCGCCGGCGGCGTGGGGATGCCCGGCGGCGAAGGGGTGACGTACTCGCCCAGCTCGCCGTTGATCTGCGCCACTATGCCGGCGAAGGGCGCGCGCAGGGTGGCCTGGTCCAGCAGCGAGCGCTGCAGCGCCAGCTGCGCCTCGGCCTCGGCGATCTGCGCCTCGCTGGCGCTGCAGACCAGGGCGGACAGGTTGGCACGGGTCTCGGCCTGGTCCAGACGGTCGGCGGCGGCCAGCTTGCGCTCGGCCAGATGGCGCAGGCGTTCGAGGTCGCGGCGTTCCAGGCTGGCCTGGCGGCAGCGCTGCTCGCGGGCGTTGCGCTGCCCGGCCAGGCGCGCCTCGGCCTCCTGCACGCGGGCCAGGCGGTCGTCCTGGCGCAGGCGCAGCAGCACCTCGCCGGCCTGCACGCGCTGGCCCTCGTCGACCAGCAGCTCGGTGACCTGGCCACCCAGGTTGAACGACAGCCGCGAACGCCGGCAGGCCTTGAGGGTGCCGGCGCGGGTGTTGGCCACCAGCGTCTCCACCGGCCCGCGCTCGACCGTGACCAGGCGCACGGCCAGCGGCTGCGGCCGGCTCCACCACCAGGCCAGCAGGCCCAGCAGCAGGAGCACGGGAAGGACGATCAGCAGTTTGCGCATGGGCGGCATCCCAACCTGGCGGTTCGTTCAGCCTAGGTAATGGGCGCAGGGATGCGCCAGCGGCGCGATGCCGCATGTGCCGGGGAGCCCTGCTCCAACGCCGGCTGGCGTAGCCCGGATGCAATCCGGGAACCAGGCCACTGCGCTCCCGGACTGCATCCGGGCTACAGGTCGTCTTCCTCGACCAGGCGCACGCTGCTGGCGTCCAGGGCGTAGACCGCCTCGGCCAGCTCGTTCTCCACCGGCTCGATGTGCAGGGTGCCGCTGACCCACAGCGGCGCGTAGATGTCGTCGAGGACGATGCCCTCGGGGTAGCGCACCAGCACGATCTGGTTCGGCGGCGGCGGCGGCACGTGGATGCAGGCGCCCGGATAGGGCACCAGGAACAGCAGGGTGCTCTTGCCCTCGGCATCGCTCTCCAGCGGCACCGGGTAGCCGCCCAGGCGCACTTGCTTGCCGTCCAGGCGGGCCACCGTCTTCTTCGAGTACATCACCGCCGGCAGGTCGCGCGCCTGCTGCTTGAGGCCGCCCTGCTGGCCGAAGGTGCCGGCCGCCTCGGGGGTCTCGTGGCTGATCTCGGGCATGGCTTCGAGGGCCTTCTGGTCCTCGAGCGGCATCAGCTCCAGCCAGTCCAGCTCGCGGGGCTCGGACCAGGCCAGGGTGGGAATCAGCAACAGCAGCAACAGGGGGGCTTTCACGGCGGGCTCCGGCAACGGGTGGCAGGGGTTGGACAGGGCGGACGATAAAGCATTCCCGCCGGGCTGTCTCCGCGGCGGCTCAGGCGCTGCGGGCTGGCGGGCATGCCGAGTCGCCGTCCCACCCTGCCCCGTGCCAGGCCCTCAGGGCAGCGGTGCCTCGATGCCGCTGGCACGGTAGATCGCCGCCACCTCGCCACGCGCGCGCATGGCGGCCAGCTCCGCGCCGAGGCGGTCATAGAGTTCGGTACGGTCCTCCTCGTAGAGCCGGCGCGAGGCCCCGAAACGGTTGTCGATGAGGATCGGCTCACGGTACTCGGCATAGGCATAGGCGCTGAAGCCGATACGGGCGAAGGCGGCTTCCAGGGCGGCACGGTCGAGCACCACAATGGTATCCAGGCGGCCGGCGCGGAACATCTGCGCCAGCACGTCGTCGTCGCGCAGGGCCTCGCGGTACAGCCGGGTGTCCGCGTCGAAGCGCGGGAAGTAGGCGGTGCCGCGCTTGACCCCGATGCGCAGGTCGAGCAGGTCGTCATAGTTGCGCAGGGCCCGCTCGTAGCCGGGACGCACGAGAAACAGCACCTCGCGCGGCTGGCTGCCGATGCTCGGCAGGAAGTGGATGTAGTCCTCCCGGCCCTCGCCGGCCAGCACCCGCGGCACCAGGTCGATACGCCCTTCGCGCAGGTCCGCCAGGCTGCGCGCGAAGGGCGCGAAGCGCCACTCCAGGCGCACGCCGATGCGCTCGGCGGCAGTCTCCAGCACGGTCACCAGCGGCCCGGACGGGCGGCCGTCGACGCTCCACATTTCCGGCGGGCGGTCGCGCAGATCGACGCGCAGCACCGGCTGCGCCAGGGCGGCGCAGGACAGCAGGCAGGACAGCAGCAGGGTGGCCAGGCGCATCGGCGGCTCGGCTTCGCGGAAGTGATGCGCAAAGCTTAGCCGATGCCCCGGACGGTCAGGCCTGGGCGATCAGCGCCTCGACCTCGGCGATGCGTGCCTTGAGGGTCGCCATATCCTTGCAGCGCAGGGTGGCGTGGCCGACCTTGCGCCCGGCCTTGAAGGCCTTGCCGTAGTGGTGCAGGTGGCAGTCCTCGATGGCGATCACCTTGCTCACTTCCGGCACCGCGCCGATGAAGTTGAGCATGGCGCTCTCGCCCACCTTGGCGGTGGAGCCCAGCGGCAGGCCGGCGACGGCGCGCAGGTGGTTCTCGAACTGGCTGCACTCGGCGCCTTCGATGGTCCAGTGCCCGGAGTTGTGTACGCGCGGGGCGATCTCGTTGGCCTTCAGGCCGCCGTCCACCTCGAAGAACTCGAAGGCCAGCACGCCGACATAGTCGAGCTTCTGCAGCACGCGGCCGACGTAGTCCTCGGCCAGTGCCTGCAGCGGGTGCGCGGTGCTGGCCACCGACAGGTTGAGGATGCCGCCGACATGGGTGTTGTGCACCAGCGGGTAGAAGCGCGTCTCGCCGTCGCGGGCGCGCACGGCCACCAGCGACACCTCGCCGGTGAAGGGCACGAAGCCTTCGAGGATGCATGGCACGCTGCCCAGCTCGGCGAAGGCGCCGACCACATCCGCCGGCTGGCGCAGGACCTTCTGGCCCTTGCCGTCGTAGCCCAGGGTACGGGTCTTGAGCACCGCCGGCAGGCCGATGGCGGCCACGGCGGCGTCCAGGTCGGCCTGGCTCTGCACGTCGGCGAAATCCGGAGTGGGGATGCCGAGGTCCTTGAACATGGACTTCTCGAACCAGCGGTCACGGGCGATGCGCAGCGCCTCGGCGCTCGGGTAGACCGGCACGAACTGGGAGAGGAAGGCGACGGTCTCGGCCGGCACGCTCTCGAACTCGAAGGTCACCAGGTCGACCTCGTCGGCCAGCTGGCGCAGGTGATCCTGGTCGCCGTAGTCGGCGCGGATATGCTCGCCGAGGGCCTGCGCGCAGGCATCCGGGGCCGGGTCGAGGAAGGCGAACTGCATGCCCAGCGGAGTGCCCGCCAGGGCCATCATGCGGCCCAGCTGGCCGCCACCGATTACGCCGATCTTCATCTGTTCATTCCAGTCAGGAGCGGGGATCAGGATTGTCCAGCACGGTCTGGGTCTGCTCGTCGCGGAACTGCTTGAGCTTCGCGTGGAACTGCGGGTGCTGGTGGCCGAGGATGCTGGCGGCGAGCAGCGCGGCGTTGATCGCCCCGGCCTTGCCGATGGCCAGGGTGGCGACCGGGATGCCGGCCGGCATCTGCACGATGGACAGCAGCGAATCGACGCCCGACAGCACGGCGGACTGCACCGGCACGCCGAGCACCGGCAGGTGGGTCTTGGCCGCGCACATGCCCGGCAGGTGGGCGGCGCCGCCAGCACCGGCGATGATCACCCGGATGCCACGGCCCTCGGCCTGCTCGGCGTACTGGAACAACAGGTCCGGGGTGCGGTGGGCGGACACCACCTGCACTTCGTAGGGGATGCCCAGCTTGTCCAGCATCTCCGCGGTGTGGCTCAGGGTGCTCCAGTCGGACTTGGAGCCCATGATCACGCCAACCAGTGCGCTCATCGTTCTGCCTCTTGCTCGGGCGCCTGTCGGCGCGACAAAAACCAACAAGCCACGCATTCGGCGTGGCTTGTCATGTGCGGGTTCGGGCCAGGGCGGCCCGGAGGCGGCGCAGTATACCGCAAAGCCACGGCAGTCGCGCCTGTGGCGTGACCGTCCGTCAGCAGGGGCGGGCCGGCCCCTCCTTAATAAGGAAGGCCGGCCACGCTTGAGACGCGCCTGGCGCTGGGGCAGACTGCCAGCATCCCCCTCTCGCTGGATATGGAAGTCCGTATGCGCCCTGCTCCTACTCTTCCTGTCGCACTCCATACGGCGTGGCTATATATAGGCATCGCAATGCCCAGCTATAGCCAATACAACCAGTATCGAACACCATGCCTATCCCTAGGCATGTCGTATAAACACTAGTTAGGCACTCACCAGCAATGAGCCACGCATGAAATCTGAGAAATGGCAGTGCATCAACTGCAATGCAGAGAACCATATGTCAGCAGAAATCTGCTCTGGCTGTAAAAAGTCATGTTATGAGATTGATGATGAGCAATACATACATAATCTAATAGCATCGCCAGAGCAAAGACGACCTGACGGCTCAAACAGAGTACCCTATAGAAAGCTAAACGGCGCGCGAGAAGCAGCTTTTACGCTACCGCTTATAATTATCCCCTTTGTCATGCAAAGCCTTTCGCACACTCCCGCCAACCTAGGAATGAACGCAGATACCGCACTATTCATAATGTATGAATTAATACCGACAATCCTGCTGACAATAGGCGCACTTTTGTTCTGCATCTATAGTTGGAGCGTGGTCATTGATCACATGGATAGAAGAAAAAACGAGGTCACCTATTATGACTTTCAGAACAAACTTCTAAAGCCAAGCCTTATTCTTATAGCTCTGGCCTTGACTATAAAAATAATAGTTTCTGAAATCACATAGGAGCACGCCTAACAATGCGCTTAACTGCCGCTCACTTCGTTCGCTGGACAGCCAAAAGCTATGCTTTTGTCTGCCCGTTAGCTTAATCGTTAGGCGGAATTTAATATCAGTGACTGATTTTGACTTTGACAAACCGTACGGTGCCAGCTGGAAAACGAAATTGGCTACCGCCATTGGAGTTACAGCAAACACCTTGGTTGCGCTAGCCGATACAGGTCTTTTCGTGACTGCTATTTCTGTATTATGGGGCTGGTATTTTATTGGCCTAGGCAGCTGCTTAGTCTTATTGGTTCTAGCTATTGATCGTCGAGCTGATCTCAGGCGGCTCATCCGCCGACAGCCGCTCTGGCACAAAAGCGAGCGAATATACCTAATCTACTTCTTTGCATTAGTAGCGGTTGCCATTGTGGTGAACCTTGTTTTTGTTGTTCTTTTTATTACCGGCAACTACGAGCCGCCGTTTGGTGGCACTCCTATCGGGTATGCCGCCTAACAATGCGCTCAAAGCGCTCACTCCGTTCGCTGGGACCGGCGAAGCCGGCCCCTTAGCTTAACCGTTAGGTATCACATGGAAACTACTTTCTCAGCCAGGGTATGGAACTGGTATGCAGAGGATGAGTATGAAAAGCTACTTTCATTTCTACAACTCTGCTATGGGCTAGAGTTTCTTGCGCTCGAAGCAAAACAACAAAGCGAATCGATACCATATTGTCCCGCATGCGAAGTGTGGAGCGAAAAAATATTAAGGGTTAAGGATTTTGCTGACGATTACGGAAATGACATTCCCACCGATATAAAAAGCGAGCTACTCTCAATATTTGAAAGCTGCAACAACTTAAGCAGTGATGCATTTCACTGCGATGATCAATTTATGTTTAGCCATAATGAATGGGCGAGCATTAGAAGCGCCGCCACCAATTGTTTAGCGCGCATTGAGTGGAATACTTTAAAGGCATATGCACACGAATTTGAAGGGCGAGCTAGAAATGTGCTCTATGGCGTCCCGTACCAAGAAACCTAACTAGTGGTTCAAATCGCTCGCTTCGCTCACTGGGACGGGCTAAAGCCCGCCCCTTAACCAAACGTTAGGTCTCACATGGAAATTTCGCGATTGCTAAAAAAGCGGCAGCTTAATGTCCAAGAGCAGAACGCAATCGCTGAGCACAGGCTGCTCTCCATAGCCAAATATTGGCATGAGCATCCAATACCTCCAGCCCTGTTCGCCTACGGCAAAGAGCAAGGCATACTCTGGAGCGGCACAATCGTTCTAAAACTTGAAATCGACTTTCCAGGTATGCCGAGCCTATTCGGAAGAATCCTAACCAATACTGGCCGTTTCATTGAGTTCGAGCTAGAAACAGATAACACCCATGAGAAACTGCTTTCGGTTGAACAATGGGAGGATGTTACAAACACCCAAAATTTCTCCGAGCACAACAAAGGCAAGGGCATTGGTTATGGAGCCATAGCAATGAAAATTCAGAACCAACTGTGTGGTGAAACCTAACTAGTGGTTCAAACCGTTCGCTTCGCTCACTGGGACGGGCTGAAGCCCGCCCCTTAACCAAACGTTAGGAGCCAAGGATGTGGCAGCCGATACAACTACATGAACTGAAAGCGCTGATTGCCCAGCAAGTCGTTGAGTGCTCTCCAGAAACTCGCGCGCTGTTTGAGGCTAATGCTATAGCACCGCAAAAATGGGCACTCTCACCATGGGGTAACGATGGTGGTGGCTTCTGGGCAATTGCCATAATTGGCAAAACTGTCCTCTGGTACAACGATATTGAGGAAGGCTTCAATACATCATCGTTTACCCACGAGGGAACCATAGAGCAGTATTGGTGCAACCAAGACACACTGCATGAAGCAATGCTTGGCCTCACCCCAAACTCTCCAAAACTAGGAGCACCCGATGCACCTGCGTAAGCTCCTAACAATGCGCTCAAAGCGCTCACTTCGTTCGCTGGGACCGGCTAAAGCCGGCCCCTTAGCTTAATCGTTAGAGAAAAACATGGAACGTAACCCGATACTACTTGGGCTAGCCACAGCAGCAATTGCATTTCTGATCGTTAAGCTCCTCAAGGCCACACTGGGCAACCACCTCGCAGGCTTCATGCTGGAAGCTATCTATAACCTTCCATGGCTAGCTGGTGGCTTCGTCACTGGTTACAAGTCCAAACTTTTCCCACTCAAAAATGGGGCTATCGCCGGCGCGCTTTATGGGTTCATCTTCTGCCTAATCGGCATCATTCTAGTTTCAACTCAGACCTATGGAGTACAAGAGAAAATTTCACAGCTTGGCATCGCAGCCATAGCCATTCTAAAGTTCTCTTTCATGTTCTCCTTGGCATCCGCCTTCGGGCATGTACAGAAATTACCGCGTGCAGTTCTCTAACAATGCGCTCAACTGCCGCTCACTTCGTTCGCTGGACAGCCAAAAGCTACGCTTTTGTCTGCCCGTTAGCTTAATCGTTAGGCAGCAAGAGCAATCAGGAAAGTAAACGCATGGATAGCGCGCAGGCCATCTTCAAAAAACGTGCAGCAAATGAGCAGCCAATTAAGTTCATGGCTGCAACCATCGCGCCGCCTGCGGGGCCATTGCGGTAAAGCAAATGCGGGTTTTGCGGCAGCAGTGTTCGGCTCAGCACCGTGCCTAACACTTGTCTCAAGTCGTTCGCTCCGCTCACTTGGACGTCCAAAAGCTGCGCTTTTGGCCGCCCCTTAGCCAAACGTTAGGCAAAATTCATGGCTTCGAGTAAGCGACTAAGCAGCGTATCTCACAGCATCGCGCACCACGCAGTGAGCGGCTTGTCGTATGTGCATCCACATCTGAAGCAAGCAGCAAAAGCGCATGCAGAAGAAACAGTTTTTATTAATCTTCTTGCAGACGAACCCTGTCCACAGCGGTTCTCTGGAATCGCGCCACTGAAAGCTGCGCTAAATTCCTTGAGGCTGCGCTTTATAGAAATACTTAAGTCCGAAGGCTTTTCAGAGTCAGAGCTAAAAGCAGCGGTACTGATGTTTGAATTTCCAGAAAAATATGCTGATGATTACTGCAGCAACTGTCACTCTTTACTAGTCCACACAGCCGGTAAAAATTACGCACACGCAGTCAACTATATGGGCGCGTCAATTTCGCCTAACAATGCGCTCAAAGCGCTCACTTCGTTCGCTGGGACCGGCGAAGCCGGCCCCTTAGCTTAATCGTTAGACCCAGATCATGAACGGATTCACCCGAGAAAATTCATCAACCATTGCCTTTATCGTGAATTGCTATCTCAGCAACTCAATCAGCACAGATGAATTGCAGCAATGGGCTGCACGAATCATGGAATCAACTGAAGAATACCCTGATTACATAGTTGATTTGCTGAGCTTTGATGCTCCTCGCGTCCATATTTACAAAGCAATCGGATTCAGCCCTATCCGTAGCTTTACAAATCAGGAGGACGAAGCAATTCTTGGCATTACATACCTGCGTAATCGCGAAGTGTTTGACGGCCCAACTAGAGAGCGTGCTATAAACTCGCTACATATGAACCAGGCTATCCTTGCAGAATTTAGAACTGCTTTTCCGTTCATCCAAGTAGCGGTGTAAGGTCTAACAAATGGTTCAAACCGTTCGCTTCGCTCACTGGGACGGGCTAAAGCCCGCCCCTTAACCAAACGTTAGGCTCCGCCAGATGAGATTTTGCAAGATACTAAAAGAGACATTGTATTGATGGCCATCTGAAGTACGAGTTGACGATGGCAAGTTGACCGAAGGCAATGGCGGATTTTTCCCAACGCTATCCGCAATTTGGGACAAAGCTGAAGATCACTCTGCATCATGGAGTGACTGGCATAAGATCATGGTCTGGGCAGTTTTCTGCGGCCTTCACAAACAAGCGATTGAGTCTCTACAGTCTGGCGGCACAAGGATATATAAATCCAAAATAGACAAGGTTTATGTAGAAAAACGATTCTCCGAAAGCCTTTACGTTTTAAATCCCAGCTACCCGAGTTGGATGAGAAAATCTTATAAAAATGACCTGTGCAAAGCAGAGCCTAACAAACGGTTCAAGGTCGCTCGCTCCGCTCACTCAGGACGTCCACAAGCTACGCTTGCGTCCGCCCCTTAACCTCTCCGTTAACCGAAATTTATGGTAATGCAGTGCGATGTGGTCTTGTCTATTCTGGCAGTTCAATATTGCGTGTATTTGGCAGGTGTACGTCAGATAGAGGTTTATGCATGTCAGTAAAATTGGTATGAATGAGTTTCTAATTTTGGCTTCATACAATAAGTGGATTGTACCAAGAATGTATGGCTTGCTACCGAGTTTGAACTGACAACAAAATAGCGAGCAGGGTTAAAACCAAGCATGAAACTTCATGGCCATGATGGAACATAGTAAGTCAATAACTTGCAGGTTATACGGCAAATGCATTGACTCGTAAGTGGCAGCGTGCGCAGCTTGCAAATAAGAAAAAAGAAAAGTTAGCGCCCTGCGGGCAAAAAGCAAAAGCCAGTGTAAGATTACGGTTAACAAGTCAAGTCACTCGGCCAGCTGAAGCTGACCTGGGACGCCGCTACGCGGCGCCCGTGCTCTCCACGTTAGGCGAATATGGATATCGAAGAAATCTACAATTTTCTTGAAAAAAGCAAAGGAGTAAGCAAAGACAAACTTACTCCAAAAGCTGACCTATGCTACGACCTTGGCATAGACGGAGATGATTTCTTTGAGCTAATGGAAGATTTTTCATCAAGATACAACGTATCCATGAACAACTACTGCTGGTATTTTCACCACAAAGAAGAGGGGTTAAATTTCGGCGCTCTATTTTCGCCAGCACCATATCAGCAGGTTAACCGCATACCGATCACCCCAGAAATACTACTGCTTGCCGCCACAAATAAAACATGGCCAATAATTTATCCAGAGCACAAAATCAGCAGTCGGCGCACCGAGAGCTTAATAAATAAAATGCTCATAACCATATTATTAGGCTTTGTTGCCATATGCATAGTGTCAGAACTCGCCTAACAAATGGTTCAAGTCGTTCGCTTCGCTCACTCGGGACCGGCTAAAGCCGGCCCCTTAACCAAACGTTAGGTCTCACATGGAAATTTTGCGATTGCTAAAAAAGCGGCAGCTCAATGTCCAAGAGCAGAACGCAATCGCTGAGCACAGGCTGCTCTCCATAGCCAAATATTGGCATGAGCATCCAATACCTCCAGCCCTGTTCGCCTACGGCAAAGAGCAAGGCATACTCTGGAGCGGCACAATCGTTCTAAAACTTGAAATCGACTTTCCAGGTATGCCGAGCCTATTCGGAAGAATCCTAACCAATACTGGCCGTTTCATTGAGTTCGAGCTAGAAACAGATAACACCCATGAGAAACTGCTTTCGGTTGAACAATGGGAGGATGTTACAAACACCCAAAATTTCTCCGAGCACAACAAAGGCAAGGGCATTGGTTATGGAGCCATAGCAATGAAAATTCAGAACCAACTGTGTGGTGAAACCTAACTAGTGGTTCAAACCGTTCGCTTCGCTCACTGGGACGGGCTGAAGCCCGCCCCTTAACCAAACGTTAGAAGGCAAGAAGGTAAATTTGTGAATCGCCAATTAAAAGCAATTACCACAGGTTTAGCCCTTGCATCTATTCCAATAGCGTTAACCTTTGCCTCTGGTTACACGAAATTTATTTTTATAGTTTTCCCAATATCCCTGCTGATTTTTATGGTCACAGCAGCCTCAAGGTCATGCTGTCAGCACTGCGGACAACCAACAATCTATAGTATCAACGGTCGGGCTTGGAGCATTTGTATAAGTGGCTCATGTCCCAGTTGCGGCAAACCATGTTAATCGTGGCTTTGCCATCTAACTACTGGTTCAAGCCGTTCGCTTCGCTCACTCGGGACCGGCTAAAGCCGGCCCCTTAACCAAACGTTAGCCACAATCGTCGCATTGCGACCCACAACATGAACCTAGAAGAATTTGCTACTCAGTGAATAAACGATATCGATGCACTGAGCAATGACTCCGAGCTACCGAGAACAGAGTCATTTCTGACAGACCTCTGGCTCAAAGGTAACCATGAGCAGCTATGGGAGTTTATTTGCCACACAGCTGAAAGAGATCTCTCAGAAAGAGTCGCTAGCTACCTAGCAGCCGGCCCATTGGAAGACCTACTTGCAAGCGCGGGGCCTGAGTTCATTGATCGTGTTGAGGCGCTTGCATCAAAAAGCAGTAAATTCAAATACCTGCTTCAAGGCGTTTGGAGAAATGAAATAGAGGAAAGTGTTTGGCAGCGCATACAATCAATCCTTGGCAAGGGCTAACAATGCGCTCAACTATCGCTCACTCCGCTCGCTGGACGTCCAAAAGCTGCGCTTTTGTCCGCCCGTTAGCTTAATCGTTAGACCTATGGATAACCCATACAAAGCACCAGCATCAGAGCTGCAGGAGCAAAAGGTAAGCTCCACCTCGGGGCTCATACAGCGGCTGCTTGGAACCGCCTTTGCCTTCATTGCCGCTCTAATACCAACAGTCGTTACTCCACAATTCAGAAGTGTATTCACAGGTTTCGGAGCTGAGCTCCCCATTGTCACTCAACTATTTATCGACTATCACCTCACCCTCTGGGCACTGCCCATTTTTGCAATAGCAGTTCACTTTTTCTACCCAAACACAAAGAAGCGGAAACTTCTTTCTCTACTGCTCGGCATATTCAGCCTGCTTGTTATTATCCCACTCATGATGTGGGCTTTATATTTACCAGTCTTCCAGTTAGGCCAAGCAGCGTGAAACGGGCTAACAAGCGGTTCAAGGTCATTCGCTGCGCTCACTCCGGACGTCCGCAATACGCTTGCGTCCGCCCCTCAACCTGTCCGTTGTACGCCGGGGTCCGCCATGAAAGAGAAATTGCTTTATTTGGGCGTGGGAATACTCTTTACTCATGAATTAGACGCAATGCGCAATAATGAGTGGCTAGTTCTTCCCCTGACAAGCTGGCTCCCTAGCGAATACGCTGAAGCTGTATTTGTTTGGGCCCATATTCCACTATTTGCAGCACTGGTGGCAGCGCTCGCAAGCCTGGAAATGAAAATCCGCCAAAATACTCGACTCGGCTTCTCGATATTTCTGGTAATCCATGGAATTCTGCATGCTGTTTTTTCGGCTCACGAAAAGTACGAGTTCGCGTCATTGACGTCAAACGTACTTATTTTCGGCGGAGCACTATGCGGCGCCCTATACTTGCTGCTTAATGGGCGCGCAAGTCGCACATAGCCGTGCAATTAAACACCGCCGATGACGGTCAGGCCGAATGCACTGTATGCATAGGCGCATAACAATAAGCTCAAATCGCTCGCTTCGCTCACCGAGACAGGCTAAAGCCCGCCCCTTGGCCAAACGTCATCAGGAAATTCTATGATCACCTGCTACCTCAAATACATAATCGATCCATACAAGCTCAAGGAATTCGAGCACTATGGAAAACTATGGATTCCTCTGGTTGAGAAATTTGGCGGCACGCATCATGGCTACTTTCTACCCGCGGAAGGGGCCAACAATGTTGCGCTTGCCCTGTTTACCTTCCCCAGCCTGGCTGACTACGAGCAGTACCGGGAGCGGTCGTTCCAAGATGAAGCCTGTGTGGCCGCCTTCAAATACGCCGAGGAAACCAGGTGCATCCTCAGCTATGAGCGCTCTTTCTTCAGGCCGGTGCTCAATGCCTGACGCATGGCTCAGGTCGCCGGCTTGGAGCCGGCTAAATCCCGCCCCCTAACCAAACGCTGGAAAATATCGGTGCAAGGAAGACAACCGTACATCGCGCCCCTCCTGCTGGCCGCATTGCTCTCCTGCAGCGCGTTCGGCCAGGAGATCTACAAGTACCGGGACGCCAGTGGGAAGTGGGTTTTCACCGATAAGCGCCCGGCGGCAACCCAGGCGGCGGAAAGCCTGGTGCTCGAGGAGCGCCAGGAGACCACCCACAAGCCCCGGGTCTTCACGGAAACCCGCGACGACGGGCATTACCTGATCGCGGACAATCCCCTGCATGCGCCCGTCGAGATTCGCGTGCTGTCCAAGGCTTTCACCGGCGGCTCGCTCAGCCGTGTGCTGCCTGCGACGAGGCAGGAGGTGCTGCACAAGAGCCAGACGGCCATCGCGCCGGTCCGCTATGGCTGGCGGCTCGGCGACCCGGCGGCCAGGGAAGTCGACTATCTGTACAACCCGCCGACGCCCTTCAACCGGCTGCACCGGGTGTCGCAGTCGTTCAACGGCAGCTTTTCGCACACCGATATCGCGAACAGGTTTGCCGTCGACATTGCGATGCCGGTGGGCAGCGATATCCATGCCGCCCGCGAAGGCACGGTGATCTGGACCAAGGACGACTACCACATGAGCGGTCGCACCCAGTACTTCCTCGACAAGGCCAACTACATCAAGGTCCTGCATGCGGATGGCACCTACGCCGTGTACGCGCACATCCTGATCGGCAGTGCCAGGGTCAAACCCGGGGACAGGATCGCAGTGGGCGATGTGCTCGCCCGGTCCGGCTCGTCGGGGTATTCGACCGGCCCGCACCTGCACTTCGTGATTCGCAAGAACAGTGGCTTGCAGACCGTGTCCATTCCCTTCAGCTTTCGCGACGCGGATGGCGCGCCCTTTACGCCACGCGAAGGCATGAAGTTGCGCGGAATAGCCCCGGGCCAGATAGGCTCGCTCAAGCCAGCAAACTGATCGGCAGCGGCGTGCTGCCGAGGATTCAAGCCCTGCCGCTGCGGCACGGGCGCCCCACCCAGTGTCAACGGAGGACACCATGCCTGGCGATTACCCCAGCAAGATCAAGCAGCTGCCGCTCTACGACGGCCGTTTCGACGCCTACAAGCTGACCGCCGAGGGGGCCGATGTGCTGTTCGCCTCCTACCCGGCCGGCACCTCGATTCCGCCGCATCGCCACGACACCGACAATCATGGGGTGATCACCCGTGGCGAGTTGATCCTGAGCATGAACGGCGAGACCACCCGGGTCGGCGTCGGCCAGTGGTATCACGTGCCGGCCCATGTCGAGCATGCCGCCCGCTTCGAGGTGGAGACCGACGAGGTCGAGTTCTGGTTCGCCGCTCCCGAAGACAAGGACGCATCGTGAAGAAGATTCTGTTGCTCGCCGCGCTGCTGGCGCTCGGCCACAAGGGCTGGACCTACTACCAGGCGCAGAACGTGCAGCCGCGCTATGCGCACGACTACCTGGCGGTCTACGGGCGCGACTCCTGCGGCTATACCCAGGGCACGCTGCAGGCACTGCGCCAGGCGGGGGTGCGCTTCGAGTACCTGAACATCGACGATCCGGCGGTGGCCGACGGGCTGCATGCGCGGATGACGGCCCAGGGCATCGATACCCGCCACTACCTGCTGCCGGTGGTGGACCTGAGCGATGCGATCAGCGTCCGTCCGAACAATGCGGAGCTGGTGCGGGCCGCCCGCGCGCAGTCGCTCTGAACGGGCCTGCCCGCCTCAGTTGCTGTAGTCGTAGATGATGCTGTCGAAGGCACGCGACTCGTAGCCCCGGCGCAGGCACTGGTCGAAGCGCTGGAGGAACCAGCCCATCTTCAGCGAGCGGGCGATGCCCAGGTGCTTGCTGTCGGACTTGAAGGGCACCGGCAGGCTGACGAAGGCGCCGCGCTCCAGGTCGGGGTGGCCCCGGGTGAGTTTCTCCAGGTCGACGCTGGAGCCCATCAGGATGGCGTCGATGCGCTCGCGCAGGAGCATGCCCAGGCCGCTGCGGGTGTCGTTGAAGCCGACTATGGTCATCTGCCCCGCGGCGACGGCCTCGTCGAAGGCGGTGCCGTAGCTGGTGCCAATGCTCACGCCGATCAGCTTGTCGCGCAGGTCGGCGATGCCCTGGAAGGGGAACTCGCGGCCCTGCTTGACCACCAGCAGGATGTGTTCGGTGAAGATCGGCGCGGAGAAGTCGAACAGCGCCTGGCGCTCGGCACTCTTCGACAGGCCGATGACCCCGCCCTCGCCGCGCGAGGCCAGGGTGTAGGCGCGGGCCCAGGGCAGCAGCTTGATCTGGTAGGGCACCTGCATCTCGTCCAGGCAGTAGCGGCTGATGTCGACCACTATGCCCTTGGCCTGGCCGTCTTCCTCGTAGTACTTGGGGAAGCCGTCGTGGGTGCCGTAGACCATGAACGCCTCGGCCTGGGCACCTCGCCCCAGCAGCAGGGCCAGCAGCAGGATGAGGAGTCGACCGGCGGGCATGGCGGTGTCTCGGGTGGCGGCAGGGCTTGTCACTCTAGCCGCGCGGACGCTTCTGTGCACCCCGCGCGCGTGCCCGAACCTCTCGGCGGCGCCCCCGGCCGGATGGGTGCACCGGGCAACGCAAGACGCCGGAGTTGGGCCGGTGGGTCCGCGGCCAGGCATTCGGTTTTCCGAACGCGCCGGCGCTCACCGTTCGCCAGACCGAACGCCGGGGCCATCCACGGCATCCCGGCCATCTCAATTTAATCCTTAAATATCAACGTCTTAGACTCAAATACAGGGCCTGGCACAGTACCTGCTCTGGGTTCTCGCAGGGATGGTTCGCATCCCATCCGCCAAGGGGCATGCCCCCGGACAACAACAACAGCGAGAATCAGCATGACCAAGAGCACTCTCTCCCGCGCCATCGGCTTCGCCCTGGCCGCCAGCCTGTGCAGCGCCCCGGCCCTGGCCGAGGAACTGACCGGCACCCTGAAGAAGATCAAGGACAGCGGCACCATCGTCCTCGGCCATCGCGACTCCTCCATCCCCTTCTCCTACTTCGGCAGCGACCCGCAGCAGCCGGAAGGCTACTCGCATGACCTGCAGCTGAAGGCGGTCGAGGCGATCAAGCAGAAGCTGGGCATGCCCGACCTCAAGGTGCGCTACAACCTGGTGACCTCGCAGACCCGCATCCCGCTGGTACAGAACGGCACCGTGGACCTGGAGTGCGGCTCCACCACCAACAACGTCGAGCGCCAGCAGCAGGTCGACTTCTCCGTCGGCATCTTCGAGGTGGGCACCCGCCTGCTGACCAAGAAGACCTCCGGTGTCGCCGACTTCCCCGACCTCAAGGGCAAGAACGTGGTGACCACCGCCGGCACCACCTCCGAGCGCCTGCTCAAGGCGATGAACGCCGAGAAGCAGATGGGCATGAACATCATCTCGGCCAAGGACCACGGCGAGTCCTTCCTGATGCTGGAGTCCGGCCGCGCCGTGGCCTTCATGATGGACGACGCCCTGCTCGCCGGCGAAATGGCCAAGGCCAAAAAGCCGGCCGACTGGCACGTGGTCGGCACCCCGCAGTCCTACGAGATCTACGGCTGCATGGTGCGCAAGGGTGACCCGGCGTTCAAGGCGGTGGTCGACGAGGCGCTGATCGCCACCTTCAAGTCCGGCGAAGTCAACGCCATCTACGACAAGTGGTTCCTCAACCCGGTCCCGCCGAAGGGCCTGAACCTGAACTTCCCGATGAGCGACGAGCTGAAACAGCTGGTCGCCAACCCGACCGACAAGGCCGCCGAGCAACTCTAAGCGCGGCTGCGGGGGCTAGCTCCCCTCTCCCCTCGGGGGAGAGGGGCTGGGGGAGAGGGGGCGACGCGAAACCCTCTCCCCAGCCCTCTCCCGTAAACGGGAGAGGGAGCAGGAAGCCCCCTGTTGGTACGGCGCCACTTCACGAGGGCGGCGCCGCCTCACCTCTGCAAATTAGGACAGGAGCACCACCGCCAACCGCGGTGGGGGACCGTGTCGGCCCCGGCTCCTGTCCGCCCTGATCGTGGGTAGCCAAGATGAATTACAACTGGGACTGGGGCGTGTTCTTCAAGTCCACCGGCATCGGCAACGAGATCTACCTGGACTGGTTCGTCACCGGCCTGGGCTGGACCATCGCCATCGCCCTGGCCGGCTGGCTGATCGCCCTGCTGCTGGGCTCGCTGCTCGGCGTGATGCGCACCGTGCCGAACCGCTGGATCAGCGGCTTCGCCACCTGCTACGTGGAGCTGTTCCGCAACGTGCCGCTGCTGGTGCAGCTGTTCCTCTGGTACTTCCTGGTACCGGACCTGCTGCCCGAGCCGCTGGAAATGTGGTTCAAGCAGGACCTCAAACCGGCCACCTCGGCCTTCATCAGCGTGGTCGTGTGCCTCGGCCTGTTCACCGCCGCGCGCGTCTGCGAGCAGGTGCGCACCGGCATCCAGGCGCTGCCCAAGGGCCAACTGGCCGCCGGCTACGCGCTGGGCTTCAGCCTGCCGCAGATCTACGCCAACGTCCTGCTGCCGCAGGCCTTTCGCATCATCATTCCGCCGCTGACCAGCGAGTTCCTCAACATCTTCAAGAACTCCTCGGTGGCCTCGCTGATCGGCCTCATGGAGCTGCTGGCGCAGACCAAGCAGACCGCCGAATTCAGCGCCAACCTGTTCGAGGCCTTCACCCTGGCCACGCTGATCTACTTCACCCTGAACATGAGCCTGATGCTGCTGATGCGCCTGATCGAGAAGAAGGTCGCGGTGCCCGGCCTGATCGCCGTGGGAGGCAAATGATGGATTTCAGCGCTATCGTTCCGGCCCTGCCGGGCCTGTGGAACGGCATGCTGATGACCCTGCAGCTGATGGTGCTGGGTGTGCTCGGCGGCGTGGTGCTGGGCACCCTGCTGGCCATCGCACGGCTGTCGCACAACCGCCTGCTGGCCAATGCCGCCGCCACCTACGTCAACTACTTCCGCTCCATCCCGCTGCTGCTGGTGATCACCTGGTTCTACTTCGCGGTGCCCTTCATCCTGCGCTGGATCACCGGCGAGGACACCCCGGTGGGCGCCTTCACCTCGTGCCTGGTGGCCTTCGTGATGTTCGAGGCGGCCTACTTCTGCGAGATCGTCCGCGCCGGCATCCAGGCCATCCCGAAAGGCCAGATGGGCGCCGCCTCCGCGCTGGGCATGACCTACGCGCAGAGCATGCGCCTGATCATCCTGCCGCAGGCCTTCCGCAAGATGACGCCGCTGCTGCTGCAGCAGAGCATCATCCTGTTCCAGGACACCTCGCTGGTCTACACCGTGGGCCTGATGGACTTCCTCAACGCCGCCCGCTCGCGCGGCGACATCCTCGGCCAGCCGCACGAGTTCCTGATCTTCGCCGGCCTCATGTACTTCACCCTCAGCTTCGCCGCCTCGCAGCTGGTCAAGCTCCTGCAGAAAAGGTTAGCCGTATGATTTCCATCCAGAACGTCAACAAGTGGTACGGGGACTTCCAGGTGCTGACCGACTGCAGCACCGAGGTGAAGAAGGGTGAGGTGGTGGTGGTGTGCGGGCCGTCCGGCTCCGGCAAGTCGACCCTGATCAAGTGCGTCAACGCCCTGGAGCCCTTCCAGAAGGGCGACATCGTGGTCGACGGCACTTCCATCGCCGCCAAGCAGACCAATCTGCCGCAGCTGCGCTCGCGGGTCGGCATGGTGTTCCAGCACTTCGAGCTGTTCCCGCACCTGTCGATCACCGAGAACCTGACCATCGCCCAGGTCAAGGTACTCGGCCGCAGCAAGGAAGAAGCCACCGAGAAGGGCCTCAAGCTGCTCGACCGGGTCGGCCTGCTGGCCCACGCGCACAAGCACCCGGGTCAGCTCTCCGGCGGCCAGCAGCAGCGCGTGGCCATCGCCCGCGCCCTGGCCATGGACCCGGTGGTGATGCTGTTCGACGAGCCGACCTCGGCCCTCGACCCGGAGATGGTCAACGAGGTGCTCGACGTGATGGTGCAGCTGGCCAACGAGGGCATGACCATGATGTGCGTGACCCACGAGATGGGCTTCGCGCGCAAGGTCGCCGACCGGGTGATCTTCATGGACCGCGGGCAGATCGTCGAAGACTGCGCCAAGGAGGAGTTCTTCGGCGACATCAACGCCCGCTCCGAGCGCGCCCAGCAGTTCCTCAACAAGATCCTCCAGCACTGAGGGCGGCGCCTCCCCTCGCCCCTAGGGGAGAGGGGTCGGGGCGGCCCGCGCAGGGGAGAGGGGGAGTTCAGGCGACTCAATCCCTCTCCCCGACCCTCTCCCGTAAACGGGAGAGGGGGTGTCCCACGATCCCGACACCGCGGCGCACCTCTCCCTACCCAGCCCGGGACTACTGTGATGCAATGCCCGTCCCCCAGCGTCCCGCCCGTGCTCGCCGTGAAGCCACGCCTGTTCCGCCAGATCCTGCTGACCCTGCTGGGCATCGCCCTGGTGCTCGGCTGCGGCTACGCCGGCTACCGCCTCAGCGAGGCGGCCGGCATCCGCACCCTGGCCGAGGGCGGCGAACGCCAGCTGGAGCTCAATGCCCGCGCGGTGGAGAGCGAGATCGGCAAGTACACCTACCTGCCCAGCCTGCTGGAGCTGGAGAGCAGCGTCAGCCGCGTGCTGCTGACCCCCGGCCGCTACCGCCGGCAACGCCTCAACGACCATCTCGAAGGCCTCAACCGCCGCGCCGGCAGCCTGGCCGTGTACGTGCTCGACCTCGACGGCCGGGTGGTCGCCACCAGCAACTGGAACCAGCCGGACAGCTACCTGGGCGAGGACCTGTCGTTCCGCGACTACTACAAGCAGGCCGTGCGCGGCGAGCCGGGGCGCTTCTACGGCATCGGCAGCACCACCGGCGAGCCCGGCTACTACCTGGCCCACGGCCTGCGCGGCAATGGCCGGGTGATCGGCGTGGCGGTGGTCAAGGTGCGCCTGGATGCCCTGGAGAAGCGCTGGGCCGACGCCCGCGTGGAAGCCTACGTCAGCGACGAGAACGGCATCATCATTCTCTCCAGCGACCCGCAGCGCCGGCTCAAGGCCGTGCGCCCGCTGGACGACGCCAGCCGCGAGCGCCTGGCGCGCAGCCTGCAATACCACTGGGCGGCGCTGGAGGAGCTGCAGCCGCTGGCGCGCCGCGAGCTCGGCGACGGCCTGCGGGAGGTGCGCCTGCACGGCCCCGCCGGCCAGCCGCTGGACTACCTGCAGCAGACCCGCGCCCTGGCCGACACGCCCTGGCACCTGACCCTGCTCACACCGCTGGCCGAGCAGCGCCGCGCCGCCGTCAGCCACGGCCTGCTCGCCGGCGTGGCCTGCGCCCTGCTGATCTTCGGCGGCCTGGCGCTGAACCAGCGGCGCAAGGTGATCGCCACCCGCCTGGCCGCCCGCGAGGCGCTGCAGGCGGCCAACGCCGACCTGGAACGCAAGATCGCCGAGCGCACCCTCGACCTCTCCGCCAGCAACCGCCTGCTGCAGGACGAAGTGCGCGAGCGCCAGCAGACCGAGGCCAACCTGCGCCAGGCCCAGGACGGCCTGGTGCAGGCCGGCAAGCTGGCGGTGATCGGGCAGATGTCCACCAGCATCGCCCACGAACTGAACCAGCCGCTGGCGGCGCTGCGCACCCTGTCGGCGAACGCCGCGCGCTTCCTCGAACGCGGCGCGCTGGATATCGCAGGCAGCAACCTGCAGGCGATCGGCGAACTGGTCGACCGCATGGGCCGCATCACCGCCAGCCTGCGCGCCTTCGCCCGGCGCGGTGGCGACCAGGGCCAGGCCAGCCTGGAGCAGGCGGTGGACGCCGCGCTGTTCCTCCTGCACAGCCGCATCGAGCAGGAGCGCCCGACCCTCCACCGCGCCTTCGCCGAGGCGCGCCTGGCCATCGACCAGACCCGCCTGGAACAGATCCTGGTCAACCTGCTGAGCAACGCCCTCGACGCCCTGCGCGAGCAGCCGCGCCGCGAGCTGTGGCTGAGTGGGGCGGCCAGCGGCGCCGACTATGTGCTGGAAATCCGCGACAGCGGCGCCGGCATCCCGCCGGAGCTGCGCGCCCACCTGTTCGAGCCCTTCTTCACCACCAAGCCGGGCGAGAAGGGCCTGGGCCTCGGCCTGACCCTGTCGGCCAGCCTCGCCGCGGCCGCCGCCGGCAGCCTGGCCGTGCGCCACCCGGAGGAAGGCGGCACCGCCTTCGTCCTCACCCTGCCCCTGGAGGAGCCCCGCCATGTCTGACGCGCTGACCGTGCTGATCGTCGAGGACGACCCCCACGTACTGCTCGGCTGCCAGCAGGCCCTGCAGCTGGAAGACATCGCCAGCGTCGGCGTCGGCAGCGCCGAGGAAGCGCTGGCCAGGGTCGAGGCCGACTTCGCCGGCATCGTCGTCAGCGACATCCGCCTGCCGGGCATGGACGGCCTGCAGCTACTGGCCGAACTCAAGCGCCGCGACCCGCGCCTGCCGGTGGTGCTGATCACCGGCCATGGCGACATCGGCATGGCGGTGGGCGCCATGCGCGACGGCGCCTGGGACTTCATCGAGAAGCCCTTCTCCCCCGAGCGCCTGGTCGAGGTGGTGCGTCGCGCCCTGGAGCAGCGCGGCCTGGCCCGCGAGGTCAGCGCGCTGCGCCGCCAGCTGGCCGGGCGCCAGGCCCTGGAGCAGCGCATCATCGGCCGCTCGCCGGCCATGCAGCGCCTGCGCGAACTGATCGCCAATGTCGCCGATACCGGCGCCAACGTGCTGATCGAGGGCGAGACCGGCACCGGCAAGGAGCTGGTGGCACGCTGCCTGCACGACTTCAGCCGACGCCAGGGCAAGGAGTTCGTCGCCCTCAACTGCGGCGGCCTGCCGGAAAGCCTGTTCGAGAGCGAGATCTTCGGCCACGAGGCCAACGCCTTCACCGGCGCCGGCAAGCGCCGTATCGGCAAGATCGAGCACGCCGACGGCGGCTCGCTGTTCCTCGACGAGATCGAGAGCATGCCGCTGGCCCTGCAGATCAAGCTGCTGCGGGTGCTGCAGGAACACAGCCTGGAGCGCCTCGGCTCGAACCAGCCGATCGCCGTGGACTGCCGGGTGATCGCCGCGACCAAGGCCGACCTGGCCGAGCTGGGCCAGCGCGGCGAGTTCCGCAGCGACCTGTACTACCGGCTCAACGTGGTCAGCCTGGAGCTGCCGCCGCTGCGCGACCGCCGCGAGGACATCCTGCTGCTGTTCGAGCACTTCCTGCAGCAGTCGGCGCTGCGCTTCGACCGCGCCGTGCCCGAGCTCGACCGCGCCACCGCCAGCGCCCTGCAGGCCCACGACTGGCCGGGCAACGTGCGCGAACTGCGCAACGTGGCCGAGCGCTTCGCCCTCGGCCTGCCGGTGTTCAAGCACAGCGGCGCGGCGCCGGACGGCAGCGGCGCGAGCTTCGCCGAGGCGGTCGAGGCCTTCGAGCGCAACCTGCTCGGTGCCGCCCTGGAGCGCCACGCCGGCAACCTCAGCCAGGCCGCCCAGGCCCTGGGCATGGCCAAGACCACGCTGTTCGACAAGGTGAAGAAGTACGGGCTCTAGGCGCCGTCGATGACCCACCATTCACCGGGCTTCTGACGGGCGCCGCGGCCCGCCGGGCAGGGCCGTTCATACTTTCGGGCGACAGCGCGAATCCATCCTTGGTGCGCTTATGCGCCTGTCATCCGCTGGGTAGGGTGCTGGCTGTTCCACCCATCCACGGAGAGCCTCATGACAAGAATAAAAAGGCCCGGAATCTTCCAGCCGCACACCCTCGCCCTGGCCGTCGCACTGGGGGCCGCGGCCCCGGTACAGGCCGTCACCTTCAGCATCGGGGAGATCGAAGGCCAGTTCGACTCCGCCCTCTCGGTCGGCGCCAGCTGGTCGATGCGCGGCGCCGACCCGGACCTGGTCGGCAGCGCCAACGGTGGCAGCGGCTTCACCCAGACCGGTGACGACGGTCGCCTGAACTTCAAGAAGGGCGAGACCTTCTCGAAGATCTTCAAGGGCATCCACGACCTCGAACTGCGCTACGGCGACACCGGCGTGTTCGTCCGTGGCAAGTACTGGTACGACTTCGAGCTGAAGGACGAGAGCCGCCTGTTCAAGGATATCGACGACTCCAACCGCAAGCAGGGTGCACAGGCCTCCGGTGCGGAGATCCTCGATGCCTTCGTCTACCACAACTACGCCATCGCCGAGCAGCCGGGCTCGGTGCGCCTGGGCAAGCAGGTGGTGAGCTGGGGCGAGAGCACCTTCATCGGCAATGGCATCAACTCGATCAACCCGGTCGACGTCGCCGCCTTCCGCCGCCCGGGCGCGGAGATCAAGGAAGGCCTGATCCCGGTCAACATGTTCTATGTCGCGCAGAGCCTGAGCGAGAACCTTTCGGCCGAGGCCTTCTACCAGCTGGAATGGGACCAGACGGTGCTGGACAACTGCGGCACCTTCTTCGCCTCCAGCGACGTGGCCGCCGACGGCTGCGACGACAACTACAACATCCTCGACGCCGGCACGGTCAACACCCTGATGGGCCTGCAGCCGCTGCTCTCCAGCCTCGGCGTGACGGTGGAGGAAGAGGGTCTGCTGGTGCCGCGTGGCGGCGACCGCGATGCCCGCGACGACGGCCAGTTCGGCGCGGCCCTGCGCTGGATGGGCGACGAGGCGGAATACGCCGCCTATTTCATCAACTACCACAGCCGCACACCCAACCTGAGCATGCAGAACGCCAGCGCGGCGGACATCACCAATGCCCTGACCACCCTCGGCGGCGCCCTGGCCCAGCCGATCCTGCTCGGCCGCGGCAGCTACTTCTTCGAGTACCCCGAGGACATCCGCCTGTATGGCCTGAGCTTCTCCACCTCACTGCCCACCGGCACCGCCTGGTCCGGCGAGATCAGCTACCGGCCGAACATGCCGCTGCAGATCAACACCACCGACATGACTGGCAAGCTCGCCACCTCGGTGGCCGGCGCCCTGGCCGAAGGCGGTTTCGCCGCCGCCCTGGGCCAGGCCGGCGCCATCAGCCGAGGCTACAACCGCAAGGAAGTGACCCAGGCGCAGACCACCCTGACCCACTTCTTCGACCAGGTCATGGGCGCCGACCGCCTGACCCTGGTGGGCGAGCTGGGCGTGACCCACATCGGCGGCCTGGAGAGCCAGAGCGAAGTGCGCTACGGCCGCGACTCGATCTACGGTTCGCCCTACGGCAGCGCCGCCTCCAACCGGGCCTCGGCCGCGGAGTATGGCTACCACGGCTTCTACACCAGCACCTCGTGGGGCTATCGCGCCCGTGCCATCTGGGACTACAGCGACGTGTTCGCCGGCATCAACCTCAAGCCCAACCTCTCCTGGTCGCACGACGTCGACGGCTACGGCCCGACCTTCAACGAAGGCGCCAAGGCGATCAGCGTCGGGGTCGATGCCGAGTACGCCAACACCTACACCGCCAGCCTGTCCTACACCGACTTCTTCGGCGGCGACTACAACCCGATCGTCGATCGCGACTTCCTCGCCTTCAGCGTCGGCGTGAACTTCTAAGGGAACCGGTCAAGATGAAAACAACAAAACTGATCACCGCCCTCACCCTCTCCCTGCTGGCCGGCGGCGTGCTCGCCGCCGTGTCGCCCGAGGAAGCCGCCAAGCTGGGCAGCAGCCTGACCCCGCTGGGCGGCGAGAAGGCCGGCAACGCCGACGGCTCCATCCCCGAGTGGAACGGCGGCCTGCCGACCAGCGCCGCGGCGGTGGATGCCGCCGGCTTCCTCGCCGACCCCTTCGCCGGCGAACAGCCGCTGTTCACCATCACCGCGCAGAACCTGGAGCAGTACCGGGACAAGCTCTCCGAAGGCCAGGTCGCGATGTTCAAGCGCTACCCCGAGACCTACAAGATGGTGGTCTACCCCAGCCATCGCAGCGCGGCAGTGCCGGCGGAGATCTACGCGGCGGCGCAGAAGAGCGCGCTGAGCACCAGTCTGATCGAGGGCGGCAACGGCCTGCAGGGCTTCGCCGACAGCCGCTACTACGCCTTCCCGATTCCGCAGAACGGCCTGGAAGTGGTGTGGAACCACATCACCCGCTACCGCGGCGGCAATCTGCGGCGCAGCATCGTGCAGGCCGCGCCGCAGGCCAACGGCAGCTACAGCCTGGTGCATTTCGAGGACGAGGTGGCCTTCCCGACCATGACCCGCGGCCTGGACGCGAAGAAGGCGGAGAACGCCCTGCTGTTCTTCAAGCAGCGCGTCACCGCCCCGGCGCGCCTGGCCGGCAACGTGCTGCTGGTGCACGACTCGCTGGACCAGATCCGCGAGCCGCGCATGGCCTGGCTGTACAACGCCGGCCAGCGCCGCGTGCGCCGCGCCCCGCAGGTGGCCTACGACGGCCCGGGCACCGCCGCCGACGGCCTGCGCACCTCGGACAACTTCGACATGTACAACGGCGCGCCGAATCGCTACGACTGGAAGCTGGTGGGCAAGCGCGAGCTGTACATCCCCTACAACAACTACCAGCTGCAGTCGCCGAAGGTGAAGTACGTCGACATCCTCAAGACCGGCCACACCAACCAGGACCTGGCGCGCTACGAGCTGCACCGGGTGTGGGAAGTGGAAGCCACGCTGAAGAGCGGCGAGCGCAACATCTACGCCAAGCGCCGCTTCTTCATCGACGAGGACAGCTGGCAGATCGCCGTGTCCGAGCACTACGACGGCCGCGGCCAGCTGTGGCGCGTCGGCCAGGCCATGCTGGTGCAGCAGTTCGCCCAGCAGGTGCCGGTGTACGCCTTCGAGGCCCTGTACGACATCATCGCCGGGCGCTACCTGGCCATCGGCATGGCCAACGAGGAGAAGCGCTCGATCGAGTACGGCATCCAGGCCTCGGCCGTCGACTTCACCCCGGCCGCCCTGCGCAACGCCGGCGTGCGCTGACGAGTTCCACCGCAACGCTGCTCCAGCTTGAGGCGACCCCAGCGGTCGCCTTTTTTGTCGGCGCCGGCCACGAGCGCCGCCGATTGGATAAGATCGCCGCATCGCTCGCACAAACACAAGAACAGAGCCGAGGCCATGACCATGCACGACAAGGTTCGCGCCCTGCACCCGCTGCCCGCGCGCCAGCCGGACCCCTCGCTGCCGCGCCTGCCGGCGGCGCACATCGCCCGCCCGCGCCTGACCCGCGCCCTGCTGGCCGGCGACTGCCGCCTGACCCTGGTGTGCGCGCCGGCCGGCTTCGGCAAGAGCGTGCTGCTCGGCGAATGCGCACGCCAGGCGCCGGCCGGCACCCGGGTGGTCTGGCTCGACCTGCTCGGCCACCCACACAGCCCCGCCGAACTGCTGGTGCGCCTGGCCGCCGCCCTGCAGCTGGGCCACGGCGACGGCGAGCCCTGCGCCGAGCTGGGCCTGCTGCTCGGGCGCATCGAACAGCCGCTGTGGATCATCCTCGACGACTACCCGCGGCAGCCCTGCGCCGAACTGGACGCCTGCCTCGACCGCCTGCTGGAACGCGCCCCGCACACCCTGCGCTGGTGGATCGGCGGGCGCCGCCGGCCGGCCTGGAACCTGCCGCGCCTGCTGCTGCAGGGCGACCTGCAGGAGCTCGACGCCGACGCCCTGGCCCTCGACCAGGAGGAACTCGGCCGCCTCCTGCAGCAGCGCCAGCAACCCCTGCCGGACGAACTCGCCGGCCAGCTGCTGCAGCACAGCGAGGGCTGGCTGGCCGGCATCTGCCTGCTGCTGATCGGCGGCCACGCCGACAACCTCGACCAGCGCCTGGCCGCCGGTACCCCGCTGCTGCTGGAATACCTCGAACGCGAGGTGCTGGCCCCCCTGCCGGCAGTGCTGCGCCAGGCCCTGCTGGTGCTGGCGCACATGCCGCGCTTCGGCGCCGCCCTGTGCGAGCACCTGCTGGAGGAACAGGGCGGCGCCGGCGTGCTGGAGCAGCTGCGCCAGCGCCAGCTGTTCCTGCGCGGCCTGGACAGCTGCGGCGAATGGTTCCGCCTGTGGCGGCCGCTGGCCGCCCTGCTCAGGCGCCTGCCCGGCGGCCAGGCGCCGCTGCAGGCCCACGTGCGTGCCTGCCAGTGGTTCGCCGGCCGCGGCGCCGTGCGCGAGGCGGTGGAGCACGCGCTGTGGGCCGAGCAGCCGGACGTGGCGGCCAACTACCTGCAGCGCTACGGCCAGGACCAGCTGCTGATCGGCCAGAGCGTCGCGCAGTTCCTGCACTGGCGCGACGAGCTGCCGGCACACCTGTTCAACAGCACGCCGCGGCTGATCATGCTGCAGGCCTGGGCGTTGATCATCTGCGCGCGGCTGGACGAGGCGGACGCCTGCATCGCCGAGCTGGGGCGCTTCCTGCCGCAGCCCGACGCGCGCCGCCAGCAGCAGCTGATCGCCCAGTACCAGGCGGTGCAGGGCGTGCTGCAGCGCCAGCGCGGCCAGGCCAGCGCCCGCCAGCACTGCCTGGAGGCCCTGGCCGTGCTGCACGAGTCGGCCTGGTCGCAGCACATCCTCTGCCAGCAGGCCATGGCCCAGCAGGCCATGGCCGAGCTCGACCTGGTCAGCGCCCAGCAGCACAGCCACGAGGGCCTGCGCCTGGCGCGCCTGCGCGGCAGCGTGCTGTTCGAGGCGCTGCTCAGCGTCGACCACATCCACCTGCTGAGCATGCTCGGCGAGCGTGAACGCGCCCTCGAGCAGACCGCGCAGTGCCTGCAGCTGCTGCAGGGCGCCGGCCTGCGCGGCCCGGTGCTGGCACGCCTGCAGCTGCTGCGCGGTACCCTGCTGGCCAGCCGCGGCGACACCGCGGCGGCACAGGCCATGCTGCGCGCCGGAGTCGAGGAGGCCGAGGCCTGCGAGGATGCCTACCTGCTGTTCGGCTACCTGGGCCTGGCCGAGCTGGCCTGCGCGCAGAACGACGACGAGGGCGCGCAGCAGCTGCTGCGCCGCGCCGAGCGGCAGATGCAGTGGCTGCACGTGCCGGAGGTGCGCTACCGGGAGATGCTGCAGCTGGCCCAGGGCGGCCTGTGGCTGCGCCAGGGCGAGGCGGACAAGGCACGCCAGGCCTTCCAGCGGGTGTGCCAGCGCCTGGAGCAGGAGCGCCTGCTGGCGCCCTCGGGCTTCTACGACCTGCTGCCGCGGGCCCGCCTGTGCCTGGCCCAGGCCGACCTGGCCCTGGGCCAGACCGCCAGCGCGCTGGCGGCGCTGCAGACGCTGCATGACGACTGCCGGCGCAGCGGCCACCACAGCCTGGCCACGCGGGTGCGCCTGAGCCAGGCCGAGGCTCTGCACCTGGCCGGGCGCGAAACCGAGGCCGAGGCCCTGCTGCGCCTGGCCGTCGGCGAGGCCGAGCGCCAGGCGCAGCTGCAACCGCTGCTGGCCCTGCAGCAGCGCCAGCCGGACTGGCTGGCGGAGCATCCGGCCTGGCCGGCACACCTGCTGCAGTCAGCCGGCGCCGCGGACGGCGCCACACCCCCAGGCGAGGCGCTGCTGAGCAAGCGCGAACTGGCGGTGCTCGGCCTGATCGCCCAGGGCCACTCCAACCAGCAGATCGCTGACAGCCTGTACATCTCCCTGCACACGGTGAAGACCCACGCGCGACGGATCAACGTCAAGCTCGGCGTGCAGCGCCGTACCCAGGCGGTGGCGCGGGCCAAGGCCGAGGGCTGGCTGGGCTAGGCGCGCGGCGCCTCAGGCCATGGCGCGGCGGATGTCCGCCGCCAGCTCGCGCACCCGCGCCTCCTCGGTGTCCCAGCTGCACATGAAGCGCGCGCCGCCGGCGCCGATGAAGGTGTAGAAGCGCCAGCCCCAGTCGCGCAGGCGCTCGATGGCCGGCTCGGAGAGCTGCAGGAACACGCCGTTGGCCTCTACCGGGAACATCAGGCTGACACCCGGCACGTCCGCCACCAGCTCGGCGAGCAGGCGCGCGCAGCGGTTGGCGTGGCCGGCGTAGCGCAGCCAGGCATCGTCCTGCAGCAGGCCGACCCAGGGCGCCGACAGGTAGCGCATCTTCGAGGCCAGCTGGCCGGCCTGCTTGCAGCGGTAGTCGAAGTCCTCGGCCAGGGCCTTGTTGAAGAACAGGATGGCCTCGCCCACCGCCATGCCGTTCTTGGTGCCGCCGAAGCACAGCACGTCGACGCCGGCCTTCCAGGTCAGCTCGGCCGGGCTGCAGCCGAGGAAGGCGCAGGCGTTGGAGAAGCGTGCGCCGTCCATGTGCAGGTTGAGGCCCAGCTCCTTGCACACCTGGCTGATGGCGGCGACCTCGTCCGGGCGGTACACGGTGCCGACCTCGGTGGCCTGGGTCAGGGTCACCACGCGCGGCTTGGGGTAGTGGATGTCCTGGCGCTTGAGGGCGACCTCGCGGATCGTCTGCGGGGTCAGCTTGCCGTCCAGGGTGCGCGCGGTGAGCAGCTTGGAGCCGTTGGAGAAGAACTCCGGCGCGCCGCATTCGTCGGTCTCGACGTGGGCGGTCTCCGAGCAGATCACGCTGTGGTAGCTCTGGCACAGGCTGGACAGGGCCAGGGAGTTGGCCGCCGTGCCGTTGAAGGCGAAGAACACTTCGCAGTCGGTCTCGAACAGCTGGCGGAAGCGGTCGGCGGCGCGGGCCGTCCACTGGTCCTCGCCGTAGGCGCGCTGGTGGCCCTGGTTGGCCTCGGCCATGGCGGCCCAGGCCTCCGGGCAGATGCCGGAATAGTTGTCGCTGGCGAATTGCTGGGTCTGATCGGTCATGGGCTTTCCTCGTGGGCTTACCGACAGTCTGGACGGGCTTCGTGGGCTCGCCAGCCGGGCAATAACAGATGGTTCGCGAATCGGAGCAGTCACAAAACTGTATCGGCAACAAGTCGCTGCCAGCAGCCTTGCACTCAGTGAAAAATCACGGATTACGGGTATCCGCCAGAACTTCCACGGATGACCAGTACAGTTGTTGTCATAGAACCGGAACAGTTACAAAGCGGGCTAACAAATAGGCAGGCAATTTATCCCAGCTGTGCCTATAAAATCGACCACACAGTCAGGAAAATAGGCTTCCAGTAGAACACCCTCTAACCCCGCCACAAGCGGAAGGAAGCACCACCATGGAACGTACCCTCAGTTCCGACCTCATGTTCCACCAACAGTCCCCGGCCGGCGGCAGCCACCTGCCCCTGCGCGTGCTGGGCACCCTGCTGCTGTGGCAGCGCCGCATCACCAGCCGCCGCGAGCTGGCGCGCCTGGACGAGCGCCTGCTGGCCGACGCCGGCATCAGCCTGCACGAGCGCGCCGCCGAAGTCAGCAAGCCGTTCTGGCGCTGATCGCCACGAACGCATGAGAAAGGGGAGCCGCGGCTCCCCTTTTTGTTGCCCGTAGCCCGGATGCAATCCGGGTGAACAGACTACCCCGCTCCCGGATTGCATCCGGGCTACCAGCGCCGAGGCACCCTCGCCTCGACCGGCTAGAACTTCTCCGGGCGCAGCACCTGCACCTCGGAGAGGTAGCAGACCATCGCGTAGTTGGCGTAGTAGCGCTGCTGCAGGTGCTCGGCGATGCGCTCGGCCAGGTCACGGTTGCAGATCACTTCCAGGCGGATGTTGCCCTCGGTGTCCCAGCCGGCGCTGCGCACGCCCCGGGCACCGCGGCCACGGGCATCGGAGATGGTCCAGCCCGGCGCGCCGAGCGCCTCCAGGTCGGCCACCAGTTTCTTCTCCAGCGCGGCCTCGCCGACCACGGTGAGCAGGGTGCGGTTATGCGTGTCCATCTCAGAGCCCCCAGGCGATCAGTTGCTCGGCCAGCGCCAGGTACAGCGGTATGCCGATGAGGATATTGAAGGGAAAGGTGATGCCCAGCGAGGCGGTCAGCGACAGCGACGGGTTGGCCTCGGGCAGGGCCAGGCGCAGCGCCGCCGGCACGGCGATGTAGGAGGCTGAGGCGGCCAGGGTGGCGAGCATCGCCGTACCGCCCAGGCTGAGGCCCATGAAGCGCGCCAGCAGGGCGCCGACCAGCGCGCCGAGCAGCGGCATGAGCAGGGCAAACGCCGCCAGGCGCAGGCCGAACTGCCGGAGCGCGCCGAGCTGGCTGGAGGCGATCAGGCCCATCTCCAGCAGGAAGAACGCCAGTACCGGCTTGAACATGCTGGTGTACAGCGGCTCCAGCGGCTTGATCGCCTCCTTGCCGGCGACGGCGCCGATCACCAGGCCGCCGAGCAGCAGCATGATGCTCTTGCCGAGGAAGATCTCGCGGCCCAGCTCCTTCCAGTCGGTGCCACGGCTGACGCCCTTGGCCAGGAGGATGCCGACCAGGATCGCCGGGATTTCCAGGATCGCCACGAACAGCGGCATGTAGCTCTCGAAGCTGATCTGCCGCGACACCAGGAAGGCCACCACCACGGCGAAGGTACCGGCGCTGACCGAACCGTAGTGCGCCGCCACCGCCGCCGCATTGACCCGGTCGAAGCGCAGGCCGCGCAGCAGGACGAAGGCCAGCAGCGGCAGACCGATGCCGAGCAGCAGCACCAGGCCGGCCTGGCCGAGCAGCTGCACGCTGGCCTGCTCGGCCAGCTCCACGCCGCCGTGCAGGCCGATGGCCAGGAGCAGGATGATCGACAGGGTTTCGTACAACGCCGCCGGCAACTTCAACTCGCTCTTCAGCAGCCCGGCGACCAGACCGAAGACGAAGAACAGCACCACCGGATCCAACAAACACCTCCTGTTTCGCGGGCAAAAAAAGGGGCGCCTGCGCGCCCCGGGGACTTAAGCGTCGATCTCGACTAGGACTTCGCCGGGGTTGACCCGGTCACCCTTGGCCACGTGCACGGCCTTGACCGTGCCGGCAATGGGTGCCTGCACCTCGGTCTCCATCTTCATCGCCTCGGTGATCAGCACGGCCTGGCCGGCCTTCACCACATCACCTTCCTTGACCAGCACGTCGACGATGTTGCCCGGCATGGTGGTGGACACGTCGCCCGGCGCGCTGGCCTGCTTGCGCTTGCCACCGGCCCCGGCGACGAAGTCGTTGAGCGGCTCGAACACCACCTCTTCCGGCATGCCGTCGATGGACAGGTAGAAGTGGCGCTTGCCGTCGCCCTTCACGCCGACGCCGGTGATGTCCACGCGGTAGCTCTCGCCGTGCACGTCGACCACGAACTCGGTGGGCACGCCCTCGCCGCCCACCGGCGCCGCGCCACCGGCCTGCGGCAGCGGCAGCAGGGCCTCGGGCTTGAGGATGCCGGCGGCGCGCTCCTCGAGGAACTTGCGGCCAATGTCGGGGAACATGGCGTAGGTCAGCACGTCCTCCTCGGACTTGGCCAGGGCGCCGATCTCCTCGCGCAGCTTGGCCATCTCCGGCTTGAGCAGGTCGGCCGGGCGCACGTCGATGACTTCCTCGTTGCCGATGGCGCGCTTGCGCAGCTGCTCGTCGACCTTGCCCGGGGCCTTGCCGTAGCGACCCTGCAGGTACAGCTTCACTTCGTTGGTGATGGTCTTGTAGCGCTCGCCGGCGAGCACGTTGAACACCGCCTGGGTGCCGACGATCTGCGAGGTCGGGGTGACCAGGGGCGGGAAGCCGAGGTCCTCGCGCACTTTCGGGATCTCGGCGAACACTTCGTTGATGCGGTTCAGCGCGCCCTGTTCCTTCAGCTGGTTGGCCAGGTTGGACATCATGCCGCCCGGCACCTGGTTGACCTGCACGCGGGTGTCCACGGCGGTGAACTCGCTCTCGAACTGGTGGTACTTCTTGCGCACGGCGTGGAAGTACATGCCGATCTCCTGGATCAGCTCCAGGTCCAGGCCGGTGTCGAACGGCGTGCCGCGCAGGGCGGCAACCATCGACTCGGTGCCCGGGTGGCTGGTGCCCCAGGCGAAGCTGGAGATGGCGGTATCGATGTGGTCGGCGCCGGCCTCGATGGCCTTGAGCTGGCACATGGCGCCCATGCCGGCGGTGTCGTGGCTGTGCACGAACACCGGCAGGTCGACCTCGGCCTTGAGCGCCTTGACCAGCTCGAAGGTGGCGTAGGGGGTGAGCAGGCCGGCCATGTCCTTGATGGCGATGGAGTCGATGCCCATGGCCTGCATGGCCTTGGCCTGCTCGACGTAGGCGGCCACGGTGTGCACCGGGCTGGTGGTGTAGGCGAGGGTGCCCTGGGCATGCTTGCCGGCGGCCTTCACCGCCTCGATGGCGACGCGCAGGTTACGCACGTCGTTCATCGCGTCGAAGATGCGGAACACGTCGATGCCATTCACGGCAGCTTTCGCCGCGAAGGCGCGCACCACATCATCGCTGTAGTGGCGGTAGCCGAGCAGGTTCTGCCCGCGCAGGAGCATCTGCAGGCGGGTGTTGGGCAGCGCCGCCTTGAGCTTGCGCAGGCGCTCCCAGGGGTCTTCCTTGAGGAAGCGCACGCAGGCGTCGAAGGTGGCGCCGCCCCAGACTTCCAGGGACCAGTAGCCGACCTTGTCCAGCTTGTCGCAGATGGGGAGCATGTCCTCCAGGCGCATGCGGGTGGCGATCAGCGACTGGTGGGCGTCGCGCAGGATGGTGTCGGTAACGGTGATCTTCTTAGTCATGTTCTGATTCCTTCCCCTACAGGCCGGCGTGGGCGGCAATGGCGGTGGCGATGGCGATGGCCAGGTGCGACGGGTTGCGCTTGATCGAGTACTGGGTCAGCTCCGGATGGCTCTCGACGAAGCTGGTGTTGAACTCGGCACTGCGGAACTCGGGGTTGCGCAGGATCTCCTGGTAGTAGGGCGCGGTGGTCTTCACCCCCTGCACGCGCATGTCGTCCAGCGCGCGCAGGCCGCGGTCCAGCGCCTCTTCCCAGGTCAGCGCCCAGACGATCAGCTTCAGGCACATCGAGTCGTAGTAGGGCGGAATGGTGTAGCCGGTGTAGATCGCCGTGTCGGTGCGCACGCCGGGGCCGCCGGGCGCGTAGTAGCGGGTGATCTTGCCGAACGAGGGCAGGAAGTTGTTCTTCGGGTCCTCGGCGTTGATGCGGAACTGCAGGGCGTAGCCGCGGTGGATGATGTCTTCCTGCTTGACCGACAGCTGCAGGCCGGAGGCGATGCGGATCTGCTCGCGGACGATGTCGATGCCGGTGATTTCCTCGGTGATGGTGTGCTCCACCTGCACCCGGGTATTCATCTCCATGAAGTACACCTCGCCCTCGGCGAGCAGGAACTCCACGGTGCCGGCGTTCTCGTAGCCCACCGCCTGGGCGGCGCGCACGGCGAGGTCGCCGATGTAGGCGCGCTGCTCGGGAGTCAGCTGCGGGCTGGGGGCGATCTCGATCAGCTTCTGGTTGCGGCGCTGGATCGAGCAGTCGCGCTCGAACAGGTGCACGGTGTTGCCGAAACTGTCGGCGAGGATCTGCGCCTCGATGTGCTTGGGATTGACGATGCACTTCTCGAGGAACACCTCGGCGCTGCCGAAGGCCTTGGTCGCCTCGGAAATCACCCGCGGGTAGGCCGACTCCAGCTCCTCGCGGCTGTTGCAGCGGCGAATGCCGCGGCCGCCGCCGCCGGAAGTGGCCTTGAGCATCACCGGGTAGCCGATGCGCTCGGCCTCGCGCAGCGCCTCGGCGAGGTCGGCGACGTTGCCTTCGGTGCCCGGGGTGACCGGCACACCGGCCTTGATCATGCTGCGCCGCGCCTCGGTCTTGTCGCCCATGCGGCGGATCACCTCGGCGCTGGGGCCGATGAACTTGATCCCGCGTTCGGCACAGATCTCCGCCAGCTCGGCGTTCTCCGAGAGGAAGCCGTAGCCGGGATGGAGGGCGTCGCAGCCGGTCTCCACGGCCAGGTTGACCAGCTTGCGCGGGTTCAGGTAGCCGGCCAGCGGGTCGTCGCCGACGCTGTGCGCCTCGTCGGCGCGCTTGACGTGCAGCGCATGGCGGTCCGCCTCGGAGTAGATGGCCACCGAGCGGATGCCCATCTCGGCGCAGGCGCGGACGATGCGTACCGCGATCTCGCCGCGGTTGGCAATGAGGATCTTCTTGATCACGAGCCTGGTTCCTCGATCACGTGAGCAAAGGACCGCGACAGGGCGGTCCGCGAATGACCGCACAGGCCACGGCGGTCTTGCGATTACCCTACGCCCGCCGCTCGATTAACCAAAATCAATATTTGTTGGGATGAACATTAGTAAAAACTTATATTTGTCCAACAAGGCCTCTCCCGGGAACCGATAAGAATGCGCAAGTCATTGATGCGGATGACTTTTCGTCAGTTGCAGATTTTCCGCGCAGTGTGCGAGAGCCGCTCCTACAGCCGCGCGGCGGAGGAAATGGCGCTGACCCAGCCGGCCGTGAGCCTGCAGATCCGCCAGCTGGAGGAGCTGCTCGGCCAGCCGCTGTTCGACTACGTGGCCAAGAAGCTCTACCTGACGCCCGCCGCCGAGGCCCTGCTGCGCGCCAGCGAGGACGTGTTCGGCCGCCTGGAGGCGCTCGACATGCAGCTCTCCGACCTGCAGGGCTCGCTGCAGGGCCAGCTCAGCCTGGCCGTGGAGTCCAGCGCCAAGTACCTGGTGCCGCACCTGTTCGCCGCCTTCCGCGCCCAGCACCCGGAGGTCAGCCTGCAGCTGGTGGTGGTCAACCACGCGCAGGCGGTGCGGCGCCTGTCGGTGAGCCGCGACGACCTGCTGATCATGTCGCAGCCGCCCGGCGACCAGGCGCTGGACTTCTTCCCCTTCCTGACCAACCCGATCATCGCCGTGGCGCCGCCGCAGCACCCCCTGTGCGCCCGGGAGCAGCTGCGCCTGGCCGACCTTGGCGCCTATCCCCTGCTGGTGCGCGAGCCCGGCTCGGGCACGCGCAAGGCCTGCGAGGAGTACTGCCACCAGAAGCGCGCGCACTTCGCCCAGACCCTGGAGGTGGGCTCCACCGAGTCGCAGGTGGAAGGAGCAATCGCCGGCCTCGGCCTGGCCCTGCTGCCGCGCCACGCCGTGCGCCTGGAACTGGCCCAGGGTTTGCTGCGGCAACTGCCGGTGGCGGAGCTGCCGCTGCAGCGCAGCTGGTGCGTGGTGCACCCGCGCGGCAAGCACCTGTCGCCGGTGGCC
Organism: Pseudomonas alcaligenes; assembly: GCF_041729615.1. Taxonomy (NCBI): domain Bacteria; kingdom Pseudomonadati; phylum Pseudomonadota; class Gammaproteobacteria; order Pseudomonadales; family Pseudomonadaceae; genus Aquipseudomonas; species Aquipseudomonas alcaligenes. The sequence continues at coordinate 2,498,197 of NZ_CP154874.1, read as the reverse complement.
CAGGCCTTCCGCGACTTCATCCGCCAGGAGCGGGCGCAGATCGCGGCACTGGAACGGCGCTTCGACATGAGTGACTGAACTGGCAGTCAGGGAATTTCGTATATGATATTCGCACCATCGCCCACTCGACTCGGTGACGCGCCGTGCCCCTACCTCGCTTCAATGCCCCCAACCTGGGGATAGCTCCCTCGGCCTCCGAGGTCATCGCCAAGCACCTGCGCGACGCGATCATCTCCGGGCAGTTCGCCGAGGACGAGCCGATCCGCCAGGACGACATCGCCGGCCTGTTCAACGTCAGCAAGATCCCCGTGCGCGAGGCGCTCAAGCGCCTGGAAGCCGAGGGCCTGGTGATGTTCCAGCGCAACAAGGGTGCGGTGGTCACGCGCATCTCCGAGCCGGAGCTGGCGCAGATGTTCGAGGTGCGCGTACTGCTGGAAACGCGGGCGATCCGCCTGGCGGTGCCGAACATGAGCGAGGCCACCTTCGCCGAGGCCGAGCGCATCTGCGCCGCCTTCCTCGGCGAGGAAGACGTCGGCCGCTGGGCCGAGCTCAACTGGCAGCTGCACGCCTGCCTCTACGAACCGGCACAGCGGCCCTTCCTGGTCGGCCTGATCCGCTCGATCCACGACAAGCTGGAGCGCTACCTGCGCATGCAGATGAGCCTGTCCGAGGGCAAGGAGCGCGCCGACCACGAGCACCGCGAGATCATCGCCGCCTGCCGCGCCGGCGACGCCGAGCGGGCCGCGCAGCTGATCGAGGAGCACATCGGCGGGGTCTGCCAGACGCTCTACGAGCACCTGCCCAACCGCCTCTGAGCGCCCGTAGCGCTGTGCCGATTTCGTCACCAGCGCAGGCTAAATGACTCAAGCCGCCGACGCCTGCGCGGCGGCAACCTTGCCGGTATCCACTCATCGGCAGGGGCCGCCCATGCAACGCATCCGTGTACTCGACTCGCACACCGGCGGTGAACCGACCCGCCTGGTTCTCGACGGCTTTCCCGACCTCGGCCGCGGCAGCATGGCCGAGCGCCGCCAGCTGCTCGCCGAGCGCTTCGACGCCTGGCGCGCCGCCACGGTGCTGGAGCCGCGCGGCAGCGACGTACTGGTCGGCGCCCTGCTCTGTGAGCCGGTCGACCCCGCCGCCTGTGCCGGAGTGATCTTCTTCAACAACAGCGGCTACCTCGGCATGTGCGGCCACGGCACCATCGGCCTGGTGGTCTCGCTGGCCCACCTGGGGCGCATCGGCCCGGGTGTGCACAAGATCGAGACCCCGGTCGGCACTGTCGAAGCCACCCTGCACGACGACCGCTCGGTGAGCGTGCGCAACGTGCCGGCCTACCGCTACCGCCAGGCGGTCGCAGTCGAGGTGCCGGGGCATGGCCGGGTGGTCGGCGATATCGCCTGGGGCGGCAACTGGTTCTTCCTGATCTCAGACCACGGCCTGCGCGTCGCCGGCGACAACCTGGAGGCGCTCACCGCCTACTCGGTGGCCGTGCAGCAGGCTCTGGAAGACCAGGGCCTGCGCGGCGAGGACGGCGGCCTGATCGACCATATCGAGCTGTTCGCCGACGACGCCGCGGCCGACAGCCGCAACTTCGTGCTCTGCCCGGGCAAGGCCTACGACCGCTCGCCCTGCGGCACCGGCACCAGCGCCAAGCTGGCCTGCCTGGCCGCCGACGGCAAGCTGCAGCCGGGCCAGCTGTGGCGCCAGGCCAGCGTGATCGGCAGCCAGTTCGAGACCCACTACGAGCATGCCGAAGGCGGCCGCATCATCCCCACCATCCGTGGTCGCGCGCACCTCAGCGCCGAGGCCACCCTGCTGATCGAGGCGGACGACCCCTTCGCCTGGGGCATTCGCCTGTGAGCGATGTGATCGTCATCGGTGGCGGCATCGTCGGCGCCGCCTGTGCCCGCGAACTGGCCAGGCGCGGCCAGCGCGTGCTGGTGCTGGATGCCGGCCTGCGCGCCGCCACCGCCGCCGGCATGGGCCACCTGATCGTACTGGACGACAACCCGGCGGAACTGGCGCTCAGCCAGTACTCGGTGCAGCGCTGGCGCGACTGGGCGCGGGAGATGCCGGAGGACTGCGCCTACCGGCAGAACGGCACCCTGTGGCTGGCCGCCAATGCCGAGGAGATGGCGGTGGCCGAGGCCAAGTACCAGGTGCTGCGCGAGCACGGCCTGGACTGCGAACTGCTCGGCGCCGGCGCCCTGCGTGCCGCCGAGCCGGAGCTGCGCGAAGGCCTGCACGGCGGCCTGCGGGTCGGCGGCGACGGCATCCTCTACGCGCCCAATGCCGCGCGCTGGCTGCTCGACCACCCGCTGATCGAGCAGCGCCGGGCACAGGCGGTCGAGGTCGACGGCGCCCGCGTGCGCCTGCAGGACGGCAGCTGGCTGGGCGCCCAGGCGGTGATCCTGGCCGGCGGCACCCATGTCACCGAGCTGTGCCCGGAGTTACCGGTGGAACCGAAGAAGGGCCACCTGCTGATCACCGACCGCTACCCGGGGCGCATCAGCCATACCCTGGTGGAGCTGGGCTACGTCACCAGCGCGCACAACGCCACGGGCCCCTCGACCGCGGCCAATATCCAGCCGCGGCCGACCGGCCAGCTGTTCATCGGCGCCTCGCGCCAGTTCGGCACCCTCGACCCCGAAGTCGAGCCCTGGATGCTGGCCAAGATGCTGCGCCGCGCCGTGCACTACATGCCGGGCCTGGCCAACCTCAACGGCATCCGCGCCTGGACCGGCTTTCGCGCCGCCAGCCCGGACGGCCTGCCGCTGCTCGGCGAGCACCCGCGGCGCCGCGGCCTGTGGCTGGCGGTCGGCCACGAGGGCCTGGGCGTGACCACCGCGCCGGGCAGCGCCGACCTGCTGATCGCCCAGCTGTTCGGCGAAACCGCGCCGCTGGCACCCGAGCCCTACCTGCCGCAACGTTTCCCCGGAGTCCGCGCGCATGCCTGAACTGATTCTCGACGGCCGCCCGCTGCGCGTGGCCGAAGGCACCACGGTAGCCGCCGCGCTGGCACTCGGCGGCGACGGCAGCAGCCGCACCTCGGTCAGCGGCCAGCGCCGCGCGCCGGTGTGTGGCATGGGCGTGTGCCAGGAATGCCGGGTAACCATCGACGGCCAGCGCCGCCTGGCCTGCCAGACCCTGTGCCGCGACGGCATGCGCGTGGAGAGCCAGCCATGAAGGTGGACATCCTCATCGTCGGCGCCGGCCCCGCCGGCATGGCCGCGGCCCTGGCCGCCGCGCCGAGCGGCGCGCGCATCGCCGTGCTCGATGACAACCCCGCTGCCGGCGGGCAGATCTGGCGCGACGGCCCGCAGGCGCACATCCCCAAGCTGGCCCGCGAGCACCGCCAGCGCCTGGAGGCGCAAGCCAATATCGAGCTGCTGCCGGCCAGCCGCGTGGTCGCCCTGGCCGGGCCCCAGGCGCTGCTGGTGGAAGACCCCGAGCAGGGCCGGGTGATCGAGTACACCAAGCTGATCCTGTGCACCGGCGCGCGCGAGCTGCTGCTGCCCTTCCCCGGCTGGACCCTGCCCGGCGTCACCGGCGCCGGTGGCCTGCAGGCGCTGATCAAGGGCGGCCTGCCGGTGGCCGGCGAACGCATCGTCATCGCCGGCAGCGGCCCGCTGCTGCTGGCCAGCGCCGCCACCGCGCGGGACAACGGCGCCCGGGTGCTGCACATCCTCGAACAGGCCAGCTGGTCCGCCGTGGCCGGCTTCGCCGCGCAGCTGCCGCGCTGGCCGCACAAGCTGCTGCAATCCTTCGGCCTGTTCCATCGCGGCTACCGGGCCAGCAGCCATGTGCTCGAAGCGCTCGGCGACAGGCGCCTGGAAGCAGTGCGCCTGAACATCGGCGGGCAGCTGCGCGAGGTCGCCTGCGAGCGCCTGGCCTGCGGCTTCGGCCTGGTGCCCAACCTGCAGCTGGGCCAGGCCCTGGGCTGCCGTATCGACAACAGCGCCATCGCCGTCGACGCCTGGCAGACCACCAGCCTGGCCGGCGTCTACGCGGCCGGCGAGAGCACCGGCTTCGGCGGCAGCGAGAAGGCCCTGGTCGAAGGCGCCATCGCCGGTCATGCGGCGGTCGGCGAGCGCGAGGCGGCGCAGCGCCTGTGGTCGCAGCGCCAGCGCTGGCACGGCTTCGCCCGCGCGCTGAACAGCGCCTTCGCCCTCGGCGATGCGGTGAAGAGCCTGGCCCGACCGGACACCCTGATCTGCCGCTGCGAGGACGTGCCGCTATCGGCCGTAACCGATCACCAGGGTTGGAGCCAGGCCAAGATGGCCAGCCGCTGCGGCATGGGCGCCTGCCAGGGCCGGGTGTGCGGCGCCGCCGCCCAGGCGCTGTTCGGCTGGCAGCCGCCGGCGCAGCGCCCGCCCTTCAGCCCGGCACGCATCGACACCCTGCTCCAGCTCGGCGACGACTGAGCCGCGCCGGTTGGCGGCGCAGCGCTTGTCCAGCGCCGCCGTCGCTGCGCAGAATGGGCGCCCCGAAGGCCAGTGTCCGCCCCATGCTCGATCTGCTGCCGTCCACCGCTCCCGCCGACCTGCCCAGCCTGCTTGCCAGCCTGGGCGCGGTGGCGCCGCTGCTGGATGCCATGCCCGGCGTGGTGTTCTTCGTCAAGGACGCGCAGGCGCGCTACGTGCTGGTCAACCAGACCCTGGCCACCCGCTGCGGCTACCGCGACAAGGCCGAGCTGCTCGGGCGCACCGCCGAGGAGGTGTTCCCCTCGCGTTTCGGCCCGCTCTACACCGCCCAGGACCTGCAGGTGCTGGAGGCCGGCAGCCTGCTCGCCGACCAGCTGGAGTTGCACCTCTATCCCGGCCGCCAGCCCGGCTGGTGCCTGACCCACAAGCTGGCGCTGCGCAACGCCGCCGGGCAGGTCATCGGCATGGCCGGCATCTCCTGCGACCTGCCGGCGGCCCAGGCCGCGCACCCGGCCTATCAGAAGCTGGCGGCGGTGGACGAGCACATCCGCCAGCACTACGCCCAGCCGATCAGCCTGGCCGAGCTGACCGCCATCGCCGGCCTCTCGGTGGCGCAACTGGAGCGCCACTGCAAGCGCATCTTCCAGCTCACCCCGCGGCAGATGATCCACAAGGCGCGCCTCGGCGCGGCCTCGCAGCTGCTGCTCGGCGAGCTGCCGATCACCGAGATCGCCCTGCGTTGCGGCTACACCGACCACAGCGCCTTCAGCCGCCAGTTCAAGGCTCTCACCGGCCTCTCCCCCAGCCAGTACCGCGACTCCCACCGCAACCCCTGACCCGTATCCGGTCGCACCAGGTGCAACCGCCACCCACAAGGGTGTTCCGTTTGCGGGCACGCCGGCGCATCCATGCTTCGTTATGTAACACCGGGCAGTCACGAAATCGCCCGACTAGTCTTAGTGGAACCGTGACGCCCGACCGCCTCCTGCCTGGCGGCCTTGCGTGACGGGGGCTGACGCATCCGCGTGGGTGCGCCGGCGGTTTAGGCATAGGCCTTGCTAAGTAAATATCGTATACGAAATTCAAGATACCCCCTGTTTCATCTGCCATCCCATCACATCTATGAGGCTGCACATGAAAAGAAAGACCCTCGCCATCGCCCTCGGCGCCGCCCTCAGCGCTTCCCTGGCCGCCACCGCCCAGGCCGACAAGCTCGACGACATCATCGAGTCCGGCAAGCTGCGCTGCGCCGTGACCCTGGACTTCCCGCCCATGGGCTTCCGCGACGAGAACAACAACCCGGCCGGCTTCGATGTGGACTACTGCGCCGACCTGGCCAAGGTCCTCGGCGTGGAACCGGAAGTGGTCGAAACGCCCTTCCCCGACCGCATCCCGGCGCTGGTCTCCGGCCGCGCCGACATCATCGTCGCCTCCACCTCCGACACCCTGGAGCGCGCCAAGACCGTGGGCATGACCATCCCCTACTTCGCCTTCCAGATGGTCGTGCTGACCCGCGAGGACGCCGGGGTGAACAGCTACGCCGACCTCAAGGGCAAGAAGCTGGGCAACACCAGCGGCACCTACGAGGCCATCGCCCTGGAGAAGGACCAGAAGGCCTGGGGCTCGGGCAGCTTCCGCGCCTACCAGTCGCAGAACGACACCATCCTGGCCGTGGCCCAGGGCCACATCGACGCCACCGTGGTGACCAACACCGTGGCCGCCGCCACCCTCAAGTCCGGCAAGTACAAGGGCCTGAAAGTCGCCGGTGACGCGCCCTACGTGGTCGACTACGTGTCCCTGGCGGCCAAGCGCAGCGAGTACGGCCTGATCCACTACCTCAACCTGTTCGTCAACCAGCAGGTGCGTAACGGCCGCTACGAGGAGCTGTGGAAGAAGTGGGTCGGCGACGAGATCAAGCCGGCCAACCTGACCGTGCCCGGCGTGTACTACTGATCGCGCGCGCCCGGGAGAGATGACGATGTCCGTACTGACCATCGAGGGTCGCAGTCTGGTCGCGGGACGGGGGCAGGGCAGCCTGCTCCACGCCGACCTGGGCCTGAGCTTCTGGGGCGGCATCGACCCCTTCAGCGGCGAGGTGATCGACCGTCACCACCCGCTGAGCGGGCAATCCCTGGCCGGGCGCGTGCTGGCCATTCCCAGCGGACGCGGCTCCTGCACCGGCAGCAGCGTCCTGCTGGAACTGATCCTCAACGGTCCGGCACCGGCGGCGCTGGTGCTGGCCGAACCCGACGAGATTCTCACCCTCGGCGCCCTGGTCGCCGAGCATGTGTTCGACGTGCAGCTGCCGGTGCTGTGCATCGGCCACGCCGCCTTCGCCGAGCTGGCCGCCCATGCCGGCGCCAGCGTGCGGGTCGACGGCACGCGCCTGCAGGTGTTCGACGCCGTGCCGGCCGACGGCTGGCAGGCCACGCCGATCGCCCACGACGGCAGCCATCCGCCGAGCCTGACGCTGAGCGCGCGCGACCGCGCCATCCTCGCCGGCGAGCAGGGCCGCGCCGCCCAGGTGGCCATGCAGCTGGTGCTGCGCATGGCCGAGCTGCAGGGCGCGCGCGAGCTGCTCGACGTGACCCAGGCGCACATCGACGGCTGCATCTACACCGGCCCGGCCTGCCTGCGCTTCGCCCAGCAGCTGCTGGACTGGGGGGCGAAGGTCAGCGTGCCGACCACCCTCAACGCGATCTCGGTGGACCAGCGCCGCTGGCGCGCGCTGGGCATCGACCCGGCCTTCGGCGAGCCGGCCAGCGAACTCGGCGACGTCTACATGGCCATGGGCGCGGCGCTCAGCTTCACCTGCGCGCCCTACCTGCTGGACAGCGCGCCCAAGGCCGGCGAGCAGATCGTCTGGGCCGAGTCCAACGCGGTGGTCTACGCCAACAGCGTGCTGGGCGCGCGGACCCTCAAGTACCCGGACTACCTGGACATCTGCATCGCCCTCACCGGCCGCGCGCCGCGCTGCGGCAGCCACCTCGACGAGGGTCGCCACGCGCGCCTGCTGATCGAGGTGGAAACCCCGCTGGCCCCGGACGACAGCTTCTGGCCGCTGCTCGGCTACCACGTCGGCCTGCTCAGCACCGTCGACATCCCGGTGCTCAGCGGCCTGGAGCACAGCGCGCCAAATACCGACGACCTCAAAGCCTTCGGCGCCGCCTTCGCCACCACCTCGGCGGCACCCATGTTCCATATCGCCGGGGTCACCCCCGAGGCGCCGGATGTGGCCAGCGCCCTCGGCGGCCAGGCGCCCACCCGGCAGCTGCGGGTAACCCTCGCCGACCTGCTGGACAGCTGGTGGGAGCTGAACGGCGCCGACTCGGCCGAGGTCAGCCTGGTGGCCCTGGGCAACCCGCACTGCTCGGCCACCGAGCTGGCGCGCCTGGCCGAGCTCTGCGAGGGCCGCCACAGCCACCCGGACACCGCCCTGGTGGTGACCTGCGGCCGCGCCGTGTTCGAGCGGGCGGCGGCGGCCGGCCATGTGGCCACGCTGGAGAGATTCGGCGCGCGCCTGATCACCGACACCTGCTGGTGCATGCTCGGCGAGCCGGTGGTACCGCCGGGCAGCCGCAACCTGATGACCAATTCGGGCAAGTACGCCCACTACGCCCCCGGCCTGGCTGGCCGCCAGGTGCACTTCGGCAACCTCGCCGCCTGCGTCGAGGCCGCCTGCACGGGGCGCAACCAGGGACAACTCCCGGCCTGGCTGGGTCAACTTCCACCCCAAGGGAAACGCTGATCGATGTTCGATTACACCTTCCACTGGCGCTCGGCCTTCAAGGCCCTGCCGGACATGCTGGCGGGCGCCTGGGTAACCCTGGAGACGGCAGCCCTGTCGATGCTCCTCGGCACCCTGATCGCCCTGCTGCTGACGGTGATGCGGCAGATGCAGCACCCGGTGCCACGGCACTTCGCCAACACCTGGGTGTCCATCGCGCGCAACACCCCGTCGCTGTTCCAGATCTACATCCTCTACTTCGGCCTCGGCAGCTTCGGCCTGCACGTCAGCTCCTGGGTCGCCCTGCTGGCGGGGATCACCTTCAACAACGCCGGCTACCTGGCGGAGAACTTCCGCGGCGGCCTCAAGGCGGTACCGGAGACGCAGATGAAGGCGGCACGTTCGCTGGGCATGAGCGCCTTCCAAGCCTACCGCCTGATCATCGTCCCGCAGCTGCTGCGCATCGTCTTCCACCCGCTGTCCAACCAGATGGTCTGGGCCGTGCTGATGACCTCGCTGGGGGTCATCGTCGGGCTGAACAACGACCTCACCGGGGTCACCCAGGACTACAACGTGAAGACCTTCCGCACCTTCGAGTACTTCGCCATCGCGGCGGTGCTCTATTACCTGATCGCCAAGACCATCGTGCTCGCCGCACGCCTGATGGCCTGGCGTCTGTTCCGCTACTGAGGGAGGCGCGCACATGTTCGATACCAGCCTCACCTCCAACGACCTGCTGTTCATGCTGCAGGGTGCCTGGGTCACCCTCAAGCTGACCGCCGGCGCCATGCTCATCGGCACCCTGGCCGGCGTGCTGTTCGGCCTGCTGCGCGCCGCCCTGCCGCGCGCCACCCTACCGCTGGCCTGGGTGCTCGACGTGTTCCGCAGCGTGCCGCTGCTGATCCAGTTCGTCCTGTTCAATGCCCTGAAGAGCATCGCCGGGCTGGACATGAGCGCCTTCACCGTCGGCTGCATCGTGCTCGGCGTGTATGCCGCAGCCTTCTGTACCGAGGTGGTACGCAGCGGCGTGCTGGCCGTGCCGCCCAACCTGCGCCGCGCCGCGCGCTCGCTGGGCATGAGCTACAGCCAGGACCTGCGCTACATCGTGCTGCCGATCGCCACCCGCGTGGCCTTCCCCGGCTGGCTCAACCTGGTGCTCAGCGTGATGAAGGACACCGCGCTGGTCATGTGGATCGGCATCGTCGAGCTGCTGCGCGCCTCGCAGACCATCGTTACCCGTATTCAGGAGCCGCTGCTGGTGCTGTGCATCGCCGGCCTCATTTACTACATCATGAGCCTGGTGGTGGCCCAGCTGGGCGCCCGGCTGGAGAAAAGGTGGCAGGAAAATGATTGAGATCGACAACGTCTACAAATCCTTCGGCGACCTCGAAGTCATCAAGGGTGTCAGCCTGACGGTGAACAAGGGCGAGGTGGTGTCGATCATCGGCGGCTCCGGCTCCGGCAAGAGCACCCTGCTGATGTGCATCAACGGCCTGGAGCCGATCCAGAAGGGCAGCATCCGCGTCGACGGCACCGAGGTGCACGCGCCGGGCACCGACCTCAACAAGCTGCGGCAGAAGATCGGCATCGTGTTCCAGCAGTGGAACGCCTTCCCCCACCTGACCGTGCTGGAGAACGTCATGCTGGCGCCGCGCAAGGTGCTCGGCCTGAGCAAGCAGGAGGCCGAGGCCATCGCCGTCAAGCAGCTCACCCACGTGGGCCTGGCGGACAAGCTCAAGGTGTTCCCCAGCAAGCTCTCCGGCGGCCAGCAGCAGCGCATGGCGATCGCCCGCGCGCTGGCCATGAGCCCGGACTACATGCTGTTCGACGAGGCCACCAGCGCCCTCGACCCGCAGCTGGTGGGCGAGGTGCTGGACACCATGCGCCTGCTCGCCGAGGAGGGTATGACCATGATCCTGGTCACCCACGAGATCCGCTTCGCCCGCGACGTGTCCGACCGCGTGGCGTTCTTCCGCAACGGCCTGGTGCACGAGATCGGCGCGCCCGAGCAGGTCATCGGCAACCCGCAGAAGCCGGAAACCGCGGACTTCCTCAAGTCGGTCCTATAAGGGGAGAGCAATGCGTTCGAGCAAGGTCATCCATGTGGTCAGCTGCCACGCCGAGGGCGAGGTCGGCGACGTCATCGTCGGCGGCGTCGCGCCGCCGCCCGGCGCCACCCTGTGGGAACAGTCGCGCTGGATCGCGCGCGACCAGGAGCTGCGCAACTTCGTGCTGAACGAGCCGCGCGGCGGCGTGTTCCGCCACGTCAACCTGCTGGTGCCGGCCAAGGACCCGCGGGCGCAGATGGCCTGGATCATCATGGAACCGGCCGACACGCCGCCCATGTCCGGCTCCAACTCGCTGTGCGTGTCCACCGTGCTGCTCGACAGCGGCATCCTGCCGATGACCGAGCCGGAAACGCGCCTGGTGCTGGAGGCACCGGGCGGCCTGATCGAGGCCGTGGCCCAGTGCCGTGACGGCAAGGTGCAGCGCGTCGAGGTGAAGAACGTGCCGTCCTTCGCCGACAAGCTGGACGCCATGATCGAGGTCGAGGGCCTCGGCAGCCTCAAGGTCGACACCGCCTACGGCGGCGACAGCTTCGTCATCGCCGATGCCCGTACCCTGGGCTTCGCCCTGACCGCCGACGAGGCCGCCGACCTGGTCGCCGTGGGCCTGAAGATCACCCGCGCGGCCAACGAGCAGCTGGGCTTCGTCCATCCGCTGAACAAGGACTGGGATCACATCTCCTTCTGCCAGATCGCCGCGCCGCTGGAACGCATCGACGGCGTGCTGACCGCCGCCAACGCGGTGGTGATCCGCCCCGGCAAGATCGACCGTTCGCCCTGCGGCACCGGCTGCTCGGCGCGCATGGCGGTGCTGCACGCCAAGGGCCAGATGCAGGACGGCGAGCGCTTCGTCGGCCGCTCGATCATCGGCTCCGAGTTCCACTGCCGCATCGCCGGCCTCACCGAAGTCGCCGGGCGCCCGGCCATCCACCCCTGCCTGTCCGGCAGGGCCTGGATCACTGGCACCCACCAGCACCTGCTCGACCCCGACGACCCCTGGCCGCAGGGCTACCGCCTCTCGGACACCTGGCCGGTCGAGCCGCAACCCTGACCCTGTTTTTTAAAGATTTGATAACCGCCGCCGCGCCGGCGCTCTGAACCGGGCCCAGGCCCAAGCCATGGAAACAAGGGCGTAGAACGACCCCTTGCTTCCGTATACGAAATACTCTGACTCTGCCCAGGAGGCGACAGCATGAACAGCACCATCTTCACCGGCACCATCCCCGCCCTGATGACCCCCTGCACCGCCGAGCGCAAGCCGGACTTCGACGCCCTGGTACGCAAGGGCAAGCAGCTGATCGAGGCCGGCATGAGCGCCGTGGTCTACTGCGGCTCCATGGGCGACTGGCCGTTGCTCACCGAGGCCGAGCGCCAGGAAGGGGTGGCGCGCCTGGTCGCCGCCGGCATCCCGACCATCGTCGGCACCGGCGCGGTGAACAGCCGCGAGGCCGTGTCCCACGCCGCCCACGCCGCCAAGGTCGGCGCCCATGGCCTGATGGTCATTCCGCGCGTGCTGTCCCGCGGCGCTTCGCCGGCCGCCCAGGAAGCGCACTTCGCCGCCATTCTCGAAGCGGCGCCGCAGCTGCCGGCGGTGATCTACAACAGCCCCTACTACGGCTTCGCCACCCGTGCCGAACTGTTCTTCAAGCTGCGCCGCCAGTACCCCAACCTGATCGGCTTCAAGGAGTTCGGCGGCGCCGCCGACATGCGCTACGCCGCCGAGCACATCACCTCGCAGGATGACCAGGTGATCCTCATGGCCGGCGTCGACACCCAGGTGATGCATGGCTTCGTCAACTGCGGCGCGACCGGCGCCATCACCGGCATCGGCAACGTCCTGCCGCGCGAAGTGCTGCAGCTGGTCGAGCTGAGCAAGCAGGCCGCCAAGGGCGACGCCGTCGCCCGCCGCCGCGCCCTGGAGCTGTCCGAGGCGCTCAACGTGCTGTCGTCCTTCGACGAGGGCTGCGACCTGGTCCTCTACTACAAGTACCTGATGGTGCTGGGCGGCGACCCGGAATACGCCCTGCACTTCAACCCCACCGATGCGCTCAGCGACGCCCAGCGCAACTACGCCGAGACCCAGTACAAGCTGTTCCGCCAGTGGTACGCCAACTGGTCGGCCGCCTGATCGCCGTGCTGCGGCCGGATGCTTCCGGGCTTCCGGCCGATCTGCCATGGCAACGCTGATCTCACAGGCACCCGACAGGAGCTAACCATGCCCGCCATCACCGGCCACAACTTCATCGCCGGCGCCCGCAGCGCCGCCGGCGAAATCATCCTGCACAGCCTCGACGCCAGCACCGGCGAGGCGCTGCCCTACGCCTTCCACCAGGCCACCGAGGCCGAGGTGGACGCCGCCGCCCGCGCCGCCGAGGCCGCCTACCCGGTCTACCGCGCCCTGAGCCCGGAGCGCCGCGCCCAGTTCCTCGACGCCATCGCCGAGCAGATCGACGCCCTCGGCGACGACTTCGTCCAGCTGGTGTGCCGCGAGACCGCTCTGCCGGCCGCGCGCATCCAGGGCGAGCGCGGCCGCACCAGCGGGCAGATGCGCCTGTTCGCCAGGGTGCTGCGCCGCGGCGACTTCCTCGGCGCGCGCATCGACCGCGCCCTGCCCGAGCGCCAGCCGCTGCCACGCCCGGACCTGCGCCAGTACCGCACCGGCGTCGGCCCGGTGGCGGTGTTCGGCGCCAGCAACTTCCCGCTGGCCTTCTCCACCGCCGGTGGCGACACCGCGGCGGCGCTGGCCGCCGGCTGCCCGGTGGTGTTCAAGGCGCACAGCGGCCACATGGCCACCGCCGAGCTGGTGGCCCAGGCGATCATCCGCGCCGCCGAGGCCACCGGCATGCCGGCCGGCGTGTTCAACATGGTCTATGGCGGCGGGGTCGGCGAGTGGCTGGTCAAGCATCCGGCGATCCAGGCGGTCGGCTTCACCGGCTCGCTGAAGGGCGGTCGAGCTCTGTGCGACATGGCCGCCGCGCGCCCGCACCCCATCCCGGTGTTCGCCGAGATGAGCTCGATCAACCCGGTGCTGATGCTGCCGGCCGCCCTGGCCGCGCGTGGCGAGCAGATCGCCCGCGAACTGGCCGACTCGGTGGTGCAGGGCTGCGGCCAGTTCTGCACCAACCCGGGCCTGGTCATCGGCATCGCCTCGCCGGCCTTCAGCCTGTTCGTCGCCAACCTGATCGCCGAGATCGGCCAGCGCCCGCCGCAGACCATGCTCAACGCCGGCACCCTGGGCAGCTACGAACGCGGCCTGGCCGCGCTGCACGCCCACCCGGGGCTGAAGCACCTGGCCGGCCAGCCGCAGGAAGGCCGCCAGGCCCGCCCGCAGCTGTTCCAGGCCGATGTATCCCTGCTGCTCAACGGCGACGAGCTGCTGCAGGAGGAGGTGTTCGGCCCCGTGACCGTGGTGGTGGAAGTGGCCGACAAAGCCCAGCTGATCCGCGCCCTGCATGGCCTGCGCGGCCAGCTGACCGCCACCCTGACCGCCGAGCCGGCCGACTTGGAGGCCCACGGCGATCTGTTGCCACTGCTCGAGCAGAAGGTTGGCCGGGTACTGTTCAACGGTTATCCGACCGGCGTGGAGGTGTGCGACGCCATGGTCCACGGCGGCCCCTATCCGGCCACTTCGGATGCGCGCGGCACCTCGGTCGGCAGCCTGTCCATCGAGCGCTTCCTGCGCCCGGTGTGCTACCAGAACTGCCCGGACGCCCTGCTGCCGGACGCCCTGAAGAACGCCAACCCGCTGGGCCTGGCCCGGCTGGTCGACGGCATCACCACGCGGGAATCGCTGGCCTGAAAAGTTGTCGGCTCAGCCACCAGCGCTTCCCTCCCTCAGCCCCGGTTCGCCGGGGCTTTTTTATCGCCGCCCTCAGCTCAGCGCCAGCGGGCCACTGGCCGGTACCTGGCGCTGCGCCGGCAGGAACAGGGCAACCACGAACAGCAGCACGCCGCCCGCCACCCCCAGCGACGCCAGGCCCAGCAGCGGGCCGAAGGCGGGCTTGCCATTGAGCATGAACAGCAAGGCCACGCACATCACCGGCAGGCTCAGGTTGTACAGCCAGAAATGCGCCTTCAGCACGCGCCCCGGCTGCAGTACGCGGCCGATCAGGCCGAACAGCGCCATGGATACCCAACCGAGCAGGTTGATGTGGGCATGCAGCGGGAACAGGTGATGGTCGCCGGACAACCCCATGCCGACGCCCAGGGCCACACCTATGAAAAAATACAGTCCGGCCAGTTTGAGCCACAGATTGCTGAGCCTATGTTGCATGATGAACTCCGTTACAGATGGTGGGCCCCCATGCTAGGTGGGCAGCGCCCGGGCATTTGCTAATTTTTCCGGCAGCACTTGCTAAAAGATTGCTAAGGGGATGCGATGACAGGACAACCGCGATGAATGCGCTGAGCCTCGACGAGGAGCTGGCCGACTTCATCAGCCAGGGCGCGCTGATCCGCCTGGCCAGCGCCACCGCCACGGGCGTGCCGGACCTCTGCTTCGGCCTGGCCTGCTTCATCGATCCGGCGCGCCAGCGCCTGCGCGTGGCCTTCGACGAGCGCCAGGCCGGCGCCGTGCTGCAGCTGGCGGTGCAGGGCGGACGGGCGGCCCTGGTGTTCAGCGACCCGGTGAGCCACCGCACCGTGCAGATCAAGACCCGCGACGCCCGCCTGGGCGGGGTGGCCGGCAGCGAGCTCGCGGAGATCGCCCGGCGCGTCTCGCTGGCCAACCGGCGCCTGGACCTGATCGGCTTCGGCGACCCCTTCGCCTCCACCCTCAACGGCTACGAGCCCGAGCGCCTGGTGTTCCTGCACTGCGGCATTCACGCGCTGTTCGATCAGACGCCCGGGCCGAATGCCGGCAAGGCGCTGGCGGGGGCTCCATGAACCCCAGCCTCTGCGCCCTGCGCGACTCGATGGAGGGCAGCACGCCGGCGCTGATCGCCACCTGCGCGCTCGACGGCACGCCCAACCTGTCCTACCTGTCGGCAGTGCACTACCTCGACCCGGCCCACATCGCCCTGAGCTTCCAGTTCTTCAGCCAGACCCGGCGCAACGTGCTGGAGAACCCCATCGCGCGGATCCTGCTGATCGACCCCTTCACCGCCCGCCGCCACCGCCTGCTGGCGCAATACCTGCGCACCGAGACCGAGGGCGCCACGTTCGAGAAGATCGGCGCCAAGCTGGCCGGCATCGCCTCGCACAGCGGCATGGACGGCGTCTTCCGCCTGCAGGGCGCCGACATCTACCGGGTGCTGGCCATCGAGCCGGTGGACTGCCCCGGACTGCCCCAGCCACTGCCGCCCAACCTGCTGCCGCCACTGCGCGCGCTGATCGAGACGGTGGCCCAGGCCGTCGACCTGGAGCACCTGTTCGACAGCTGCCTGGCCGCCCTGGAGCGCCAGCTGGAGATCGCCCAGGCCATGATCCTGCTGTGCGACGACGCGCAGGCGCGCCTGTTCACCGTGGCCGCGCGCGGCTATCCCGGCAGCCAGATCGGCAGCGAGGTGCCGCTGGGCAAGGGCGTGATCGGCGTGGCCGCGCGCACGGGCGTGCCGATCCGCATCAACCATGCCCTGGCCGAGCACGGCTACGCCCAGGTGGTGCGCTCCCAGGCCCTGGCCCTGGACGAGCCGCTGGAGCCGGCGCTGCCCTTCCATGGCCTGGCCAACCCCGGCAGCCAGCTGGCCCTGCCGATCCGCCTGGGCGCCACGGTGAGCGGCGTGCTCTATGTCGAGGACCTGCGCGCCCAGCGCTTCAGCTACCACCATGAGGATGCCCTGGCGACCCTGGCCGACGCCCTGGGCCTGGCCATCGGCCGCCTGCAGGAGGACTGCGAGGCGGGCGAGGCGGCGGACTGGCAGGGCGCGCCGGCGCCCCGCCCGCGCGCCAGCACTGCGCTGCAGGTGCGTTTCTATGCGCGCCTGTCGACCCTGTTCATCGACGGCCAGTACGTGATCAAGGGCATCGCCGGCGCCATCCTCTGGAAGCTCCTGCGCGAATACCGCGACAGCGGCCGGCGCACCTTCAGCAGCCGCGAACTGCGCGCCGACAGCTCGCTGAACCTGCCGGAAATCAGCGACAACCTGGCCACCCGCCTGCTGCTGTTGCGCCGCCGCCTGGACGAGATGGCGCTGGGCATCAGCCTGCGCAAATGCGGGCGCGGCCAGGTCGAGCTGCGGGTGGAGCAGCCGCTGGAACTGGAGGAAGGCTAGCTAGCCGAGCAGCGCCTGCAGGTCGCGGTACAGGCCGTCGTCGAGTTCAACGCCACAGGCCAGGCTCCTGGCCCGCGCCTCGTAGCGCCGCTGCGACGGCAGCCGCGCGCCCTGGCCCTGGATCGCCTCGAACAGTGCCTCGGCGCGGGCCAGGTGCTGCTCGGCCTGCGCGCCGAGGAAGCGCTGCGGATCGAGGGCGATGATCAGCTCGCCGTGGTACGGCAGGGCGTTGGCGCCGCCGTCGAAGGCGCCGGATTCGAGGCTGGTGAGGTCGCCGATCAGCGGCCCGGCGATCAGCTCGATCATCGTCGACAGGGCCGAGCCCTTGTGCCCACCGAAGGTCAGCATGGCGCCGTGGTCGAGCACCTCGGCGGCCTCGCTGCTCGGCTGGCCGTGGCGGTCGACGCCCCAGCCCGGCGGCAGCGGCTCGCCGGAACGGCGGTGCAGCTCGATCTCGCCACGGGCGATGGCGCTGGTGGCGAAGTCGAAGACGAAGGGATGGCCACCGGCACGCGGCCAGCCGAAGGCGACGGGGTTGGTGCCGAACAGCGGACGGCTGCCACCGGCCGGCGCCACGTAGGCCTGGGTCGGGTTGCAGGCCAGCGCCACCAGGCCCAGCTCGGTGAGCGCCTCCATCTCCACCCACAGCGCGGAGAAGTGCACGCAGCGGTTGATCGCCAGGGCGGCGATGCCGTTGCGCCGGGCCTTGTCCGCCAGCAGCGGCAGGCCGGCGGCGAAGGCCAGCTGGGAGAAGCCGCCATGGGCATCGACCCGTACCAGCGACGGCGCCTGGTCGATCACCTCGGGCTCGGCGTCGGCCACCGCCTTGCCGGCCTTGAGGGTGTGCACGATGCCGAGCAGGCGCCACAGACCGTGGGACTTGCAGCCATCGCGCTCGCCGGCGGTCACGGTGGCGGCGATGGCCTGGGCGAAGGCCTCGCTGAAACCGGCATGGCGCAGGATGGCGGCGGCCAGCTCATGGGCCTCGGTGAGGGTCAGTCGGGTCATAACGGGCTCCTGGCAGTCTGCCCGCTACAGTGGCCCGTTGCGGCCGCCGCGGCTTGATCGCTTTGCACGCCCGGCATGCCGAATTCGGCATACCGCCGGCAGGGCTCAGGCCGCCTGGCGACGGGTCGTGGCGCGCTCGAGCAGGAGGCCGGCGGGGAGCAGATCGGGATAGTCGTGGAGTTCGCGCTGCAGGCGGCGCTGCTCGGCGTAATCCTCGATGGCGCGGCGGAAGGCCATGCGGCGCTGGTCTTCCAGCTTGCGGCGGGTCTTGCTGTCGTGAACGGGTTCGGCGTGATGCAGGCTCATCGCGGGGCTCCTAGTCCGATAACGGGAACCCAGCATGCGCGCCGGAGGGTGACGCTTTGGCGGCGCGCCGATGAATCTTGCGTGACGCTAGTCCTCGGCGCTGCGCACCGACTTGGGCGACAGGCGCAGGCTGCGCAGGCTGCGCTTGACGCTCTTGAGGTGGTTGACCAGGTCCGGGCCGCGGGCCATGGCCACGCCCATGGCCAGCACGTCGATCACCACCAGGTGGGCGATGCGCGAGGTCAGCGGCGTGTAGATCTCGGTGTCCTCCTGCACGTCGATGGCCAGGTTGACCGTGGCCAGGTCGGCCAGCGGGGTCTGGCTCGGGCACAGGGTGATCAGGGTGGCGCCGGACTCTCGCACCAGGTTGGCGGTGATCAGCAGGTCCTTGGAACGGCCGGACTGCGAGATGCAGATGGCCACGTCGGTGGGCTTGAGGGTCACCGCGCTCATGGCCTGCATGTGCGGGTCGGAGTAGGCCGCGGCGGTCAGCAACAGGCGGAAGAACTTGTGCTGGGCGTCGGCGGCCACCGCGCCGGAGGCGCCGAAGCCGTAGAACTCGATGCGCTGGGCGTTGGCGATGGCATTGATGGCCTTCTCCAGTTCCTTGGGATCGAGGCGTTCGCGCACTTCCATCAGGGTGTGCAGGGTGGTGTCGAAGATCTTCAGGCTGAAGTCCGCCACCGAGTCGTTCTCGCTGATCGCGAACTGGCCGAAGCTGGCCCCCGCCGCCAGGCTCTGCGCCAGTTTCAGCTTGAGGTCCTGGAAGCCGCTGCAGCCAATGGCGCGGCAGAAGCGCACGATGGTCGGCTCGCTGATGCCGACCTCGTGGGCCAGGTCGGCCATGGAGCTGTGCATGACCGCCGAGGGGTCCTGCAGGACATGGTCGGCAACCTTCAGCTCCGACTTGCGGAGCAGGTGACGGGACTGGGCGATATGCTGCAGAAGATTCACGGGCAGGACTCTGTTATCGGGCTCGATGGAAACCGCGCCGGCTCGCTGCGGTTTCACCCAGCCTGTTATGATCGGGCTGTAGTGAGCTTGTAGTTATACTACATGAATGCCCAACCCGCACAGGCAAACCCGGCCGGAGGCCCCTCGTTGAACAGCCCCTGCGACATGCTGGTATTCGGTGGCACCGGCGACCTGGCCCTGCACAAGCTGCTGCCGGCGCTCTACCACCTGCATCGCGACGGGCGCCTGCCGGCCGACATGCGCATCCTCGCCGCGGCGCGCAACGCCCTGAGCCGCGCCGAGTACCAGGCCCTGGCCGAACGCCGCTGCCGCGCCCAGGTAGCACGCAGCGACTTCGACAACGACACCTGGGCCGGCTTCGCCGCGCGCCTGGACTACCTGGCCATGGACCTGGCGCAGAGCGCCGAATTCGGCCGCCTGGCCCGGTTCCTCGGCGCCCATGCCTGCAACCGCGGGCGCATCTACTACCTGGCCACCGCGCCGGACCTGTTCGAAGCCATCGCCGAGCACCTGGCCATCGCCGGGTTGGCCGGCAGCGACACGCGCATCGTGCTGGAAAAGCCGATCGGCCATTCGCTGGAGTCGGCCCGTGAGATCAACGCCGCCATCGGCGCAGTGTTCAGCGAGCCGCAGGTGTTCCGCATCGACCACTACCTGGGCAAGGAGACGGTGCAGAACCTGATGGCACTGCGCTTCGCCAATGCCCTGTTCGAGCCAATCTGGCGTGCCGGGCACATCGACCACGTGCAGATCAGCGTCAACGAGACGCTCGGCGTGGAAAATCGCGGCGCCTACTACGACAAGGCCGGTGCCATGCGCGACATGGTGCAGAACCACCTGCTACAGCTGCTCTGCCTGGTGGCCATGGAAGCGCCGGTGCGCTTCGACGCCGAGTCGGTGCGCAACGAGAAGGTGAAGATCCTCGAAGCGCTCAAGCCCATCGCCGGCCTCGACGTGCACGACAAGACGGTGCGCGGCCAGTACGTCGCCGGCAAGATCGGCGGGCAGGAGGTGCCGGCGTACTACTTCGAGAAACATGTCGACAACGACAGCGATACCGAAACCTTCGTCGCCATTCAGGCCGAGATCGACAACTGGCGCTGGGCCGGCGTGCCCTTCTACCTGCGCACCGGCAAGCGCATGGCGAAAAAGTGCTCGGAGATCGTCATCCAGTTCAAGCCGGTACCGCACCGCCTGTTCGAAGGCAGCCAGGCCAACCGCCTGGTCATCAGCCTGCAGCCGGAGGAACGCATCACCCTGCAGCTGATGGGCAAGAGCCCGGGCAAGGGCATGCAGCTGACACCGATGGAGCTGGACCTCAACCTGGCCCAGGTTTTCCCGCAGAAACGCCGCTGGGATGCCTACGAGCGCCTGCTGCTGGACGTGATCGAAGGCGATTCGACGCTGTTTATGCGCCGCGACGAAGTGGAGGCAGCCTGGGCCTGGATCGACCCCATCCTCAAGGGCTGGCAGGACAACTACCAGGACCCGCGCCCCTACCCCGCCGGCCGCAACGGCCCGGAACAGGCCAACACCCTGCTGGAGCTGGCCGGGCGCGAGTGGGAAGACTAGACCCCAGCGGCCACTGCCCTACGCCCCCTCTCACATCTATGGGAGAGGGCCGGGGAGAGGGGCGCTCCTGTAGCCCGGATGCAATCCGGGAGCCTGTCACCTCCCACGCCCGACATTGCGCAACTCCTTGCACACCTTCCTCCTTCACCCCGTCCAAAGCCCCCACTCCACGGGCCTTCGCCCCTCTGCGCAAGCCCCTGCACAGCCCTGCGCCAGTTGTTGCGCACTCTTTCGTGATGCCCCGCACAGGGCAGCTCGCGCCATCCGCGCAAGCCCCGCCGTTGCTGGCCCGCACGCCCCTGGCACGCCCCTTGTACTGAGTCAGCCGCCCGGACCATTCCCGGTCCTCGTCTCAATGCAAAGGAGAGCACCATGCCAACACCCGCGTACCTGTCCCTCGAAGGCACCAAGCAAGGCCTGATCACCGCCGGCACCTTCACCGAGGACTCGGTCGGCAACATCTTCCAGGAAGGCCACGAGGACCAGATCCTGGTGCAGGCGTTCAGCCACCAGGTGATCATCCCGCGCGACCCGCAGTCCGGCCAGCCGACCGGCCAGCGCGTGCACAAGCCGCTGATGATCACCAAGGTATTCGACAAGGCCTCGCCGCTGATCTTCAACTCCCTGACCTCCGGCGAGCGTCTGAGCAAGTGCCGCCTGGAGTGGTACCGCACCTCCTCCACCGGCACCCAGGAGCACTACTTCACCATCGAGCTGGAAGACGCGGTGATCGTCGACGTGCAGTCGCGCATGCCCAACTGCCAGGACCCGAACATGGCCCACTTCACGCACCTGGAAGACGTCTACTTCACCTACCGCAAGATCATCTGGACCCACGAAGTGTCCGGCACTTCCGGCTCCGACGACTGGCGTTCGCCGATCTCCGCCTGATCGGCGACCGGGCGGCATTTTTGCCCCCCGCGTCACGGCAGCGCCGTGGCGCATCCCGGACAATGCCCCGGCTCGCAGGTACGCGAGCCGCCCCATCGGCCAGCACTCCTGGCCGATGCCCTTTCGGCAGAAGGAACAACGGATGTTCGCCCCCGCCAACCAGACGCATTTCAGCCTGCACCTGCCCGGCGCCCCACACGACCTGCAGGTGCTCGAGTTCACCGGACACGAGGCGCTCAGCCAGCCCTTCATGTTCGAGGTCACGCTGGTCAGCCAGCGCCCGGACCTGGACCTCGAAGCCCTGCTCGGCCAGCCGGCCTTCCTCGCTCTGAACGCCGACGGCAGCGGCATCCACGCCCAGGTGCACGCCTGCGCCCAGGGCGATTCCGGCCAGCGCCTGACCCGCTACCACCTGACCCTGCGCCCGCAGCTGGCCTGGCTCGGCCACCGCATCAACCAGCGCATCTTCCAGCACCTGACGGTGCCGCAGATCGTCGCCCAGGTGCTGAGCGAACACGGCATCCTCGAAGGCTCCGGCCAGCGCTTCCAGCTCGGCGCCCAGTATCCTGCGCGCGACTACTGCGTGCAGTACGACGAATCCGACCTGCACTTCATCCAGCGCCTGTGCGAGGAAGAAGGCATCCATTACCACTTCCAGCACTCACCCGAAGGCCATGTGCTGGTGTTCGGCGACGACCAGACCGGTTTCGCCAAGCTGCCGACCACCGCCTACCAGCAGGACTCCGGCCTGGTGGCCGACGACCCAGTGATCAAGCGCTTCGCCCTGCGCCTGGCCACCCGCACCAGCCGCGTGACCCGTCGCGACTACGACTTCGAGAAGCCGCGCCTGCAGCTCGAAGCGGCGCACAAGGGCGAGGCCAAGCCGGACCTGGAGGACTACGACTACCCCGGCCGCTTCACCGAGCGCGCCCGCGGCAAGCACCTCTCCCAACGGGCCCTGGAGCGCCACCGCGCCGACCAGCAGCTGGCCGAGGGCGAAAGCGACCAGCCGCTGCTGCGCACCGGCCACTTCCTCGACCTCTCCGCCCACCCACGTGCGGACTGGAACCAGCTGTGGCTACTCAACGAGATCCACCACGAAGGCAAGCAGCCGCAGGTGCTGGAAGAGTCCATCACCAACTTCGGCTCCGGCCCTCTCCCCTCTCCCATTCATGGGAGAGGGGCTGGGGGAGAGGGTGCATCCACCAACTCAGGTGATTTCCATCAGGGCTACCGCAACCGCTTCAGCGCCACCCCCTGGGACCAGCCCTGGCGCCCGCCGCTGCAACACCCCAAGCCACGCATCCTCGGCAGCCAGAGCGCCGTGGTCACCGGCCCCAAGGGCGAAGAAATCCACTGCGACCCGTACGGCCGGGTGAAAGTGCAGTTCCACTGGGACCGCGAGGGCCAGGCCGACGATACGACCAGCTGCTGGCTGCGCGTCAGCTCCAGCTGGGCTGGCGACCGCTATGGCGGCATCGCCATTCCGCGCATCGGCATGGAAGTGCTGGTCACCTTCCTCGAAGGCGACCCCGACCAGCCGCTGGTCACCGGCTGCCTTTACCACAAGGAACACGTGGTGCCGTACGACCTGCCGGCGAACAAGACCAGAACCGTGTTCAAGACCCTCAGCTCACCCGGTGGCGGTGGCTACAACGAGCTGCGCATCGAGGACCGCAAGGGCCAGGAGCAGATCTATATCCACGCCCAGAGGGACTGGGACGAGAACGTCGAGCACGACCAGAAGATCCGTATCGGCCACGAGCGCCACGACACGGTCGAGGCCAACAGCTACACCGAGCTCAAGGCCGAGGAGCATCGCACCACCCACAAGGACCGCAAGACCGAGGTCCGCGCCAACGACTACCTGACCGTGGCGACCAACCAGCACGTGAAGCTCGGCACGGGACAGTTCATCGAGGCGGGCAACGAGATCCACTACCACGCCGGCAGCAAGGTGGTCATAGACGCCGGCATGGAACTCACTGCCAAGGGCGGCGGCAGCTGGCTCAAACTCGACCCCAGCGGCGTGACCCTGAGCGGCGCGACTATAAAGATGAATTCGGGAGGTGCGCCTGGCAAAGGCTCAGGTATTCAGATACTCGGGCCGGTAATTCCTTGGGCGGCGGATCAGGACAAAGCCGGCAATCTTCTGAAGCGGGCACCCCGTAGCCATAAGGCACGCTACCTGTTGTTGGACGAGAAAACTGGCGAACCGCTGGTGGGAGCCCCCTACACACTTAAGCTGGCCGACGGCTCGCAGCTGGCCGGTTACACAAACCATGAAGGCAAAACCTTCCTCGTCCATAGCGCCGAACCCGCCCAGGTCGAACTGCTAACCCCAAGTCGTCAGCCAGAACCACAAGAGCCATTGTTCCTGGCCGGCGACAGCACACCCAAGGACATGACCCTGGATCTGAAGAACGCCAATCCGGAGGGCGCATAAATGGCGACAATTCAACCGCAAACGCCACATGGCTGCACCACCACGAGCGTAGAGGGCACAGTAAAGGAAGCCCCTCTACCCAATCCAAGCAACAAGCCCTATCTGATGGAGAAAGCCAATTACGCGGTGCGCTTTCCACGCCTGTCGCTCAAGAAATTGCCCAATGGCATCGCTAGTCAGGTGGAGCTCAAACAACTGGTCATGAGCGGCCTGATCCGAGCTGATGAATACCGCTGGAATTATCTATGGGACTACAAGGCAGAGGTCTGCTTCGACATGACCAGACTGCCACCTACGCCCTTCCTCAGCACATCGGGATGGAGTAAGGGTCAAGCTCCCGACCCACTACGTCGCCACACGCTGATTCCCTTCCCCGCCGGCATGACGCCAGGCCTGCTACGGCGGCCGGATGTCATCATCGTGCAGAACCGTACACTGCGTTGGCCAGGCCAAGCAGGCCCGGATCATCAGGGCGTAACGCACCCGGACAATCTGGCGCGGGTGGTTGAGGTCAAGTTTCCCAATGACACGCTATTGCCAGACCAGCGTCAGGCCTACATCCAAATCGCAGGCGGCCCCAAACGCTTTACTGTGCTGGAAATCAATGACTGCCGGGACGACGGCGAGCGTGAGCGTGAACGCCAGTACAACGAGGCCAACCAGCCGACCGGGAACAACAACCCACTGCACTGGCCGGTCGTACCTCCACTGATGCCACCACCACAGACTCCTGGCAGCAAACCCCGCCCAGCACCAGTGCCGGTACCTGTCTATGGGCCGCAACCCACGCCCAAACCGGCACGGGTGGAGAGCTGGACCCAGCAGGTACAGGAGGCCATCGACGGGCTTCTGGAGCAGGGCGCCGAAGGTATCCGTCAGCTCTCCGCCGAGGTGCAGCAGCATCTGGAGGAAGCTGCCACCTGGCTAGGCAGCAAAGGCGAATGGGTACGCCGGGAATCGCAAAAGGCCTGGGAATGGGTCAGCGAGACCGGTGCCAAGGTAGTGCGCTGGACCGACGAGCAACTGCGCGCCATCTGGCAGAAAATCCAGCACTACACCGATCTGACCCTCGACATGCTGCGCCAGATCGACTGGGTACAGGTGCTGATCAATATAGGTGTGGCGGTAGCCACAGTGGTTGTCACTATCCTCATTGCCAAAGCTCTGGTGGCGCTCAGCATTCCCGCTGCCATCGTGGCCGGACTGCTGGCTATCGTCCACCTGGCCAGAACCTCCTGGGCGGTGCTGGTCTCCATTCTGGGCGGCACCGCCGCGACTGCGGCCGTTGCCGCTGGCTAAGAGAGCCCCATGAACGCATTGGAAAAACTTACTAAGCACGCCCCCGACCTAGCATTCGAGCTGCCAGATGGCACTCCAGTAGTGAAGTTGGGATTGATAGCCACTCTTTACTTCAAGGAGGGCTATACCGCGGAAAGTAAACAGAACGTGGGGAAATGCTTTGAGCGCTTTTATGCAGAGTTCGGAACTCAACTCAAGCTGCAAGTTTATCGTCGAGATAAAAAACTGACGTCCTCCAACTTCCAAAAATCGCTGGAGCAGATTCTCGCAACGCAACCTAATGAGCAGTATTACTGGAGTTTGAGCAGCTCTACAGGTATGAAAGATGCTCCCGACTTCTGCCTTTCTGCCCTGAATTCTTTTGAAGTTCACGGCGATAAAGTGCGCTCTTATCTCAAACTGGTTATTCCTTGGTCTTTTCTCTCCGAGCCCAATGGGGTTGAACGCTATCGAGAATGGTTGATTTATCTCTGCAACCAGGTCAAAGCCGAGCATGGCTATGGTGGCCTATCGAGCACCTTGCCCTATGACTACGACGGCTATATGCCGATCGAATACCAGCTGGCCCAACAGTATTCCGGGCTGGAGGTGGACTCCATGCCCTTCGCCTCTAGCCTAGAGCTGCTTGACCATATCAAGGGCATAAACTGGTTCACAGTCCTGGGCAACACCTATGTCGAGCGCCTGGGCGGCGAAGACGCCATCCGTCACGCCCTGAGCGGACAAAGCGATGTGGAGGTCCTGACCTATGATCAGGGCCTCATCATTCGGGCGGGCGAGTATCCAGAACTAGGTGCGAAGGACGATGGCTTACCTGCAGCCTATGTAGCGGTCAACAGAGTAGTCAGGCCGGTGCGTATTCCCAACCCCGACCAGCTGCACAGCTACTCGCCCTACGGTGACTGTTTCGAAATGGAGAGCACCGCCCGCTGGTATTCCCGTTTCGACCAAGAGGACAGCGCGCCTACATCTCCGGCACGCATCGAGGCAGGCAAACGCTGCCCTCAAACCGGCTACTGGTTCAGCCCTGCCCAGCAAAACTCCAGACGTCATTTCACACAGGGCGAGATCATGCCGGAGTTCGAGGATTCCCCCTGGGGCGCCACACTTTGGTACTGGTCCGGCGCAACATAAACCCGTTGGGATGCATAATGCACCCTAGATATGGAGATACTGCCGTAATACACCACTTTCCTGCCCTGCTAGTGTGTCTGCTTCTGAGTCAGCCCCTGGCCGCCTCCGAGCCCAGTAGCGTCTATCTGCAGATACCGCTAAGTGAAAACGAGCTAAGTAGCTGGCTTGCCTCACCCCCGACACAGGCCGCCGACTTCCACGACTGGCAAAAGATGAACCTGCAGTGGCAGGAAGACTGGCGCCGGTATTTCATAGCCGTGTCCGCAGACAGTGTCGGCGATTTACTCGCCGGCTGGGAAGCCACACCAGATGACAGCGCCGGCATGGCCTGGTGCTACGATCCCGAACTTGGCGAAGTGCGCCTGGGCGCAGTGTTCTACGATGAGAATCTCGTCAGCTTCGCCACCCTGCTCGCGGCCTTGCGCAGCGTGGCCGACTATCAGCGTGATACTCAGCCAGGTTATGTCTATATCTACTCCTTCCTTTGGCGAGATGGTCCAGACGCCCTGCTGCGCACCCAGCCCAACAGGTCCGAACTACTACCTCCAGACAGCGCTCCACAATCACTTAAGGATGCCGCTGAGGCCTTCCTCGATGCGCGCATGGCGGGCTGGCAGCCGGCCGATGAGCAACGGCGCTGCCGGCCATTGCCAGAAGCATCAACCAGCGCCAACCAATGAGTAGGAAAAAACGCAACAAGAAAGCCGGGGCAACGAACAGACTTCAAGCAAACATTCCATTTCCTGCGCGCCGCTCGGTGGCGCTGGCGTTACCGCTACGGGTAGCGGGCAGACGAACGGAACTATCGATATGATATTTGTCTTCACCAAGCAGCTACCTGGCCTTGACCTAGTACTCGGCATGCTCTGGTTGATTCACTCGCCAGCGCCCTGCGCATTGCCTGGGAGCAGCGCCACGCATCATCTGCTCCCCGAACTACTCTGCCCCACCGAGGTTTGGTGAGGCCAGTGGAGCAGCCTTTAAGGCATCGCCTCCAGGGCTGCTCTGGATCAAGAACCCGCAAGCGAACTTCAGAGACCATTTACGCCCGTTTCTCACGCAAGCGTCGCCATGTCCCCGCTCCCAGCCCCCGAACTCCTCTCCCCCGCCGGCACCCTCAAGGCCATGCGCCATGCCTTCGCCTATGGCGCCGATGCCGTGTATGCCGGGCAGCCGCGCTACAGCCTGCGGGTGCGCAACAACGAGTTCGACCACGCCAACCTGGCCATCGGCATCGCCGAGGCGCGTGCGCAGGGCAAGCGCTTCTACGTGGTGGTCAACATCGCGCCGCACAACGCCAAGCTGAAGACCTTTCTCAGGGACCTGGAGCCGGTGGTGGCGATGGCGCCGGATGCGCTGATCATGTCCGATCCGGGGCTGATCATGCTGGTGCGCGAGCATTTCCCGCAGATGCCGGTGCACCTGTCGGTGCAGGCCAATGCGGTGAACTGGGCCAGCGTGGAGTTCTGGCGGCGCCAGGGGCTCTCCCGGGTGATCCTGTCGCGCGAGCTGGCGCTGGAGGAGATCGAGGAGATCCGCCAGCAGGTGCCGGACATGGAGCTGGAAGTGTTCGTCCACGGCGCGTTGTGCATGGCCTATTCCGGCCGCTGCCTGCTGTCCGGCTACATCAACAAGCGCGACCCCAACCAGGGCACCTGCACCAACGCCTGCCGCTGGAAGTACCGGGCCCATGAGGGCCAGGAGAACGAGCTGGGCGGTATCGTGCGCGGCTGCCAGCCGACCCTCGGCGAAGGCGCCGCGACCGAGCGCCTGTTCCTGCTGGAAGACGAGAGCCGCCCCGGCGAGCTGATGGAGGCCTTCGAGGACGAGCACGGCACCTACATCATGAATTCCAAGGACCTACGCGCCCTGCAGCACGTCGAGCGGCTGACGCGCATGGGCGTGCACTCGCTGAAGATCGAGGGCCGCACCAAGAGCCACTTCTACGTGGCGCGCACCGCCCAGGTGTATCGCCGCGCCATCGACGACGCCGTCGCCGGCCGGCCGTTCGACCTGCGCCTGATGGACGATCTGGAGTCGCTGGCCAACCGCGGCTACACCGAGGGCTTCCTGCGCCGCCACGTGCACGACGAGTACCAGAACTACGAACGCGGCAGCTCGCTGGCCGAGCGCCAGCAGTTCGTCGGCGAATTCACCGGCGTGCGGCGCGGCGAGCTGGCCGAGGTGCGGGTGAAGAACCGTTTCGCCGTCGGCGACCGCCTGGAGCTGATGACCCCGCGCGGCAACCTGCAGTTCAGCCTGCCGGCACTGGAGAAGGCCGGCGGCGAGCGCACCGAGCTGGCGCCGGGCGACGGCCACATCGTCTACCTGCCGCTGCCGGCGGAGGTCGCCCTGGAGCATGCCCTGCTGCTGCGCCAGTTGGCCTGAGCCGGGCACGCCCCTATACTGCGCGCCCTCGCAGGAGAGCGAGGCGCCCGGTGCGCCTCCGCCGAAGGCGCAAACTCCCATGATCGCTCAGGCCCAGCACTGCGAGATTCCGATATAGCCGTCTGGAGAGCGGTCGCTGCAAGCGACCCACCGAAGGGGCAAGCGGCCACGCCGCGCAAACTCTCAGGTACAGAGGACAGGGGGAGAGGCACCTGACGCAGGAGTTCTGTGTGCTGCTCTATGTCTATCTGATCGCCATCACCGCCGAAGCCATGTCCGGGGCGCTTGCCGCCGGCAAACGCAACATGGACCTGTTCGGCGTCGCCCTCATCGCCTTCATCACCGCCCTCGGCGGCGGCACCGTGCGCGACATCCTGCTGGGCAACTTCCCGGTGGGCTGGACCCAGCACCCCGGCTACATCTACCTGACCATCTGCGCCGGCCTGTTCACCATGCTGATCGCGCGCTTCATGCACCACCTGCGCCGGCTGTTCCTCCTGCTCGATGCCATGGGCCTGATCGCCTTCACGGTGATCGGCTGTGACGTTGCCCTGAAGCTGGGTTATCCGCTGCCGGTGGTGGTGATGGCCGGGGTGATCACCGGCATCTTCGGCGGCATCCTGCGCGACATCCTGTGCAACCGCCTGCCGCAGGTGCTGCGCCACGAGCTGTACGCCAGCGTGTCGCTGCTGGTCGCCCTGCTCTACCTGAGCCTGCGCCACCTGGGCGTCGACGAGGACCTCAACCTGCTCGCCTCGTTCGCCGCCGGCCTGGCCCTGCGCCTGGCGGCGATCCGCTGGCACTGGTCGCTGCCGGTGTTCTCCTACGCGCCGGGGCGCTGGAACGGCTGATCAGCACATCTCCGCCTGCGCCCTGAGCAGTGCGGCGAACTGCTCGGCCGGCACCGGCGGGCTGATCAGGAAGCCCTGGATCTCGTCGCAGCGCTGCAGCTTGAGGAAATCCATCTGCGCCTGGGTTTCCACGCCCTCGGCCACCACCTTGAGTTCCAGGCCGTGGGCCATGGCGATGATGGCGCGGGTGATCGCCGCGTCCTCGCCGCCAGCGGCCAGCGGCCAGCTCGCGGACGAAGGTCTGGTCAATCTTCACGTAGTCCACCGGGAACCGCTTGAGGTAGCTGAGCGAGGAATAGCCGGTGCCGAAGTCGTCGATCGCCAGCTTCACCCCCAGGTCGCGCAGCTGCTGGAAGGTGGCGATGACGTTCTCCACGTTGTCCAGCAGCTGGCTCTCGGTCAGCTCCAGCTCCAGCAGGCGCGGCGCCAGCCCGGTCTCGTCGAGCACCTGGCGCACCAGGCCGACCAGGTTGCCCTGGCGCAGCTGGTGCACCGACAGGTTGACCGACACGCGCAGCTCGGCCAGCCCCTGGCGTTGCCATTCGCGGGCCTGGCGACAGGCCTGGCGCAGCACGAACTCGCCGATCGGCGCGATCAGCCCGGTCTCCTCGGCCAGCGGGATGAAGTCGCTGGGCGGCACCAGCCCCAGCTGCGGATGGCGCCAGCGCACCAGCGCCTCCGCCGCATTCAGGCTGTCGTCGGCCAGGCACAGCTTGGGCTGGTAGAACACCTCCAGCTGGCCCTCCTCGATACCCTTGCGCAGCTGGGTCTCCAGCTGCAGGCGCTCCAGGGTGCAGGCCTGCAGGTTGTCGGTGTAGAACTGGAAGGTGTTACCGCCCAGGTGCTTGGCGTGCTGCACCGCCATGCCGGCCTGGCTGAGCAGAGTGGCAACCTCGCGCGCGTTGTCCGGCAGCAGGCTGATGCCGATCGAGGCGCTGACCACCAGCTCGTGGCCGCCCACGTCCATCGGCATGCGCAGCTTGCTCAGCAGGCGGCTGGCGGTGCGCGCCAGGGTCGACAGGCTGGCGTAGTCGTCGAGCAGGATGGCGAACTCGTCGCCGGCCAGGCGCGCCACCGTATGCGCCTCCGGCACCGCCTGGTTGAGGCGGCGGGCCATCTGCCGCAGCAGCTGGTCGGCCACCTCGTGGCCGAGGCTGTCGTTGAGCAGCTTGAAACGGTCCAGGTCGATGTGCAGCAAGGCCATGTGCGCGGCACCGTGGCGCGCCCTGTCGCAGGCCTCGTGCAGGCGCTCGCGGAACAGGCTGCGGTTGGCCAGGCCGGTCAGCTCGTCGTAGTGCGACAGGTAGCGCAGGCGCTCCTCGGTCTGCCGGCGCTGCGACAGGTCGGAGAAGAAACCGACAATATGGCTGACCCTGCCGCGACTGTCGCGCACCACGTTGAGCTGCAGCCACTGCGGGTACAGCTCGCCGTTCTTGCGCGTCTCGATCAGCTCGCCGCGCCAGCTGCCATGGCTCTCCAGCTGCTGGCGTATCAGCTGGTACTGGCGGCGCGCGTCGCGGCTGCTGATCAGGGTGGCCACGCTGCGCCCGAGCACCTCCTCCTTGCGGTAGCCGGTGACTTCGCTGAAGGCCTGGTTGACCGACAGCAGGAGGTAGTCGGCGTCGAGGATGACGATGCCCTCGCTGGTCGCTTCGAACACCGTCGCGGCCAGGCGCTGCTCCTCGTCCAGGCGCTTGCGCTCGGTGATGTCGCGGCGCGTGCCGAGCATGCGCAGCACGCGCCCCTGCGGGTCGCGCTCGACCGCCCGGCCACGGTCCTCGACCCAGCGCCAGCGGCCGTCGGCGTGGCGTACGCGGTACTCCACGCAGTAGCCGTCGGTGCGGCCCTTGAGGTGCTCGACCAGGGCCCGGCGCAGCAGCGGCAGGTCGTCCGGGTGCAGGCGCGGCTTGAGGTGGCTGAGCACGCCTTTGACCTCGTCCTGGCTGATGCCGAAGATGCTCTCCAGGTGGCTGTGGTGCACTTCATCGGTCTGCAGGTTCCAGTCCCACAGGCCCAGCTCGCTGGCCTCCAGGGCCAGGGCCAGACGCGTCTCGCTCTTGCCCAGGGCATGGCTGGCGTCGTCCAGCTCCAGGGTGCGCTGGGCCACGCGGATTTCCAGCTCGTCGTGGGCACGGCGCAGTTCGCGCTCGGCGCGGCGACGCTGCTCCACCTCGCGCGCCAGTTCCTGGTTGAGACCCTCGGCGCTCTCGCGGGCGTGCTCCAGGCGCTCGATCAGCGCCTGGTTCTCGAAGCGCCGCAGCAGGCTGCTCTGCACCAGGCGGTTGACCTGCCAGGCCACCACGCACAGGCTCAGCAGCAAAATCAGCCCCAGCGCGCCCCAGCCCTGCTGGCGCGGGCTGTCGCTGAGCAGCAGGTAGACCACGGTCGGCAGCAGGCACGGCAGGGCGAATACCAGGAAGGCCGCGCGGCTGACCGCATAGGCCACGCTGGCGGAGAGGATGGCGGCGGCGATCAGCCCATAGACCAGGGCCTGCAGCAGGAAACGCTCGGGCGGCACCAGGAAGATGGCGGCGCAGGCCAGGGTCAGGCCGGACAGCCCGGCGCCGAGCAGGAAGGTGCGCCGCCACTGCGGGTTGGCCTGGCGCGACGGCAGCGCGGCCTTGAAGGCGGTCATCTGGATCAGCCGCAGCACCGCCAGCAGCACCAGCCACACCAGCCAGCCGGCCAGCAGCAGGCTGGGTTGCGGCTGCCAGAGCAGCGCCGCGCAGGCCAGGCCGCTGAGGAGCATGAACAGGGTGGGTACCTGGGAGCCCTGGTACAACAGGCGCGTGCGCTCGACCGCGATTTCGGTGGCGAACTGCTGGGCGATGGCACGCGACTCTTCCGCCGCAGCGCTGGCGGAAGCCCCCCGATTGGCTTGGGTCATAGGCGATATTCTTGTAATGGGATGCCTGACTTTTCCCGAGCATACCCGAGCTAGAGCGCCCGCCCAAGCCTGAGGCTGGCTTTTTAATGGCACCGCTCGACAAACGGCGCACGCTTGTTCACTGAGCGTACGGTGCGGTTTGCCGCCCCCGGACCCCGCCCGTAGAATGCCGCGATGCATAAAGATCCCGCCCTTCTCGACCCCGAACTTCTCCTCGCCTCCCTCAACGATGCGCAGTGCCAGGCCGTGGCCGCGCCGCTCGGCCGCCAGCTGGTGCTGGCCGGCGCAGGTTCCGGCAAGACCCGCGTGCTGGTGCACCGCATCGCCTTCCTGATCCAGTTCCTCAACGCCTCGCCCTACTCGATCCTGTCGGTGACCTTCACCAACAAGGCGGCGGCCGAGATGCGCCAGCGCATCGAGCAGATGCTCGGCCAGAGCCCGGCCGGCATGTGGGTTGGCACCTTCCACGGCCTGGCCCACCGCATCCTGCGCGCGCACTGGCAGGAAGCCGGGCTCAGCGAGAACTTCCAGATCCTCGACTCCGACGACCAGCAGCGCCTGGTGAAAAGGGTGATCCGCGAACTGGGCCTGGACGAACAGCGCTGGCCGGCCAAGCAGGCCCAGTGGTTCATCAACGGGCAGAAGGACGAGGGCCTGCGGCCGAAAAATATCCAGCCCGGCGGCGACCTGTTCCTCGCCACCATGCTGAAGATCTACCAGGCCTATGAAGAGGCCTGCGCGCGCACCGGGGTGATCGACTTCGCCGAGCTGCTGCTGCGCGCGCTGGACCTGTGGCGCGACAAACCCGACCTGCTGGCGCACTACCAGAAGCGCTTCCGCCACATCCTGGTCGACGAGTTCCAGGACACCAACGCCGTGCAGTACGCCTGGCTGCGCCTGCTGGCCAAGGGTGGCGAGAGCCTGATGGTGGTGGGCGACGACGACCAGTCGATCTATGGCTGGCGTGGCGCCAAGATCGAGAACATCCAGCAGTTCAGTAGTGACTTCCCCGACACCCAGCTGATCCGCCTGGAGCAGAACTACCGCTCCACCGCCGGCATCCTCAAGGCCGCCAACGCGCTGATCGCCAACAACAACGGGCGCCTCGGCAAGGAGCTGTGGACCGACGGCAGCGACGGCGAGCCGATCAGTCTGTACGCCGCCTTCAACGAGCACGACGAGGCCCGCTACGTGGTCGAGTCGATCGAAGCGGCGCTGCGCAAGGACGGTCTCAAGCGCAGCGAGATCGCCATCCTCTACCGCTCCAATGCCCAGTCGCGGGTACTGGAAGAGGCCCTGCTGCGCGAGAAGATTCCCTACCGCATCTACGGCGGCCAGCGCTTCTTCGAGCGCGCCGAGATCAAGAACGCGGTGGCCTACCTGCGCCTGCTCGACGGCCGCCACAACGACGCCGCGCTGGAGCGGGTGATCAACGTGCCGACCCGTGGCGTCGGCGAGAAGACCGTCGAGGCCATCCGCGAGCACGCCCGCCACAGCGACCTGTCGATGTGGGCGGCAATGCAGCAGCTGATCGCGGGCAAGGCCCTGCCCGGCCGCGCCGCCGGAGCGCTGAGCGGCTTCATCGAGCTGATCGAAAACCTCGCCGCCAAGGTGCTGGACATGCCGCTGCACCTGATGACCCAGACCGTCATCGAGCAGAGCGGGCTGCTGGCCTGGCACCAGGCCGAGAAGGGCGAGAAGGCCCAGGCGCGGGTGGAGAACCTCGAGGAACTGGTCAGCGCCGCGCGCAACTTCGAGAACGAGGAAGAGGAGATGAGCCCGCTGGCAGCCTTCCTCACCCACGCCTCGCTGGAGGCCGGCGACACCCAGGCCGAGGAACACGAGGACTGCGTGCAGCTGATGACCCTGCACAGCGCCAAGGGCCTGGAGTTCCCCCTGGTGTTCCTGGTCGGCATGGAAGAGGGCCTGTTCCCGCACAAGATGAGCCTGGAAGAGCCTGGCCGCCTCGAGGAAGAGCGCCGTCTGGCCTATGTCGGCGTGACCCGCGCCATGCAGCAGCTGGTGCTGACCTACGCCGAGACCCGCCGCCTGTACGGCAACGAGACCTACAACAAGGTCTCGCGCTTCGTCCGCGAGATCCCGCCAGCGCTGATCCAGGAAGTGCGCCTGAGCAACAGCGTCAGCCGCCCCTACGCGGCGCCGAGCCGGAGCATGAGCGGTGGCTCGATGTTCGCAGGCAGCCAGGTGCCGGAAACCCCCTTCAGCCTCGGTCAGCCGGTGCGCCATGCGCTGTTCGGCGAAGGCGTGATCCTCAACTTCGAGGGCAGCGGCGCCCAGGCCCGCGTGCAGGTCAACTTCGCCAGCGAAGGCAGCAAGTGGCTGATGCTGGCGTACGCCAAGCTGGAAGCGATCTGATTCAGACAGACCTACAACAAGGAGCCCCCATGATCCGCCGCCCCCTGATGCTGCTCGCCGGCATCCTCGCCGCCCTCGGCCTGGCCGCCTGCAAGGACGAGAACCAGACCGCCGCCACGCCAGCCGCCGCCCCGGCGCAGAGCTTCCAGTGGAAGATGGTCACCGCCTGGCCGAAGAACTATCCGGGCCTGGGCACCGCGGCCAACCGCTTCGCCGAGCGGGTCGCGGCGATGAGCGGCGGGCGCCTGCAGATCAAGGTGTATGCCGCCGGCGAGCTGGTGCCGGCGCTGGAGGTGTTCGACGCGGTATCCCAGGGCACCGCCGAGCTGGGCCACGGCGCCGCCTACTACTGGAAGGGCAAGGTGCCGGCCGCGCAGTTCTTCACCGCCGTGCCCTTCGGCCTGTCCGCTTCGGAGATGAACGCCTGGCTCAGCCACGGCGGCGGCCAGGCCCTGTGGGCCGAGGCCTACGCACCGTTCGGCGTGAAGCCGCTGACCGTGGGCAACACCGGCATGCAGATGGGTGGCTGGTTCAACAAGGAGATCGCCTCGCTGGACGACCTCAAGGGTCTGAAGATCCGCATGCCCGGCCTCGGCGGCGAGGTGCTCAGCCGGCTCGGCGCCACCACCGTTAACCTGCCCGGCGGCGAGGTGTTCACCGCCCTGCAGACCGGCGCCATCGACGCCACCGACTGGGTCAGCCCCTACAACGACCTGGCCTTCGGCCTGCACAAGGCGGCCAAGTACTACTACTACCCGGCCTGGCAGGAGCCGCAGGCGGCACTGGAGCTGCTGGTCAACCAGAAGGCCCTGGACAGCCTGCCGGACGACCTCGAGGCAATAGTCGAGGAAGCCGCCCGCGCCGCCAACCAGGACATGCAGGACGACTACGTGTTCAACAACGCCCGCGCCCTGGAAGAGCTCAAGCAGCAGGGCACCGAGCTCAAGCGCCTGCCCGACGAGGTGCTGGCCGCCCTGCGCCAGCAATCCGCCCTGGTGCTCGGCGAGCTGGCCGCGCAGAACGAGCTGAACGGGCGCATCTGGGCCTCCATGCAGGCCTTCCAGGCCCAGGTGGCGCCGCTGCACGAGGTGACCGAGAAAGAACTGTTCAACTGGCGCTGATGCCAGGGCAGGCCGCCCGTCAGACCGCCGCGTCTGTCGGGCCGGACTGACCATACTGTCGGACGGAGGTAGCCGCCATGCCCCGTTCGAGCCCTTCCGCCGCGCAGATCCTCGACTGCGCCCTCGACCTGGCCGAGCACTGCGGCTGGGAAGCCCTGCACCTGCACCAGGTCGCCGCCGCGCTGGGCTGCGATCTGGTCGCCATCGCCAAGCACTACCGGCAGAAGGACGACCTGGTCGAGGCCTGGTTCGACCGCGCCGACCAGGCCCTGCTGGCCCGCGCCAAGGGCGCCGACCTGGCCGCGCTGAGCGCCGAGAAACGCCTGGAGGAGCTGCTGCTGGCCTGGCTGGCGGCGCTCGCCGGGCACCGCGCGCTGACCGGGCAGATGCTGCTGTACAAGCTGGAGCCCGGCCATGTCCACCTGCAGGTCGGCGGCCTGCTGCGCATCAGCCGCACCGTGCAGTGGTGGCGCGAGGCGGCCGGCCGGCAGAGCCTGCACCTGGCGCGCATCGCCGAGGAAAGCCTGCTCACCGCCGCCTACCTGCGCACCTTCGTGCACTGGCTGCGCCAGCCCCGGGGGGACGAGGCCGACCTGCGCGCCCTGCTGCGCCGCCAGCTGCGAGGCCCGGCGCTGGGCTGGCTGCTCAGCTAGGCGCCGCGCAGCAGGGCCATCTCCTGCGCCAGCTGGCGCTCGACCTGCAACGGCGAGGCCGCCAGTCCCGCGTGCACCCCGGCGAAATCGGCGGCGTCCTTGTTCTGGCTGAGCTTGGCCTTGCCCTCCAGCCGGGCGATGGGCAGGGCGAAGCCGACGATGGCGCGCAGCATGGCCTCGATGTACTCGGCCGGCGCCTCGCTCACCGCCCAGGGTCGCTCGCGGCCCTGTTCGTGCCTGTCGCTGAGGGCGCTGACCAGCGCCAGCAGGCGCTCGCGCGCGTCGAACACCTCGGCACGGCCATAGGCGTGCACGGCCTGGTAGTTCCAGGTCGGCACCACCTTGCCGTGCTCGGCCTTGGACGGATAGAAGCTCGGGCTGACATAGGCCTCGGCGCCCTGGAACACCACCAGCACCTCGGCACCGGCCTGCAGCTCGCGCCACTGCGGGTTGGCCCGGGCGAAGTGGCCGTACAGGGTGCCGAACTCGCCCTCGTCCGGCGCCAGCAGCAACGGCAGGTGGCTGGCCTGCAGCCCCTGCGCACCCTGGGTGACCAGCACGGCCAGGCGGCTGTGCTCGATCAGGCCGTGCAGCTGGCCCAGCTCGGTGGTGGCGAATGCCTTGGGAATGTACATGGCGCACCTCGCGTGCCTGTGGCGAAAACCCCGGTGTACCGGATGCCCGGCGCGGCGAACAGACACAGTTGTACATAAATCCGGAAACATTCTGCGGCTGGCCAGCCACCCGGGACTGCGGCAGCATGACGCGCGAACCACAACCTCAGCGGGATCACCCCACATGCAGCGTTTTCTCAGCATCGCCCTGGCCCTGTGCCTGGGCCTGACCCTCAGCCTCGACGCCAGCGCCAAGCGCATGGGCGGCGGCAAGTCCTTCGGCTCCGCGCCGACCCACCAGACCCGCCAGGCCGACGCCCCCAGCGCCAGCCAGCCGGCCGCCACCAGTGGCGCCGCGGCCACCGCCGGGCGTGC
Source organism: Pseudomonas alcaligenes (assembly GCF_041729615.1). Taxonomy (NCBI): domain Bacteria; kingdom Pseudomonadati; phylum Pseudomonadota; class Gammaproteobacteria; order Pseudomonadales; family Pseudomonadaceae; genus Aquipseudomonas; species Aquipseudomonas alcaligenes. Next base: position 2,460,869 of record NZ_CP154874.1, on the reverse strand, counting down.
CGCCCCGGCAGCCAGCGGTGCTTCGCGCTGGCTCGGCCCGCTGGCCGGCATCGCCGCCGGCGGCCTGCTCGCCGCCATGTTCATGGGTGACGGCTTCGAGGGCATCCAGCTGCTCGACATCCTGCTCCTCGGCCTGATCGCATTCGTCATCTTCCGCCTGTTCGCCGCCCGCCGTCAGGCCCAGGGCCAGCCGGCGATGGCCGGCGGCATGCAGCGCCAGATGCCGCAGCAGCCGATCTTCGGCGGTAGCGCGCCGGTCGCCGCCCGCCCGGCCTTCAACGCCCCGGCCTGGTTCGACGAGCAGCGCTTCGTCAGCGCCGGCCGCGAGCACTTCCTGGCCCTGCAGCAGCACTGGGACGCCGGCGACATGGACAAGATCGCCGAGTTCGTCACCCCGCAGATGCTCAGCTTCCTCAAGGAAGAGCGCGCCAGCCTGGGCGACGGCTACCAGTCCACCTACATCGACGCCCTCGAGGTACAGCTGGACGGCATCGACGAACTGGCCGACAAGACCGTCGCCACCCTGACCTTCCGCGGCCTGGCCAAGACCTCGCGCTTCGACCAGGGCGAGCCCTTCAGCGAGAGCTGGCGCATGGAGCGGGTCAACGGCGACGACCAGCCCTGGCTGGTGGCCGGCATCCGCCAGAACGGCTGATCGCTGCACGCACCACGGAACCCGGGCCTGGCCCGGGTTTTTTCTGCCCGCGTCACAGCGCCGGTAAAACGTTAAGCGGGTCGCAATCCACAGATCCGCCACCTCAGCGTCACAGTCCCGTCTTCTTTGCCCGCTAGCGTCATGGCTCCGTCGCACCTCCTCAGCAGAAGGACCCGAACGATGAGCCTCGATGACCACGACGCCGTGCTCTTTGGCAGCGGCGATGAACGCCCCAGCAACCATTGCGGCAACCTGCACATGAGCGAGCTGATCGACCAGCGCCGCCGGCAGATCCTTGCCGGTGGCGCGGCCGTCGGTGCGCTGGGCTTCCTCGGTGTACTGCCACAGGCGGTCGCGGCCGCCGAACAGGGCGCCAGGCTGCCGTTGGGCAAGCGCAACCGCCTGCCCTTCGACGCCGTGCCGGTGAGCCGCGCCGACGCCATCCAGGTGCCGGCCGGTTACCGTGCCAGCGTCATCCTGCCCTGGGGCACGCCGATCGGCGGGCGCTTCCCGGCCTTCCTCGAGGACGCCAGCAACAGCGCCCAGGACCAGGCCGAGCAGGTCGGCATGCACCACGACGGCATGCACTTCTTCCCCATCGACGGCCGCCACGGTGGCGGGCGCCGTTCCAGCCACGGCCTGCTGGTGTTCAACAACGAGTACATCGACGCGCCGCTGCTGCACCCCAACGGCCCGAGCGTGGTGGACGGCAAGCGCACCTCGGCCGAGGAAGTGCGCAAGGAAATCAACGCCCACGGCGTGACCATCGTCGAGATCCGCCGCGACCGCTTCGGCGACTGGCAGGTGGTGCCCGGCCCCTACAACCGCCGCATCACCGCCGCCACGCCGATGCAGATGGCCGGCCCGGCGCGCGGCCACGCCCTGCTCAGGACCCTACACAGCCCGGACGGCACCGCCACCCGCGGTACGCAGAACAACTGCGCCCACGGCGTGACGCCCTGGGGCACCTACCTGACCTGCGAGGAAAACTGGGCCGGCTACTTCGCCAGCCGCGACGCCGAGCTGCCGCGCGAACTGAAGCGCTACGGCCTGCGCAGCAGCAGCCGCTTCGGCTGGGACACCCTGCCCGGCGACGAATTCCAGCGCTTCGACGCCACCCGCAAGGCCGCCGACGCCAGCGGCGACTACCGCAACGAGCCCAACCACTTCGGCTGGATCGTCGAGATCGACCCCTTCGACCCGACCTCCACTCCGATCAAGCACAGCGCCCTCGGCCGCTTCGCCCACGAGGGCCTGATCTTCGCCCCGGTCAGGGCCGGCCGCCCGCTGGTGTGCTACTCCGGCGACGACTCGCAGAACGAGTACATCTACAAGTACGTCAGCCGCGGCAAGTACCTGCCGCTGCTGCGCCAGCCCGGCCGCCTGCTCGACGAGGGCACCCTTTACGTGGCGCGCTTCAATGCCGACGGCACGGGCGACTGGCTGGCCCTGGACCTCAAGGACAAGGCCTTCCAGGCGGCCTGCGCGGCGGCCGGGGTGAGCTTCGCCGACCAGGGTGAGGTGCTGATCAATACCCGCCTGGCCGCCGACATCGTCGGCGCCACCAAGATGGACCGACCCGAGTGGGGCGCGGTCAACCCGGATAACGGCGAAGTCTATTTCACCCTCACCAACAACAGCTCGCGTACCGTCGCCGATGCGGCCAACCCGCGCGCGGCCAACCCCTACGGCCACATCATCCGCTGGCGCGAGGACCGTCGCGACCACGCCGGCAAGCGCTTCAACTGGGACATCTTCCTGCTCGCCGGGCCGCAGGGCGACAGTCGCGGCCCGGATGGCGCGGCGCTCACCGACGCGAGCATCCTGGCCAGCCCGGACGGCCTGTGGTTCGACCCGGACGGCCGCCTGTGGATCCAGACCGACATGAGCGGCAGCCAGCTGGCCAGCGGCCCCTTCGGCCACAACCAGATGCTGGTGGCCGACCCGCGCAGCGGCGAGGTCAAGCGCTTCCTCACCGGCCCGATCGGCGCCGAAGTCACCGGCATCAGCGCCACGCCGGACTTCCGCACCCTGTTCGTCAACATCCAGCACCCGGGCGAAGGCTCCACCGCGACCAACCTGCTCAGCAGCTGGCCGGACGGCCCCGGCCGCCGCCCGCGCTCGGCCACCGTGGTGATCACCCGCGAGGACGGCAAGCGCCTGATGTAAAAGCTGCAATCCCAGTTGCCGAGGTAGACGCGGTTTCCCCCCTCTCCCATTCATGGGAGAGGGGCCGGGGGAGAGGGTAGCCACCCAGCACGACTCGACCTGCGTGGACAGATCGGCACCCGGCCCACTTCCCCTCGCCCGCCACACAGGGTAAAACGCGCCTCCGTTCGGCTACCCTCTAGCCGAACCTCGCTTGCCTGGAGACGCCCGTGGAAGAAGTCATCGATCAGCTGCGCGAACTCAACGAGCCGGTGCCGGTGCCACTGGAGCTGCCGGACGAGGAGACCCTGGTGGAGATCCAGGAGCAGATCCTCATCCACCTGCCCTTCGAGCTGCGCGAATACCTGCTCAAGGTCAGCGACGTGGTCTACGGCCGCCTGGAGCCGGTTACCGCCAGCGACCCGCACTCGCACACCTACCTGCCGGAAGTCGCCTCGGTGGCCTGGGACCGCGGCCTGCCGCGCGACCTGGTGCCGCTGTGCCAGGACGGCCGCGACTACTACGCGGTGGACGTGGAAGGCACCGTCTGGCTGTGGGACGGCAGCACGGGCGAACTGACCGACGAGAGCTGGGACTCGGTCTGGCACTGGTGCCGCGACGTCTGGCTGGAAAGCTGAGGCGCCGCTGGCGGCTGGCCGGGCACTGGGCTTAACTGGCAGCCAGTGCCTCCCGGAGCCCCACATCCATGAGCAGGATTCCTCGCTGGCTGCCCCTGACCACCCTCGCCGGCCTGGCCATCGGTGCCGGCCTGTGGCTGGGCCTGGCGGCCTCACAGGACACCCCCGCGCCGGCCGCGCCGAGCGCTGCCCCGCCCGCGCCTGCCGATGCTGACGCACTGGCCGACGGCGCGCGGCGTGAGGCCCTGCTGCACAGCCCCGCCGTGCGCGACTACCAGGCCCGCCTGGGCTTCGCCAGCGACTACCGGAGCTTCATCGAAGACGCCGCGAGCCTGGACGAGGAGGAGCGCCGGCGCCAGGCCGAGGCCCTGGCCCGGGAGATCGACCGGCGCGAGGCGGCCGGCGAGCTGGCACTGAGCGAGGCGCTGCTGCTGCAGGTCGGCCTGGCCCAGGCCGAGGGCGGCGACAAGGCAACGCAGAAGGCCCGCGCCGATGTGCTGGTGGCCCGCTACCAGGCGCTAAGCGCGACGCGCGAGGCGCAGGCCAAGGCCCCCGATGCGCGCCACACCCGCTACAAGGCCGAGGAGCAGCGAATCGTCGAGGAGGTGCTGGCCCTGGACAGCATCCCCGAGGGCCTGAGCCGCGACCAGTACCTGCGCCAGCGCCTGCAGGAGGCCCGGGAGCAGGCCTACCAGTAGGGCGCCGCGCGCTCCTCAGAGCAGCTGGTCGAGTACGTAGTACAGCAGGTTGAACGGCTTGGCCTTGTCCGCCGCATCGCTGCTTTCCGAGGCCGAGAGCACCGCGCCGCTGCCATCCAGCAGGTTGTTGACGAAGTGGTCGAGCTCCAGGCTCTGCTCCTGGATGTCCGAGTTGGGGAACTCGATGATGCTGGTGCAGTGGCTCTCGTTGACCGCCCGGTACTGCGGGAAGTAGCCGCCGAAGTTATCCAGGTTGGCCAGCTGGTCGCGCAGGCGGCCGGTGTCCACGTCCCACTTGGCGTGGATCAGCGCCTCCCTGGTGGCGGCATCCGGGGCGGCGATGATGTCCGGGTGGAAGCGCTCGTAGGAATAGGACGAGTAGTTGAGGTCCTCCCAGAAGTGCGTGTGGCCCAGACGATCGCCCGGCAGGTTGCTCGACAGTGCACGGTAGAGGCTGCCCAGGTCGCCGCTGTCGAGCCCCGGCAGGCGGCTCTGCAGGAAGGGCAGCGGCCCTGCATCGAGCCCCCAGACGACACGGATGTGATCCTGCAGCAGGCGCGAGGGATACTGGCTACTGTCGCTACCGAGCGGCGCGCTGAACACCGGTCCCGAGTCGTTGAGCAGGAAGCCCCGGCTCGGCGCCATGTCCTGGCGGATGCCCACGTAGTTGGTCAGGCTGCCGGCGCCGCCGGCACTGCAGCCGGTGGTGAGCAGCTGCGCCGGGCGCGGCAGGTTGTTCTTCAGCCAGGCCACCACGGCACGGGTGTTGCGCAGACCGTTGTGGTGCCACACCAGCGGCGGCTGCTGGTTCTGCGGGTCTTCATAGATGGCCACCTTGTCGCCGGAGTAGATGTCGCCGGTGCAGTAGGGCACGTAGACCATGTTCCAGTTCTGCGGCTTGGTCCGCGTCCAGGGGTGCAGGCGCACCACCAGCGGGCTGACCAGGCTGGCACCGGGGTTGAGCAGGCTCATGTAGTCGTCGGGAATGCCGTCCGGGTTGCGCGCGCCACGGATACCGCTCTGTCCGCTGCAACTGGCGTAGTCCCAGCAGGCGCCCCCGCCTTCCAGGTAGATGATGGTGTTGGTCGTATTCGGCACACGGTTGACGAAGAACTTGTAGGGTGAGCCGTTGCCGCATACGGCGCCGGTCTGCGGCGCCAGCTGCACGGTCTGCCAGGCGTAGTAGCTGGCCGGCTTGAAGCCGGAGTTGAAGCCGCCTGGGTTGTTCAGCAGCGGATAGGGGCCGCTGGCCTGCTCGGGGGTGACCTGGTTGTCCGCCGGCGGCGGCGCGGTGAGGTTGAGCAGGGTCTTCCAGAAGCTGTAGTCGCCCAGTTCGGCATGCGCAGGCGTGGTGATGAGCAGGGCCGCCGCGGAGACGCAGCAGGCCAGCAGGGCAGATTTCATCGGCATGTCCTCGTCTTGTTGTTCTTGTCGGGGGCACGAGCCACTGCCGGAGACATCCATGCCCGCCAGTGATCCTCGGGGGATGCACGGCACAAGAGGCACGCTAGTACAGGGGGCGGGGAAGGCCAAAGACAGACTTATATCGATTCGGGATAGAACATCGGAGAAAGCAAACCGAGGTGTTTGCCTCTGCCCTCTTCAGGGCAGGTAGATGCGGAACTCGCCGCCGCCCAGCGGCCCGCCGTTGCCCAGTTCGATGCGCCCGCGGCGGCCGTCGCGTTCGTGCAGCTCGGCGATGCGCGCGGCGAAGTACAGGCCCAGGCCGGTGCTGCCGCTGCTCTGGTTGAGGCCGAGCACGTAGTCGCCCTGCTGCTCGACCATTGCCGCCGGATAGCCGGCGCCGTCGTCGTTGATGAACAGCAGCAGTTCGCCATTTTCCTCGCGGGCGCCGATCAGCAGGGCACTGCGCGCATAGCGGATGGAGTTGGCGATGACGTTGCCGACCACCGAACCGACCAGTTCCTGGTCGAAGAAACCCATCAGGTCGAACGCCTCCACCTCGCCGCGGGCGGCGATGCCACGGCTGTCGAGGATTTCCTGGTGGCGCGCCAGCTGGGCACCGATGAAGTCGTCCAGCTCGTGGTACGCCGGGTACAGCGGCAGCTGGTTGACTCCCAGCTTGTACAGGCCGAGCAGCTGCACCAGCATGCCGTTGAGGCGCGCCGCCTCGTACTCGATCACGCCGCGCTCGGGGCTCGCCTGCAATTCGGCCGGCAGCTGCGCCAGCCAGCGCGCCTGGGCCTGGCCGAGCAAGGCCAGGGAGTTCTTCATGTCGTGCACGGTGGAGGCGATGACCGTGGCGAGGTCCAGCCCGCTCATGTGCCGAAGGCCTTGCGCCGCAACTGCTGGTAGCGCTCGTGGCGCGGATCACTGGCCGGGATCATGCGCACTGCGTCGAGGCAGGCCCGGCATTCGGCGAGCAGCTCGGCGCTGGGCGCATCGCCGCCCAGGCGCAGCAGCGATTGCGCGGTGTTGAGGGCGATGCTGATGTTCTTCGGCTGCAGCGCCAGGGCCCGGCGGAACAGCTCCAGGGCGTCGCTGGCGCGGCCCAGCTGGTAGGCGCGCACGCCCTGGCGGTTGAGCTCCACCGCCTCCTTGCCGCCGGAGAGGATGGCCGGGTCGTCGGTCAGCCTGGCGATGCCCTCCATGACCTTGGCATCGTCGCCGTAGATCTCCACGCAGCTCTTCAGCATGGCTGCGCCGGCTTCGGCCTGGCCCAGCTGCTGCAGTTGTCCGGCCACGGCCAGGGCCGCCTCGGCGGAAAGGAATTCGCCGAGGCTGTCGAGCTGCGCCACGGCCTGGGCGGCCAGCTGCGCGGCGCGCGCCGGGTCGCCGGATTTCTGCAGGCTGCTGGCCTGCATCAGGCGCGCACGCACCTGCAGCGCCGGGTCGTCGCCGTACTGGTTGTCCAGCTCGGCCAGGGTCTGGTTGATCTCGGCCAGGGCACGCTTGTCCAGGCTCTCGTCGCCGGCGCCGGCGATCAGCGCCTGGCTCAGCCCCAGGTAGTTCTCCGGGCTCTTCAGGCGCGAGTTGCGGCCCTGCTCGACGGCGCTGCGGTAGGCCTTGGAGGCACCCTGGAAATCCTCGTTGCGCATCGCCAGCTTGCCCAGCTGCATTTGCCGGCGCATGGCCAGCGGCGAGATGCGCACGGCATCCTCCAGCACTTCCTGGGCGCGCCGGGCCTCGCCCTGGGCCTCCAGCACGGCGGCCAGGCCGTCGTACAGGCCGGGCTGCATGGGGAAGGTCTGCAGGGCCTTCTCGAAGACTTCCTTGGCCCGCACCAGGTCGCCGCGCGCCAGCAGCAGATTGCCCAGCGCCTGGCAGGCCCAGGGCACCGCGCGCTCGGCCAGCACGCCGCCGAGCAGGCGCTCCAGTTCATCGACACGGCCCAGCTCGCGCAGGGCGCCGGCCTTGTGCCGCAGGCACAGCGGCACGAGGCGCTTGTCCTGCTGGGCCAGGCGCTCGCAGGCGGCCAGCACCTCGGCCGGGGCCTGCTTGTCGAGGGCCTGCAGCACCGGTTTGAGCAGGGTCTTGCGCTCCACCAGCTTGTCCAGGCGCTGGGCCAGGCTGGCACGGTTGAACGGCTTGGTCAGGTAGGCGTCCGGCTCATGTTCGAGGGCACTGAGGACCATGGCCTGGCTGCTCTCGGCGGTGACCATGACGAAGATGCACTGGTGGCTGATCAGGCGCGCGGCGAGCAGTTCCTCGAGCACCTGCTGGCCGTTCTTGCCGGCCCCCAGGTTGTAGTCGTGGAGGATGATGTCGTAGCGCTTCTGCCGGCACATGGCGATGGCTTCCTCGCCCCGGTTGGCGGTATCCACGTCACGTGCGCCCATCTCACGCAGCATGGCCTTGACCGAGCTGAGGAAGTCGTTGAAGTCGTCGACCACCAGAAAACGCTTGTCGCTGTAGTCCTGCATCGGGCAATCCTTGGTGTCGGAGAAGCGATCGCCTTCAGTGTAAGACAGGAATCGGCGGCGGCGAGCTAGGCATGCTTACCGAGCCGACACCGGCTTCTGCTCCAGCTCCAGCAGGTTGAGAAGGAAGCGCGCGAAGTAGATCAGGTCCTGTTCCATGGCCTGGCGCGCGGCCTTGGCGTCGCCGGCCTCGATGGCGGCGAAGGCCTGCTCGTGAAAATCGTTGAGGCGCAGCGACAGGTCGGCGCCGGTGAACAGGCGGTTGAAGAAGGGACCGATCTGCAGCCACAGCGACTCGATGGAACGCAGCAGCACCGGGTTGCCGCAGGCGCCGTACAGCTGCAGGTGGAAGCGGCTGTTGGCCTCCAGGTAGGCCTGCACCTGGCGCTGCTCGATGGCCAGGTCCATGCGCGCCACGCAGTCGCGCAGCTCGGCCAGGTCGGCGGCCGTGAGGTTGGGCGTGGCCAGCTCGACGGCCAGGCCCTCCAGGCCCAGGCGGACCTGGAAGATGTTCTCGTAGCGCTCGCGGGTCATCGCCGGCACCCGTACCGAGCGCTGTGGCTCGCCCTCCAGGGCGCCCTCGGCGACCAGGCGCTGCAGCGCGGCGCGCACCGGCATCGGGCTGGTGCCCCAGGCGGCGGCCAGGTCGCGGATCTTCAGCCGCTCGCCGGGCTGGAAGCGCCCGGACAGCAGGCCTTCGCGGATACGTTGGTAAAGCTGTTCCTGCAGATTGTCGGCCATGGGTCAGCAGCTCCGTGGCGGCGCGGGCAGCTGGGACAGGGTGAGCAGGCAGTTGCGCATCTGAAGTTCCTCGTTGTTGGCTTCGCGTAGGGTGAGCCGTGCCTAGGCGGTGTGAAAAATAAGCTGGGCGATTCTGCTGGAGGCAGGCTAGGCGCGAAAGTGCCCGAAAAGCGGAGCTGGCCGTAGCCAATCAGCATTTCCGGGCACTGGCACAACAACGCCTGGCCGACGCAGAAACGTTCAGGGCGCCTTGTTCTCGACCAGGCAGTTGCCGCCATCCACCACCAGCACCTCGCCGGTGATGTAGCTGGCCTCGGGCGAGGCGAGGAAGGCCACGGCGGCGGCCACCTCCTCGGGGCGCCCGGCACGGCCGATCGGCGTGTACTCGGCGGCATGCCGCTCCTCGTCGGTGGAAGAGCCGGTGGCGATCCAGCCCGGCGCCACGCTGTTGACCGTGATGCCCTGCCTGGCCACTTCCAGCGCCAGGCCCATGCTCATGCCGAGCATGCCGGCCTTGGCCGCGCTGTAGGCCGCCTCGCCGATGTTGCTGCCGCGGGTGCCGGTGGTCGAGCTGATGTTGACGATGCGTCCGTAGCCGCGCGCCTGCATGCCCGGCAGCACGGCGCGGGTGAGCAGGAAGGCGCTGCCCAGGTTGCGCGCGATGGACAGGTTCCAGGTGGCCAGGTCCATCTGCGCCAGCTCGGCGAAGGGTTCGGGGCTACCCTGCATGGCCATGCCGGCATTGTTCACCAGGATATCCACCCGGCCCCACTGCGCCTCGGCCCAGGCGGCCAGTTCGGCGACCTGCTGCTCGTCGGTGAGGTCGGCCACCCAGGCGCGTGCTTCAATACCTTCCTGGCGCAACTCGGCGGCACGCTGCTCGATGCGCGCGCTGCTGGCGGTCACCAGCACCCGCGCACCCGCCAGCCCCAGGCGCCGCGCGATGGCCATGCCGATGCCCTGTTCGCTGCCGGCGCCGCTGACCAGAGCCACTTGCCCTTTCATGTTCATGGATAAGCCTTTTGTGATCACAAATTCAAGTCGATACTAGATCAAATCGCTAAAAAATGGAGCTATTGCCATTTCTGTGATCACAAAATAGCATGTGCAGAAATTCGAACGAGGTGTTCAACATGACTGCCAGCGGTATCAGCCCCTCCGCCGTGGAAACCTTCGCCGCCCGCGAGCGCGAATTGTTCCTGGCGCGCAACCCAAAATCCGTGGCCCTGGCCGAACGCGCGCGCAACTCGCTGTACGCCGGCGTGCCGATGCACTGGATGGCCGACTGGTCGACGCCCTGCCCGCTGTTCGTCGAGCGCGCCAAGGGTGCGCGCTTCTATGACGTCGACGGCCACGAGTACATCGACTTCTGCCTGGGCGACACCGGCACCATGTTCGGCCACTCGCCGGACCCGATCGCCAAGGCCATCGCCGAACAGGCCAACAACGGCCTGACCACCATGCTGCCCGGCGAGGACGCCGTGGTCTGCGGCGAGCTGCTGGCCGCGCGCTTCGGCCTGCCCTACTGGCAGGTCACCGCCACCGCCACCGACTCCAACCGCTACGTGCTGCGCTGGGCCCGCGCGGTGACCGGGCGCAAGACCCTGCTGGTGTTCGACGGCTGCTACCACGGCACCGTCGACGACGTGATGGTGCGCTGCCGCGACGGCGATACCGTGCACCGCTCCGGCCTGGTCGGCCAGGCCTATGACCTGACCGAATACAGCCGCGCCATTCCGTTCAACGACGTCGAGGCGCTGGAAGCCGCGCTGGCCCAGGGCGACGTCTGCGCCCTGCTGTGCGAGCCGGCCATGACCAATATCGGCATGGTCCTGCCCGACCCGGGCTTCATGCAGAAATGCCGCGAGCTCACGCGCAAGTACGGCAGCCTGCTGATCATCGACGAGACCCACACCATCTCCACCGACATCGGCGGCTGCACCAAGCTGTGGAACCTCGACCCGGACTTCTTCGTGGTCGGCAAGCCGATCGCCGGCGGCGTGCCCTGCGGCATCTTCGGCTGCAGCGCGGAGATGGCCGAGAAGATGCTCGCCTCGCGCAAGAAAGCCCAGGAAGACAGCCATGGCCACGGCCACAGCGGCATGGGCACCACCCTGTCGGCCAACGCCCTGGCCATGCACTGCATGCGCGCCAACCTGGAACAGGTGATGACCCAGGCCGCCTACGACCACATGCTGCCGCTGGCCAAGCGCCTGGCCGACGGCTTCCGCGGCCTGATTGCCAAGCACGACCTGAAGTGGTCGGTGACCGAGCTGGGCGCGCGCAGCGAGTTCCAGTTCTGCCCGGTGTCGCCACGCACCGGTGCCGAGGCCGAGGCCGCCTTCCACGATGAGCTGCAGATGGCCCTGCACCTGTACCTGATCAACCGCGGCATCCTGATCACCCCGTTCCACAACATGACCCTGTGCTGCCCGAGCACCACGGCCGAGGATGTGGACAAGCTGATCAGCATGCTGGACCAGGCCATCACCGAGCTGCTGGCCATTCCCGGCGCGCGGCTTTAACTCCCTCTCCCGTTTACGGGAGAGGGCTGGGGAGAGGGCAACAGCCCCTTCCCTCTCCCCCGGCCCCTCTCCCACTAGTGGGAGAGGGGACCACAGCAAAGGACACCACCATGCAATTCGCCAACCCCCAGGAAGCCCGCGACTTCCTCGCCCAGCACCCCGAGGTGCGCCTGATCGAGCTGATGCTGATCGACGCCAACGGCATCCCGCGCGGCAAGCTGCTGCACCGCGACGAGCTACTGGCGATCTACGAGAACGGCCGCCCGCTGCCCAGCTCCATCCTCTCGCTGACCATCCAGGGCGAGGACGTCGAGGCCAGCGGCCTGGTCTGGGAAGTCGCCGATGCCGACTGCTGGACCTACCCGATCCCCGGCTCCCTGACCCTGCAACCCTGGCGTGCCACGCCCACCGGTCAGGTGCAGGTGAGCATGCACCCGACCCAGGGCCAGCCGGCCGCCGCCGGCGACCCGCGCCATGTGCTGGCGCGCGCCATCGACCGCCTCAAGGCCGACGGCTACCACCCGGTGATGGCGGTGGAGCTGGAGTTCTACCTGCTGGACAAGAACCGCGACGCCAATGGCCGCCCGCAGCCGGCCGTGCAGGCCAACGGCGTGCGCCCGCAGGCGCCGCAGGTGTATGGCGTGCTGGAGCTGGAACAGCAGCAGGCCTTCCTCGATGACCTCTACAGCGCCTGCGAAGCCCAGGGCCTGCCGGTGCGCACGGCGATCTCCGAGTACGCCCCCGGCCAGCTGGAGCTGACCCTGGAGCACCGCTTCGACGCCCTGCAGGCGGTCGACGAAGGCATCCGTTACAAGCGTCTGGTCAAGGGCGTGGCCAACAAACATGGCCTCATTGCCTGCTTTATGGCCAAGCCGTTCGGCGACCTGGCCGGCAGCGGCCTGCATATGCACGTGTCGCTGGCCGACGAGCAGGGCAATAACCTGATGGCCTCGGAAGACCCGCACGGCACCCCGCTGCTCAGGCACGCCATCGGCGGGATGATGGCCACGCTCAACGACGCGCTGGCGATCTTCTGCCCCAACGCCAACTCCTACCGCCGCTTCCAGGCCAACAGCTACGCGCCGCTGGCCAAGAGCTGGGGCGTGAACAACCGCACCGTGTCGTTCCGCGTGCCCGGCGGCCCGGCCAAGAGCCGCCACGTGGAGCACCGCATCTGCGGCGCCGACGCCAACCCCTATCTCGCGGCGGCGGCGATCCTCGCCGGCATCCACCACGGCATCAAACACCAGATCGACCCGGGCGAGGCCATCGTCGGCAACGGTTACGAGCAGGCCCGCGAAACCCTGCCGACCGACTGGCTGACCGCGCTGCGCACCCTGGAGCAGTCGGCCTGGGCCAAGGAAGCCCTCGGCGAGGACTTCCTGAAGATCTTCCTGGCGATCAAGTGGGAAGAGTTCCGCCAGTTCGTCGGCGAAGTCGGCGAGCAGGATTGGCGCTGGTACCTGACCCACGCCTGATGTCCACCTACAAGGCCAGCCCCCACCGGCTGGCCTTGCTGCATCTGCCCCCTCCCCCTTTGCAGGAGTCCGTATGCAACCCGTCGTACTGATCACCGGCGCCGCCGGCGGCCTCGGCCGTGCCCTGGCGCAGCGCTTTCACCAGGGCAACTGGCGGGTGGCGGTCACCGACCAGAACGCCGCCGGCCTGGCCGAACTGGGCCACGAGCTGCCGCTGGCCGGTTCCATCCCTGCCGACCTGCGCACGGCCGGCGCCTGCCAGGAGGTGCTCAGCCGCGTACTCGGCCGGGTCGGCCGCCTGGACGCGCTGATCAACGCCGCCGGAATCTGGCGCGAGGGGCCGGTGGAAGACTTCGCCGAGGAGGATTTCGACCTGGTCATGGCGGTCAACCTCAAGGCGCCCTTCTTCATGTGCGCGGCGGCCATCCCGCACCTCAAGGAAACCCGCGGCTGCATCGTCAACATCTCCAGCGACGCCGGCCACCAGGGCAACCGCAACGCGGCCGCCTACTGCGCCAGCAAGGGCGGTTTGACGCTCCTGGGCAAGACCCTGGCGCTGGACCTGGCGCCGCATGGCGTGCGGGTCAACACGGTGTCGCCCGGCGATATCGACACGCCCATGCTGCAGTTCCAGGCCGAGCGCTACGGCAACGGCAACCCGCGCGCCTACTTCCGCGAGCTGCTGGACAAGTATCCGCAGGGCGAGCAGGCGCGCTTCGTGCAGCCCGCCGAGGTGGCCGAGCTGGCCTACTTCCTCTGCCAGCCGGGCGCGGCGGCGATCACCGGCGCCGACCTGGCCATCGACCTGGGCCTGTCCGCCGGCAAGTGACGGCTCAGAACTGCGCCGCGCCGCTGGTCTTGTAGTAGCGGCCAGCGACGCCGATACCGGCGCCACCGTAGGCCTGGCAGCGCTCGCCCGGCACCTCCAGCACGCGCAGGTCGGCGCCTTGCCACAGCAGCTCCACGGCGCAGCCCTGCTCCAGCCCGGCATCCGTCAGGCGGAAATGCGGCCCGGAACCGCTGATGCGGCCAGTCAGCTCGCCAATCGCCGCCGGTCCATAGTCTTCGACCTGGAAGCCGGCACGCAGCGGGCTGAAGAACACCTCGTAGCCCTGCCCCTGGCGCTGGATATCCAGGCTGCTCCACAGGCCCTGGCCGGCGTAGCGCAGGTAGTGCCCCTCGACGCTGGCGGCCAGCGCCGCGAAGTCCAGCGCCTGCGCCACCTTGCCCAGATTATGGCGCGTGGCCGCGCCGCTGAAGCCGCGGTCCAGCGCCACTTCCAGCCAGGCGCGGGCCATGCCCGGCTGGCCGGCCCTGAGGTTGGCCAGCATCAGGTTGTTCAGCGCCAGCTCCTCGCCGCCGCCGGCATCGCCGTTGGCCTGCTCGGTTCGCCGCAACTGGCGCTCGAAGGCGGCGATGGCCTGCTCGTAGCGGCCAGCCTGGTAGGCGGCAGTACCGGCCTGGTTGCAGGCCGTGGCGCTGGCGCAGTCCTGCTCCGCGGCGGTGCAGGGCGCGCCGAATGGGAGCAGCAGCAGGGGCAGGAAATGGGCGCGCATGGTCGGCCTCCTCGGGCAAAGGCCCAAGCTTAGCGGGCCGCCACCGCCCATGCCGGGTAGCGGCCACAAACTTGCATGGCGCGGGCGCCGGCACAGCGAAGATGTAAGGCAGAACCTATAACAAGAAGCAGACCCGCAGGACTGCAACGCCGGCGCATATTCATCTGCCTATGAGATACCCATGGAACTTGGAACCAACAAACTGTCGATGACCGTCCTGATGACGCCGGACATGGCCAACTTTTCCGGCAACGTGCACGGCGGCACCCTGCTCAAGTACCTCGACGAGGTGGCCTATGCCTGCGCCGCCCGCTATGCCGGCAGCTACGTGGTGACCCTGTCGGTGGACCAGGTGATCTTCCGCGAACCGGTGCACGTCGGCGAGCTGGTCACCTTCCTCGCCTCGGTCAACTACACCGGCCGCACCTCGATGGAGGTCGGCATCAAGGTGGTCACCGAGAACATCCGCGAGCGCTCGGTGCGCCACACCAACAGCTGCTTCTTCACCATGGTGGCGATGGACCCCAAGGGCCAGCCCAAGCCGGTGCCGCCGCTGCAGCCGGAGAGCGCCGACGAGCAGCGGCGCTTCCGCCAGGCGCAGCAGCGCCGGGTGATCCGCGAGGAGCTGGAGCAGCGCTACCAGTTCCTCGACGACGAGGGCTGACCTCCCGCCGCAAGGCGGGCGAGAGCATCAGCCGGCGACTGCCTCGGTCCCGCGCCGGGTCAGGCGCTGGCCGAGCCAGTCCAGCGCCAGCATCAGCAGTAGCGAGGCGCCCACCAGCGGGAACAGCAGGCCGAGGCCGAACATGATCGCTACCCCGCCCTTCCACAGCGGCAGGTCGTGGCGCAGCGGCGGCACGCCGAAGCGGCCCTGCGGACGGCGCTTCCACCACATCACCAGGCCGCTGACCGAGGCCAGCAGGATCAGCAGGCACACGCCGAGCATCAGCAGCTGGTTGGCCAGGCCGAACAGCTTGCCCTCGTGCAGCATCGCCCCGCTCTCCACCGCCCGCGCCACCAGGCCGTAGTCGGCCCAGCGGATATCCGCCAGCACCTGGCCGCTGTACTGGTCCAGGTGCAGGGTGGCGTCATTGCGCGGGTCGTCGGCGAACAGGGCGACGGTGAACACGCCCTTGTCGTCGGCCGGGAAGCTGACGCTGTAGCCCGGTTGCACGGCCAGGCGGCCGGCGGTGTCGACCACCTGCTGCAGGCCGATGCGCGCGGGCGCTGCCGACGCCGCATCGGTGTGAGCGTGGTGTGCGGCATGCGGGTCGGACTGCGGCAGCGGCGTGTTCTCCACCGCCCAGGCCACGGTCTGCCGGGCCGCCGTGTTGAGGCTGCGCGCCTGCAGGTCCGACTGCGGCACCGCGTCCCACATGGCCGCCGGGAAGTGGTTCCAGGCCCCGGCGAATTGCGCCCCCCAGAAACCGGTCCAGGTCATGCCGGTGAGCAGCATGAACAGCAGCACGGCGCTGCCCCAGAAGCCGGTCACCGCATGCAGGTCGCGCCACAGCAGGCGCCCGCGGGCCGACAGGCGCGGCCACAGCACACCGGCGCCGCCCTGCCCGCGTGGCCACCAGAGGTACAGGCCGGACACCACCAGCACCACGCCCCAGCCGGCGGCCAGTTCGATCAGGCGGTCGCCGACGGTGCCGATCAGCAGCTCTCCATGCAGGGCGCGGGCGAGAGCCTGCAGGTTGTTCGCCGCGTCCTGCTGGCCCAGTAGCGTGCCGCTGTAGGGATCGAGGAACAGGTTGGTCTTGCGTCCGTCGAGCTGGGCGACGAACTGCGCGCTGCTGGTCGCCGTCGCCGGCGGCAAATACTGGCTCACCTTGGCCTGCGGCAGCGCCTGCTGCAGGCGCGCCAGCTGCTGGTCGGCGGACAGCGGCGTGGCGGCCGCCTGCACCCTGAGCAGCTCGGGATACATCAGCTGGTCCAGCTGCGGCTTGAACAGGTAGACGATCCCCGTCAGCGCCAGCAGGATCATGAAGGGAATGACGAACAGCCCGGCATAGAAGTGCCAGCGCCAGGCCAGGTGGTAGAAGGATGGCGTGCTCACGGGAAAGACTCCGCAATGGTCGGATCGGCAGGCTCTGCGGCCTCGGGTGACGAAGATCAGACGGAGCGGAGCGGCGGCGCGCGCGGCGGCGCGTCGTGCGCGGCCAGGCGCCCGCGCGAGGCGTGCGGCGCGCCAGGCAACCCGGCGCCCACCGCCGGCAGCACATTGCTCGCGGCCATGGCCGGGGCGCCGGGCAGCGCCGGGCTGGACAGCAGCAATGTGCAGTAGCCGCACTGCGCCCACAGCGGCGCATCGTGGCCCAGGGGCTCGTGGCCACCGTCGCCGCAGGCCATCTCGCTCATCCACGCCGGCACGGCGCTGGCCCCCACGGCCTGCGAGAACAGCGGCGCGGCCAGCAGCAGGAACATGGCCAGCAGGGCCAGGCGCGCGGTGTTCTGGAGATGGCGGGTCGAGGTCAAGGGCGGGCTATCCGGGCGGGCGGGGGCGCCGCCGGCAAGCATAGCCGCTACCGGGTGGCTCGGCGACAGGCCGCGCCGGCGCGGATCGGTTAAGCTTGCCCGAGGGACTGCCGGAGCCGCCATGATCGACCTGCTGGATGTGCTGTTGCTGATGCTGTTCGCCGCCGCCTGCGCCTGGCTGTGGCGCGGCCATGGCATTCGCGAGCGCGCCCTGCTGCTGGCCAAGCAGCACTGCGCGCGCCTGGACGTGGAGCTGCTGGACGGCAACGTCGCCCTGCGCCGCCTGCAGCTGGTGCGCGACGCCCGCGGCCAGCGCCGCCTGGCGCGCCTCTACGACTTCGAATTCACCGTCACCGGCGAGCAGCGCCTGCGCGGCACGGTGCAGATGTTCGGCCAGCGTCCCGGGCGCATCGAGCTGGATGCGCACCCCTTCCACGCGGCCGGGGCCGATGACGCCAAGGTGATCCGCCTCGACGACTGGCGCCGCGAGCATCCGAAGGGCGACGAGCAGCGCCGGGTCGACTAGAGCAGCCCGAGCGCGCGCAGGCTGGCCTTGCCCAGCTCGATGCGACGCGGCAGGTCCTGCTCGCCGCGCATGTCCATGTTCAGGGCGAAGCTGTACAGCCGACCGTCCTGTTCCAGCCAGCCGACCCACCAGCCGATGCCCGGCTCGCGCGCGGTGCCCCAGCCGGTCTTGCCGTACAGCTTCCAGCCCGGTCCCTGTTCCAGCAGGCAGATCTCGCGCACCTGCGCCTGCACCGCCGCGGGCAGCGGCAGGTGGCCCTGCGCCAGGCGGGCGAGGAAGCGGGTCTGCTCCAGCGCGCTGATCGCCAGCGGGCCGTCCAGCCAGAAACGGTCCACCACCGTGCCGATCTCGCCGTTGCCGTACTGCAGCGCCGCCACCTGGCTGCGCATGCGCGCCAGGCCGATGCGCCGCGCCAGCTCCTGGTAGACCGGCACGTTGGAGACCCTGATCGCCTCGCGCAGGCCCATGTCACGCTCCCAGCTGTCGAGCATGCGCGGCTGGCCGTCGTAGCGGAACAGCTCGTCGACGCTGGCCACCGCGCCGCTGTCCAGGCCGATCAGGCTGTTGGCGATCTTGAAGGTCGAGGCTGGCACGAAGCGCGTCGCGGCGCGCGGCGCGTTGTAGCCGCGCAGGCCGCCGCTGGCGACGTCGTGCAGCACGAAGGTAGCGTCGACCCCGGCCGCCGCGAACAGCGGCGCCAGGGCCGGGACTTCCTCCAGCGGCGCGGCGCGGGCGGTGGCGCACAGGCTCAGCAACAGGCTCAGGAGCAGATGCTTCATGGGCGTTCCTCGGGGTTGTCCAGTTGCGCCAGGATGGCGCGCCACTCGGCGCGACAGGCGTAGGTCATGGGCCGGCGCAGCAGGCGGCAGCGACAGCGGTGCAGGCGGCCGCGCGCCTGGTTGCGCCGGCATTCGGCGAACAGCCACTGCGGGGCGAAGCCGCTCCACACCCCGGCCGCGCTCCAGGCGTTGAGCCAGACCGCCGGCGCCACCTCGCAGTGGAAGATGTGCTGCAGCTCCTGGCGTGGCAGGCCGCTGGCCCGCAGCACGCGGACGATGTGCGCGAGGCCGACGGGCCCCGGCTCGCTGTCCAGCCACAGCTCGGACAGCGCCAGCCAGACATCCTCGCGACTGGCGCCCATCTCAGGCTCCGGGCAGGAGGAAAGCCAGGACCCGTGCGGCGGCGGCCTCGGGGTGTTCCTGCATGAAGCAGTGCCCGCCGGGGACTTCGGCGATGCTCACCGCGGCATTGAGCGCGGCCAGGCGCCGTGCCGACTGGCCGACGAAGGGGTAGGTCTTATCGCCGTAGAGCAGCAGGCTCGGCGTGGCGATGCGCGCCAGCGAGGGCCACAGGCGCCGGGGGAAGGAGCTGAAGATGTCCACCTCGCGGCTGGGCCGGCACTTCAGCTCGACGCCGCCCTCGGCGCTGTCCTTCAGCGCATGGTCGACATAGGCCTGCAGCGCCGCATCGGTCCAGCCGCGGAAGATGCCCTTGCCCTGCAGCAGAGCGAAGGCGCTGGCGCGATCCGGCCAGTGCCGGCGGCGGCTGGCCGACTTCTTCGCCATCACGTTGCGCCGGTGCAGACCGAGCAGCTCGGACAGCGCCATCACACCGATCATCGGCTTGCTGAACAGCACCGGGTCGAGCAGCACGGCGCGCTCGAACAGCTCGGGGTGGCGGGCCAGGATCAGGCAGGTCAGCACCCCGCCGAAGCTGTGGCCGAGGGCAAAGCGCGGCACCTCGCCGAAGATCCCGCGGCCGGCCGCGAAGGCCTCCACCGCCAGCTCGGCGCTGCGGTTCCAGCCATGGAAACGGCCGCCGTGCTCGCTGTCGCCATGGCCCTGGGCATCGCACAGCCACAGGTCGAAGTGCTCGGCCAGGTCGGCCAGCATCGGCTCGTAGGTACGCCCGCAAAAGCCATTGCCATGCAGGAAGTGCAGCAGCGGCTTGCCGCTGGGCGGTGTGTGCCAGCCACTCAGGGTGAAACCGGCGGAAGTGGGATGGGACCAGGGAAGCAGGTGCATGCAGACAGGACCACGGCGGAAAACTGCGGCCAGTGTAGCGATGCGCCGCGCCCGAGTCAGGCCGACAAAGGCGACGAATGTTCGGTGATAAAGGTCTGTAGCAGCTGGTTCAGGCGCTGCGGCTGGTCCAGCGGGGTGGCATGACCGGAGTCCTCGATCACTTCCAGGCGGGCATTGCGCAGTTGCGCGAGGTAGGTGCGCTTGTAATCCACCGGTGTGTAGTCGCGGTCACCACTGACCACCAGCAGTGGCACCTCGGCCTGCCCCGCCGCCGGCAGCGCCGACCAGCCGGGGATGGCGCGCATGGCGTGCAGGTAGGAGGTACGGTCATTGCCGGCGATGCGCTCGGCCACCCGCTCGCGCAAAGCCTGCTGCTCGGGCTTGGGGAACAGCTTGCCGGCCAGCATGCGCGCCAGCGCCGGCAAGCCGAGCAGGCGCACCAGGCCCAGGCGCAGCCAGACCTGCGCGCGGATCTTCCAGGAGTCGAGTGGAAAGCTCGGCGCGCTGTTGACCACCACCGCCGCGCGCACCAGTGCAGGCTGGTCGGCCAGCAGCTGGAAGGTCAGCATGCCGCCCATGGAAATACCCACCAGGGTGCACGGCGCGATGTCCATGGCGCGGATGAAGTCGGCCACGTCCGCAGCCAGCTCGGCCATGCTCACCGGCGCCCGCAGCGGCTCGCTCTGGCCGTGGCCGCGCACGTCCATGGCGAACACCTCGCAGTGCTGCGCCAGGTGCTCGATCTGCGGCTGCCAGTCGAGCAGCGAGGAACCCAGGCCGTGCAGCAGCAGCACCGGGCTGCCGCGCCCTTGGCGGACATAGGCGAAACGGCCATTGGGCAAGTTCAGATAATCCATGAAAGTTATTCCCTGCACTATTGAATGACAATTAATCGATATTTCCGCAGCAACTTTCAGACAAAACAAAGTTGCTCGAGCGGATAACTTTTAATACCCGCCTTATTTGCACTTCCGTGTTATTTGCCTTGCCCTGGCAAACCCCCTAGAATCGATCAGCGCCGTTTCGAGAATTGATCATGTACAGCATCGCCAGCCCCACCCAGGCACGCAGCAAGAAGGCTCTGGAGCGCTTCCTCAACGTCGCTGCCGACCTGCTGGCGAACAACCAGTTCGAAGAAACCGGCATCTCCCAGATCGCCCAGCTGGCCGAGTCCTCGGTCGGCACCTTCTACCGCCTGCTCGGCGACAAGGACGTGCTGCTGTACGCCGTACACCAGCACTTCGTCGAGCAGAGCCGCACCGCCGTGGACAGCCTGGTGGCGGATCTGACGCGCCAGCCGCTGCCGCTGGACGCCCAGGTGGAGGCCTTTATCCGCGGCGTGGTGCGCCTGTTCGACGGCAGCGAGGGCCTGCTCCGCGCGCTGATTCGGCGTAGCTCGATGGACCCGCAGTTCCGCCAGCGCTTCCACCAGCTCAACGCCCACATCGGCCAGGCGTTCGCCAGCATCGTGCTGAGCCACCGCGACAGCCTGCAGCACCCCGCCCCGGAACAGGCCGCCGACCTCAGCGCACACATGCTGCTCTCCGGCCTGAACTACCTGACCATGGTCGGCAGCCTCGGCACGACCCCCCGGGAACATATCCCGGGAGAACTTTCGCGACTGGTCTGCAATTACCTGCAAGTGTCCCCGCACTGACCCACTTATATATTCAAGCGGGTCAGCGACGACTGTCACGGCGTAATTGTGCCGGGGTGAAATCGGTCGGCTTCAGGGCAATATCGAACTGTTCCGCCGGTTCTTCATTGGACAATATGCCGATCACATAACGGCCGCCGATCAGGTCATATACGGCGTCGCCCTTGGTCCATACCAGCGGCTGGTCATACAGGTTGATGGTGTAGGACTCGCCGAGGCGCCACAGGTTGTCGCGGTTGTCGTAATGGTCAACCACCAGAATCTGATAGCTGTCCTCGTCGAAGTACAGATCGCGCTGCTTGTACTGGTGGCGCTGGCCGGCCTTGAGGGTGGCGCGCACGTGCCAGACGCGGTGCAACTCGTAGCGCAGCAGGTCCGGATTGACGTGGCCGGGCTGGACGATGTCGCTGTACTTGTTGGTCTTGGCTGCGAAGCGGTAACTGTTGTAGGGCACGTACAGCTCCTGCTTGCCCACCAGTTGCCAGTCGTACTTGTCCGGCGCGCCGGAGAACATGTCGAAGTTGTCGGTGGTGCGCATGCCCTCGGAGGCGGTGCCGGGCGAGTCGTAGGCCACGTTCGGCGTGCGCCGCACGCGGCGCTGGCCGGCGGCGTAGAGCCAGGCCAGGCGCGGTTCCTTGACCTGATTGACGGTCTCGTGGACCAGCAGCTCGGTGCCAGCCAGGCGCGCCGGCGCCAGCACCGACTGGCGGAAGTAGAACAGCACGTTGCCGTTGTCCTTGGCGTAGTCGCCGGCGTCCTGGTTGAACAGGAACAGGTCCTCGATCTGGGTCATGAAGTAGTCGCCGCTGGCGTGCGGCACGGCCTGGGCGTAGTAGCGCTTGACGCTGTCGCCGCGGTAGCGCACCAGGTGGTTCCACAGCACCTCAAGGGCCGACTGCGGAATCGGGAAGGGCGTGGCCACTTTGAAATCGGCGATGCCGTTGCCGTTCTCGATCAGCCTGGCGCTGGCGGCGTTGCCCTTGATCGCGGCATACACCTTGTCCGGGTAGGAGGCGGAGCGACGGCTCGGGTAGACGTTGAGCTTCCAGGTGCCGGAATAGCGCTTGAGCATGGCCAGCTGGCCGGGGCTGAGGTTGGCGCGGTACTGCTCGGCATTGGCGGCGCTGATGCTGAACAGCGGCTGGTCGGCGGCGAAAGGGTCCTTGTAGCCGAGCTTGGCGTCGAAGGCGCCACTGTCCTTGGCCAGGCCGCCGTCCCAGGCGGGAATGGTGCCGGCGGCGTTGCCGGCCTTTTCCGCGCCCAGCGGGGTGAGGTCCTGGCCGAGACGGGCAACCTGGTCGGCGCCGACCTGGGCCAGGGCCGGGGTGGCGGCCAGCAGGGCAGCGGCCAGCAGGGTGATTCGCAGACTGTGCATGGCGTTCCCTCTCAGAAACTGTATTTGACGTTGAAGGTCAGGTAGTCGCGGTCGGTGCGCTTGTTGGAGATACCGCCGCCGCTATAGCCGACGTACTTGGCGCCGACCGTCAGCGATTCCTGGTAGATCGCGTCGAGGCCCACCGACCAGCTCTGCGCTTCCTCGTCCAGGCCGTTGGTGAGCTGGGGCGCCACGCCGTTGATGCTGTACTGGTAGCCAACGCTGGGTACCAGGTTCACCAGGTTGAACACGTTGGTGTAGGTCAGCTGCAGGCTGGCCTGGGCGCCGTAGGCGCTGCTGGTGGCCTCGTAGTAGTCGACGTCCGACTCCAGGCCCTGCACGCGGCTGGCCACCAGCTCGGAGAACAGCGCGGCCGAGTCCGAGCCGAGCAGGCCGTTGAAGTTGTAGATGGCGGCCAGCGAGGCCTGGAACATGTCCTTCTCGCGGTAGCCGTCGAGGCGGGTGCCGACCGGCAGGCCGTCCGGGTTGAGCAGCGCGGTCGGCAGGTACTCGTTGAGGCCGAGGGCGATCGGCGTGTCCGGCCGGTAGCTCAGCTCGCCGGCCAGCGACAGGCCGTTGAACAGGCTGTCGCCGCCGATCGAGGTGTTGAAGCTGATGCCGAACAGGTCGCGCTTCTCCAGGTACTCGGCGTAGTAGCGCGAGCTGCTGGCGTCGGGCAGCGCGCCGACCACCGGCAACACCACCGGCTGGCCGACGGTGAGGCCGATCATCGGCACCTGCATGTTGTAGCGCAGGTAGTAGAAGCCCAGCTCGGTGTCGTTCAGCTCCGGCACGTACCAGCGCAGGGCCAGGCCGTACTGGGCGGAGTCGTCGCCGTCGATATCCTGGGCACGCGGGATGAAGGTGGTGGGGATGTAGCCGCGCAGCAGGTCGTTGACCAGGCCGGGCGCCAGGCTGTTGGCCCAGGCCTGCGCGGCGGCCGGGCTGTCGAAGGCCAGCGCCTCGCCGACGCGGCCGGTGATCTGCTCCTGCAGCGGCGCGGCGGACAGGTACTCGCAGTCCTCGCCGAGCGGGTCGAGGGTGGAGAAGTAGGTGCCGCAGGGGTCGATCTTCGAGGCTTCCCAGGCCTTGCCCGGCTGCCAGTAGCCTTCCACGGTGAGGTTGTCGCGCAGTTCAAAGGAGCCGTAGACCATGAAGGTCGGCATATAGGCCTCCTTCACTTCCGAGCCGGGCGCGCGCAGGGCGTTGATGTCCACCGGGTTGGTCGCGCCGATGCCGTTCTGATAGAACAGCCCCTCGCCCCAGTTGATCACCTGACGCCCGAGGCGGGCGTTGAGGTCGCGCTCGCCCACCGTCCAGCTGCCGTAGACGAAGGCATCCAGCAGGTCGATGCTGGAGCCGGCCTCGTCCAGGCCGCCGTCGCTGATCTCGCGGTGGCGGCGCGAATCGTCCTCCAGCTCGAAGTCATAGAAGGCGCGGCCACGGATGAACACGCCGTGGCGCTCCTGATAACGCAGGTCCATCTCCGAGACGACCTTGACCATCTCGGAGAACAGGTCGCCCTTCCTGAAGTTCAGATTGCCGTCGTCGGAGTTGATCAGCCCCGAGTTGCTGCCGCTGCCGCCGTTGGCACGGGCGATCAGCTTGTCGTCCTGGCCCTCCATGCGGTAGCTGACGCCGTAGGAGACGGTGGTGTCGAGCGAGGTGGTCCAGTCCCCCGAACGCACCTGAAACGCCTGCGCCAGCCCCAGGGGCAGGGTGCCGAGCAATGCCAGGCCGGCGACCGCCAGGCCTCTTCCTTGATGTGCCACGATGACCTCCAGCTGTTGTTTTTATCGGAATCGGAACATCGGTTCCGTTGCAATGTAGAAGTCGATCAGAACCCTGGCAAGTCACGGCCGATATTTTTCTGCCGCCTCCCCGCTCGCTTAGCGCCGCCATCCATCGATTGCCGGAAATATGGCGCCAATTTTTGGTGATATTCCCGCCAGCCGGGCGTCTACTCCCCTGCGTTCCATCGATAGCAGGAGTAGCCCATGCCTACTGTCCGTTCCTCCCTGATCCTCGGCGCCGCCCTGCTGGCGGCCGCCAACCTGCCACTGCAGGCCCAGGCCGCCTCGCGCTGCACCTCGACCGCGACCAGCATCAGCTGCAGCGCACAGTCGGCCTGGATCGACTCCGGCAGCGCCGGCCAGCGCAAGGTGGTGTTCCAGGTGCCGACCGGCAGCGCACCCAGCACAGGCTGGCCAGTGGCCCTGCTGTTCCACGGCTCGCTGGTGCGGGTCAGTGGCTTCACCTACGCCAGCGATGCGCCCTTCGGCGGCTACCACCAGGGCGAGCTGGTACGCGCCCTGCTCGACAGCGGCTATGCGGTGATCGCCCCCAACGCGCTGACTGCCGCCGAGGCCTGGCAGACCAACGACCCGCAGTACGCCGAGGACTACGCGGCGAGCAACGATCAGCTGTTCTTCAACAACCTGTTCAAGGCAATGGGCGCCGGCCGCTTCGGCAAGCTCGACCCTGCGCGCTGGTACGCCACCGGCATCTCCAGTGGCGGCTACAACACCAGCCGCATGGCCTTGTCCTTCCCTGGCCGCTTCAAGGCGCTGGCGATCCAGTCGGCCTCCTGGGCCACCTGCGTCGGCGCGCGCTGCCAGGTACCGCAGACGCTGCCGGCCGCCCATCCGCCGACCCTGTTCCTCCACGGCATGGCCGACCGCGTGGTGCCCTGGAGCAGCATGCAGCCCTACCATGACCGCCTGCTCTACCAGGGCGTGGAGACGGCCCTGCACAGCGAGGCCGACGGCGGCCACGAGTGGTTCGCCGCTTCGCCCGTAAAGATCCTCGACTGGTTCCAGCGCCACCCCTAAGCCCGCCCGCCCCGTCCGCCCGGACGGGGCCACTCCGGCCAGCACAGCTGCTGACCGCGCCCGCAGCGCCTTGCCCGACGTGCACCTGCAGCATTTGACGGAATCGGAATTCCTGTTTCTATTCAGTAGGCAGTACGCCCAACAACAACGCCGGAGATCGCCGCCATGATCGCTTCCCGCACCCTGCTCTACTGCCTGCTCCTGCTCTGCTCCCTGCCCACCCTGGCCGACTCGCGCTGCAGCGAACGGCCGAAGTCGCTGTTGTTGCCCGCCAAGATCAGCTGCAGCCACCAGACCACCTGGATCGACTCCGGCGTGATCGGCGCTCGCCAGGTGATCTACCAGACGCCGCTGGGCACGCCGCCCGCCGGCGGCTGGCCGGTGGTACTGGTCTACCAGGGTTCGTTCTTCCCGCTGGACAACTTCACCTACTACAGCAACCAGCCGTTCGGCGGCTTCTACGAGGGTAAGCTGATCCGCACCCTGCTCGACAACGGCTACGCGGTGATCGCCCCCAGCGCGCCGGCCGACCTGTTCTGGCAGACCAATATCCCCGGCCTGGCCCAGGCCTACGAGCTGAGCACCGACTACGACTTCCTCGGCAACGTGCTGGCGGCCATCGCCGCCGGCCACTTCGGCCCGCTCGATGCGCAGCGCCAGTACGCCACCGGCATCAGCAGCGGCGGCTACAACACCAGCCGCATGGCGGTGTCCTTCCCCGGCAAATTCCGCGCCCTGGCCATCCAGTCCGGCTCCTATGCCACCTGCAGCGGGCCGCTGTGCGTGGTACCGGAGCTGCCCGCTGACCACCCGCCGACCCTGTTCGTGCATGGCTTCATCGATGCGGTGGTGCCCTGGTGGAGCATGGACCTGTACTACGACCGCCTGCTTTATCAGGGCATCGAAACGGCGCGCTACACCGAGCCGCTGGGCGGCCACGAGTGGTTCGCCGCCTCACCGGGCAAGATCCTCGCCTGGTTCGCGGCCCACCCATAACGCCAAACGCATCACAAACTGGCAATCTGCTACCATCGCGACCGGCCGCCCGGCGGCCGGCCCGATCCTCGTGGACAAGGACCACACGTTGCAGAACCTGCGCACCTCCGACAACGGCAGCTACATCGACTTCCTCCGTGATCGGCTCAACGAGCTGGGCATCGAGGCCATCGCCTGCGACCTCGGCGAGGAAGCCCGCGGTCATCGCTACGCCCTGCTGCTGCCGCATGACGGCGACGCGCCGCGTGCCTGGCAGGCGCTCCACCAGGCGCCGGGCGAGCATGAGCACCACCTGCAGCTCGCCGACGCGCGGGACAACCGCCTGATCGCCTTCTGCCGCTCCGCTGCCGTGCGCCGCGCCAGCCTGGCGCTACTGGCCCTGGTGCTGATCAGCAGCCTGGCCGAGGCGCTGCTGCAGCACTAGCGGCGCCGACAGGCCAGCAGTCCGGCCTGCAGCGCCTGCGCCTGCTGCGGCGCGGCGAAGATCAGCTCCAGCCGTGAATCGCGCCGCCACTCGCTGAGCCGCCACTGCAGCGGCGCGCCTTGCAGCGCGTTGGCCGAGTGCCAGCCGCTCTCGCCGTGCAACACCAGCTTGGCCCGCCGCCACGGCAGCCAGGCCAGCCAGGCCTGCACCCGCCCCAGCTCGAACACCTGAGAAGGATGCACCCGCCAGCCGACGCTCCAGCCCTCGGCCTGCGCCTGCACCTGGCAGATCGGCTCCTGCGGATCACGCCAGATTTGCGCCAGCGGCGCGCGCTCGGCGGCCGGCAGCCTGTTGTCCTGCTCCGGCCCGGCCTGCACGGCACTGCCGGGCAGCTCGGCGAAGTCCAGCTCGCCCTGGCAGGTCCAGCGCATTGGCAGCATCGGCAGCTGCGCCTGCAGCCGCGCGCGCGCCATCTCGTCCAGGCCCTCCGCCTTGTTCAGCAGCAACAGGCCGGCCAGCGCCAGGGTCGCCTGCTGGCTCTCCGGCAGTGCCTGCCCGGCGGCCAGGGCGGCGGCGTCCAGCACCAGCACCGGTGGCTGCAGGGCCAGCACCCCGGCCCAGGGCGCCTGGCCCAGCTGGCGCAGCAGCTCCAGAGGGTGCCCCAGACCGGAGGGCTCGATCAGCAGGCGATCCGGCCGCGCCTGGCGCAGCAGGCGAGCCAGGCCGACCTGGAAGGGCGCACCGGCAACGCAGCACAGGCAGCCGCCGGGGATCTCGCTCAGGCTGACGCCGTCGTGGGCACCGCTCAGCAGCGCCTGGTCCAGGCCGATCTGGCCGAACTCGTTGATCAACACCGCCCAGCGCTCGTGCGTCGGCTTGTGCGCCAGCAGGTGGCGGATCAGGCTGGTCTTGCCGGCGCCCAGGGGGCCGGCGATCAGGTGGGTGGGGATATGGGTCAGCATGGGCCTATGGTGCGGTTTCACGCGGCGGCGGGAAAGGCTAAAGTCGCCGCTTTGTTCGAGGAGAGATGCGATGCGCGCGATGCTTGCCCTGCTGTTGCTGGGCCTGGCCGGCCAGGCCTGGGCCGAGGCCTGCGTGGTGCATGCCGAAGGCAAGCAGGTGGAGGTGAAGCTCTGCCAGCAGAACCGCAGCATCCCCGCCCACCTGTTCCGCGAGGGCTTCTGCGCACCGCAGCTCAAGGGGCAGAAGGTCGAGGTCAGCTTCGCCGCGCAGTGCCCGGCCGGCGCCTTCGGCGAGTGCCGCAACGCCAAGGTGCAGGGCACGCCCTACCAGCAGGACATCCACTACTACGGCATCGCGACCGACGCCCGCTACCTCAAGCCCGCCTGCGAGCAGCAGTACAAGGGCGTGTGGATGGCGCGCTAGCAGGTTGTTGAAAAACGTTGGCGAGGCCGCCAGCGCAAGGCGCAACGTTAGTAACAGCCTCCGGCTGGTCAAAACGGCGAAAAAGCGCAGTTTAAAAGTGGTAAATGAGCATTTGATTCGCTTCGCTCACCCCTCCGGGGCCGTACTAAAGCACGTTCAGCCTTCGGCTGTGAGCCTGTTTTTAACGCTGCGATGGCAACGCAGGTAGTTTTTCAACGGTCTGCTAGGCCAGCCAGTCCAGGGTCAGCAGCAAGCGGCGCTCGCCCGGCGGCGGTGTCGGCGAGCGATGGATCAGCCCGGCGCCTTCGTTACCCGGCCACTTCTCGCCCTTGGCCAGCGCCACCCAGCCAGCTTCCAGACGCTGGATGCGCTCGCCGTCATGCGGTTCGGCCTGGGCCTCGCCGAGACGGCGACGGTCCATGCCGCCTTCTTCCAGCCATTCGCTGGCCACCCCGGCGTAGGTGCTGATCAGCCGCAGCGGCACATGGTCGACGTGGAAGCGCGGGCACATCGGCTTGGTCAGGCTGCGCAGACGCAGGCCGACACGCCGGGCACCGAGCAGGCAGGCAAAGGCCTCGGCCAGCCAGGTGAGATCGGCAATGAAGGCGTCATAGCCATGAAAGTCGGCCTGCGCCCGCAGCAGCGCGGGCAGGCGCAACTGCTCGTCGGCGCCCACCTCGATCTGCACGGACTCCGCCACCTCCAGCGGCTGGGCCAGCAGGATGCGCACGAAGTCCTCGACCTGTGGCGCCAGGCGCCGCTGCCAGACCGCCAGGTTGACGCCCTCCTGCAGGGCCTCGGCAAGCACCTCGGGCTGGCTGCCCAGGCACGCGCGGGGCGGCGGGCGCAGCTTGAGCGCCAGCATCAGGCGGCCTCCTCGGTCCAGGCGCCGAAGGGGTCCGGCAGGCGTTGCCAGGCCTCGGGGCCGGCGGCCATTTCGGCGTCGGTCAGCAGGCAGTCGTCCAGCTCGGCACGCAGGCGCGCGAAGTCGATGTTCTGGCCGATGAACACCAGCTCCTGGCGGCAGTCGCCGACCTCGGCGCTCCATTTGCTCATGATGGTGCGCAGACCGTCCTCGTCCTCGGGCCACTGGGTCTTGGGCACGAAGCGCCACCAGCGCCCGGCATAGCCATGGCGCATCAGGCCGCCGGCCTGCGACCAGCTACCGGCTTCCTGGTACTTGCTGGCCAGCCAGAAGTAACCCTTGGAGCGCAGCAGACGGCCGTTGACCCACTCGCGGTTGAGGAAGGCGAAGAAGCGCTCCGGGTGGAAGGGCCGACGCGCCTGGTAGGCGGTCGAGGCGATGCCGTATTCCTCGGTCTCCGGTACGTGCTCCCCACGCAGCTCCTTGAGCCAGCCGGGGGCCTGGGAGGCGCGGTCGAAATCGAAGCGGCCGGTGTTGAGGATCTTCGCCAGCGGCGCCTGGCCCATCACCATCGGCAGGATCTCGGCCTCGGTGTTGAGCCCGCGCAGGATGGCCGTCAGCTCCTCGCGCTCGGTGCTGGAGATCAGGTCGGTCTTGCTGATCAGGATGACGTCGGCGAACTCCACCTGCTCGATCAGCAGGTCGGTGATCGAGCGCTCGTCTTCCTCACCCAGGGTTTCGCCACGGCTGGCCAGGCTCTCGGCCTCATGGAAATCACGCAGGAAGTTCACCCCATCGACCACCGTCACCAGGGTGTCCAGGCGCGCCAGGTCCGACAGGCTCTGGCCCTGCTCGTCGCGGAAGGTGAAGGTCTCGGCCACCGGCAGCGGCTCGCTGATGCCGGTGGACTCGATCAGCAGGTAGTCGAAGCGGCCGTCGCGGGCCAGCCGCGCCACTTCCTCCAACAGGTCTTCGCGCAGGGTGCAGCAGATGCAGCCGTTGCTCATCTCCACCAGTTTCTCGTCGGCGCGGTTGAGGCTGACGTCGCGCTGCACTTCGCTGCCGTCGATGTTGATTTCACTCATGTCGTTGACGATCAGCGCCACGCGCAGGCCGTCGCGGTTCTTCAGCACGTGGTTGAGCAGGGTGCTCTTGCCAGCGCCGAGAAAGCCCGACAGCACGGTGACGGGTAAGCGGTTATCCATTGGGGTTTCCTCGCACATCACGGATATGGCGTTCGCGTTGTTCCTGACGTTCCTTGGCCTCGATGCACAGGCTGGCGGTGGGTCGCAGCAGCAGACGGCGCAGGCCGATCGGCTCGCCGGTCTCGCTGCACCAGCCGTATTCGCCGCGGGCCAGGCGCTCCAGCGCTTCGTCGATCTTGTCGAGCAGCTTCTTCTCCCGCTCCAGCAGGCGCAGCTGCCACTGGCGCTGCTCCTCGGCGCTGCCCAGGTCGGCCGGATCGCTGGCCGGCTGCTGTTCGCGCAGCTCGCCGAATTCCTCGTCGATGCGCTGCTGCAGCTCGGCGCGCTGCTCCAGCAGGCGCTGGCGGAAGAACGCCTGCTGCACCTCGTTCATGTAGGTGTCGGCAGGCATGGCAAGCAGATCGGCTTCGCTGATCACGGGGTGGACTCGTCAGGGGTGTCGCTTTATTTTGTTATAACATAACATTTTGGACAACCGCCCTCGCCGCCACAGGTTCCCGATGAACGCCCTGACTCTCCCCGATATCGCCGCGCAAACCAGCGCCCAGGCGCAGCCCGCGCTGGACTTCGTCGGCATGCAGCAGATCGCCATGCCCGTGCAGCTGGCCGGCATGCCGCTGGCCTGCCGGGTGGATGCCGGGGTCAGCCTGGATGATGCCAGCGCGCGGGGCATTCACATGTCGCGCCTGTACCTGGCGCTGGAAGCCCTGGAACACCAGCCGCTGACCCTGCCGGCCGTGCAGCGGGTGCTGCGCCAGTTTCTGGACAGCCACGCAGGCCTGTCACAACGCGCCTACCTCAACCTGCGCGGCGAGCTGCTGCTCAAGCGCCCGGCCCTGGTCAGCCCGCTGGCCGGCTGGAAGGCCTACCCCGTGGCACTTACCACCCGGCTGGACGCCACGGGGTTTCACGTGGAACTGCAGCTGACACTGGGCTATTCCTCGACCTGCCCGTGTTCGGCGGCGCTGGCCCGGCAACTGATTCAGCAGCGATTTGTGGATGATTTTGCCGGCAAATCACTCGATCATGCCGATATCATCGACTGGCTGGGCAGCTCACAGGGGATCCTCGCCACGCCGCACAGCCAGCGCAGCGAGGCGCGCCTGCAACTGCGCCTGGACCCGACGCTGCAGGAGCTGCCACTGCTGCACTGGCTGGACAGCGCCGAGGCCGCCCTGGGTACCGCCCTGCAGACGGCGGTCAAACGCGCCGATGAACAGGCCTTCGCCCTGGCCAACGGGCAGAACCTGATGTTCTGCGAGGACGCCGCGCGCCGCCTGCACCAAGCCCTGCGCGAGCAGGACGGGCTGCTCGGCTTCGCCCTGGAAGTGGTGCACGCCGAAAGCCTGCATGCCCACGATGCCGTGGCCCGCAGCCAGTGGAGCCGGCCGGCATGATCCGCTGCGAGGGCCTGCAATGGGGGCCGCCCGGCCGCCCGCTGACCCCAGCGCTGGACCTGCACCTGGCGGCCGGCAGCCTGACCGCCGTGATCGGCCACAACGGCTGTGGCAAGAGCAGCCTGCTCAAGGTCATCGCCGGCTGGCAGGCGCCGCTGGCGGGCCAGGTGCGGGTGGAGGTGCCACGCCAGGGTGGCATCGGCATGCTGATCCAGCAGCAGGCCTTCGACCGCCAGTTTCCCATTCGCCTGGACGCCCTGGTGGCCGGCGGACTGTGGTCGCAGAAGCACTCGCGCGCCGCACAGCGGGCCCGGCTGGAGCAGACGCTGGAGCGCTGGCAGCTGAGCGGTCTACAGGCACTACCGCTGGAAGCGCTGTCCGGCGGCCAGCTGCAGCGCGCCCTGCTCGCCCGCCTGGATCTGACCGGCGCCCGCCTGCTGCTGCTCGACGAACCGGAAGCGGCGCTGGATGCCGAGGGCCAGGCGCTGTTCTGGCAACGCGCGCGCCAGTGGCAAGCCGAAGGCCGCACGCTGCTGGTGGTCAGCCACGCCGTGGGCCATTTGGGCGACTGGCTGGACAACGCCCTGCTGGTGTCCGCACAGGGCTGCATCCTGGCGCCGGTCAGCGAACTGCGCGGCGCGCGGCTGGAGCGCGTGGCCTGATGCTCGACCCGCTGTGGCAGCCCTTCGCCGAATTCGCCTTCCTGCGCCGCGCCCTGCTCGGCGGCCTGGCGCTGGCCTGCAGCGCCGCGCCGCTGGGGGTGTTCCTGATGCTGCGGCGCATGAGCCTGATTGGCGACGCCATCGCCCACGGCATCCTGCCCGGCGCCGCGCTGGGCTTCTGGCTGTTCGGCCTGAGCCTGCCGGCGCTGACCGCCGGCGGCCTGGTCGCCGGCCTCGGCATGGCCATGCTGGCCGCCTGGGTCACGCGCCGCACCGGACTGCGCGAGGACACCAGCCTGGCCGCCCTGTACCCCATCTCGCTGGCCAGCGGCGTGCTGCTGCTCGGCCTGGCCGAGCGCAAGCTGGACCTGATGCACCTGCTGTTCGGCTCGGCGCTGGCGGTGGACCAGCCCACCCTGCACGGCATGCTCAGCGTGGCGGCCATCAGTCTGAGCGTACTGTTGCTGATCTACCGCCCGCTGGCGCTGGACAGCCTCGATCCGCTGTTCCTGCGCAGCGTCAGTCGCATCGGCCCGCTGGTGCACGGCCTGTTCCTGGCCCTGGTGGTGCTGAACCTGGTGATGGGCTTCCAGGCCATCGGCGCCCTGATGGTGGTCGGCCTGATGATGCTGCCGGCCGCCGCGGCGCGCTTCTGGAGCCGCCACCTGCCGCACCTGCTGCTGCTCGCCGCGCTGATCGGCGCCGCCAGCGTCTGGCTCGGCCTGCTGCTGTCCTACCACGCCGGCCTGCCGAGCGGACCCTGCATCGTCCTGCTGGCCGGGCTGGCCTACCTGATCTCGGTGATCGCCGGGCCGGTCCACGGTCTCTGGCGTCCGGCTCCCTTACCCACATCGCCCTGAGGAAAACCCATGCGCGTCCTGCTCGCCCTGATCGCCCTGCTCCTGCCGCTGTCACTACCCGCCGCCGACAAGCCGCAGGTGGTCACCAGCTTCAGCATCCTCGCCGACCTGACTCGCGCCGTCGGTGGCGAGCACATCGAGCTGACCAACCTGGTCGGGCCCGACGAAGACGCCCACGTCTTCGAACCCAGCCCGGAACATGCGCGCACACTGCTGCAGGCCGACCTGATCATCGCCAACGGCCTGGGCTTCGAGCCCTGGCTGGAACGCCTGCTGGCCAGCAGCGAAGCGCGCGGCAGGCGCATCGACGCCAGCCAGGGCGTGCTGCCGCTGTGGCTGGAGGAGGACGGCGAGAAAGTCGCCGACCCGCACGCCTGGCAGAGCCTGAGCAACGCCGAGATCTACGTGCGCAACATCACCCAGGCGCTCAGCCAGCTCGACCCGGCGCATGCCGACGCCTACGCCGCCAACCGTGACGCCTACCTGGCCAAGCTGCATGCGCTGCTCAAGCAGGCCAATTCGCGCCTGGCCAGCCTGCCGGCCAGCCAGCGCAAGGTGGTGACCAGCCACGATGCCTTCGGCTACCTGGGCCAGGCCTGGCAGCTGCAGTTCATCGCGCCGCAGGGCCTGTCCACCCATGACGAGCCGTCCGCCGCCGAAGTCGCCGCGCTGATCCGTCAGCTGCGCAGCGAAGGCGTGCGCGCCGTGTTCGTGGAAAACATCCGCGACCCGCGCCTGCTGCAGCAGATTGCCGACGAGGCCGGTGCCCGCGTCGGCGGCACCCTGTATTCCGATGCCCTGGCCAGCCAGGGGCCGGCCAGCACCTACCTGGGCATGTTCCAGCACAATCTCGATACCCTGCTGGCCGCGCTCGCACCATGAACCTCTGGCTGGCGACAGCCGCCCGCTGTCCGAGCTGGTCGAACGGCTGCGTAGCGAGGCACAGCTACCTACCAGCCACCACCGCCGCCGCCGCCACTGCCACCCCCCGAGGAACCTCCGCCTGAGGAGCCGCCGGAGGACGAGGATGAGCTGGCCGGCGGCGTCGAGGCGCTGGCACTGGCGCTGGCCAGGCTCGAACTCAGGGCGCCGCTGAAGGCGGTCGGCGAGCTGAAGCGCTCACGCGCGGCGTACCAGCCCGGTCGGTACTCGTGCCGGCTGGGATCGATCAGGCCGGCTTCCAGCGCGGCGGCGAAACGCGCGCTCCACTGTGCCTCCACGCCCAGCGCCATGGCGTACGGCAGGTGGCGTTCGTACAGCTCGATGCTCATCGCCGGCGCTTCGGCCGCGCGCGCCAGTACCTCGCTCTCGGCCAGTTGCAGGTAGTCACGGTAGCCGGCCGCAGCATCCAGCAACTGCTGCCCCTTCACCGAAGGCGCCTCCAGCCAGCGGTAGAACAACCCCACCAGCAACAGGTAGGCGATCACCAGCAGCATGACCGGCAGCGAGCAGGCAGACAGCAGCATCCACAGGCCAATCGGCACCGGGAAGCCGAACAGCAGTGCCACTACCACCAAGCCAATCCGTTTGCCGTAGCCCGCCTCACGCATCGCCAGCGTCAGCACCACCGCCGCCGGTATGCCGAAGCCCAGGCTGAAGACCATGCCGGCGATGGCCAAGCCCCATTGCTCTTCGCCCTCCAGCCCGGTCAGCACAGCGAGCAACAGGCCGGGCACGGCGATGGCCAGGCCGGTGGCCCAGGCCGCACGGTTGTTGGCGTGCCACTGCGCCCCCGCCGTCTGCAGGCTGTCGACCATGCGCGTCTTCATCTCGGCCAGGCGCGGCTGGTAGCGACTGCCCAATTCCAGGGGCGCGGAGTTGTTCAGCGGGAACAGGCGGCGGAGCCATTCGATCTCGCCCACACGTGCCGATTCCGCCGGTTTGCGGCCGGGCTGCAGAACGAAACCGTCGCCACCTGGCCGGTCCTCCAGGCGAATCAGACCGTGGATCGCCCAGTCGGTGAAGCAGATCGCCAGCGCGCGGGCATCGTTGAAGGCACCGCGAAAGCCGCGATGCCAGAGATAGCCCACCTGCGTCGGGCTGAGATCATCGGGAGCCTCGAAACGCACGATATGCAGGCCCTTGCGCGGGTCGCGCCCCACGCGTCGCCAGGTGCGCAGGTAGTAAACGAGCAGGGCCAGCCAGAGCAGGGCACCCAGGGTCAGGCCGGCGTTGTCGAACAGCAGGCGCAGGCTGCGCTGCAGCAGGCCGGGCCGCTCGACGATGCCGGCCTGCCAGTCCACGGCCAGGGTGAAACCCTGTTGCGGCGGCAACACAACGGTAGTCT
This sequence comes from Pseudomonas alcaligenes, assembly GCF_041729615.1. Lineage (NCBI taxonomy): Bacteria > Pseudomonadati > Pseudomonadota > Gammaproteobacteria > Pseudomonadales > Pseudomonadaceae > Aquipseudomonas > Aquipseudomonas alcaligenes. Next base: position 2,425,576 of record NZ_CP154874.1, on the reverse strand, counting down.
CCAGCAGCAGCGAATTCTCGGTCTGCTCCAGCACCTGGTAGCCCACGCCCTGCTCGCCACTGGCACCGGTGTACCCTGAGACGCGGCCGATCCTCGCCCCCTCCGGCAGTTCTACACGCGCCGATGCCTGCAGGATCGGGAACGCCCAGGCGTTGCCGGTGACGTTCCAGTACAGCTCGTCCTCGTCCGGCCGCTGCAGCAGTTGCGGATCGACCCGATAGCGCAGCTCATACACGTAGCGCCCCGGCTCCAGCAGGATATGCGGCGAACCGAGGTAGAAGCGCTGGTAGGCACCCTGGGTCTCGCGGCGTACCGCCTCGGGCTCACCGTCGCGGGTGGCGCTCAGCAGGTTGATCGGCGTCTTGCGCAGCAGGCCACCGGGCAGGCGATAGGTCACCGGAATGTCGCGATAGATGCCACGCTGGATCCTGTCGCCCTCGGCCTGCACGGTGATGCGCTCGGTCACATCCAGCAGGCCATCGTTGCGAACCTGCAGCTCGACTGCGAAATCCTCGATCACTTCCCGCGCCAGCGTCACGCCAGGCAGCAGAGCACACAGCAGCAGCAGGGGTTTCAGCCATTCCGGCATGTTCAGAACTCCATTTCCGGTGATTGCCCGTCGCGGGCGTCGTCCAGGGCGAAATAGGCGGCGCAGCGGAACGCGAAGGCGCGCGCCAGCAGATTGCTGGGAAAGGATTCGACCAGCACGTTGAGCTCGCGCACGGCGCCGTTGTAGTAACGCCGAGCCATCTGGATATGTTCCTCGACCTCGCTGAGGTTGCGCTGCAGGTCGAGGAACATCGCATCGGCCTTGAGCTCCGGGTAGCCCTCGACCAGGGCGAAGGCGCGCTGCAGGGCTGCCGATAGCTGGCCTTCGACCGGACCGCGGCCGGCGGCGCCATCGGTCTCGTGGGCCTGCGCTTCGCCACGCCGGATGACCAGCTCTTCGAGGGTATCTCGCTCATGGGCCATGTACGCCTTGAGACAGGCGACCAGCTGCGGAATCAGGCTGGAGCGGCGCTTGAGCTGCACCTCGATGCCGCTCCAGGCCTCGGCCACCCGTGCGCGGTTGAACACCAGACGGTTGTAGCAATAGATCACCGCCAGCAGCACCAGCGCCGCCAGCCCCAGCGCCAACCCAAGTCCCAGCCCCTGCATTCCCTGCCCCCTGCCGTTGCCCAGCGGGCAGTGTACCCGCCAGCGACGCTCAGCGGGCGGGCAGCCCGCCGCAGTCCGCGCCGAGCCAGCGCGCCTGGCTGTGCATGCTGCTCTGCTGGCCGTCGTAGACGCCGTTGAGCGTGGTGGTGAAGGCCGTATCGCCGTCGAAACGGGTCTCGCCTTCGCCCTCGCCATTGGGGCACTTGAAGCGGAACTTCCACACCTCGGCGCTACGCTCGGTGATCTCCTGGGTACAACCCGAATCGGGGTCCTGCAGGGGGATGTCGCGGGCCTTGGCGCTCGCCTCGCTGAGGCACAGCTGCACCCCGCCGCCGCCCAGCTTGACGCCCTGCTGAGCCAACATCTGTTCCATCATCTGGCGCTGCTCGGGCGGCAGCTTCTGCAATTGCTCGAGCATCTGCTGCATGTCCGGCATGGCCTGGCCGTCCTGCTGCATCTGGCTGGTGAATTCCCACAGGCCGGCACGCGGCTCGGCGCCGGCCAGGGCTGGCAGCAGACAGAGTCCCAGCAACATGGCGCGCGGTGTAGTGAACATGGTCTGGCTCCTCGAGAGATGGCTGACTCAGATAGCGTAGAAGTTCGCGCGAAAGGGCCCCTCGGCATGCACGATGGCGCAGTCACGGGCAGGGCACTTCTGCTCGCGCAAGGGAACAGCCACCTTGGCCGACCCGATCCTGCCTGGAGCAGCGTGTTCAGGATCCACCCGCAGGCGCGCGCCAAAATGCAGGCCGAGTTCACAGGCGGAACCCACCGGTCACTCACAAGTGTGAACCACGGCAGATTTATGAGTAAGTTATTTCTTACAAGTAACAAATAACTTACCTGACATCGAAAGTTAAACTTTCAATTGGCGCCAGAATGCCGGCAAGCGCATTGCCCGAAGAACTAAGAGCAATCTTTTCGCTTGCCGAATAGTTCACAGTTTTTGCCTTGCCCATCCCCCACCTCGGGGCTAGGATGCCCACCCCATAAGGACTATGTGCAATTTGTTGCGCAAGAAAGTGCGCAAGAAGTTGCGCAGCACAACCAAGCAACTGCTTGCTTCCCATATATATGGAAAGCACGGAAAGTTGCCTGGCACATATATAGAGTCAAAGGAATGACTACACTTTCACCCTTGGCTGAGCATTATCTGCAACTGGCGAAAAACCCAATTAATGACGGGGATTTCGCCGGGGCCGACATGCGCTATTCCGGCGAGTTCGAGGCCCTCGAAGGCGAGCTGGAAAAAGCCGCCGCCCTGCACCAGACCGAGGCCATCGACTGGCAGAAGATCCGCGACCTGAGCGAGGCGCTGCTGCGTCATCACTCCAAGGATCTGCGCGCCGCCTGCTGGATGACCTGGGCGCTGTACCAGCGCGAGGGACTCGCCGGCCTGCAGGCCGGCCTCGGCCTGCTCCACCTGCTGTGTGGCGAGCGCTGGGACGAGCTGCACCCGCGCAAGGACCGCACCCGCGCCGCCGCCCTGGCCTGGCTCACCCCGCGCCTGGAAAAAGCCCTGGCCGAGGACATCCCGGTGGCCGCGCAGCTGCCGCTGTTCCGCTCCCTGGCCGAGCTGCTGCGCGGCCTGGAGACCTGCCTGGCGCAGCGCCTGGGCGAGGAGGCGCCACTGCTGCTGCCGCTGTGCCGCCGCCTGGACGAGCAGATCAACCGTGCCAGCCAGGGCCAGAGCGAGCCCGGGATGGTCGGCGCGGCCATCGCCCAGGTCAAACAGGCCGCCGCCCAGGTGATCAACCCCAGCGCCCCGCTGGACAACGAGCGCGACGCGCACAAGTCGCTGCGCGCCCTGCAGGACGGCGCCCGGCCGCTGTGTGCCTGGTGGCTGAAGCAGAAGGCCAGCGACCTGCGCGCCCTGCGCCTGTCCCGCACCCTGCTGTGGCTGCCGATCGATGGCCTGCCGCAGGCCAATGCCGAACAGATCACCACCCTGCGCGGCCTGCCCGCCGACAAGCTGGCCAGCTTCGCCGAGCGCTTCGCCGCCGGCCAGTACGCCGACCTGCTGGTGGAAGTGGAAGCCAGCATCGCCCGCGCGCCCTTCTGGCTGGATGGCCAGCGCCTGGCCTGGGAATGCCTGCAGGAACTCGGCGCCGAGGCCGCCATGGTCGAAGTGGAGATGCAGCTGGCGCTGTTCCTCCAGCGCGTACCCGGCCTGGAAGAACTGCGCTACCACGACGGCGCGCCCTTCGCCGATGCCGAGACCCGCGCCTGGATCGGCGCCAGCGTGCTGCCGCACCTGCAGGCGCCGAGCGCCGAACCGACCGTACAGGTCAGCGCCGGCGGCGAACTGCCGGCCTGGGAACTGGCCCTGCAGGCGGCCCTGCCGCGCCTGCGCAAGGATGGCCTGAAGCCCGCCGTGCAGCAGCTCAAGCAGGGCATGGCCCAGGCCCAGGGCGGCCGCGCGCGGTTCTTCTGGCAGCTCGCCCTGGCGCGCCTGTGCAGCGCGGCGAAGAAGCACGAACTGGCCAAGACCCAACTCGAATCCCTCGACCAGACGCTGCAGGCCTCCGGCCTCGGCGAGTGGGAACCCGATCTCGCCCTGGAAGTGCTGCGTCTGCTGCACAACTGCTACGAGCTGCTGCCGCAGAACCACGCGATCCGCGAGCGCAAGGAAGAGATCCACCGCAGGCTGTGCCACCTCGATCTCGAAGTGGTGCTGGATTGAGGCCGCAAGGCCTCCGAACGTAAAGGAGAACAACCATGGCCAAAGAAGGCTCGGTAGCCCCCAAGGAACGCATCAACGTCACCTTCAAACCGGCGACCGGTGGTGCTCAGGAAGAGATCGAACTGCCCCTCAAGTTGATGGTTCTGGGTGATTTCACCCAGCGCGCCGACGACCGCAAGATCGAGGACCGCAAGCCGATCAGCATCGACAAGAACAACTTCGACGAAGTGCTGGGCAAGCAGGAGCTGAGCCTGACCTTCGCCGTGCCCAACCGCCTGCAGGACGAAGAAACCGACGACGAGCTGCCGGTGCAGCTGCGCATCAACTCGATGAAGGACTTCAACCCGGCCGCCGTGGTCGACCAGGTCCCCGAGCTGAAGAAGCTGATGGAACTGCGCGACGCCCTGGTCGCCCTGAAAGGCCCGCTGGGCAACGCCCCGGCCTTCCGCAAGGCGATCGAAAGCGTCCTCTCCGACGACGACTCCCGTGACCGCGTACTGGGTGAACTGGGCCTCGCCGCCCAAGCCCAGCAAGACGCCTGAATTCTCGACAAGGAAGCCCGAGCATGAGCACCAGTGCAGTAGTGGAAAGCACCCGGAATGTCGCCGAAGCCGGCATTCTCGACCGCATCATCGCGGAAACCCGCCTGACCCCGGACGACGAGGCCTATGACATCGCCAAGCGTGGCGTATCCGCCTTCATCGAAGAACTGCTGAAGCCGCACAACCAGAACGAGCCGGTGAAGAAGGCCATGGTCGACCGCATGATCGCGGAGATCGACGCCAAGCTCAGCCGGCAGATGGACGAGATCCTCCACCACGCCGACTTCCAGGCCCTGGAATCGTCCTGGCGCGGCCTCAAGCTGCTGGTCGACCGCACCGATTTCCGCGAGAACACCAAGCTGGAGATCCTCAACGCCTCCAAGCAGGACCTGCTGGATGACTTCGAGGACAGCCCGGAAATCACCCAGTCCGGCCTGTACAAGCACATCTACACCGCCGAATACGGCCAGTTCGGCGGCCAGCCGGTAGGCGCCATCGTCGCCAACTACTTCTTCGACCCCAGCTCGCCGGACATCAAGTGCCTGCAGCATGTGGCCTCGGTCGCCTGCATGGCACACGCCCCGTTCATCGCCGCCGCCGGCCCGAAATTCTTCGGCCTGGAGAGCTTCACCGGCCTGCCCAACCTGAAGGACCTCAAGGATCACTTCGAGGGCCCGCAATTCGCCAAGTGGCAGAGCTTCCGCGAGCGTGAAGACGCGCGCTACGTCGGCCTGACCCTGCCGCGCTTCCTGCTGCGCAACCCCTACGATCCGGAAGAGAACCCGGTGAAGACCTTCGTCTACAAGGAGAACGTCGCCGGCAACCACGAGCACTACCTGTGGGGCAACACCGCCTACACCTTCGCCTCCAAGCTGACCGACAGCTTCGCCAAGTTCCGCTGGTGCCCGAACATCATCGGCCCGCAGAGCGGTGGCGCGGTGGAAGACCTGCCGCTGCACCACTTCGAGAGCATGGGCGAGATCGAGACCAAGATCCCCACCGAAGTGCTGGTCTCCGACCGTCGCGAGTACGAGCTGGCCGAGGAAGGCTTTATCGCCCTGACCATGCGCAAGGGTAGCGACAACGCCGCGTTCTTCTCCGCCAACTCGACGCAGAAGCCGAAGTTCTTCGGCATCAGCGAGGAAGGCAAGACCGCCGAGCTGAACTACAAGCTCGGCACCCAGCTGCCCTACCTGTTCATCGTCAACCGCCTGGCCCACTACCTGAAGGTGCTGCAGCGCGAGCAGATCGGCGCCTGGAAAGAGCGCACCGACCTCGAGCTGGAGTTGAACAAGTGGATCCGCCAGTTCGTCGCCGACCAGGAGAACCCCAGCTCGGAAGTCCGCAGCCGCCGTCCGCTGCGCGCCGCCCAGGTGATCGTCAGCGACGTGGAAGGCGAGCCGGGCTGGTACCGCGTCAGCCTCAACGTGCGCCCGCACTTCAAGTACATGGGTGCCGATTTCACCCTGTCCCTGGTCGGCAAGCTGGACAAGGAGTAAGCACGTGGCCTACGGCAGCCTGTTCGAGCGCCTCGGCGGTGACACCGTCGGCCGCGCCCGCCTCGACCACGAGGTGGCCGTGATGGCCTCGGTGGCTGCCCATCTGGCCAAGATGCTCAGCACCCGGGCGGGCAGCGTGCAGACGCTGCCCGACTACGGGTTGCCCGATCTCAACGACATGCGCCTGTCGCTGCACGACGCGTTGCAGCAGGCACGCATGGCGATCGAACGCTTCATCGAACAATACGAGCCGCGCCTGAAACAGGTGCGGGTCATTTCCCTGCCGCGCGAGCACGACCCCCTCAGCCTCAACTTCGCCATCGAAGGGCTGCTGCAGGTCGAGGGCATCAAGCGCCAGGTCAGTTTCGCCGCGCAGCTGGATGGCAGCGGGCAAGTGAAGGTCAGGTAAGGGCCTGTTCAAAGGAGAGCATGGATGTCCGGTAAACCCGCCGCCCGCCTGGGCGACCCCACCGCCTGCCCGGTTCCCGGCCACGGCACTAACCCCATCGCCGTCGGCTCGCCCAACGTGCTGTTCGACAGCCTGCCGGCGGCCCGCCAGGGCGATGCCTCGGCCTGCGGCGGCGCGCTGTCCGGCAACGTGATCCCGACCGTGCTGATCAACGGCAAGCCGGCGACCACCATCGGCACCGTGGGTAATCACGGCAATGTGGTGGTGGCGGGGTCGGGGACGGTGTTGATTGGGGTCAGTGGAGGAGGTGCGGCCTTTACGGCGCCGCAGCCGGTGACCTTTGCTGGTGTGTTCGACGAGCACTTCGTTGTGCTGGATGCTCAGACCGGCGCTCCCCTTGCCGATCAGGCCTATCGCCTGGAAACCGCCTCCGGTCAGGTCATCTCGGGGGTCACCGACAGCCAGGGCAAAACCGAGCGCATCAGTTCATCCCGAGCGGAGGGCGTCACCCTGACCCTTGAGCCACAGACCGCGCTCGTGATCGCCTGAGGAGAACGAAATGCTGCTGGCTCCCATCGTTTCCCAATTGACCCCGTCCAAGCAGACCGAGGGCAAAAAGGCACCTGTCGAGACGTTCAAGATTACCGACATTCCCACGGTGATGGATGGGCTCGGCTGGTCCCAAGGCGCCCGCTTAATGCGCAAGTGGTTCAACAACCCAGCCTATGAGATGCCCGCCGCAGTTAAGGTAGGCAATGTATCACCTAGCACTCTTAGTGGGCAGCAACTACTAACCGACTTGCCCTTCGAATGGCTGTTCAGTTCCTCTAGGCGCATACAAGACCGCGTGGAGAGTCTAGTGTCCGATCTCCAAGAGGTTCGTGAATTCAATGGATTGATAGGGAGAACCAAGTCACCGCTGACACAGCTTTCCAACGGTCTTGTAGTTTTCATGAACCGTCTGAAACGCATAGGACACCTGGATGAAAATTCCTGCACGCTGCACAACGCCTCTGAAGACTTCAGTGGCTTGTCAGCTATTCAGCTCGAAGAAACTTCTCAATTCAATCTAATTCGAATTGGCGCCACCCTCTGGGAAAAGGCAACAGACGATCTTGATGATGTATACGGCGCCCTTGGCAGTTTCGTCATCAAGGTTGCCGCCACAAAATTCAGAACCTACGCCAGTGATCATGGTTTCCCTGCAATAGAAATAGAAGAAATTGGTCTCTATGTACGAGACACCTATGACTTCCTCAACATCGACGGCGACCAGCTTCTTGGCTACTGGAATCGGCCTGGCGTAATTCGCCCAGGCCCTATCGAAGCCATTTCCTCTCCAGAGCACATCGATAGAAGCGGAAGTCGCTATTTCAAGGTCACCAATGGTGCTTTCAATAAATATCGTCAGCTGAAAAATAAGGGCGGTGACTTTCTCGTCTTCTCTACGGTAAAGCTCTACCCCGTATCGATTTCAGTACACCTCAGTAAGCCAGACTTTAAGGAATTCACAAATCGGAAGCAGGGGTACTAACGATGAATAAGAAGTATCTACTCATTGCATTGACTATATTTATTACTTGCTTTTCCGTGAGCGGCTCGTGGCTCTTCACAAAACTACGTCTTAGCTCCACTACCGAGCCATACATGACCTATTGGAATGAAGCACGCACCTGCTATATCAATGCATATATTCCAAGGTTCTCGTCGCTTGGTGCTTTGGGAAAAACCATAAAACTATTTAGCAGCGACTCCTTTTTTCGGGTCTATGACAAAAATGGTGTCTTACTAAAAAGCTCCGAGTGGCTGCTTTGGCAGCGCGAATTCGCCGAGTTAGAAAAGGCCATCTGGGTCAATGGCCACGCCATCTACCCAACCGACAGCGGCTATGCCAGCTGGACCTTGCCGGAGTGCAACTAGTGCTCCTGTTCGTACCCCACACAAGGTCAGCCAATAGCCGCACCGCTCTGCTAGCGATCACGGTCGCCATGCAAAGTTCCTGCGTCCCCTACCCCCACTCGGTGACCCGCAACCCGGCCATCGAGGGCCGAGTGCTGTCCGCCGAAACAGGGCAGGCAGTGGCGGACGCCAGGATTGAGCTGGATATCGGCAGCGACGAATCCTGGCGCTACGAAACCATCAGCGACACCGAGGGCCGTTTCGCCTTCGCCGAACACCGTGACTATCGCCTGTTCGCCCTGCTGGCCGATGCGCCGCGCTGTGGAACCACGCTGTCGGTCAGCGCCGCCGGCTACCACACCCGTCACTGCACTTGGATGAGTAGGTACTGGTGCTCATCGGTACCGGTGCAATTGCCTCGACTGACGCTGCAACCAGTCCATATCGCCGTCTCTGACGAACAAGGGACTGATCTCTGGAGCTGTCTCGAATCGGCCAAGGAGCAGGCCCACTAATGTCCTTCAACCACCACTACCAGAGCGAACTCTCCGCCCTGCGCCAACTGGGTAAGCGCTTCTCCGAGCGCAGCCCGGCGCTGGCGCCGTTCCTCGGCCAGGCCGGGCGCGATCCGGATGTCGAGCGTCTGCTGGAAGGCTTCGCCTTCCTTACCGGGCGCCTGCGGCAGAAGCTCGACGACGAGCTGCCGGAGCTGACCCATTCGCTGATGCACCTGCTGTGGCCCAACTACATGCGCCCGCTGCCGGCCTTCAGCATGTTGCAGTTCGACCCGCTCAAGCGCCCCGGTCCAGCCCTTGCGGTGCCGCGCCACACGCCGGTGGAGGCCAGGGCCATCGAGGGCGTGACCTGCCGCTTCCGCACCGCCTATGCCTCGGAAGTGCTGCCGCTGGCGCTGAACGGCCTGGACTATTCGGTGAAGGGCGATGGCGCGTTGCTCAGTCTGCGTCTGGGCATGAGCGCCGACGGCCATCTCGGCGAGATCGGCCTGAGCGCCCTGCGCCTGCACCTGGCCGGCGAGCGCTATATCGCCCAGTTGCTCTACCTCGGCCTGTTGCGCCACCTCGGCGGTCTGCAGCTGGTCCTGCTGGATGGCGAAGGTCAGCCGTTGACCGGCGAGCAGGGCCTGCCGCTGCCGGCCATCGGCCTGCCGGCGAGCCAGGTCGAGGCGGTCGGTTTCAGCGAAGACCACGCGCTGATTCCCTACCCGCACAACACCTTCCGCGGCTATCGCCACCTGCAGGAATACTTCGCCTTCCAGGACAAGTTCCTGTTCGTCGAGCTCAAGGGGCTGGATGCACTGCAGCGCCAGCCGGCCGAAGTGCTGGAGCGTGCCCGCGGCCTGGAACTGCGCTTCGATATCCGCAAGACCGGCCTGCAGCGCATCCGCCCGACCCTGGACAACGTGCGCCTGTACTGCACGCCGGTGGTCAACCTGTTCGCCCACGACGCCATCCCGATCCGCCTGGACGGCAAGCAGGACCAGTACCTGCTGCTGCCGGCCGAGCTCGACCCGCGGCACTGCGGGGTGTTCTCGGTGGACCGGGTGACCGGCTGGAAACCGGGCGGCATGGGCTACGAGGAATACGTGCCGTTCGAGTCGTTCGAGCACGACATCAGCTTCGACCAGCCGCGCGCGCGCCCGCACTACAGCGTGCGCCAGCAGCCGTCGCTGCTCGGCGACGGCCTGGAAACCTGGCTGAGCTTCGGCGCGCGCAACGGCGATGCGCAGGAGACCCTGTCGATCGAGCTGACCTGCACCAACCAGAGCCTGGCGCGCCAGCTCAAGCCGGGCGACATCTGCCTGCCCAGCGAGGACACCCCGGAGTTCCTCAGCTTCCGCAATATCGGCACGGTGACGCCGAGCTATGCGCCGCCGCTGCACCGCGACTACCTGTGGAAGCTGATCTCCAACATGTCGCTGAACTACCTGTCGCTGGCCGACGTCGAGGCGCTCAAGGTCATCCTGGAGACCTACGACCTGCCGCGCCACTACGACCAGCACGCGCTCAAGGTCAGCCAGCGCATGCTCGGCGGCCTGAAGAGGATCGCCCACCAGCACGTCGACCGCCTGCATCGCGGCCTGCCGATTCGCGGCGTGCGCACCGAACTGACCATGGACCAGGACGGCTACCTGGGCGAAGGGGACCTGTTCCTGTTCGCCTCGGTACTCAATGAATTCTTCGCCCTCTACGCCAGCCTCAACAGCTACCACGAGCTGCGCGTACAGAGCACACAGGGAGAGGTGTACCAATGGACGCCGCGCATGGGGCAGCAGCCCCTGCTCTGAGCAAACTCAGCTCCGGCATCCGCGAGTACAGCCTGTTCCAGGGCGTGCTGCGGGTGCTGGACCGCCTGCGCGCCGCCCATCCCGAGCTGGATGAGGAGGCGCTGTACGAGCGCCTGGAATTCCAGGCCAACCCCAGCCTGGGCTTCCCTGGCAGCGACACCGATCGCCTGGAGTTCTTCGAGGAGCACGGCGAGCTGCGCGCGCGCCTGCGCATCAACCTGGTCGGCCTGTTCGGCGCCGGCTCGCCACTGCCGGCCTTCTACAGCGAGCAGGCTCTGGGCGACGGCCCGGACGGCAACACCACTCGAGACTTCCTCGACCTGTTCAACGACCGCCTGCAGCGCCTGCTCCTGCCGATCTGGCGCAAGTACCGCTACTACGCGCACTACGAAAGCGGCGCCCGTGACCTGTTCTCCGCGCGCCTGTTCGCTCTGATCGGCCTCGGCGGCGAGCGCCTGCGCGCCGCCGAGGACCTCAACTGGCGGCGCCTGCTGCCCTACCTCGGCTTGCTCAGCCTGCGCGCCCACTCGGCGGCGCTGGTCGAGTCGGTGCTGCGCTACTACTTCAAGCACGCCGACCTGCGCATCGAGCAATGCGTCGAGCGCCGCGTCGAGATCATCGCCGAGCAGCGCAACCGCCTCGGCCTGGCCAACAGCCAGCTGGGCGAAAGCCTGGTGCTGGGCGACTCGGTGCGCGACCGCGGCGGCAAGTTCCGCATCCATATCCGTCAGCTGAGCTGGGCGCGCTTCCACGAATTCCTGCCGATCGGCAACGGCTACCAGCCGCTCTGCGCGCTGGTGCGCTTCACCCTGCGCGACCCGCTCGACTACGACATCCGCCTGGCCCTGCGCCACGAGGAAATCCGCGAGCTGCGCATCGGCCAGGACAACGTCTGCCACCTCGGCTGGACCTCCTGGCTCGGCCACGAACAGGCCGATGGTGTCGTCACCATCGGCAGCAAGACTCATTAAAGGACTGATGAAATGATCAACGTCGACCTTCAACAGCTGGTCCAGGCACTGGACGCCGAGACCCGCCGCGAACTGGAAGCCGCCGCCGAACGCTGCCTGCAGCGCGGTGGCAGCAAGATCCTGGTCGAAGACCTGCTGCTCGGCCTGCTGGAACGCCGCGACGGCCTGCTGGCCCGTGCCCTGCAGGATGCCGAGGTGGACGCCGGCGAGCTGGCCGCCACCCTGCAGCCGCGCGGCGAGGCCAGCGAGTCGCGCAACCCGGTGTTCTCCGCCGAGCTGGTGCAGTGGCTGCAGGACGCCCTGCTGGTGGCCAACCTGGAGCTGGGCCAGAGCCAGATCGAACAGGCCGCGCTGCTCCTGGCCCTGCTGCGCAACCCCCTGCGCTATGCCGGCAGCCGCTACCAGCAGCTGCTGGCAAAGATCGACGCCGAGCGCCTGCGCGACTTCGCCTTGAGCCAGCAGCAGCCGAACCCGCCAGGCAAGCCGGCCGCACCGGGCGAATCCAACCTGCAGCGCTTTACCCACAACTTCACCCAGCGCGCCCGCGACGGCAAGCTCGACCCGGTGCTGTGCCGCGACGACGCGATCCGCCAGATGATCGATATCCTCGCCCGCCGGCGGAAGAACAACCCGATCGTGGTCGGCGAGGCCGGCGTGGGCAAGAGCGCGCTGGTCGAGGGCCTGGCCCTGCGCATCGCCGCCGGCGAAGTGCCGGACGTGCTGCGCGGCGTCGAGCTGCTCGGCCTGGACATGGGCCTGCTGCAGGCCGGCGCCAGCGTCAAGGGCGAGTTCGAGCGGCGCCTGCAGGGGGTGATCGACGAAGTGAAGGGTGCGGCCAAGCCGACCATCCTGTTTATCGACGAGGCGCATACCCTGATCGGCGCCGGCGCCCAGGCCGGTGGCTCGGACGCCGCCAACCTGCTCAAGCCGGCCCTGGCTAGAGGCGAGCTGCGCACCATCGCCGCCACCACCTGGAGCGAATACAAGAAGTACTTCGAGAAGGACCCGGCCCTGGCCCGGCGCTTCCAGCCGGTGCAGCTGCATGAGCCGACCGTGCAGGAAGCGGTGACCATCCTCCGTGGCCTGGCGCCGATCTATGAAAAGAGCCACAGCATCTACCTGCGCGACGACGCGGTGGTGGCCGCCGCCGAGCTGTCCGCGCGCTACCTGGCCGGGCGCCAGCTGCCGGACAAGGCGGTCGACGTGCTGGATACCGCCTGCGCCCGCGTGCGCATCAGCCTGGCCGCCGCGCCGCATGCGCTGGAGCGTCTGCGCGGCGAACTGGCCGAAGGCGAGCGCCAGTCCCTGGCCCTGCGCCGCGACCTGAACGCCGGCCTGGCGGTGGACGAAGCCGCCCTGGCCGCGCTGGAACAGCGCCTGGTCGAGGCCGCGGAAGAGCTGCAGCAGATCGAGGCGCGCTGGAGCGAACAGCGCCAGCTGGCCGAGCGCCTGCTCGACCTGCGCCAGCACTGCGCCCAGGCCCGCGCCGACGGCAGCGAGGAGCTGGCCACGCTGGAAAGCCAATTGCGTGAGCTGCAGGCCGAGCTGGCCGCCGCGCAAGCCAGCGAGCGCCTGGTCAGCTTCGAGGTCTGTCCGCGCCTGGTGGCCGAGGTGATCAGCCACTGGACCGGCGTGCCGCTGAGCCAGCTGGCCCGCGAACACAACGCCAAGGTGGCCAGCTTCGCCGCCGACCTGCGCGCCCGCGTGCGCGGCCAGGAACAGGCGGTGCAGGTGCTCGACCGCGCCATGCGCGCCGCCGCCGCCGGCCTGAACAAGGACGACGCGCCGGCCGGCGTATTCCTCCTGGTCGGCCCCAGTGGTGTCGGCAAGACCGAGACCGCCCTGGCCCTGGCCGACCTGCTGTACGGCGGCGAGCGCTTCCTCACCACCATCAACATGTCCGAGTTCCAGGAGAAGCACACGGTCTCGCGGCTGATCGGCGCGCCGCCCGGCTACGTCGGCTACGGCGAGGGCGGCATGCTCACCGAAGCGGTGCGGCAGAAGCCCTACTCGGTGATCCTCCTCGACGAGGTGGAGAAGGCCGACCCGGACGTGATGAACGTCTTCTACCAGATCTTCGACAAGGGCGTGGCCAACGACGGCGAAGGCCGCGAGATCAACTTCCGCAACTGCCTGATCCTGCTCACCTCCAACCTGGCCAGCGAACGCATCGAGGCACTCTGCGCGAACGAGCAGCGGCCGCCGGTGGAGCAGCTGGAAGAGGCGATCCGCCCGAGCCTCAGCCGCCACTTCAAGCCGGCCCTGCTGGCGCGCATGCGCGTGGTGCCCTACTACCCGGTGGCCGGCAGCGTGTTGCGCGAGCTGATCGAGCTCAAGCTGCAACGCCTCGGCCAGCGCCTGGGCAAGCGCCGCCTGCAGTTCAGCCACAGCCCGGCGCTGCTCGACCACCTGGCCGAGCGCTGCGCCAGCGGCGAGAGCGGCGCGCGGCTGATCGACCAGCTGCTGGAGCAGAGCCTGCTGCCGCGCATCGCCGACCGCCTGCTGGATGCCATGGCCAGCGGCGAGCCGATTACCCGCGTACACGCCACCCTGGACGGTGAAGGAGCACTGGCCTGTGAATTTGCCTGAACGCTCGCTTGAGAAAGTGCCGCTGCTGGGGCACATCAGCCAGCCGCTGGCCTATGCCGAACAGCTGCTGCAGCAGTTCACCCAGCTGGCCCGCCTGGCCAGCGCCGCGCAGTTGCCGATGGCCCTGGCCGAAGCGGCGGCGCAGCTGTCCGGCTGCCGCCTGGCCCAGCTGTACCTGCTGGACAGTACCCACACGCGTCTGACCCTGGCCGCCGAGTGGCTGGACGGCCAGGCCGCCGAGCACGAGGCCAGCATGCCCAGCGACTACGACGGCGAGCAGCTGCTGCAGTACTGCCTGTGCCAGAACCGGCGCCTGAGCCTGGCCAACCTCGACCCCAACCTGCACGAGACCAGCTTCCTGCCGGCCATCGACAAGCCCTGGCGCAGCCTGCTGTGCCTGCCGCTGCAGGACGAGCAGGCGCGCGTCAACGGCCTGCTGCTGGTGGCCAGCAGCAGCACCCGCGACCTCGACGTCTTCGCCGCCTCGCTGGCCAGCCTGGGCGCCTTCGCCCTGGCCCAGCACCAGCTGCTGCAGCGCCTGCGCGCCCCCAAGACGGTGGCGCCGGAAGCGCCCAGCCCGGCGCTGCGCAGCGACTACGGCCTGATCGGCAGCAGCCCGGCCATGCGCGGCGTGTACCAGCTGATCGGCAAGGTGCTGCACAACCCCACCAGCGTGCTGCTGACCGGCGAGACCGGCACAGGCAAGGAACTGGTCGCCCGCGCCATCCATGACTGCGGCTTCCGCCGCAGCCAGGCGTTCATCGTGCAGAACTGCGCCTCGCTGCCGGAAAACCTGCTGGAGAGCGAGCTGTTCGGCTATCGCAAGGGCGCCTTCACCGGCGCCGACCGCGACCGCAAGGGCCTGTTCGACGCGGCCGACGGCGGCACCCTGTTCCTCGACGAGATCGGCGACATGCCGCTGCCGCTGCAGGCCAAGCTGCTGCGCGTGCTGCAGGAAGGCGAGGTGCGCCCGCTGGGCAGCACGCAGACGCACAAGGTCGACGTGCGCATCATCGCCGCCACCCACCGCGACCTGCGCGCGCTGGTCGAGGAAGGGCGCTTCCGCGAGGACCTGTTCTACCGCCTGTCGCACTTCCCCATCGAGCTGCCGCCGCTGCGCGCCCGCGCCGAGGACATCCTGCAACTGGCCCGGCACTTCGCCACCGAGGCCGCCTGCTTCCTGCAGCGCGATGACTATCGCTGGTCCGAGGCGGCGCTGGACCACCTGGCCGGCTACGCCTTCCCCGGCAACGTGCGCGAGCTGAAAGGCCTGATCGCCCGCGCCGTGCTGCTGTGCGAAGGCGGCGAACTGCTGCCCGAGCACTTCAACCTGCAGCCGACCAGCCAGGTCGAGGACAGCGGCATGAACCTGCGCGAGCGCCTGGAACAGGTCGAACGCAACCTGCTGCTCGACTGCCTGCGCAAGAACCGCGGCAACCAGAGCCAGGCCGCCCGCGAACTGGGCCTGCCGCGGCGCACCCTGCTGTACCGCATGGACCGGCTGAATATCAGCCCGGCCGATGTTTAAGGAAGAACGACCATGAAGGCCAAAGACATTCTGTTTCTGCTGACCCTGGAGCCGCTGGTTTCCAGCGGCCGCATCGGGCGCATGAAGTATCTGCTGCTCACGATCTGGAGCTATTGCTCAATCGCCCTCTGCCTGCTGGCCACGTATTTCCCGGAGCCGACAGATCGCTACGTCATGAACGTTCTGGGCGCAATCGCCCTGTTCTACATCTTCGCCTCAGGCCTCTGCCTGGGCATCCGCCGCCTGCACGACATGGGCACCAGCGGGGTCCTGGTGGTGCTGGTAGGCGTCATCTGGCCGTTGCTGCTGCTCTGGCCGGGGCAACCCAGAGACAACCGCTACGGCCCCCGGCTATCGCCGGCGACCGCCTGAACCTTATTTCCCCAATCACCGCCCGTGGAGAACCCGCGATGTCCCACCGCCTTCTGACCGCCACCCTGCTCGCCGCCCTGCTCGGCCTCGCCGGCTGCAACGGCAACTACAAGTCCAGCGACGACGAGTACCGCCCGCTGGGCGACCCGCACGCGCAGCAGCAGCGCGACGACTGACCCCAAGGAGCCCCTACCATGGAACTGGTATTCGACATCGTCAGCGCCCAGCAATATGCCCCGGGCCTGCTGACCAGCAAGAGCTTCAAGAAGGCCGGCGGCGTGATCGGTCGCGGCGAGGACTGCGACTGGGCCATCCCGGACAGCAAGCGCATCCTCTCCGGGCGCCACGCCCAGGTCAGCTACGTCGACGGGCACTTCTACCTGACCGACACCAGCAGCAACGGCGTGACCCTCAAGGACAGCGGCGCCCGCCTGCCCAAGGGCGAGCCGCAGCGCATCGAGCACGGCAACGTCTACTGCCTCGGCGAACTGGAGATCCGCGCCCGCGTGCTGCAGGACCCGGCGCAGTTCGAGGACAGCATCGGCCAGGTGCAGCACGCCGGCAGCATCATCCCCGACGACGCCTTCCTCGACCTCGACCCGATCGCCGCCCTGCAGCAGCGCCCGCGTGGCTACAGCCAGCTGGACGAGTTCGCCGGTCTGGTACAGGCCCCGGAAGAGGAGCAGGCGCGCACCCAGTACGCGCGCATCGACATGGAAAGCCTGCTGCTGCCCGAGATGGTGGCCGAGGCCGCGCCGGAGCCGGTCGTGACACCGCGCCCGCAGCCGCGCGCCATGCCGGTTGCAGTCGCCGAGCCGCTGGCCGACGGTTTCTGGCAGCGCTTCGGCGACGCCCTCGGGGTGAAACTCGATGACCTCGACGCCGAGGCCCGCGAGGCCCTGGCCGTGCAGGCTGCGCGCCTGCTCAAGCAGAGCGTGGCCGGCCTGCAGCAGAGCCTGCGCACCCGCAGCGAACTGAAGAACGAGCTGCGCCTGGCCCTGACCACCGTGCAGAGCGCCGGCAACAACCCGCTCAAGCAGGTCGGCGATGCCGGCGAAGCGCTGACCGCGCTGCTGCGCGGCAACAAGCCCGGCGCGCTGCCGGCCGAGCAGGCCGTGGGTCGCGCCTACCGCGACCTGCAGGCGCACCAGGTGGCGCTGTATGCCGCCAGCCGCACGGCGGTGCAAGGCCTGTTCGAGCAGTTCGCCCCGGAGCAGCTGTGCCTGCGTTTCGAGCAGGAGCGCAAGCCGCTGCTGGCCACCTCAGGCAGCCGCTGGCGCGCCTATCAGCGCCACTTCCGCGCGCTGCAGAAGGATGACGACTGGAGCCAGCGCCTGTTTGCCCGTGACTTCGCCAAGACCTACGAAGAGCAGGTGCGCCTGATCGCCACCCTCAATACCGATTACCAGCCTTCCTGAAGAAGCAAAGGATGAATGCCATGCGCCGTCTTATCAGCCTGAGCCTGTTGTCTCTGTTCACCGCCCTGGGTGGCTGCGCCAGCCTGTCGCCCTACTCCGACACCACCAAGCTCGACCTCAAGCTGCAGGCCAGCGAAGAGCTCAACCCGGACCTGCGCGGCCGCCCGTCGCCGATCGTGGTGCGCCTGCTGGAGCTGAAGAACCCCTCGTCGTTCAACAACGCCGACTTCTTCTCCCTGTACCAGCGGCCCAAGGAATCGCTGATGCCCGACCTGGTCAGCTTCGAGGAGATGGAAGTGCGCCCCGGCGAGGCGCGCGAGCTGAAACTCTCCGTACAACCGGGCAGCCGCTACGTCGGTGTGGTCGCGGCCTACCGCGATCTGCCGGAAGCCAACTGGCGCTACGTCGTCAGCCTGGAAGAGGGCGAGATCAACCAGGCCGGCGTGATGCTCGGCGAACGCGGCCTCGAACCGCTCAAGCAAGAGGACTGAGCAATGGAAATGCTCAAGGTTGTCTGGCAGGAAGGGATGCTCCTGCGCCCGCAGCACTTCCAGCAGAACGATCGCTACTTCGAGCACCAGCTCAAGTCGCGCTCGCGCCTGCAGGACATCTATCCCTGGGGCTTCTTCAGCCTGGAGATCGACCGCCAGTTCCTCGGCATGGGCAAGCTGGTGCTCAGCCAGGCCAGCGGCGTGCTGCCCGATGGCAGCCTGTTCGAGCTGGATACCAGCCGCGACCCACTGGCTCTGGACGTGCCGCCGAATACCGCGGCCACCCCGGTGTACCTGGCCCTGCCGCTGGTCACCGGCAACCATATCGAGAGCCGCCGCGCCGAGCAGCAGGACGTGCTGGCGCGCTACCGCGCCCATGAGCTGGAAGTGGCCGACTCCAACGCCGGCGACGTCACCGTCAGCCAGGTCAGCTGCGGCCGCCCGGACTTCCGCCTGCTGCTCGGCGAGCAGCAGAACGACCAGGCCTTCGTGAAGTTGAAGGTGGCGGAAATCTTCGACACCAGCCCCGACGGGGTGATCAGCCTCGACCCGGAATTCAGCCCGACCTTCCTGCACACCCAGGCCTCCAGCTACCTGCTGTCCTGCCTCAAGGAAGTGATCAGCCTGCTCGGCCACCGCGGCGACATCCTCGCTGAACGAGTGCGCGCCGCCGGCAAGCTGGGCAATACCGAGGTCGGCGATTTCCTCATGCTGCAGCTGGTCAACCGCTACGAGCCGCAGCTGCGCCACTACCTCTCCCTGGAGCAGATGCACCCGGAGCTGTTGTACCGCGAGCTGGTCGGCCTGCTCGGCGAGCTGGCCACCTTCGCCGCCGACCACAAGCGCCCGCGCCTGGACAGCCGCTACCTGCACAACGACCAGGCCGGCAGCTTCCGCAAGCTGATGGAGGCGCTGCGCCAGGTGCTGTCCATGGTGCTGGAACAGCACGCCATCGAGCTGCCGCTGCAGCAGCGCCAGTACGGCATCCAGGTGTCGCCGCTGCAGGACCACGCACTGCTCGGCAGCGCCACCTTCGTGCTCGCCGCCGACGCCCAGTGCGAGTCCGAGGAGCTGCGCAAGCGCCTGCCGGCGCACCTGAAGATCGGCGCGGTGGAGCGCATCCGCCAGCTGGTCAACCTGCACCTGCCGGGGATCAAGGTGAAGCCGCTGCCAGTGGCACCGCGGCAGATCCCCTTCCACGCCGGCAAGACCTACTTCGCCCTGGAGTTCAGCGCCGAGGAACTGGCGCAGCTGGAGAGCTCCGGTGGCTTTGCCTTCCACGTGTCCGGCGACTTCGCCGGGCTTGAGCTGAAATTCTGGGCGATCAGGAGCTGAACATGATCAGGGAAGCACAGGACACCACCGTCGTCCTCAACCGCCAGGGAGAAGGCGCCGCGCCGCGCGGCCCGCTCACCGACTTCGCCACGCCGCGCTTCGAGCAGCTCGAAGAGCGCATGGTGCATGCCGCGCGCATGCGCCCGGCGGAAGTCTTCAACATCAGCTTCAACCCGCTGGTGGCCGCCAGCGCGCTGCTGCTCTCGGAAGTGGTGCGGCTGAAGACCTCGGCCGCCGCGGAGAACTTCGACGCGCTCAACGAACGCCTCAACGTGGCGATCAAGCTGTTCGAACACCGCGCCCTGCAGGAAGGCATGGACGGCGGCCAGGTGATGGCGGCGCGCTACGTGCTGTGCACCGTGGTCGACGAGGCGGTGGTGACCACGCCCTGGGGCAACGAGAGTGCCTGGTCGCAGATGAGCCTGCTGTCGACCTTCCACAACGAGACGTTCGGCGGCGAGAAGTTCTTCCAGCTGCTCGAACACCTGTCGCGCAACCCGGTCAAGCACCTGGCCATGCTCGAGCTGATGTACATCTGCCTGTCGCTCGGCTTCGAGGGCAAGTACCGCGTGCTGCCGCGCGGCATGCTCGAACTGGAGGCGATCCGCGACAGCCTGTACCGGCAGATCCGCCAGTTGCGCGGCGACATCCCGCGTGAACTGTCGCCGCACTGGGAAGGCCTCAAGGATGGCCGCCGGCGGCTGGTACGCATCGTCCCCGGCTGGCTGGTGGCGGTGGCCACGGTGGCCGGCCTGGCGCTGCTCTACGCCGGCTTCAGCTGGGTGCTGCACGAGCAGCGCGGCACGGTGCTGCAACCCTATCAGGCGGCCGAGGTTGCCCCGACCCCCGCACACAGCAATCAGGGATGATCTGAGATGAAGGACTTTCTCAAGAAAACGGCGGCGTTGTTCCGCAAGACCTGGGTCTGGAGCCTGTGCCTGGTGCTGGTGCTGGCCCTGCTGATCTGGTTCGTCGGCCCGCTGCTGGCGGTGGCCGACAGCAAATTCTGGGAGTCGGCGGCCAGCCGCCTGGTCAGCATCAGCCTGCTGTTCCTCGCCTGGGGCCTGTTCATCGTGTTCATCAGCTGGCGCGCCAATGTGCGCAAAAAAGCCGAGGCGGACGACGTTGACGCCCAGGAACGCCTGCGCCGCGAGGGCCTGATCAGCGACGAGCAGGTGGAGCTGCGCGGCCGCTTCAAGCAGGCCCTGCGCACCCTGAAGACCTCCAGCCTGTACCGCGGGCGCAGCGAGAAGTGGCGCAACGAGCTGCCCTGGTACCTGCTGCTCGGCGCCGAGGGCAGCGGCAAGACCAGCCTGCTGGAGTTCTCCGGCCTGGACTTCCCGCTGAACAAGGGCGACGAACGGCGCCTGACCAAGG